>CAZYBE010000021.1:0-54028 GCA_964645765.1 uncultured Eubacteriales bacterium
AACATGAAGTTGTCAATAAAATGTAAAAAATTGTCTTCAAATGTCATCAGCCGTGGTGTTCTGTTGAAGGACTCGAACCTCCAATCTGCGGATTCATAATCCTTTGATCTTCTGTCAGGGCTCACAATGAAAACTTTTTGTTAGAGATTGCTTTGCTCGCAATTACAATTTAATTTACGAGATTAGAGGTTGACAATCAGCAGGATGTCAAGTCAACGGGCGTTGTGGGAGGAATAAGAAGAATATTTACTTCCAATCTTTCATGATGAGGCTGAAGCATTCCAGCCCGCTGCCCAGAACAGCTCCATAGCCTCCGCCCGGGCTCGTCCAGGCGCTTGCGAGATAGAGATTTTTTATCGGGGTGACATGCGGCATCCGGTTCGGAGGCGAGTTGTCAAGAGTCTGGTCCCAGCCATAAATGGCGCCCCGATAATTGCTGGTGTAACGAACGTTGGTCAGGGGAGTGCCGATTTCTTTAACCTCTATCGCTTTGGAGAGGCCGGGAAGGAGAGTCTCTTCAGCTTTTCTGATCAATATCTCTGCGATTCTTTCTTTCTCTTTTCGGTATTCATCTTTATTTCCTTTAAAGTAGTCGGCTTCGTATTTCTTCCAGTGGTCATATCCCTGGAGCGTGAGAAGAGTGATTGTGTTCTTCCCTTTGGGGGAATAATCCTTGTAGAGATTATCATAGAGCATAAGGCCATACCCTTCGTTTTCATTATCCGCATTAACCGCTCTCTTGAAACCTTCTTCCATGTCATATCCTGTTTCATAAAAGACCTCTGTGTCCTTTATGCCGAGTTCTCCGACGAGGTCTTTCTTCAAGCCCAGAAAAACCTGGAAGCTGGAAAGGCTGACAGTGTATCTATCCATCTTGGCCAAATAATCTTTTAGGTAATCGCCTTCGTCCAGCATTCGGTGGAATGTGTCATAGGCATTGGCATTCGAGACGACGACCTTCCCTGTATAGACCTTTTTATCAGCGGTCTGCACTCCGTAGGCGGCATGGTCCTTGACCAATATTTTTTCCACGCGCGTTCTCAGCATGACCTTGCCGCCCCGCTCCTCGATATAATTCACCATGGCATTGCTTATCTTCTGAGACCTTCCTTTGACGTAATAGCCTCCTTCTTGAAGATAAGAAATCGTGGGCAGGGCATAATAAATACTTGAAAGCTTGGAAGGAGGAAGGCCGTAGTATCCCCAGAGAGCGGAGATGATTGCCTTCAACTTGATATTCTTGATGCGGGCATCCAGCATGCTGCCCCAGGTTCTGGCAAAGCTCTTGGATAAATAAGGATAATCTTGGGCAAAGGTGCTCATATTGATTTTGCCGCCGGCAGCGGAGTATTTAGAAATATCGCTGACCAACCCCTTCATGTCTTCGAAGATTCCCTCGATTCCCTGCTTTTCTTCTGGGAAGAGCTTGACAAGAGTATTGATATAACCCTGCAAATCCTTCTGCGGCACGCGGATATCGTAATCAGGAAAAATGACATGGTAGAGATTTGGATGAGGGACATACTCTATGTCTTTTATCTCTGGAAAGCCGGGGATTATTTTGTCCAGCCTTTCGCGCTCGCTAACGGATGTCGAATGCAGCGAAACATCAAAGACAAAGCCGCCGCGCCTCTTGAATGTCGTCGCGTAGCCGCCCGGTACATAATGCTGCTCGAGAACCAGGGGTTTGAATCCCTGCCTGGCAAAGGCTGCAGCGCAGCTCAGGCCGCCGAGACCGGAGCCGATTATCACGGCGTCAAAATCTGTTTTGCCTTCATTTTGTCCTGGGCCTTTTCCTGAACCTTTTGGAAAAGAATTCCAATCGAGCGCTAACACAGATGCGCCCGCAAGCAGGGATTTAAGAAATTTTCTTCTTTTAATATTCTTATCAGACATTTCTATCACTCCTCACTGTAGTAATTAATCATTCGGGCTATGGCCTTCTGGCAGACAAGGCAGAATTCTTCTTTTGGGCTGGAAATCATCAAGCAGTACATCATCGGCCGGTAAAGTCCTTTGGCTGCATAGCCGGCGCCTTCAAAGACACCGACTTTGTCCTCAAGATAGCTGTATTGCTTTCTCACTTCTTCGAGCTGGCGGTTAATTTCCTGATCAGCTTTTCTGAATCTCTCCTCGATTCCTTTGACCTGCTTTTCTGAAAGTCCTTTTTGTTTGGCAAGGTCGAGTTCCTGTCTCATCGCCTGCCGGTTCTTCTGCCTTTCGGCTTGCAGGCTCTCACGCTTTTCCTTGCCCCAATCGGTCGGTATTTGAATCCCAGGAGAAAGGAGGTCTTTCCATTTCACCTCGCCGGGGTTGAGCAAGGCCGTGATGTTGGGCTCGAGAGGCTCGACTCCTTTGGGATAAAAGTCGTTATAGGAAACATCAGACATATAGTATTCATCCGCAAGGCCGGCGAAGGAATGTCCGAATTCATGGACAAAGACACGTTTACTTGCGGGGCTGTAAACAGTGGTGATGCAGTAGTCGTTGTAGATTCCTCCACCTCCATAGCGTTTGCTGTTCACCAGAATGACGATGGCGTCGTAGGGCACCTGGGCTGCAATCTCGCGCAGCTTCTTTCCTTCTTCGGTCAGCATGTATCTATCCAGGTCAAAGGCGTTGAAGGAGGCGTTGAGAACGGTCTTCTTGAAGACGCCCTGCCGCGGCTCATCCATCGCACTCTCTGCTGACGGCCGGAGAACTCCATAGACATTGAATTTTAATTTTGCGCTTTTGTAGGGCTCAATCTCGAAAAGATAGCCTGAGAACCGGTCAACGTCTGATTTAAATTTATCCTTATCTTCTGCCGTGTATCCCTCAGCCAGAAAGACTAAATCGACTTTCTGATGGGGGTCACCGTTCTTCAGCGCTTCATAGATAAAGTCATTGTTGCGGGTTGTTTCCCTGATGATATGGTAATCAGAGGGGTCAATATTCTCACTGTACAATGGATGAAGGAGGTTCTTTTTGTCTCTGCCTTCAATCACAAAGAGCACAGGACGTTTGGGGAAGGGAATGTGCACCGAGCGGTTGAAAGTCCTTTTGACTCCGTTGAGCGCAGGCGTTGTTGTCTTGTATTCGCCGAACATGCAGTCAAAGCCTCTGGAATAGATCAATTGATTTGAGGCGACATCATAGACCTTCACTGCATAGCGGCCGTTGTTGAAGGTGTCGATGAGATTATTCTTGCCCTCAGGCCAAATCTCTTCCTGGTAGAGATGGTCGATGGTGATAGTTTCTTCTTTGGCATCGCCTATCATGTAGAAGTCGATGCGCATGGCTTTGTCGCTGAAATAGTCATCGAAGATGGCTTTTGGCTGCCCGAGAATGATCCCAGTGCATAATATGAGAGATAGTATTATGAGCGAAGCTCTGGCAATTGAAGATTTCATCTCGCCCTCCTGGAATTTAATTTCAATGAATTCTTTTTTATGCAAAATTTTTTGATTCTCATCGAGTCTCGAATATCACCAATGAAATATATCTTTTGACAATCTCTCTTGTCAATCTGGAAAGGGGGACAGGCTATTTTTTCCAATTAATAGAAGTTTAAAAAGTTGCCCGTTCCTTTTTCTAAAGAAATTGCCACGCTCCCTTCGATAGGGAAAAAGGGGGGGGATTGGCTACTTTTCCCAATGAATAGAAATTTTCTCTTTTATCGCTTATTTATAAAGGGATGAAAAAGTAGCCTGTCCCCTTTTCCCTTTTATGACTTTACAATTTATGTCTAATACTTTAAACTTACATGAAAATTACATGTATGTAATGTCGAATATTTAAAAGGATAGGAGCTTGGAATGAGCATCGTTCTTCAAGTCGAAGGATTAAAAAAGTTTTACGGGAATTTGGAGGCATTAAAAGGGATCAGCTTCCAGGTTCAGGAGGGCGAAATCTTTGCCCTCATCGGCCCCAACGGCGCAGGAAAAACAACTGCCCTCCGAATCATAGCCACTCTTCTTTCCCCTTCTGCCGGGAAAGTCACATTTCTGGAGCATGATTTAAAAAAAGAACCTGAAAAGATTCGGGAAAAGATCAGTTACCTCCCGGAGGAAGCCGGCGCCTACCGGAATCTAAGAGGAATCGAATATATCAAGTTTATGGCAAACTTCTATGCAAGCACCAACCAGGAGAAAGAGGAATTCATCGAAAGCGCAAAGGCCATCGCTGATTTGGGAGAGCGAATCAAGGATAAAGTTGGCACCTACAGCAAAGGAATGACAAGAAAGATTCTCCTGGCCAGAGCGTTGATGACCAAGCCGGTTTTGGCCATTCTCGATGAGCCGACCTCCGGGCTTGATGTGATTAACGCTCTTGAAGTCAGGGAGATTATCAAAAAGCGTGTCAGAGAGGGGACTTCTGTTCTGCTCTCGTCACATAACATGCTGGAGATAGAATTTCTCTCTGATAGAGTGGCGATGATTGATAAGGGAATAATCCTTGATTCAGGAACACCCCAGGAATTAAAGGAAAAATACGAGGCAAAAAATCTTGAAGAAGTTTTCAGGAGTTCACTGCAATGAAAAAATTTCTTAACCTTCTCAAAAAAGAAATAAGAGAGCTCATCACCCGTCAATTGATTTTCTCGCTTCTTTTCACCCTTGTTTTGTTTTACTTTATAGGGCAATTGGCCAAAGGAGAGGTGAAAAAGGCAGCGGCGGCACAGAAAATATCCGCTCTCGACCTTGACGACTCTCAATTTTCCAATGAGCTCGTCAAAGGGCTTCAATCAGCCAATTTCAAGGTTGAATTGTTGAAAGAAAAAAATAAAGAGAAAGCGATTGACTCTGTAAAAGCCAGCGATTCGAATCTTCTTTTAATCATCCCTGAAGGTTTTGGAAATTCTGTTACAGAATTTAAAATCAAGGAAATCGAGACCTATACTTTTTTGAGAAGCTTCTCTATAAGTGCGACAAGAAATTCTGCTGTATTCAAAGCGGTCATTTCTGCCATAAACAATTATCTTTCCAATGACTTTCTCAAAAAGAGGATTCCTGGCGCAGATCCTGACAATTTAAAAAATCCGATCAAAAGCAAAGATTTTGTTATAGTCAAGGATAAATCGGCAGAAGCTTCTGCCTCTGCGATTACAGGGCTTGTTACCTCCCAAACCGTCTTCGTTCCTGTTATTCTAATGATGATCATCATCTATTCCTCTCAAATGGTCATTTCGGCCATAGCTATGGAGAAACAGAACAAAACTCTTGAGACTCTCTTAACCGTTCCCATAAGCCGATCCTCGATTATCACCACAAAAATGCTTTCTTCGGGCTTGGTTGGCTTAATCTCGGCGATTATTTATCTGGTCGGTTTCAGAAGTTTTATGGGCGGACTTTACGGAGATCTCCCGGCAGCATCACAAATGAGCGGTGTCATCCAAAAATTGGGATTATCGTTGAATACAAATAGCTATATCATCCTGGGGATATCTTTATTCTTTGCCATACTCTGTGCCTTGGCTATGGCAACTATACTGGGCGTCCTGGCTGAAGATTTCAGGAGCGCTCAAACCTTGATCATGCCAGTGATGTTTCTGGTTATGATACCTTACTTTATTTTCTTCCTATCAGACATGAAGTCGCTCTCCTTGCCCGTGAAAATTTTCGTCTTGGCCATTCCCTTCACTCATCCATTTTTGACCACGCAGAACATTTTCCTTGAAAATTACAGCGCCATACTCTACGGGATTCTCTACATGTTTATCGTTTTCGTCATTCTGGTCGCAATCGCCGCCCACATCTTTTCAACTGACAAGATTTTGACGATGAAATTGAGATTGGGCAGGAAAAGAATTCGCACCCTATAATTTCAGGGAATTATGGGGACACATTACTTATCTCCGATTATGGGGACAATTATGGGGACATATCACTTATCTCGTGGATCGAGTTATGAGCCCCTGAAATTGTCGGCTTCTGCCTGCTCTTCTTTATTTCATAATTGATTTTTATCTCTCCAAGTTTCTTAGGGGGATAAGTCAGGGGGACACAATACTCATCTCGTGAATTAAGTTATGTGTCCCTGAAATTGTTCGATGCCAAAAATATGGTATAATCTCAAAAAATGATTAAGAATTTAAAAGCCTCGGAAATTTAAACTCGCGCTCTGTTGAGGATGAACAAAAAATCAGAAAGGACAAAATCAAGATTGGATGGCAACCATGAAACGAAAAATTGAAATCATTCTGGCCGCTGCTCTCATTATCATTGCTGCCGTTTTTTTACTGACAACTGGCACCGGTCATAAAAAAAGCAATGAGCTCTCCCTTGCCTCTGGAGACGCGATTACGATTCGGAATGTGACCGACGGCATCGTGCATTACCGGATCAAACCGTACAACTCCGCCGAAAAACCCGAAGACAAAGCCCTGGAGGTGGACAAGATCCATCGGTATCCGACTCGTGTGGCCATGGATATTACATACGAACGCGTGGACGGTGTTATCACTTACAACCTTCAGCCCGGGACGCCCTATTCTTTTCGTTATGACAATAAAAATTTGATTCAGCTCTATGAAGGGGCACATGGAAGGGAAGATGCCGTTGACCTGGCGCCCTTCGTGCCCACACCCATGGCTGTGGTGGAAAGGATGCTGGAGATGGCGAAGGTCACGAGCAGCGATATTGTCTATGACCTTGGCTGCGGCGATGGACGGATCGTCATCACTGCGGCCAAGAAGTACGGGGCGCATGGTACCGGAATAGACATTGTCCCTCAAAGAATCAAGGAGTCGAAGGAAGGCGCAAGGAAGGAAGGCGTGGAGAAGTTGGTCAAATTCCGGCTCGGAGACGTGATGAAAATGGATTTCTCAAAAGCGACAGTAATCACTCTCTATCTCTTGCCAGAATCCAACGAGCTGTTGCGCCCTCTTTTGGAAAAGCAGTTGAAGCCCGGGACGCGTGTCGTCTCTCACAATTACCATATTCCAGGTTGGGAGGAGAAAGAGGTCGAAGTTGTGGAGCTGGACGACGAGAATGGAAAAAGCCACACCATCTTTCTTTACAAAAGGTGATCCCTTATAAAGTTTAGTTCCTAGAATTATTCGAAGCTTCCTTAGACTCGGGCGTATTGTTAAGCATGTATCAGCTGCAGCCAATGCCTGCAAAATATAAATAAACCATTATCTCCTGCTCTGGTCTGATGAGTTCCTTTCCATCGAGAAGGGATAGAACTTTTTCAAGCCATTTTACGTATAACAGGGCGTGGGATTGTATGCATCCAATCAACATCAGACCCGTCGAGGGTTGATTTTTGAAGAGTGCCCAAAAAATCTGCACAAAAATTGCCAAGATTTATATCGGCTGTTTAGCGGATGAAAAGTGTGTAGTTCAAAAAGGAGATTTTATATGAAAAGAAAAAATGGATCATCTGGCCGTGGGTCGAGATTCATTCTGGGGGTCATGTTTTTAATTCTCTTCGCAAGCTCGACGTTGTTCTCTCAGAGCTTCGATTTCCCCTCAAAAAAGTGGGGCATCAGTTTCGGCAATTCCAAAGAGTTCACTGGGTTGAGGTTCAATTTTCGAGACAGCCAGGTGAGGCGTATCACTGGAGTCAACATTACGCTCTGGACACCGAAGAATGACAATAAGGAAGCCAAGGTTAGGGGGCTGTCCCTGGGCGTAATTCCTGGGGGAGGCTATTTGCAGGGAATTCAGGTCGGAGTTTTGGGTGTCGCTGCGGAAAAAAATCTGGTTGGCCTCTCGGTCGGACTATTGGGAGTGGGAAGTGGGGAAAACGTGGTTGGCGTGAATATCGGCGGTCTTGGAGCAGGGGCCGGTGAAAGCCTAACAGGCATTAATATCGGCGGCTTTGGTGTAGGAGCAGGAAAAAATCTTACAGGCATTAACATCGGCGGCCTGGGAGTAGGGGCTGGAGAGAATCTTACAGGCATTAACATCGGCGGCTTGGGTGTGGGAGCTGGCGAGG
This sequence comes from uncultured Eubacteriales bacterium, assembly GCA_964645765.1. Lineage (GTDB taxonomy): Bacteria > Acidobacteriota > Aminicenantia > Aminicenantales > Aminicenantaceae > CAZGMN01. The sequence goes on from CAZYBE010000021.1 coordinate 7,924, forward strand.
ATATGAAGGGATTGAACATTGGGCTCTTCGGCGCCGGTGCTGGCAGGGATGCAGCCTGGGTCAATCTCGGCGGGTTCGGGGTCGGTGCTGGGAGAGATATGACCGGGCTGAATGTCGGCTTGTTTGGCGTCGGCGCAGGACGCCGGCTTGTGGGGATCAATATCGGAGGCATCGGAGTGGGAGCCGGTGAAAAAATGATCGGGTTGACAATCGGCGGCATTGGTGCTGGCTCTACAGAGGTTCAGGGCATCATGGTCGGCGGCCTCGGTGTGGGCGGCGAAGTTCTGAAAGGCATTCAACTGGCGCTGGGGACAGTTCAAGTGGCAAGAGATGGCCGGATGATCGGCTTTGCGGCGAGCGCCGTCAACTATATCAGAGGAACGCAGACAGGGGTGAGCATTGGGATTGTGAACTACTGCTGGCGGTTGAAAGGCGTCCAAATCGGCCTGGTCAATATCGTCCGCGACAATCCGAAATACTCAAGAGTCCTGCCTCTTATAAACGTGAATTTTTAAAATTATTTCATCGACTCATTTTTTGGCTTTTATAAAGTCTATTTTGAAAGGGATGAGGTCAATTCTTTTCTGAGCCAAATTTGGCGACTCATTCAAGAATGCGCATAGCAGAAGGAGGTAATAAAAGGGCTGCTCCGACGAGCCCAGCAGCATCCTTCTCTAAAACTTCGCTCACTCCCGGAATTTCATCAGCCAATATAATCACAAAATCATAACCCTTATTTTTAAGCGTTTTTTCCAAAACAGACAAAGTATATCTTTTGGCAGGCTTGGCTGTCAGCCAGCCTCCCAGGATGAATACTCTTGTTCCTTTGACCCATTGCCAGAATTCAGCTTCTAAGCGCGGAGGGTTATTCACTACAGCTTTTTTGGATTCGCCCTCTGCTCCTCCTTCAAAGGCTAAAATCATCGTTTGAGCTAAAGCTTCTCCTGCTTTTCTGTAGAGAGATCGAGCTGCCTCTTTTATGCTTTCATCCTTATGCTCGGTTAAAGACGCTATAAATTCTCCGGTGAGTTTATCTTTGCTGAATTTATTTGCCAAGATGATGTTTCTCTCTGCCTGACGTTTCAATCCTTCACCTGTTGCCAGGTCTTCTGGTGTTAAGCAATGAGGAGCTATTCTTCCTTCACCTTCTCCTACGATAATGTCAAAAAACTGCTGGGGTCCCGGGATGGGCATGACCTGGCTTTCTTTGATGTAAAAAGCACCTGCCCCAAAACCTGTTCCTGGAATGAAACCGGCAATTTTTCCGCTCTCTTTTAAGGCTTCTTTTGCTGCGGGATATTTCTCGATGTTTGCCAAAAGATAATGAGCCATGGCCAGGACATTGGCTACACCATCGTTATTAACGGCAGCGCGCCATCCAGGTCCCATCATCCTGGAAACTTCCTCTGCCAGGTTGAAATTCTCTAAATCAGGCACATTGGGAACTGTTCCCTTATAGGGAATTCCCTCTTCCAGCCAGGCACCAGGCGCAGATATTCCGACAGTTTTTACTAAAGGATAACGATATTTCTTTTTGACCCTTTGGTACAAGACTTTTAGATTCTCTACTGTTTTTTCCAATGTCGCTGTGAGGTCTGTCACAAACCCTTTGGGATGGCCTTGAACGAACTTTGTGGGATTCTTTATCTTTTTAGGCTTTTCAGGGTAGAGAAGATAAGGGGTTCCGATGAATCGACGTTGGCTTGTTCGGATGGCTACGAATCCCCTTCTCGTGTGCGTGGCCCCCAAATCTATGACAGGTATTATTCTTGTGTCTTCCATGGACAGAAAATTTATCAATTACACGTTATTGATGTCAAATTATGGGTAATTATAGGAACACGATACTTAATTTACGAAGTTCGAATTATGGGGACACAATACTTAATTATGCAAAAAAGGCAATTAGTTAGACCTGAAATTGGGGCGCTTTTCAGAAAGGGATTTTGACAGCACGGAGAAACGAATTACCGAGTCTTCGAAGAACGCGGCACATATTCAGGAGGGATGGGACAGTCGCTGCGCTCATCCATCCATAAGATGGCACAGATCTGCCAGAGGCCCTCGGCGTTGATGAGCTGGATGCTGTTAATTCCCCTAACCATTTTCTCTGGGTCTGTAATGTTGATTCCCTTTCGGTAAGTAGAAAAGACATGGGCCATCCGTCCGAAAACCTCGACCCTGCGCGCAATCTCCGACTCGTGGAAGCTCTTCATCAGCCCCTTTTGAATTCTTTCCTGGAAGGAGCGGATAAAGGTTTCTCTGTTCATGCGGTCAATGGTGTCATCCTTGTTGATTCGGATGAATTGAGCTTCTGGTGTGACGGCCGAACGAAGACGCTCGAAGTCGGGCGCTCCACCCTCGGGAAAGGAAAGGGATTCGTAAAGGCTCTTGATGACAGCATCCATCGAGGAGCTTTCCTCTGTTGAAGATGGCCCTGAGAGAAATACTAAAAAAATTCCAAGAACCATTAAAGAAAAAGAAGCGATCGGTCTTAATGTGATTTTCATCTGGCCCTCACCAAAAATTTATTTCTAATGTCCAGCAAGTATTATGCCAAAGACATAAAAAAAAATTAAGGGGACACATTTAATTTAGAAAGCTAAATATTGTGTCCCCATAACTTAACTAGCCTTGTGAATTAAGCATTGTGTACCCATAACTTAGCACAAATTAAGTATTGTGTCCCCAAAACTTTTGAGAGAAAATATATGTATATCTCAGAGGAGATTTAACATGCTAAGAAGGGATTTTTTTAAGTTAACGGCGTCCAGCCTTCTCGTCTTGCCTCTGATGAAATTGGATAATTTTTGGGTCACCGAGCCTGCCCAAAGAGAATCCTCTCTCTGGATTCAAGGCTCTCCCTATCTCGGGCATTCTGATTACAGGCACGATTTCAGGGAATTGACTCCAGATGAAATCAGGCATGAAATAGTCCATTTCAGGACAGAAGAGCCGTGGAGAAGGATGATTCTCTTCGGGCTCGAAAGGAGGCAAGAATGAAAGACCTGGCGGAACTGGCATTGGACACTGCAAAATCAAAGGGTGCTTCCTACGCGGACATCCGCATCTGCCGCTACAGGAACCAGTACATTTTCGGCAGGGACAGGCGTATAGAAACCGTTGCTGACACAGAGGACATCGGCTTTGGAGTCCGGGCCATCGTCAATGGTGCTTGGGGCTTTGCTTCAAGCTACCTGCTTGAAAAGGAAGAAATCCAAAGAACTGCCGCCATGGCCGTTGAAGTTGCCAGGGCGAGTTCGCGCCTGCTCAAGCAGCCGGTAGAGCTCGCGCCAGAGCCTGCTTACCAGGACCACTGGCAATCGCCCATCCAGAAGAATCCTTTCAAGATTCCCATGGAGAAAAAAATCGACCTTGTGCTCCGCATCAACGAGGAGATGCTCAAGGTCGATGGCATCAAGGTCGCCATGACCTACCTCATGTTCAACGAGATGTGGAAATATTTCGCCTCGACAGATGGCTCTTTTATCGAACAGGACCTCATCTACACCTACCCCCAATCCACTGCTGTTGCCGTCGTAGCAGGCGATTCCCAGACGCGCTCTATCCAGGTTCCTCCTGAACAAAAGGGCTATGAGCTCATCGAATCCTTAGACTGGATAGAAAAGGCCAGGAAAGCTGGCGAAGAAGCCGTGCAGAAAGTAAAGGCCAAGCAGGGGGCGGCCGGAAAAATGGACATCATCGTCATGCCCTCCCAACTCTGCCTTACCATGCACGAGAGCATCGGCCATGCCACAGAGCTCGACAGAGCGCTGGGATGGGAAGCCGACTATGCAGGGACGACCTTTGTGACTCTGGACAAGCTGGGAAAGCTCAAATTCGGCTCGTCGCTGATGAACATTGTCGGCGACAAAATCCTCCCCTCTGCGCTGGGCACTGCGGGCTACGATGACGACGGAGTCAAGGCCCGCAGGTTTGACATCATCAAGGAAGGAAACTTTGTCGGATACCAGACGACACGGGAGCTGGCACGGTTTGTCAATGAAAAGGAATCCAAGGGCTGCGCTTTTGCCGACTCCTGGTCCTCCTTTCCCATGCAGAGGATGCCCAACATCTGGCTCAAGCCTGGTGACAAGCCTCTCCCTCTCGATCAACTAATCTCGGATACCAAAGAAGGCCTGCTTTTCGATGGGATGGGGAGTTTCAGTATCGACCACCAGAGATACAACTTCCAGTTTGGCGGGGACGCTGTCTGGGAAATCAAGAACGGCAAGCTCGGCGACATGGTCAAGAATGTTGCTTATCAATCCAAAACCACTGACTTCTGGGGGTCGCTCGATGCCATCTGCTCCAAGGAATACTGGGAGAACTGGGGAGTCTTCGGCTGCGGGAAAGGCGAGCCGCCCCAGTCAGCCAGGATGGGGCATGGAAGCGCGCCGGCCCGCTTCCGTCAGGTGAACATCGTCAGCGCAGGAGGGAAGCTATGATTTTAGATGAAAAGGAAATAATGACTCTTCTCCAGAATATCATCTCAGAGAACCCGGGAAAGGCCATCGGAATCGGAATCTCCGGCCGCGAGAACGGCTCCACCCGATTTGCCAACAACGCCATCACCACCAACGGCGTCTACAACAGGCTAGATTTATATGTCGATGTCACCAAAGGCAAGAAGAGAGGCATCGCAGTGATCAACGAGCTGAATAAAGAAAAAATCAGGGAAGCAGTGGCTCGAGCAGATGCCTTGGCCGAGGTGGCACCGGAAAACGCTGAGCTCATGCCTCCTCTCGGCCCTCAGAAATATCCCAAGGTCCCGGCGCTTTTTTACAAGAGCACAGCTGAATTCTCACCCGGGAAAAGAGTCGATTCGATTGTTTCGGTCATCGATAAAGCGAAAAAGGAAAACCTCACCTCTGCCGGCTTCTTCGAAACGAGCTCAGGCTTCTCCGCTTTCATGAATTCGAAAGGCCTCTCCTATTATCTCCTCTCCACCCGTTCCTATTTCAACAACACCTTTCGCAGCGGCGAGGGAGGCTCTGGTTGGACTTCGGCTGAAGAGGAGGATGTGGATAGGGTAGGGGTCGGAAACCTGGCTGATGGCGCAGTGCGGAAGGCGATTGATTCCAGAAATCCCAGGCCTCTGCCTGCAGGAAAATACACTGTCATTCTCGAGCCTGCCGCTGTTGCCGATATGGTCTGGTTCCTCCTTTATAACTTCACCGCCCGGGAGGCTGATGAAGGGAGGAGCTTTCTTTCCCTTCCTGAGGGAAAGAACCGCCTGGGAGAGATGCTTGTCTCATCCAAAATCACCATCTCCAGCGACCCTGCTTTCGCTCAAATCCCGGCTTTTCCTCTCGGTGAAGACGGGCTGCCTCAAGAAAAGACAGTCTGGATAGAGAAGAGCCTCATTAAGAATTTGATTTACACCAGGTTCTGGGCTGAGAAAATGGGGAAAGAGCCTGTCTCCTTCCCGGCTAACGTCATTATGGAAGGAGAGAGCCATCGTCTGGAAGACCTCGTCCGCTCAACAAAGAAAGGCGTGCTGGTCAGCCGTTTCTGGTACATTCGCGATTTGAACCCGATGATTCTGCTCCTGACAGGCCTGACGCGGGATGGGACATTCTTGATTGAAAACGGCAAGGTCAGCCACCCTGTCAACAATTTCCGCTTCAACGAAAGCCCGGTCAATGTTCTGAAGAACGTGGAGATGATGTCCCAGCCGAAGAGAGCGGTCGGCGGTGAGACCGGCCAGTCTGCTTTTGTCCCTGCGCTCAAGGTGAAAGAATTCAACTTCTCATCCGTGTCGGATGCAGTGTAATTTCGGGGACACAATACTCAATTCAAAATTAAATATTGTGTCCCCAGAATTCACCCAGAATTTAGCAAACCTTCACCACCTCCATCCCCAGGATGGCGCCGAGTTTTTGGATCTTAGAGGCTATGTGTCCCAAGCCGACGGCGCAGTGATGGGCAGGGCCCTCGCTGCTCCAGGCCTCGATGAATTTTTTGACGCCGAGCGAGAATTTGTAGCGGCTGTTTGTATTCCCAATCTCAAGGATTGGACCGGGGACAGATTCTCCCTCAGCTACGAGGAGCTTAAGTTTTCCATCCCGCGTCTGGACGACAGCCAGCAAAGTCACCGGTCCGTGCTTGACTTTCATCTCTACTGAGAGGCCCTTGCCGGGCTTTCCGTGAAAAACGCCCAACGGCTTCAATATCGGCTTTCCTTCAGCGATGGCTAAATGCCCGGGCCCGTCATGTCCCATGAGGATGATATCCTCGTTGAAGTCCATGGCGTAGAACTCGCTGAAGGAGCCGCCAGCGCCAAAGGCATCCATGATTTTCATGGCCTGGGCATTCTTCACCTCGCATTCGCCGGCCACAGGCACATGCCTGGCCGTGAGGAGAGAGTTGCCGGCGATGACCGAGGTGATGATGTCTTCCTCTTCGCTTCCCGGCGTTCCTTCGTAGTAATAAGCGAGCGACCCAAGTCTTTTTTCCTCCACCAGCTTGTCCAGGGCGCAGGCTGTCCGTGCGGCCCGCTCGATTTCTTCCTTGGGGCATTCAGGGAGGACTTCAAATTCCCGGTGGACCTCTCGCACTTTCTCTTCGATTTCTCTTTTCGTCACCTTGTCGCGGAGCAGCTTCAATTCGCCGATTTCCAGATGCTCGATGTGAGTTCCGAAAAAGACAGCCTGCTGGGTCGGGTCGGAATAGACATCGAGCATACCGTTATAGTAGTGGCCGAGAATGCCGAGGCGGTTGCGGGCCATGACTTCAGCCACTCTGGCAGCTTCGACCCACTCCCGAATCTCAGCCCAAGACTCTGGGTCATCGAGAGTTCCAGTGACCTGGTGGAAAGAGATTCCGGCGCGGTTGAAGACGCTGGAAATCTCAGGCACAGAGCAGGCCTGGCAGAAAGCCAGCCATTCGCCTGTCATTTTTCCCCGGTCTCCGAGGGAGTTGAACCAGGCATAGTTGATGGCCTTTTCAGGCTGGAGGTTGAGGACAACCACCGGGACTTTGGTCTCCTGCACAACAGGAAGGACTGTAGAGGAAAGCGCATAGGTGGAGACATAAAGAAAGATGAGTCTTACATCGCTCGTCTTAAAAAGTTCGGCGGTCCGCTGCGCTTTGTCCACCGTATCGACAAGGCCTGCGGTAATGACTTCAACGCCAGTGGCAGAGAGGGTTTCCTGGATTTTTTTCAGGTAGCCCTCGAGCCTCTCTCGAAGTCCTGCAAACTGCGGCCAGTAAGCCTCAAGGCCGATGCCGAAAAGCCCGATCTTAACATGCTTGGAATCTGATGTTTGACTGGAAGCCTTAACGGCTTGAAGCGGGCCGACGCTCCAAATAAATAGCACAATTAAAGAAGCTATAATAAAACGTGAAAAACTTCTCTTCATCTTTTTCCCTCCTTTGACGGGGTCTTCATCGAATCCTGCTGAAGAACGCCTTTTTCTATTTTTGTTTTTCTCCCTTTCATCTCTTTTCTGTTTGTGACCTATAGCTGCTTTTTATCGCCAAAAGATGGCCTCTGTCAATGAGATCCATGGGATGATAAGGAAATTTCTTTGGCATCCCTTTCTCACTCCTTTATAGCAAATTTCAAAAAATAAACTTAGAATTTAACTTTGGCAATGAACAAATCTTTCTGAAAAAGCGACTAACAATTGGAAACATAATGGGCAGTAAGCGAAAGCTTCATGAAGAGTGGCTCGTCCTCCGCTGTCAGCTTGGCGAGGCAGAGGCCTATCGAGAGTTGGTCACCATGATAGAAAAGAGGCTCTTTTACTATATCCGCATGCTTGTTTCCAGAGAAACCGACGCCTATGATATATTGCAAGAAGTTTGGCTTACGGTTTTTAAAAAAATCCGCAAATTGCGAGACCCAAAAGCGTTTCATACTTGGATATATCGCATCGCCCACGACCTTGCCGTTAGCTTCATCCGGCAAGAAATCCGTCATGAAAAAATCCAAGAGTCTTATGCCGAAGAGGCCATCACCCAGAATGATGAGCCCCTTCTGGAGCTTGAAGACATGATCCAAGTTCATCACGCATTAAACAGGCTGAATCCTCTTCATCGAGAAGTGCTCGCTCTCTATTTTGTGGAAGATATGAGCTACGAGGAAATTGCTCAGGTTGCGGGCTGCAATCTGGGGACGGTCAAGTCACGGATGCATTATGCCAAGAAAGAATTAAGGCAGGTATTGGAGGCCCGGAATGGTGAAAAAAAATAAAGCAGCGCGGCAGGAGGAGTGGAGTTCCCGTGAATTCTCTTCGGGCGAGAGATATGAAAAATATCGAAAGGAGGTTGAAAAAATGCTAGACAAGCAAATCAAGGCACTCAAAAGAGAAAAAAGGATAACTTATCCCATGTGGATCTATATTACGATTTTATGCACATCGTTTCTGCTCATCGGCGGATTCACATCAGACCCAACCAACAAGCTCTGGTTTGGGATTTTGGCCTGCTTTTGGCTTCTCTTCGGCGCAGTTTTTATTCTCCGCTATTTCATCAACTACAGCCGGCTTGAAATTATGAAGGAAATCAAGGAAATACAACTGAAGATCGAGGAACTCAGAGAAAAAATCGCTGCTAAAGAATAAAAATTATTCTCGAGAAATATTTTTTACACTTGTATAACAGGTTCCTCTGTAGTATATAAAAATTGGTTGTGTTGAAGAGAGAGACGTGTAGAACAAAACGTTCTATAAAAGAGACGAGGCTGAAGAGAATTAAAAAATCAGGATTAAGATTTCGAAAGGAGGATGTTATGAATTGCAGGATTCATCGTCATCTTACTTTCGCTTTAATCGGGATGATTGTTGTCTTTATTTCAAGTTGCTCCAATACGATAAAAGTATTGATTCCTCCTCGCGTAGACTTAAAGAACTACGAGGCAGTCGGGCTCATCCAGTTTTCATCCAATGCCAAGGGGAATCTGCAGCCGTTCGTTACCCAAAAGTTTCTACAGTCCGTTCAGTCCGCACAGCCAGGCATCCGCGTGCTGGAGCTCGGCACAGAAAGTGCAGTGTTGGAGTCTGTCCAGCACTCCCAGATGGATATCGAAGCGGTCAAAGCCATCGGACAGAAATATAATGTCAAGGGCCTCATTGCCGGCAATCTCAAAGTCACTGATGTCAAGCCCAAGCTGCAGGTGTTGACTATTATTAAATCCATGGGCGTGCAGGCTGAGATTCAGGCTGCGCTTACTGTGCGGCTTTTTGAGACACAAAGCGGGGCTACAGTCTGGACGAGGTCGTCAAACGACAGGCGAACAGTCGGCCATGTGTCGCTGACGGGTGACATTGTCGATTTTAGCGCAAAGGATCCGGAAGAGGCGTACGGAGAGCTGGCCAAAAGCCTGGTGTACAGAATCACTGATGATTTCTGGTCTCATTGGGAAAGACAGCAACAAAGATAAGGGCGGAGTCAGGGGAGTCGCGGGGGAGAGTTAGGGGGACGCAATACCTAATTCTTTTGAATTAAGTATTGTGTCCCCGAAATAAAAATTTATCCCAGGCAATCCCAATCGATGTTCACCCGTTTGAGGGCATAGCCAATCTCGCGCATATAATCACCGTAGCAAGTCATCCAGTGGAAGCCGGGCATTCGCTTGGCAAGAGTCCGGCTGTCGCAGCTGAAGCTTATATCAAACTGGGAGCGGCAGATGGGCATAAACGGCGTGTCAACGATTTTCCCCAGCAAACCCACCCATCGTTTCAAAGCAAAATCCGGAACAATGTTGGTCACTGTTTGCCCTTTGCTCATCTGCACTTTTTTCACAACAACGGCAATGAAGAATCATCTTAAAAGAAAGGATCTGTCAGTTAAATTTTAATAGTGGGCTGTCGTAAAGTTTAAAAGTGGACTAAGTTGATGCCTTGACAAGAGTCGGACATGTTTGCTAACTATTAATTAATAAACGTGGGCAAAATGCGGATTCGGCGGTTGGCTTTTTGGGTGTTGTTTGAAATATTGGGTATAGGGACCGGCCTGCTGCAGGCTGCTGACAGACAAGGTGCCACTCTCAGAGTCTTTATGAATGATGGGCAGAGTTTACAGGGAGAGTTGCTGGCAGTATTGGACAGAGAGCTAGTTTTATACGACTGGAAAGGAAAAAGCCAATCCAAGGTAAATATCGACAGGGTGGAATATATTACAGTCGTTCGAAAATCCAAGTTTGATGTAGGGCTCCTCAGTGGGGCAGGCATTGGCGTTGCCGCCGGGATTGCGTCATCCGCCTCCAACAACGATATTTCTCTGGAGTATGCGCCAACCATAGCGCCAATATTTTTTGGAATATCGGGAGGAATACTGGGCCTTATAGGAGGCATCATAGCCGGAGGGGACAAGAATTACTTCCTCCAGGGATTATCGTCAGCGGAAATCGAGCAATTGCTGGGTTCGTTGCGTCGTTACGCTCGAAAAAAAGACGTCCACATCGGCTGGTTCGGTCGTTTCCGGGTATCCTGGAGGCCATTTTTCCATAGTTATCCGGCCTTCACACTCAAGGGGAAATCTGCTCTGCCTGAAGGGGCAACTCAATACGATTACGGACTATCCTGGAATGAGATTAAAATATGTCATCCCGAGAATCAAACCCATCCTCATCGTATTGGTCGAATGCGCATCGAATACGGACTAAGCGACCGGATTTCTGCAGGTCTTGAGGTCGTATTATCCGGAGACCGGTACATGGATGGTTATTCCTATCCTGGACTGATCCTGAACGGAAAGTCTTACAGTGCGCGTATGGGAGTTTACGGATTTTCCAACGCTTGGGCCGGACTTCTTACAGTAAGCCAGGAGATTCCATTATTAAAAGGCGTCCCTTCGCCGTTTAGAGTAGAGATCGGCGTCGGTCTGGCTCACACCGACATGACTTTGGTATCTAATTTTGGGATTTTGGATTCAAATTTCCGGTCGGTCACGCCGGCTTTGCAGATTGGCGGTTCCATTGAGTTTTCTCCTTCCTCCCCAGTGTCCTCTGGAGTCTTCATCAGTTATCTGTATCTGCCTTATTCGTTTCCGGGAATTAAGGCCAGCTGCGGCCTGAATTTCTACCCCGGCAACTTCTATGATATCAGCGGAACTCCCTCTTTTAATCAAAGCGTGGACTTTAGCATACCTAAATCATGTATCAACATGGGGGGATTAAATATCGGCGTTCTCATCAGAATTCGCTAAACCTCCGAGATTGCCGATTGAGGGTGGCTCCTCTCGCCCATCAAAAAGTGGAGCCTGGATTCGGGATATTCTTCTCTTCAATTTTTCGATAATTGAAAGGCGACGTTAAGAGAGCAAGCTTTACACCGTAGAAGAGGATGAAAAGGGATATCAGGTCGATAAATGGCTCAGGATAAGTTAGAATTATTAGTTTTTAAAAGAAAATTGACCTTTTTGTCGGCAAACCTTATCGTGAGCACGGATTAAAGCTAAATTTTTTCCAGGCAATCCCAATCGATGTTCACCCGTTTGAGGGCATAGCCAATCTCGCGTATATAATCACCGTAGCAAGTCATCCAGTGGAAGCCGGGCATTCGCTTGGCAAGAGTCCGGCTGTCGCAGCTGAAGCTTATATCAAACTGGGAGCGGCAGATGGGCATAAACGGCGTGTCAACGATTTTCCCCAGCAAACCCACCCATCGTTTCAAAGCGAAATCCGGAACGATGTTGGTCACTGTTTGCCCTTTGCTCATCTCCACTTTCGGTGCAGCCCCATAATCTGATTCAAAATGGGTCATGATTCGAGCCGGCTCACGTTTCTGGCCATCCATCTTTCTTGGTGCCGTGCAGTGGGCAATGGTTATGACGCCTTCGTGGGGGTAGGTCGGGTCGTTGAGAAAGACAGGCTTTCCTGAGATATTGGCCAGCAGAACGCCCGAGGGAATGACCACGAAATCTGATTCGCAGAAAGCCAGATAGCCGGCGTCGTTGAGCAGGCTCAGCGTCAAACAGGCTGAAGTCTCGGCGATGGGCATGATTGTTCCCATGCAACCGTAGATGGTGATTGACCTGCAGTCAGCCTTTTTCATCAGGCTGCGGAAGACTTGCTCGAGAAGGAAAGCGTTATCGACGAACTGGCGATTTGTCTCCAGAGTTGTTCCCGGCGAGCTTAAGTAGGCCTCTGCCTGCTGGTGTGCTTTTTTTACGGCAGCCTGGTCAGAGCGCGCCTCTGAGATCAGTCTGCCGAGGTCATCATAAGAGACTGTCTGGATGTCGAATTTCCATTTTTCTTCTACGAGCTTGGGCACTACGCCTCTCGGTTGGGACCAGGCATCTGGTCCGCCGACGGCCAGAATCCGCGTGCCCAAAGTATTGCGCAGGCCGCACAGGGCTCGAAGCCGCCAGAGAATTTCCTCCTGGCTGTCAATCACAACATCGTCATCATCGACTCCTTTGATAGCGAGAGAATCAGTGTGCTGCCTTAAATAGCGCGGGCTGATGATTTCATACCATAAATAAACAGGCCCTGGTTTGTGGCGGCAGAAAAAAATCATGTCCTTACCCATCTCTCCCAGGGTATTGAATATGTCCATCCATCCGCCGGCTGCGTAGACAAGTATCGCCTGGGAAGAAGAAAGGTCAGCCATAGCTGATAAATCGGTTGGCCGGCGCACAGAAGATACAGGCAGGAAGTCAAGCGGAAAATCGGCCTCTGAACGAAGCTTGTTCAGTTCGGCCTGAATCCTGGCAACTTCTTCGTCAGCGTCGCGCTGGGTCTGGATCCCGCCCCAGCCCCGCCAGCTCGTTTGAGGTTCTCGGGTGGGTATGCTGTAAACAAGAAGGGGCTTGACCTTGAGTGGCAATCGCTTGAGACGTGGCTCCTCCTCCATCTCGATTGCCGATAGCATTGGCCAAGATAGTCCTTTTAATGCCATGCCGCCAAGAGTCGTTACCCCCAGGCCTTTTAGAAATGTCCGGCGGGTGAGAGTATTTCGGCCTGATGAGATAGCTTCTCCTCCTGGACAGCAATGAGGCTGAATTTTTGGTTTGGAGTTTGATGCATATTTTCTCATGGTTAAATTCCTTTCATTAAGAGCTTATTTACCACCAGTCTTATGAAAAGTAAACCAGGTTGACATATTTCTTTGAAAAAAATATCATTTTCCACAGACACTGAATATATAATGTATTTTCATCTCTCAAAGTTCCTTTTTACTAAGGAGGTTTAATGAGATCTTCCAAATATCTTTTTCTCTTAGTTCTTGTAGGTTTTTGTCTGGCTCTTCTAACGATATCGGCTGGCCAAAAGGCTGCACAGCCGGCGAAAGCGCAGAAGAAAGTCGAAAGCACCGACCCGGCACTGCGCCTCAAATGGTACGAACAGCACATGGCCATGAAGGCGGCGACGCCTTATAAGGACCTCATATGGCGCTTCATCAGGGGAGGGATAGACAGCATCGGCGGGCGCTGCACAGACATCGCTGTGCCCAAGGGAAGCAAGCAAACCATCTACATCGGCTCGGCCACAGGCGGAGTGTGGAAGACCGAGAATTCCGGTATCACCTGGGAGGCAATCTTTGACGAGGCGCCGACTCTCTCGGTTGGAGACATTGCCATCGCCGAATCGGACCCGAACATTGTCTGGCTCGGAACAGGGGAAGCAAACATCTTCCGCGCCTCGATCGCCGGCATCGGCGTTTATAAATCCTTGGATGCCGGGAAAACATGGCAGCACATGGGCCTTGCCGGGACCCAGACTATCGGCCGCATCCGCATCCATCCCACGAATCCGGACATTGTCTATATCGCAGCCTCGGGCCACGAGTGGACATACAATCCCGACCGCGGCGTCTTCAAGACGACTGACGGCGGCAAGACCTGGCAGAAAGTCCTCTATATCAACGAGAAGGTGGGTGCCATCGACCTGGTGATGGACCCCCAGAAGCCCGATACCTTGATCGCCTCGATGTGGAACCATATCCGTCAGCGCTGGAGCGACCCCGTTCCAGGCGGTGAGGACGGTTTGTTCAAGACGATTGACGGCGGAAAGACATGGAAGGAACTGACCAACGGCCTTCCTGACACCAAGATGACCGGCCGGATCGGCCTCGACCTGTGCTTGAGCAAACCCAACGTTGTTTACGCTTATGTCGACAACCACACGGCGCTGCGCATGCCGAAGCCAGAGGACCGCGATTCCTACGGCCGCCTGAGGACATACGCGGACATAGTTGGGGCCGAAGTTTACCGCTCTGATGACCAGGGTGAGACCTGGATAAAAGTCAGCCCCTCTGACCGGATGTTTGAACGATTCGGAGGCACCTACGGCTGGGTGTTCGGACAGATTCGGGTGGACCCCAGCAACGAAAACACCGTTTACCTCATGGGCCTGGGCTTGTCCAAATCAACAGATGGAGGCAAGTCCTGGACGCCTCTCCGCTGGGAGAACCTGCACGGCGACCATCATGGCCTGTGGATCGACCCCAGCGACTCGAATTACGTGATCAACGTTAACGACGGCGGGGCAAACGTCTCTTATGACGGCGGCAAGACTTGGCGTGATTTCCACAAAGGGATTCCGGCAACCCAGTTCTATAATGTCGCTTACGACATGAAGAAGCCTTTCACAGTATACGGCTCTGTCCAGGACTCAGGAACGCACAGGGGAGTGGGAGTCGCTCCTCTGGCAGCTCAAGAACCGGGACGCTTCCGTCGCGGTCCGTCGATCCGCTGGGAGTCTGCGCCCGGTGGCGAGGGAACACTTATCGCCGTTGACCCGACCGACTCGAACACAGAGTATGCCTCCTCGTATTACGGGCGAGTCGAGCGTGCCGAGTATAAGGATGGAGCCTGGACGAGCAAGGCAATCTATCCCAAACCAGCGGAGGGCGAGCCTGAAAACCGCGGCCAGTGGCTGGCAGGGTTGGCCCTCTCACCGCACAACCCGCAGATTATCTATATCGGCTTCCAGTACGTGTTCCGCTCGATGAACAAGGGCGAGACCTGGGAGCGAATAAGTCCCGACTTAACCGCCTTTAACCCCCAGAAGCAGGGAAAGCTCCCCTATGCCATCCCCTTCGCCACGATCACGGCCATTGCCGAGTCGCCGTTCAAGTTCGGGCTGGTCTATGCCGGGACCGACGACGGCCGCGTCCATGTGACAAAAGACGGCGGAGCGACCTGGACCGAGGTCTCGGCCGGACTTCCTTTCAACAAGCATGTCTGGACGATCGTTCCCTCGAAGTATGACCAGGCGACCGTTTACATCACGCTCATCGGCCGGCACGACGACGACTTTGCGCCGTATGTTTATAAGTCGACCGATTATGGCAAAACTTGGATTGACATCAACGGCAATATCCCAGGCGGCCCGACCAACGTCGTCCGCGAAGACCCGAAAAAGAAGGATGTTCTCTATGTCGGAACCGACTACGGAGTTTATGTGACTACAGACGGCGGCAAGACCTGGAATTGCCTCGGCAGCGGACTGCCGAACGCCCCGGTCTGGGACCTGCAGATTCATCCGCGGGACAATATGCTCGTCATCGCCACCAACGGCCGCGGGATGTGGGTCATTGACGACGTAGCCGCTCTTCAGAAATAAGCTGAAGGTTTTAGCTAGGAGCATAGAATGATTCAGGAGTTTGACTTTCCATCACTCGATGCCTATCTGGTGAAAATGCTGGAATTAGGGGCATCGGACCTTTTCCTGCGCTCCAATTCTCCGCCTGCCTATCGCATTCACGGCAAAATCCAGAGGACAGACCTGCCTGCTCCGAGCGAAAAAGATATGAGAATAAGCTTCGACAAAATTCTCACCCCAGTCGCCAAACGCAGGTTTGATGAGTCGCCTGATATCGACATCGCTTACACGCTTCAGGGAACGGGACGGTTTCGCGTTAACCTCTTCATGCACCAGGGCCGGCTCGGCCTGGCTGCGCGTTCCATTCCTGCGGGAAATGTTGAGTTTAAAACGCTGAACCTTCCCCCTGTTGTGCTCAAAATGGCAGACGCTCATGCCGGGTTGATTCTTATTGTCGGCCCGACCGGCTGCGGCAAATCCACGACATTGGCATCCTTGGTTCACCATATCAATTCAACTCGCCTGGCGCACATCGTCACCATCGAAGACCCTATCGAATTCGTCCATGAAGAGATTCGCTCCCTTATCCACCAACGCCAGGTGGGCTATGACACAGAATCTTTCGCCACAGCTCTGCGCCATATTGTCCGGCAAAGCCCGGATGTCATCCTTATCGGCGAGATGCGAGACACAGACACGATGCAGACAGCCCTCTCGGCCGCCTTAACCGGACATTTGATTCTTTCCACACTTCATACGACGAACGTCGTCCAGTCTGTAGACAGGATTCTGAGCTACTTTCCTCCAGACGCCAGAGCCCAGACCCAGACTGACCTGGCAACAACGCTTGTCGGCATTGTCTCGATGCACCTTCTCCCCAAGGCCGACGCTAGCGGCCGTATCCCTGCGGTCGAGATTCTTCTCGGCACGCCCACTGTTCGCCGCCTTATCAAAGAAGGGGAGTTCGTCGAGATCTATGATTTCATGAAGCGAAGCCAGGATGTTGGCATGTGCACTTTGAACCAGTCACTTGTGGAGCTGGTGAAATTGGGGAAAGTCACCGAGGAAGAAGCCCTGCTTCATGCGCCAAATCCGGAGGAATTCCGCCTGAATATCCAGGGCATGTTCACCGGCATTGACTCCATCGACCTCCGGGCGAAAAAGAAGAAAGATGAGCAGGAGAAATAATGAAACAAGAGGCCTCGACTCAAAAAAAATCGCCGCCCTTGCTGGAACTCGACGACAAGGCCGAGCTGAATATGAAAATGCTCTTTGAGCATGCTGCACACATCGCGGCCAGTGACTTGATCATCACCGCCGGAGCGCCGCCGATTGTTCGCGTTGACGGCGAGCTTCATCCCGCCGTAGAAGTTTCGCTCGCTCCAGAGGGGAGCAAAAAGCTGATTTGGTCTCTCCTCAATGAGACCCAGCAGGAAATGTTCGAGCGCAACCGGGAGCTGGATTTCTCGCTGGCAGTGACTGGCAGCCTGCGCTTCCGGGCAAATATCTACTACCAGAAAGGGGCTGTGGCAGGGTCATTCCGGCTGATTCCGCGCGAGATTCCATCGTTGAAGGACCTTGGTCTTCCGTCTATCGTCAAAGAACTGACTCTGCGCTCAAAGGGGTTTATTCTTGTCACCGGTCCGACCGGTTCAGGCAAGACGACAACCCAAGCAGCAATGATCGACCTGATCAACAGCACCCAGCGGTGTCACATCGTAACCGTTGAGGACCCCATCGAATTTGTTCATGAAAACAAGAAGGGCATCGTTGACCAGAGGGAGGTTTACGCCGACACACTGAGCTTTGCCAATGCTCTTAAGTACGTGTTGCGGCAGAACCCGGATGTCATCCTGGTGGGAGAGATGAGAGACATGGAGACCATCGCTGCGGCATTGACAGCAGCAGAGACAGGCCATCTGGTCATTGCCACACTCCACACCAACGATGCGGTGCAGAGCATTGACCGCATCGTCGATGTCTTCCCGCCTCACCAGCATTCCCAGATTCGGACGCAGCTCGCTTTTGCTCTTATCGGCATTATCGCCCAGCAATTGATTCCCAAGGCAGACGGGGAGGGCCGAATTCTGGCCGCAGAGATCCTCATCAAGAATTATGCAGTGGCCACTCACATCCGGGAAGGAAAAACCCACCAGACGCGGTCCATCATGGAAGCCTCGAAGGGAGAAGGCATGATCACCATGGACCACCGCCTCAAAGAGCTCTATGAGGCAGGAGAGATAAGATACGAAGAGGTGGTGCGCCGCGTCAGCTCGCCGGCCTTCCTCAAGGAAGTCCGCCTTTCTAAGAGGGAACACTAAAAGCAGGACAACATGCTGCTCCTGGTAAGGGTCGAAAGGCTCCCACTGGTGGTCAAATTAAGGGGACACAATACTTAATTTTTGATAGCCTCAATTATAGGCAATCATAGGCGCAATTATAGGTAATTGATACAATTATATGGGATACAATTATATGGACACAGTACTTAATTTTGAATTATGTATTGTGTCCCCCGAATTCCCACCAAGAAGTCAAGTTAAGGGCAGAATTAAGTATTGTTTCCCCGAATACCCGAATATGAAAAGTATGCTGACCACTCGACTTCGCCGCTCTTTTCTGCACTAAGCGTAATCTTTACAAGCATACCTTCTTTTTCAATCTTTGCCGGCGGCAGTTGAGGGCACTCGAATTTCTCGAATTTATAGCCAGCCGGCTCAGTCAGATAAATAGTGTATGCATCGCGGCCAACGAGAGTGCTATTTCCTTTCAAACGGTCGCCATCCCATTGGAGATTCAAGAGGTCGACTCCGCCGCAGGTGACGTGTCGGCTGGTGGCGATGAGCTGGGGATGGGGTTTTCTTTCGCGGATGCAGAAAGCCTGCGATTTGAATTTGGGGTCAATCTGGCCTGGAGCAAATCTTACGTTGAAACTGCCGAGAAGCTTTTTGCTCCAGAACTCAAAGACAAAGTACTCGGCAGTTGGGTCGAGTCCCAAGTCTGCAAAACGGATTTCCGGAAAGTCACCTCCTGTGCGCCCCAGCACGCACCAGTCATCGAACGGACGGCTTATCTCGAGAAGATACAGAAAACAATTGGGAGTAAAACTGGCATCGAAGACTCGGGGGCCTGAGCCGCTGACTTCAGCGTCGGCACAGAAGAGGTTTTCTGAGCGTGAAGGGTCGACATCGTACAATTGTCCAGGTCTTGTAAACAGAACAGGGGCTGTTCGCCTGGCAGGCTCGATCACAGATGTCTGATAGACTTCAGGCTTGTCGGTCAGGAGGAGCAGCGAACCGGTCAGCGTCGTGACCATGGTCGAACAGTAGGCACTTTCGTCGAGCTCGATATGGTCAGGGTCATTCCTCCAGACAACGTTGTTGAAGGAATTGTACTGGGCGAGCCCGGCGTAGGAAAAGCCGTCGCTTCCGATGCGGCAGCCATCGATGATGCCGAAGAGCTCAGGCCGGATTCTCCAGCAGCCTAACAGGAAATGGTCGCCTCCAATTTCCTGACGGATTGCTCGGGCATAGCGGCGGAAAACCTCGACCCGGTCGAGCTTCTTTTTGTCAAAGTAATCGCGGTTGGCATTATAGCTTTCGTATCGCAAATGGCGAAGGCCATCGACCTTGAAGTATTCCCATCCCTGCTGGCGCAAGCCTCGATAGAGAGGCCGCACCACATTGTCCAGCGCTTCGGAGTTAGAGGCATCGAGCGCATAATCGATCCAGTTTCCGCGCGACACTTTGCCGTTGCTGTCGCGAACGAACCATTCAGGATGCTTTTCGGCGTAGTCTTTCTCGTCAATGCCGGCCGCTGTCCAGATGCCGGGCCTCAGTCCTTTGCTCTTGATGTAATCCGCAAGGAACTTCAGTCCATGCGGAAATTTGTCATTCGGGTTCAGCCAGAGTTCAGGATCCGCCCGCCCGCGTTGATAACCGTCATCAATCTGAAAATACTCATACCCGAATGGCCCGAGCGCTTCGGAGAAGACATCGGCGGTTTCGACAATGTCTTTCTCCGTCACTTTATCGAAGAAGGCAAACCAGGAGATCCAGCCTGCGACAGATCGCGGCCAGACTTTGTATGTCCACGGCTCGAAATATTTAAGGCCGCGATGCTTCTGATAGAAGCGAGGACGGAACCTCAACACGATCTCGAACCCTTCTATCTCCACGGAGAAAATATTTTGCTTCTCTGTGGCTTGGATGGGTGCGATAACAACCCTAGGATTCTCGTCCACTGACAGGGCCCAATCTCCGCTTCTGTCGTAGACGGCTCGATTGCGGAGGCTGCGGCTCAATCCTGAGGCATGCCTGACAATCGCCAGACCTCGACTAGGCCGGTCTGCCTCGCAGGCAAAGGCCTCCTCACTTCCAAAGACCTTGCCTGAGATCTTGATTCGCTTATTCCAATCCAAAGTGGTCAGCAGGATGACCTGCTGGATTTTTTCGCCTTCCTGATAGACGTTGTTTTTATGTAGAAAAGTCTCGGCAGCAAGGTTCATTTCCCCTGAAAAGATAATGCGGTTGTTATAGCTGATGCTGATTGTGTTTTTCTTGATTTCGACCGAGGCCGGTGCGTTTGGCGGAGCCGCGTTCGGTTTCAATTCGCCGGAGAACGATGCCGATACAATAGATAGAGATATAAAAAATAGGAAAGCTATTTTTATTGACTTCATTGGTTCCCTCCCTGGATCAATAAGATTTTCCATTCCGGCCTAAATACTGATGCTCACTCGCTCAATAATGATAACGCGCTTGAAGGAAATCGATACGCTTTTCTCGAACAAGATAGACTATCCGGTGTTCTTGAGTTAACCGTCGTGACCAGACACCCGGAGCGATATACTTAAGGGGTTCAGGCTTGCCGATTCCGGAGAAAGGATCCCTCAGTATAGCGTTGATAATGTCGAAAGCACGGAGAGCCGTCTTGCGGTCGGTCTCAACCCAGTGCCGTAAGTCTTCTATGAACTCGGGATGAAAAGCTGCATCACGATGTTTCCCGGTCAAGACCCACCTCACGGCGCAGCTTTTCCAGAGGCATAGCTGCGGGCTTGTGTTTCAGAGCCCTAACAAGAGCCGTGAGCAGTCTTTGGGAATTTTTTGGTGAACGCAGAAGGTGCGCTGTTTCAAGCAAGCTGCTCAGCTCGTCTGCTGCAACCATGGCCACGTTTTCAGAGCCCCGCCGCTCAATGATGACAATCTCCCTATTTTGCGCCACGGCATCCAGCAGCTTAGCGAGGTTTGCCCGCGCCTTTGTGTATGTTGTTTGAATAGCCATCGACTTCTCTCCTAAATGTACATTATTACAGTACAGGTCTTCACGGCTCATGTCAAGAAAAAGACGCCTGATAAACCAGAAGCATCTCAATAGCCGCGAGAATTTAAAAGTACAGAAATTAATATAAACGCAATAATAAAAGTGTCATCGCGGGAATGAGTCGAAGCCGCGAGCGGAGCGTGGCGGGAAGCGACGTGGCGATCCGACGAAATTAATCTAATGAGATTGCCACGGCGCTCCGCGCCTCGCAACGACTTCGTCGGATGGCCACGCTCCCTTCGCTCGCTCGCCATGACATTGTAACAAAATTTATTGCGTTTATATTAGCAAGAATGACCACACACAACGGGAGAGATTACGTTCGTGTTATTTGATTAGCTCGAGCCTGAAGCGCTTCACCATGGCATAGCTATCTTCAGGCCGGGTGAGGCTGTAAGCTTTTCCATTTTTAAACTGGTAGATGCGGTTGGCCAGCAAGACCTGCTTGAGGTAGATTCCTTCCGGACTGAAGACATCATAAATGACTTTTGTCTCATCGGTTGCGTAGGGTTCAACCCAGAGATTGCCTCTTTCATCAAAGATAATCATCCGCTTGAAGGCAGGCATGTATTTTTTCTGTCCGAATAATCCCTTGTAATACTTATTGTCCACTGGCGCATACTCTCGTCCGAAACGGAACTCCGGCTTGCCGTCAGGGGAATAGACGGTCAGCTGATAGGTCTCGTTATATCCGACAAAAAGCTTCCCCTCTCTGTTTATGTTCCATATAGTTATAAAAATCCCCCCATGTGAGACGCTGCTTGTCTGGCTTGTCATTCTGGTGACCCATTTTTCGCCCCTGAAATCGCCAAGATGAAACAAGGAAGTGCCTGTTTGGTCAGTGCGATAGATTTTCGTTACGTATTCGATTTCCTGTTCTACATTCAGAACGCTGACCTCTTGCTGCCGGGTTCGTTTCTGGAAATAGAGGCGGTTCTGTGAATCAGTTTTCATCTCAGAATGGAAGCCATCGAGCCGGAAGCTGTTTAGATAATTTCCTCTTGTATCAAGAATCGAGACCCGCTGGTTGCGGCCATCCATCAGAAAAATCTTTCCATCCGATGAGAGAGCGAAATAGGAAGGCGTATCGAAATCCCCAGGTCCCTGTCCCTTCCGCCCTATAGTCCGCAGATATTTCCCCTGGGAGTCATAGGCCTGGATTCTCGTGTCTCCCCAGTCTAAGACATAGATATTTCCTTCATCATCAACCTTGATGTCGATCGGTTGATTCAAGATGTAAGGCTCTTCGCCTTTATCCTCGCCGACGGAGAGTTCTTCGACAAGATTATAAGCCAAACGTCCATCACGAGGATAATCGGGATTGGTCAGGACCTTCACTCCTTCGATGAACTCAGTCTTGACGTCGTATTTTTTTTCTTGGCCCGCCTTCTTTGAACAGGAGAAAAAAGTCATTGTTATGATTAAGAAGAAAATCATTTTTTTGACACACAAAGAAATTCTCATCACGGACAGAAGGTTTATTCCAGAAGATAAGTGAAGAGCTTCATGCCCTCCAGGACTTTGACTTTCTCTTTGTAGATATTGAAGTAATACTCTCTTGCCTCTCCAAACTTGGAGTAGAGGGGATGCTTTTCATCAGGGTGATGATCGGCAACGACCTTGCTCTTTTCATCGACCAAGACAAGTCTATGGCACCTGTTCAGGATGCCTGCTGTTCCTACGCTGCAGGCCGCGACCAGCTCACCGGCTTTAACTTTATGAAGCAGCTCGCCGTAGGTGAGATGCCGCTCCACGACAGGAATTCCCATGTCCTTCAGTATTGTCACTATTCCCTGGATTGTCACCGAAGGAAGGATCAGGTTGCTTTCGGGAATCTTGAGGACTTTTCCGTCCCGAAATCCGAATAGGCAGCAGGATGAATCCCATTCGGAAATATGGCGATCCTCCAGTCGGGCAAGAGGATTGTCATCCAGGAAGAGAGCCGAGGCAGCTTCAGGGCAGACTTTTTTTGCTTCATCGATAGCTTTTGCGCTCATCAAATAGTTGATTCCCAGCTTGAGGCAGCCAGTCTTGTTTACGCCCACAGCCCTCACCATGTGAGGAACCACGACACCGCAAAAGGGCTCACCCAGATAGCGGTCATAGCTGCAGGCCACTGCGCGGATGGACGGATTTCCAGGAAAGGTGACACCGATGGACTGCTCTTCATCGACCGTAAAGGGCCTCAGATAGCCCTGGGCAGCTATCTCAGCCATTTCTGCCAGAAAGCGGAGCATTGACGTCTGGCGAAAATATTTGTTGATAAAAATATCCTCCATTTCCCGCACAGAGGGGACAAGATGCTGCTGGTCGCTGCCGAGGTTGAAGGCGATTCCTTTCTGAAACCGCTCCAGATTCTTATCCCAGTTCAAAAAAATGAGCTTCAGCTTGCCCTCTTGATTTCTCTTACAGAAGAAACGGATGCCTTCAAAAGCTAAGAATAAGCCATATTGAATTGAGCGGGAAACAGCATAGACTTTATCGTCGGCTTCAAAAAGGCCGAATTTTTTCTCAACAAGCAGGTAGCGCATCTGTTTAGAAGCCCATTTGATCCCTTCGAATTTTGCCATGGTTTATCTCCCTTATAAGTGCGCTTTAAAAAGATATTTTTCTCAATCAATCTTGTTTATATCACAGTCAAAAATCAAGCTCAATCCTCTTAGCAGTGGTACCAGGAGCCCATGGACATTAACGAAACCCAAAAGGGCGTTATCTTCGTCGTGACCGTCGGGTTTGAATTGAGGTGAGGGGAAGGCCGTTTTGAAATAGTTCGCAAGCAGGCTAAAGAATTTATCTTATTTTTTGACAACTTCGGAGCTCGACTCTTCGAAGAGGCTTTAAAGAGGGCTTAGGATAAAAAAGTTCTCTACCACTCGGTCTTTTTCATTCATGGTGATTTAAGGTCATCGAAAGAGAATTCATCAGCTGAGAAGAGGGAACTGTTAAGCGTTGCGTTCTCCTTAGATGAGATGTAATATTAATTTTAGAAAGAGGAAGAATATCTTATGAGGATGATGTCGCCTGCCTACTTAAGAGGGGGGAAGTCGTTTCTGCTTTGCCTGGCCTTGTGCCTCTATCTTGGCCGGGGTGGATTTCTTTCGGGTTCTTATCAGACTGTGAAGAATCAGAAAGCCCTTCAGCACGAGGTCGCAGTCACCCTGAAATTGGTTCAGGTTTATGTCATAGATAAAAAGGGAAAACCAGTTGTCGACCTTGAGAAATCGGATTTTATCCTTTACGATAACGGCGTTTTACAAGAGGTCACCGATTTTGAAAAGCATGTTATTTCTGAACAGGCCATCCGCACCCCAGCTCCCTCGGTTGAAACGATCACGGCGACTCCTCTGCTCCAGGCCGAAAAGATGAGTCGCAAGTTTTTTCTCGTCTTCGATTTTGCCTACAACAGTTTTATCGGAATCAAAAAAGCCAAGAAAGCGTCCCTGCACTTCATGGATACCCAACTTCTGCCGACCGACGAAGTGGCAATTCTTTCTTATTCGGCCTTGAGAAGCCTGACCCTCCATGAGTATTTGACAATAGACCATAAGAAGGTCCGGGAAACGGTAGACGCCGTGGATAAGGGACAAATAGGAGGAAGGGCCTTTGAGATTGAGGAGCAGTATTGGAAAAATCGGGATGTCGAATACCAAAGGGGCAGAGTGGAGGGGCAGGACCTGGCCGAAACCTCTGAAGCAAAAAATTCGAAACTTAGAGATATGCAAGAGCGTGAGCGGATGGCTTCCAAGAACCAGGCTTTGAACTTCCTGACCAAGATGATTGAGCTGGCTAAAGCGATGCGCTATGTCCCGGGTCAAAAAAATGTTGTCCTTTTTTCCTCGGGTATTCCGGTCTCTCTTCTCTCCGGGACAGGACAGCCTGTCGGGACAGCAAGGTTCGATTTCGGAGATCATCGACTCCGCACCAAGAGCGAGGAGTTGTTAAAAGAGTTTAGCTCGTCAAACTGCGTCGTTTTTTCTTTTGATACCAGGGAGAAGGATATTAATGTTTTCCGGGACGATAATGAGACGTTCGTGACTGGGGATCGCACGATCGAGTTCGATGCCCGCGTGGACACGATCTATTACAGGGATGGGAGGACAAGCGGCGAGAGTTCTCTGCGCAGGCTTTCCAGCGCCACCAGTGGAAAATACTTCGGAAACATTGATGAGTACCAAAAACACATCCAGAAGCTCCAAGATTTGACCGGCTCGTATTATATCCTCGGCTATTACATCGATGAAAAATGGGACGGACAGTATCACGTGATTAAAGTCGAGGTGCGGACAAAAGGATACCAGGTGCATAGTCAAGCCGGGTATTTCAACCCCAAGCCGTTCCGGGAGTATTCAAAACTTGAAAAAAAGCTGCATCTTGTGGATTTGGCGCTCAATGAAAAGCCTCTCCTCCAGACTCCGCAGTCATTGTTCATGGCGCCCTTAGCTTTTTCTGTCAGCGGCGACTCTCATTTATTTTTATTGTCCAAGATTCCGGCCAAGATTTTGGAGAAGTTTGCCGGGGAAAGAGCTGAACTGGTGACCCTGATTTTCGACGAGCAGGAAAACCTGGTCAAAATTGATGGGATGGAATTCGACATCGCAGAATTCCGCGGAAAAAACGTTATTTGTTCCCCTGTGACTTCGCTTCGACCCGGCCGTTATAAATGCCGCCTTGTTGTCAGGGATTTGGACACCGGAGACGCTGCCGTAGCCAAGGCCTATGCCTCTGTTGCCAAGCCATCGGAGAGGAGCCTCATGCTTGATCAGCCGTTGCTCCTTGTCCCTGAATCTGGGTTTGTTTATCTTGAGGAACAGATGCCGGAAAAGAAGAGCCGTCAAATATGGAACGATGTCTATTCTTTTAATTCGCGCCTGTTCATGCCTCTCATCGGTCCGCTTCCGAAGGGCACTTCCAAAATTCTGGCTTTGATACCTTTTAGTCAGACAAGCCTTTCCCAAGCCGATATCAATTATAAGGCTCACCTCGTCAATTTTTCTTCCAGACAGAATATCCCTGTCGCATGTGCAGAGCTTGAACGATTGCCAAAGGGCAGGTTTCAGGTTCAATTCCTGGAATTAGAGCTAGGTGAGCTGCAGCCCGGAGAATATGTTCTCTATATTCTGGCCCAGGATTCTTCGACAAAGGAGACCTCTCACGTCCATACAATCCTCATCATAAAATAACCAGGGCGACGCATTGCTTTGGGAATCTCTCAGGATGAAATCGCTCTCAGGAAAGGAAGGCGACCTCAGAAAATCTTATTTTTTGACAACCTCGAAGCTTGACTCTAACCCTTCAGCGGAATTCCAGGCAACCCAGACTTTGAAGGCTCCGGGCTCGACGACATATTTCATCTGCTGATTGTAGAAGCCGAGCTCTTCTGGCCCGAGGGCAAACGGGACTTTTTTTCTCTCGCTGGGCTTGAGATGGATTTTTGTAAAGCCTTTGAGCTCTTTCACCGGCCTGATGACGCTTGCCACTTCATCGCGGATATAAAGCTGGACGACTTCATCGCCTTCGTCTGGACCCGTATTCTCGATTTCAGCGCTGACTGTAATATTGCCGTCCACCGGTATTTTGTCCGCGCTCAATGTAAGGTTGCTGTATTTAAATTTGGTATAGCTCAACCCATAGCCGAAGGGGTAGAGAGGGGTTGCTGGAGCATCGATATATTTTGACGTGAATTTATTCCTGTCAGCAGGCCTTCCGGTATTCTCGTGGCTGTAATAAATCGGGACCTGTCCCACAGCGCGGGGAAAAGTCACGGCGAGCTTTCCGCTGGGGTTCGAATCTCCGAAAAGGACATCGGCGATCGCATTTCCTCCCTGTATTCCCGGATGCCAGGCTTCGATAATAGCCGGTATATTTTCTGCTGCCCAGCTTATGGAGAGAGGGCGGCCGGCCATTAAAATCATCACCAGCGGCTTTCCTGTTTTTTGGAGCGCTTTGAGGAACTCATCCTGCCTGCCGGGCAAATCGAGCGAGGTTCTCGAGGCTGCCTCACCGCTCATGGCAGCGCTCTCCCCAACAACAGCGACGACGGCCTCAGCTTTTTCCGCCGCTCTGACCGCCTCGGTAAAGCCTGAGGTCTCATCGCCGGCAGTACTGCATCCCAGGGCGTAGAAAATCTTTGATGGTGAAGATATTTTGCTCCTTATCGCTTCAAGCACGGTGACCACGTCTTCTGCTCTTCCCACGCAGGACCATGTTCCGAGAAGGTCTCTTTTGTTGTCAGCAAGAGGCCCGACAACTGCGATGGATTTGACGTTCTTGCTCAGGGGAAGGAGGCCATTTTCGTTCTTCAGAAGAACGATGGATTTTCGAGCCATATCGCGCGCACAGGCAACATGCTCAGGATGTAATATGATGGCGCTTTCCTGCCCGGGATCAGAATAAGGCTTGTCGAAGAGCCCCAGCTTGAATTTCACGAAGAGGATTCTTCGAACAGCATCGTCAATAAATTTCTCATGGACCTTGCCCTCTTTAACAAGCTTCGCCAGGACTTTTCCATAAATATTGCCCTCCATGTCCATGTCCACCCCAGCCTCAAGCGCTTTTTGGGCTGCGTCTGCCTCATCGGCCGCATAGCCATGAACGATAACCTCCCTGATGGCGTCCCAGTCGCTGACCACAAAGCCTTTGAATGACCATTCGTGGCGCAGGATTGTTTTTAGTGTGAAAGGATTGGCTGTTGTCGGAATACCGTTCAGGCTGTTGAAAGCGCTCATCACGCTCAGGCCGCCGGCCTTTACTCCTGCCTTGAACGGAGGCAAATACACTTCACGAAGCCTCCTTTCGGACATATCCACAGTGTTGTAATCTTTTCCGGCTTCAGCGCCTCCGTAGGCGACATAATGCTTGAGGCAGGAAAGGATGGCGTTCGAGGCGGAAAGGTCTTTACCCTGAAAACCTTCGACGCGCGCAGCGGCCATGATTGAGCCGAGATAAGGGTCTTCTCCTGAGCCTTCGGCAATCCTGCCCCACCGCGGGTCCCGGGCAATATCGACCATCGGCGCAAAAGTCCAGTGAATGCCAGAAGCCCGGGCTTCTCTGGCTGCTATGGCTGCTGCTTTTTTAGCCAACTCCGGCTCCCAGCTGCATGCTTCTGCCAGCGGAATCGGAAATATTGTTCTGAAGCCATGAATGACGTCTATCCCGAAAATGAGCGGAATACCGAGCCGGGATTCTTCCACGGCAATCTTTTGAATTTTGTTTGTCTGCTCAGCTCCGTGGACATTGAGGAATGAGCCGATTTTTCCTTCTCTGACCCATTGCGCCCGTTCCTCATTGAACCTGCTGTATTGAGTCATCTGCCCGATTTTTTCTTCGAGCGTCATCTTTTGAAGCAGCTCATCGACTTTTCGGCCAATTCCCTTTTCCTTCACGCAGGCGAATGTTGTCAGGAGCGCTACCGATGTAAAAACAATAAAGATAAAGATAGAAAACGGTTTCAGAAGCTTCATCATGCTTTTCTCCTCAATTGGGAGCGAGGCTATTTCCCAAGACCTCATTTTCGGATCAGTTAATTTTCTTCGCGACCTGCTGGAAGTCCTGCTGCCACAGGACAAGCTCTAAAACCTTTCCCTGCTCATCCTTGCGGAACTGAATCCGGATGTAAGGGTCAACAGAGAAAAAAATTGTTTCACTCTCCACGTAAAACTTGGTCGGGACCTGGCCTGTCGGCTGAACGACTAAGTAATAATCCTCATAGCCCACATCGAGTACGTAATCAGGAGTCACCTCATACCGTCCGACATACTGCTGGTAGGCAGAAGGAGCAAGCCTGTAGAGCTGTTTCTCTTTAGGCTTGAAATGAGGCCATTCGTATGTCGCCGAGAGTGCGCGGAGGAGCTCTTCAACGAAAAACGGCCCGTTCTCACTGTTGGTCATGACCACCGCGCCTTGCCCCTTGGCTGGATAGAAAATCGTATAACAGAAGAATCCACTCGTCCTTCCCTGAAGATAGAAATTGAGCTTATCCCCAATTCCTTCGATAAGAAAGCCAAAGCCGCGGTTTTCGGCCTGGGGAGCGAGCATGGCTCTTGCGGACTCAGCCGAAATAGTTTTCGCTGAATCTCCCATGGCTGTCTTCACAATCTCGAGGATGAATGCGGCATAATCGGAGGGAGTCGTCCAGAGCCCCTTGGCACCAAGTTCAGGATAATTCAACCATCTGCCTTCAATCGGCTGCCCATTGCGAAGATGTCCTGAAGCCGCTCTCCGACTGAAGTCAGGAGGAAGCGGGAGCTCAAATGTGCTGTTTTTCATTCCCGATGGGTCTAAGATAATCTCCTTCATGATTTGAGGAAAGGGTTTATTCTCAAGGTCGATGAGAATCTGCTGGAGAAGGACATAACCTGACTCGGAATAGCGGGCACCAGAGCCGGGCTTGAATTCGTACCAGATAGGAAGAGAGTTTGCCGGTTTTTTGCCGTCGAGAATGTTCCTGAGCGAGGGCAATGTGTCTTTTTGCAGATATCCAGGAAAAACCTGATTCGAAAGCCCTGAGCTGTGAGAGAGCAAGTCGCGCAATCTGATCTTTTTTTTCGAGGCAAGCTCTTCTTGCGGAAACTTCCATGAATGAAGCCAGGTGTTCACATCGTCGTTTAAATTGAGGCGGCCTTTTTCCACAAAATGGAGAGCTGCAGCAGTCGCAATTGGCTGGCTGAGAGCCCCTGCCTGGAATAGAGAATCCGATGCCAAGGGGTCAGGCTTGAGCACATCATATTGACCATAAGCTTTGGCCCATTCGACCTGGTATTTATCGAGGCAGGCGATGCTCACGCCAGGGACTCTGTAAAACTCCATGCGGCTGGCAAGGAGCATCTTTTCCAGCTTCTGGCCTTTGAAATAGACGGCTCTCAGCAGACCCTTCTCTAAAGATTTGATTCTCTTTCGGGTAATGGATTCTTGCGTCTCACAAGCCGAAAATGCAGCTATTAAAAGATAGAACAGAAATATCAAGCAGGCTGCTTTCGGTCGGTGCTCAGACACTTGCCCATACATCTTTCCTTTTTTATCATATTAAAATATTTGACGCAATTCTTTATTGGGGACACGATACTTAACTCTCTGGAATTGAGGAATCATGATGAGACGATATACCTCTACCGGGAATTTATTGTGTGATAAATTACCCGCTTTAAAGGGGCAGACTACTTTTTTCTCTTAGTCTTCAGCGAGAAAAAGGAAAATTTCTAATTGCTGTAAATAGAAAGTAGTATGTCCTCTTTTTCTGACTTGTCCATTTCGGTTAGATTTTAAATGACAAGATAATACCTTCCTCGGTTAGATTTTAGATGATTTGATTCGGTATTGTCTTCCTGATTGACTTGTGTAAATATGAATAATTAATGGAAAGAATAATCTAAGAGGAAACGAGTGAAGTCGAACAAGATTTTGCTGATTTTAGTCCTGAGCTTAATCCTGGCTTGTTGCGCAACTCAGACCAAGAAAATCCAGAAAAAGGAAAAGGATGCCCAATACGAGTATGAAAAAGCTGTTTTGACCATGAATTATGGCCTGGTGGATGAGGCCATAAAATATCTAAACAGAGCCCTTTCTTTAAATCCCAACCACCATCTTTCCTATTACCTTCTCGGGCTGGCTTATGTGAAAAAACAAAATCTGGCTGAGGCCGAAGCTGCCATTCAAAAATGTCTGGAGCTGAAACCTGATTTTTCTGAGGCCCACATCAGCCTTGGCGAGATTTATGAGGGGACGAGCAAGCTGGATAAAGCCGAGGATGAATATAAAAAAGCGTATGCCGTCGCTCAAAACTATAGCGCCGGCTTTCATCTGGCCATGCTTTGCTACGGACGGGGTAAGGTGGAGCCGGCCCTGGAGTATGTCCGAAAGGCAATCCAGAAAGACAGCCGTTCAACTCAAGCCTATAATCTTCAAGGAGTCATTTTGAATAAGCTGGGCCGATACCCTGAGGCTATCCAGAGTTTCCAGAATGTCTTGAAGATCGACCCGAATTATGCCGTGGCCAGTGTCAACTTGGCAATAGCTTACATCAATAATAAAAACTTCGATAAAGCCCGCGAGCTTCTTGAGAAAACTCTTCCAACCGTCCAGGACTTAAAGCTCAAAGAAAAAATCCAGGAATATTTAGAAAAGATTAAAGAACTGACAAAAGATAAATAAGCCAGAACGGCGGGCTGCTTTCACCGCTCCGATCCCTCTTGGTCCTGCTGCAACCAGAAAGAAAAGATTCAATAGAATAATTAAAAGAACAGGAGGCTTCGATGCATCAGATTTCTTCTTCCCGAAAGGTCATTTTCAGCCTGATTCTTTTCCTTTTCTTCCTCTCATTTCTTTTTGCTGACGAAAAAACAGACGGTGTTGATAAGCTCTTCGCTCAGTGGGATAAGACAACGACTCCAGGCTGCGCCTTGGCCATCATCAAGGATGGCCAGATTATTTACAAACGTGGCTATGGGATGGCCAAGCTCGAAGACAATATTGTAATGTCCCCTTCCAAGATTTTTGACATCGGCTCTGTCTCCAAGCAATTCACAGCCGCCTGCATCGCCGTTCTTGTCGAGGAAGGAAAAATCTCTGTTAATGATGACATAAGGAAATATATTCCGGAGATGCCAAATTATGAGAAGCCAATCACCATCAGCCATCTCCTCCATCACACGAGTGGAGTCCGGGATTACAACGCCCTTCTTTCACTTGCGGGTTTCAGCCCGGACTCTGATTGCCCGACTGTCGAGGAGGCTCTTGAAATTATCTGCAAACAGAAAAGGCTGAATTTTCTTCCTGGTGAGGAATTTTCTTATTCCAATTCTGGCTACTTTTTATTGAGCTGCATTGTGGAAAGAGTGAGTGGAAAATCTCTGAACGAGTTCGCCCAAGAGCATATCTTTAGACCGCTGGGCATGACGAGCACCATTTTTCAGGATGACCATACCCAGATTATTCCTAACCGTGCCACTGGCTATTCTCCTGGACCGAAGGGCTTTAAAATTGATATGAGCAACTGGGACGAGACCGGAGACGGAAACGTTTACACTTCTGTCGAAGACCTTTTCCTCTGGGACCAGGCTTTTTATAGTAACAAGTTGGGCAAGTCTCTGATGGATAATCTTCAGGCGGTGGGTGTGCTCAACAACGGCAAAAAGCTTGACTATGCTTTTGGGCTTTTCATCGATGAATACAAAGGCTTAAAAACAATCAGCCATGGAGGAGCCTGGGCAGGATTCAGGGCTGGCATTGTCCGCTTTCCCGAACAAAAATTTTCCGTCATTTGTCTTGCCAATCTCAGCGCGATCAATCCTTCAAGGCTCTGCCTGAAGGTTGCAGACATCTACCTTGCCGACCAGTTCAAAGAAGCTCCAAAAGAGGAGAAAAAAAAGTTTGAGCCTGTGACGCTTTCCAAACAGGAACTAGAGGAGAAATGCGGAAACTACCAGGACGATAAATTTGGCATGTGGATAACGCTCTCAGTTAAGGACAAAAAGCTTAGGATGCATTTGGGAGCCCAGGAGTTTCTCCTCTCTCCGCTCAGTGCCACTCTCTTCCAGGCAATCGATGCTGCGGTTGATGCCACGATAGAGTTTCTGCCTGCAGTCAGTGGCAAACCGAGAAAGGCAACTCTGACAATGCGGGGGAACGAAGTATTTAACCTTGTAAAGGCTCCTCCCATTACTCCTTTAACACCCGCGCGGCTCCAGGAATATTCCGGAGCTTATAAAAGTGAGGAATTGCTCAAAGCTTCCTATCGCTTGGCTTTAGAAAAAGATAACCTTGTGGTGAAGGCGCGCAACTTTCCCAAGAGCCCGCTCAAAGCCATGGCTCCGCATAAATTCACAG
Organism: uncultured Eubacteriales bacterium; assembly: GCA_964645765.1. Lineage (GTDB taxonomy): Bacteria > Acidobacteriota > Aminicenantia > Aminicenantales > Aminicenantaceae > CAZGMN01. The sequence goes on from CAZYBE010000021.1 coordinate 40,562, forward strand.
TCGAAGGAATCAATATCGAGTTTGTCCGCGGAAAAGGCAAAAGAATCACTGGCTTTTTGCTGGGTGTTGGCCGTGCAGGCCATATCGAATTTGTTAAGAAATAAGAAGGAGAATTTTTTTTATTCTCGCTCGATTTCCCTCATGGGGATGGCAAAAAGCGTTTGCATTCTCATCCTATCGGCGCTGCCCTGCTAGGTTTCTTGGTTTATCGCTAGAGGATATCGCTTATAATCGAAGAAGCAGCGACATTGGCGACAAGGCTTCGCATGCGGCCGACATCTCCCTTGTCATCAGGATGGACGCGATTGGTCAGGAAGATGACAAAGGTTTCAGTGGCAGGGTCAATCCAGATAGAAGTTCCTGTGTAGCCGGTGTGGCCAAAAGACCCGGCTGGGAAAAGGTCGCCGCTAATGGAAGAAGAAGGAGAGGCAAGGTCCCAGCCCAGGCCCCGGCCAGAAAAAGCCGCTTTCTCGAAGACCGTTGTCATCCGCTTCACACTCAGAGGAGAAAGGATACGCACACCCCTGAATTCTCCTTGCTGAAGAAGCATCTGGGCGAAGATGGCCAGGTCATCAGCCGTGGAGAAAAGGCCGGCATTCCCTGAAACTCCTCCCTGAAGTCTGGCCAATGGGTCGTGGACTTTGCCTATCAAGGGTTTGCCGTCGATCACTTCTGTCGCTGCACATTTGGGCAGGTCATTCTCACCGGGCTTGAAGAAAGTGTGTTCCATTCCCAGGCGTTTGAAAATGCGCTCGGATACAAACTCATTGAAAGCCTGACCGCTCACTTTTTCCAAAACATAGGCCATTGTGATGAATCCTAAGCAACTGTACTCATACTTCGAGCCTGGCGGGCCATTCTTGGGAAGCTGAGCGATGTACTTGACGAGTGACTCTGTCGAGCAGGGATTTCCTAGCTGGGCAGCGGCCGCAGCTGCGTCCGTATAGCTGGGAAGCCCTGAGGTGTGGGTGAGAAGATGCCAGAGCAGAGCATCTTCAGAGCTCTTCCCTTTTTCATCGACATAGGTGGCGAATTCAGGGACGAAATCTTTTATTTTGTCGATGAGACGCAGTTTTCCTTCCTCTACAAGAATCATCGCGGCCGTAGCCGTGGCAATCGGCTTGGTCAACGAGGCGAGGTCGAAAATGCTGTCCACCTCCATCTTCTTCTCTTCAGGAACAAGTTGCGAAGCGCCGAAAGCCTCTCTGAGCACAACTTTTCCCTTTCTCGCCACAAGAAGAACCGCACCGGGAAATTGTTTCTCAGAGATGGCTTTCTGTATGAGCTCCTTGGAGCGATTCAGGCCAGCTTCAGACATTCCTACTTTCTGGGGCTTTACAAGCGGGAGTCGAAAACTCTTTTTTTCTGAGCGGCAGGAGGAAAAATCAGCAAAAAGTGTGCCTATGAAGAGGAATATCATAAGATATTTGATTTTATTCTTCATTTTTGCCTTATCTCCCCTTTGATTAGCATTGCAGAATCATGATTGGTTTTCTTGATAAAATTCAGCTAAATATCCGGCAAAGGCTTATAGCACAGGACCAGGTTTAAGTCAAAGATTTGTGTTGTGTCCCCATATTTCGGTCATCGGACAACAAGGCTGGTGAATGGAAAAACAAAGGCCTGGAGGAAGATCAAAATTCCCATGAGCACAGCAAGGACCAGGCTGTGGAAGAAAACATAGCGCAAAATGTCTCCTTCATGTCCGTACCATTTGGTGGCTGTGCTGGCCACGACGATGCTCTGAGCGTCAATCATCTTGCCCATGACGCCGCCAGAGCTGTTGGCCGATGCCATGAGAACAGGGCTGACACCGACCTGCTCCGCAGAGATCTTCTGCAGGCTGCCGAAGAGCACATTCGAGGATGTGTCAGAGCCGGTGAGCGCCACTCCCAGCCAGCCAAGAAGCGTTCCGAAGAAGGGATAGAGCATTCCTGTTTTGGCAAAAGCCAGGCCCATGGCTGCATCCAGACCTGAATAGCGGGCTGTGAATCCAAGAGCAAGCATAGCGGCGACGGTCAGAAGCGAAAAACGAACCTGTTTGAGCGTTTTCCACCAGGCCTGGGCTATCTTTTTTGGATTAAACCCCATGATAAGGGCAGAGAGAACGGCGGAAATGAAGATGCTTGTTCCGGTGAAAGAAAGCCAGTTAAAATTATAGACTGCTGCTTCTGCAGTTGGGCTTGATACAACAGGCGGCATGCGGTTGATCAATTTATCGACACCAGGGATAGGAATCCTGAAGGCAGAGATTCCATCAAGCAAGGCTTTGACCTGGGGAATGCCCCAGATGAAAACAACCACGCTGAGAACCAGCCAGGGTGTCCAAGCTTTGAAAATTTCACTGCGGCTGTAGTTGTGTGAAGAGCCGGATCTCTCCTTTGTTTTTTCTTCCTTCAGGGCCCAAATTCTCTTGGGGTGCCATATAAGCAGGAAAGCGACAAGGGCAAAGATTGAGACAACAGAAGATACTACGTCAACGAGCCATGGTCCATGGAAGTTGGAAATGAGAAATTGAGGGATGGCGAAGAATGCCCCTGCAACAAGAAGCGCAGGCCAAACTTCAATCATTCCTTTGAAACCTGCGAATGCCCAGACCAGCCAGAAGGGAATAAGAATCGAGAAGAAGGGAAGCTGGCGGCCGACCATAGCGCTCAGCTTTCGGATTTCAATGCCTGTCACGCTGGACAGGGCGATAATCGGAGTGCCCAGTGCTCCAAAGGCAACAGGCGAGGTGTTGGCGATGAGGGAGAAGCCCGAGGCGGAGAGCGGGCTGAAACCAAGGCCGATCAAGATTGCGGCTGTGACGGCGACCGGCGTGCCAAAGCCTGCCGCTCCTTCAAAGAAAGCTCCGAAGGAGAAGGCAATCAGGAGGAGCTGGAGACGGCGATCCTGAGTTATGCCTGTGAGACTTTCTTGCAATATTGTGAAATAGCCCTTGCGGCTAGCGAGATTGTAAAGAAAAATCACATTCAGGATGATCCATCCAATGGGAAAGAGGCCGTAGGAAGCGCCATACAAAGAAACAGCCAAGGCTTTGCCGGCTGGCATGGCAAAAACAAAGATAGCAATGACCAGGGCTGCAGCCAGGCCGAGTATGGCTGACCAATGAGCTTTAAGCCGAAGAAAAGCCAGGGTGCCCAGCAAGGCAAAGATGGGGAGGGAGGCAAGAATTGTCGAGAGCAGCCAGTTGCCCAGGGGGTCGTAAGCTTGATTCCAGGGCATGCATTGACCTCCTTCGAGAAGCGCCAAAGGCGAACATTAATTGTCTTGATTATGATGAGAAAGGTCAAATGGAGATTAAAGCTCTTGCTTCAGGACACAAAATGGACAGTCCCAATCTTAAGGAAACAAAGGGGATAAATCGGCGATAATCAAATATTTATCTCAATTTTTTTGAGGCGAAATCGACTAAATTACTGCTAATAGATAAATAAAGGAAAAATCAATAAAATGTCAGACGAAAAAAGAAAGTTTTTAAGATTTGATTGCTCAATCCCTTCTGAAGTCCTCAAGTTAGACGGGAACTCCAATTTGATCGAGGGCGCCAAAGTCATTAATTTTTCCAGCGAAGGTCTGAGACTGAGAGTCAATTTTGTGACTCCCAAATTAGGTTCTTCTTCGGATTTAAAGCTCTATCTCCCTGAAAGACAATTAATAGCCTTTTTATCCGGCGAGATCGTATGGTACAAGTTCATAAATAATAAACTAGAAGTCGGTTTGAAAATAAAGGATATGAAAAAAGAGGCAAGGGGAGAGGTTCTCAATTGGGTCTTCCCTAAATGGCTTGAAAAAGAGCAAAAAAAGCAAGAAGACCTCTACAATGATATTTTCATCAGGACCTAGCATTTACACCCGCCAGTTAGAAATCAGATAATCCTTCCCACTCAGCTCATTGCACCCTGACAGAGAATTATTTTTGAGCTTTTCTCACGGCTTGAATCGATAAATTGTCTTTAAAGGGGAGGCTCTTATCCGGAGCTTTTGCTGGGGAGGAATAAGCTTTTTCAACGCCTGACCACAGTTTTTTTCCGGAGATAAGGCTTGCGGCAAAGATGACGATTCCCTCTGCCTGAGCTTTTCTAACGGCTTCAATTGTCCTTACAAGCTTCTCTTCCGGGAAAAAGCCTGCAGGCGGGTCGGAGAGAACTTTGTTGATCTCGGCCACAAAGCCCTCTTTCTGGATTTTTCCTTTTAGAAAAGAGGAGAAAGCCTCGTCTAAGTCTTTGGCTCTCTGCGCAGAAAATTTCCTTAAATAGGCGATGTTTTTCTCCATCAAATTCTCCAATTCCTCTTTTTGCGCCTCAGCACCCTGGCCTTTTTTTAAAACAGCCAGAGCCTTTTCCCAGGGCTCCCTCTCTTCCTTAAAAATATAATGGGCGTCGATTCCAGCATAGAGACGGCTCTTTCCTTTGCACCATCCGACTTGGGCTTGAACAATCTCTCCTAGATAATCCAGATAATCATCAAAGCTTCCCTGAAAATGGCTGCGGTAATTCATGGGCATGATGATATCCACCCAGGGGGCAAAGTCTGTCCAGCGCTGTCCGATGAACCTGCCGCTCAGCATGGGGTTGATGAAGACAGCAGCTGAGAATTCGACCCCAGGCTTGATCCTGGAGGCCCGCTCCCAGGCTTCCCTGACAAAGTCGGTGATGGCGTCGCAGCGGGCTTGGTAGAAGAAATAATCGAGGTCGCTGCGGTTTATGGATTTTCCACTCAAGATGAATTCAGCTTTTTGCTCCCGGCTCATCTCCTGCCAGTTTGGGGGATTCACGGTAAAATCAGAGTCCCAGTTCGCTTCCTCTCTGACCCGCTCTTTTTTCAGGGGAATGCGGTCCTGGGGCCGGTTGAAGTAATAGAAATGGTTGTATTTGAAGAAATGTTCCAGGCAGTAATCGCAGAAGCAATAAGTATCAGGGGCGACATCACCTGGATAGCGCACATAGTCGTGATGGATGCCGTCGACATCGTAATCCCTGACAATCTCTTCGATCATCGGCAGGAGCCACTGGTCAGTGTAACCCGGCCTTTGCGCCGGGCACATCCAGACACTGCCGTAGACGACGTCCGGGGTCACTTTTTCCTCAGAAGTGTAGCCGCCCTGAGGATTGACCATGGCCCATTCAGGATGGAGCTTAAAGGCCGCGGATTCTTTTCCTTCAGGAAAATCACAGAGCCAGGCATGGACTCTAATGTTGTAGAGGCGGCCGTATTTGGTGATGGCTCGAAGGAGGTCGAAATCTTTGTAGTCGGGATGAATGGCCTGGGGAAATTTTTTGCTGTGCCAGAAGATGTTTCCCGCCGTATCCTTGACCAGGGGAACAAGAAGCTCGATGTTTGATTTTTTCAAAATCTTGAAGAATTGCTCCACTTCTTTTTCGCTCTTCCCAAAATCTCCTGGGTGAGCCCAGACTGCTCTGCCTTCGTATTCCTTTGGCTGGGCATTCAAGAAAGCGACAAGGACCAGTGCCGTGAAAAGCCATAAAAATTTTTTCATCTTTCCCTCCTAATTATGGGGACACAATGCTTAATTCAAAATTTCGGTGACATACGACTTAATTCCACAAATTAAGTATTGCGTCCCCCTAATTCTTAAAAAGAAAAGCTTGAGGTGTCAAGAGCAATCGCTGTCGCAATTGTGGGCAATTACAGGGACATAATACATAATTCAATAAGTATTGTTTCCCTCTTCTTCCCCTTTAATTTACAAATTAAGTATTGTGTCACCCTAATTCCACCTAATTCCCTCAATTAAGTATTGTGTCCCTCTAATTCGAAACTTGAAATTTTTATGATGAGTCTATAAGATATCTTTATCATTTTTCGTGCTCTTAATGTAGAGCGGCTTAATGAGTGTGACAAAGAAATTATGGAAGCTCAACCCGCTCCTTATCCTTTGGCTTATCTTCTGCGGCACGACAATCATTTGCCATGATTGCCACTGTCACGATGGCTGGGGCGGATTATGCACCCCGTTGCATCATTTGTTCAATATTTCTGCTGGGGGTAATGAAATAAATTTTAGTCCTGAATTTGGATTATTCCTGTGTTTCAATCCTAAACAAATTGTCCTGCCTGAGTTTGTAAAAAATATCTTTCACCCACCAAATTAATCTCTCCCCTCTCTTAAGAACTCTTCATTTTCGATTCATCTCATTTGATGGAGGCCAAATTGAAGTTCAAAACCTATTCATTGATGATTGGCTTAATTCTTTCTGCCTGTCTGGCTAAAGGAGAGGATGGCCTTACCCTGGAGCAGGCCCTTGAAATAGCCGCTGGACATAATCCAGAAATTCTCGCGGCGAAAAAAGCGTTCGCTGCCTCTTCAGGCAAAAGATTGCAGATGGAAGCCATAGCTGAGCCGGAGATAGTTTTCAGCGCTGAAGGCCTATCCACAGGCAAAAGCGGTGCAGGCGGCGGCGAGAAAGAGATAAGTTTCGGAATACAGCAGTATCTTGAGTTTCCAAAGAAAAGGTCTCTGAGAGGAAAGATTGGCAGTTACGAAGAGGAGATGGCTCGCCTGGAATTGGAAAGAACAATGATTCGCATTAAAGCCAGAGTCAAGAGGGCCTATTACAAAGCTCTGTTATCTCAAAAAACCATTGCTGCTTTTGAATCGAGCTCGAAGCAGCTCGAAGAGTTTATCGAGATGGCAAACATCAAATATCAACTGGGAGCTGTTCCCTATCTTGATGTTCTGCGGGCGAGAGTGGAAAAGGCAAGGCTTCAGAATCAATGGATTGAAGCCAGGAAGGATTGGAAGCTGGATAAATCCTCATTAAACCTTCTTCTTGGAAAAAGGGGAGAGGAGTCGCTGAGCTTACTGACAGATATTTCCTTTCTTCCCTTTGTTCAGAACCTACCCGAGATCAAGGAGCAGGCCAAGCAGACAAAGCCCTCGCTGTCGATTGCTTCGTTGCGGATTGAACGGGCCGGAGCTGGATTGAGACTTTCAAGAATGAGTTACTTCCCTGATTTTTCAATTGGACTTTATTTTCCGTCCTTGAGGAGTGGGGCCTGGGGCGTGGCCATAGGATTTTCTGTCCCTCTTTACTGGTGGAAGAGGCAGAAAGGCGAAATCCTCGAGGCGCAGGCCGTCGAAGAGTTAAACCTCATCTCCTCGGATTCAACCGAAAGAAGAATAATGGCCGAGATAGAAAACGCCTATTCTGGAGTAAAGGCCGCTGAAGACCAGGTCAAAGTTTTCGAGGAAAGGCTCCTGCGGGAAGTCGAAGAGCAGCTCAAGGCCGGCCTCAACAGCTATCAATACGGGAAGATCGACTCTCTCAATCTTTTGGACCTCTACCGGACTTATACCTTGACAAAACTTGAATACCTGAAATCCCTCTATCTCTATCTTGTCTCCTTAGCCGACCTTGAAGCCGCTGGTGAGGAAGGAGAGTGATTAAGGAGGAAAGCATGGAAAGAAAACTTCATTTTGCGTCTTTTTTTTCGCTCATCGTATCCATCGCACTCCTATTCTTTTTAGCAGGATGCAGCCAGAAGCAGGATGAAGAGCCTGAAGCTGAAGTCAAAGAAGCAAGTTCTGCTCCGGTCATAATTCTTTCCAACGAAGCTCAAAAAATTGCCGGGATAAAAATCGAAAGAGCTCAATTTCGAACAGTCCCTTTGAAAATTCGAGCCATGGGCGAGGTCTCCTTCAACCAGAAGAGGTTTTCGAACATAAGCTCCAGGGTCTCAGGAAGAGTTGAAGAGGTCTTTGTCTTCCCCGCAGATAAGGTCAAGAAAGGCCAATCGCTTCTTTCAGTCTACAGCCCGGATTTCCTCTCCTCTCAGGCTGAGTTCATCCAGGCCAAAGAAAGGCTGAACAGAGCGATTAAAGGCGGCGATGAGGAAGAGAGACGAGTCGCTCAGTCCTTGTTCGATTCCGCAAGGAATAAACTGCTTCTGCTCGATGTCACACAGAAGGAATTGACCGAGCTTGAAGAAACCCGCTCAACAAAATTGCTTCTCTCGGTCAGAGCGCCCTTTGACGGAAGCATCATCGAAACTAGCGTCGTTTGCGGAGATTTTATCAATTTTGGACAGAGTCTCTTCAAGATTTCTGACCTTTCCTTTCTCTGGGTTAATGTGAATATCTACGAGAAAGACTTGCTGAAAGTCAGGCAAAGATGTGAAGCATCAATCAGGGTCGCTGCTTTTCCCGATGAAAAGTTTAAGGGAGAGCTTGCGCTTATCAGTGATGTGGTCGATGAAAAGACCCGCACGGTCAAAGGAAGAGTCGAAGTCTCGAATGAGCGAGGAAAACTCCGGCCCGGAATGTTCGCTGAGGTTGACCTTGTTTTTCCTTTAGAATCAAAGGCTCTGTTCATTCCCGAATGGGCTGTTCATAATATAAAAGAGAAGAAGGTCGTTTTCATCCCGGCAGGTGAAAATTCTTTCAGCGTAAAGGAGATCGCAACAGGCTCGAAAGTGAATGGCTTTGTTGAGGTTATCGAAGGATTGAAAGAAGGAGATGTTTTTGTCACCGAGGGCAGCTTCCTTCTCAAGTCAGAGCTTCTGAAAAAGACCCTGGAGGTCGATTAAATGATTGAAAGAATAATCTCGTTTTCTTTAGAGCAGAAAGCTTTGATCATCGTTTGTGTCATCATTGTTGTCGCTCTGGGGATTTACTCTTTCATCAGATTGCCGGTCGATGCCTTTCCCGATGTCACAAATATTCAGGTCGAGATTCTGAGCTCTGCACCAGGCCGCTCTCCGCTTGAAGTCGAGAAATTTGTGACCTATCCCATCGAGATGACGATGAGAGGCCTGCCAGGACTGACGCAATTGCGCTCTGTCTCGAAATTTGGCTTGTCGGTCATTACCGCCGTCTTTGAGGACAATGTCGATATTTATTTTGCCAGGCAGCTTGTCCTGGAAAGGCTGATTGAGGCCAAGGAGAAGGTCCGTGAAGACGTGGATATCTCATTGGGGCCGCTGGCGACAGCCATGGGTGAAATCTACCAGTACACGCTCGAAGGAAACGAGCCTCGGGATGAAAGAAGAATAGTTGATTATTTGACCGAATTGCGAACCATCCAGGATTGGGTTATAAGCCCTATCCTTAAGGAAATCCCAGGAGTCAATGAAATCAATTCGTTTGGCGGCTACATAAAGCAGTATCAGGTCTTTGCCGACCCTGATAAATTGACCAAGTTTGCGCTCTCCCTGAATGATGTGGTTGAGGCCCTGAAGAGAAACAACAAGAATGTCGGAGGAAATGTCCTCGAGGAACACTCCCAGCAGTACTTGATTCGAGGAGTGGGGCTCCTCGAATCTGTCGAGCAGACAAAAAACATCATCCTCAAGTCTCAGCGCGGAGTTCCGGTCTTTATTCGAGATGTCGCTGATGTCGAAACAGGACATGCTGTGCGGCAGGGCGCTTCGGTGAAGGATGGAGAAAAAGAAGTCGTGGGCGGAATCGTGATGATGCTTCGCGGCAGCAACAGCCGGGAGGTTGTCAGGCGAATCGAGCAAGAAGTCGGAGAAATCAACGGAAGCAGCCTGCTTCCCAAAGGCCTGAAGATCAAACCATTTTACAAAAGGTCGGATATCATCAAGGAAAGCGTCGAGACTGTTAGCCGCGCGCTCGCAGGAGGGGCTTTCTTTGTCATCATCGTCCTCTATCTTCTCTTGAGGAGTTTCAGGGGGTCGCTGATTGTTATTCTTGCCCTGCCCCTCTCAGCGCTCTCGACATTCATCATCATGAAACAAGTGGGCCTGACAGCTAACCTCATGTCTTTGGGCGGCCTGGCCATCTCGATAGGAATGATCATCGATGCCACAATCATCCAGGTTGAGAACGTCCAGAGGCATCTCTCAAAATCAGACAATTCAAAGCCGAAGTTTGCCGCTGTGCTCGGAGCCGTCCTGGAGGTGAGGAAGCCGACTATCTTCGGAGAGTTGATCATTGCCTTGACTTTCGTTCCGATCATGACTCTTCAAGGAATCGAAGGAAAGATGTTTTCTCCGCTCGCCTTCACCATCACCATCGCCCTTCTCTCGTCTCTTATTCTTTCTATTTTTGTTGTCCCGGTGCTGTGCTTGTTGACTTTAAGGTCCGGCAACGAGAAAAAAATATTCTTGATTCACTGGGCAAAAAAAATTTATTTGCCTGTATTACGCTGGGGATTGAGTCACAGAGCTGTGATTCTGGCCCTGGTCAGCGCTCTGCTTCTTTTCAGCGTCTATTTAATTCCCCGCCTGGGGACAGAGTTCATTCCCGTCATGGATGAAGGCGCCTTTGACATGGACATTCAACTTCTGCCTGGAATTTCTCTTGAAAAGTCTCTGGAGATAAGCAAAGAGGTGGAGAGGACGCTCAAGAAATTTCCTGAGCTGGAGACCATCGTCTCAAGGACAGGTCAAACTGGTATCGCCATCGAGGCCAGAGGAGTGGAGAAGACTGGCTATGTCGGCACATTGAAGCCCCGTTCAGAGTGGAAGAACGCAAGGACACGGGAAGAGCTGACTCAAAAGATGCGGGAGGCCATGTCGGTGTTTCCTGGAATGTCCTTCACCTTCAGCCAGCCCATTGCCTGCCGGATTGATGAGATTGTTGCCGGAACCCGAGCTCAGATCATCGTTAAATTATTCGGTGAGGACTTAGAGGTCTTGAAGAATAAGGCTGACGAGATGGCAAGAGTTCTCTCAAAGATTAAAGGAGTGAAAGACCTTATTGTTGAGCGAGTTTCAGGCCAGCCTTATATCACGATAAACATCGACCGCGAGAAGATAGCACGTTATGGGATAAACGTCGATGATGTCCAGACAATTATCGAGACAGCGATAGGAGGAAAGCCTCCTACTCAACTCTACTCCGGTGATCGGTATTTTGATATTTTGGTCAGATTTCCTGAAGAGAAGAGAAATTCACCCGACTCGATTGGGAATATCCTGATAAATTCTCCTCATGGGTTCAAGATTCCTTTAAGCCAGCTCGCTGATATCTCGATTGTTGAGGGCCCGGTGCAGGTCAGCCGTGAGTATGGCCAGAGGAGGATCGGCATCGAATGTAACATCGGCGGCAGAGACATCGGAGGCTTTGTTTCTGAAGCCAAGCGAAAAATAAAAGAAGCCGTCAATCTTCCTCCAGGATATTATCTGACCTGGGGTGGGCAGTTCGAGAATCAACAGAGGGCAATGAGAAGGCTGATGGTCATTGTTCCAATGACCGCAGGGCTTATCTTCTTCCTCCTGTTTGTGACATTCAATTCTATCCGAATGGCGGCGCTTGTTATTCTGAACCTGCCGTTTGCTTTGATCGGAGGAGTGATAGCTCTGTTTGTTTCTCATCTTTACCTTTCTGTTCCTGCTTCAGTCGGATTTATCGCTCTTTTTGGTGTTGCTGTTTTAAACGGAGTTGTCCTCGTTTCTTATATTACTCAGCTCTGTCAGGAAGGGATTTGCTTGGAGGATTCCATTGTCAGGGCCTGTGAACACCGGCTTCGTCCTGTCCTGATGACAGCCTCGATCACTGTCTTCAGCCTCATTCCTCTGCTTTTTGCCCAAGGTCCAGGCTCTGAGGTTCAGCGTCCTCTGGCTGTAGTTGTTGTCGGCGGATTGATCACATCAACTCTGCTAACCCTTTTAGTCCTTCCCATCCTCTATAGCTGGTTTGAGGGAAAGAGGAGAGCCGTTCAAAATCCTGAGGAGACTCAATGATGCCTATAAATATTGCTCTTCTATAAATCCTTTTACCTTACTCTTCATGCACACTCTCATTCTCTTAAGTTGCCTTTTCTCTACCAGACGTTTCTTGAGCTATGCGCTGGATTTTTATTTTTGAACTCTGAAGAGGACCTAACCCTTTTGGAATCCCTATCCGGGGTACCGCGATCGGAGGTGTTGCAGGCGCTTCTTCTCCTTGATGAGTTCTTCTCATCAAAAGAGGGTAGCATGTTCTATACAGTTGAAGAAAGCCAAGTTCTTTATTTTAGGCAGCGCAGAGCATTCCTGATTTCCTTGTCGTCACTCACGAGCCTATCGTATTCCCGGGCCTTCCAACGTAACGCCTTGCCCATTTTATGAGGCTTGCAGAGGGCGCAAGATCTTCTTTTTCTCTTTAATCGCTTTCTCATTTGCTATTTGTGCCTTCGAATTCTCATTTTGCCAGGTTCTACGATGACGAGGTTTCCTGAGAAATCTTCATCCTTGAGCTCTTTTAGAGCGAGAAGAATTTGGCGGTTAATTTCTCGAACCGGCAATTCACTTGGAAAATGAATGATCAGTATTCCGTGATGGCGGCCAAGCGGGAATTTCGCCAAGTTACCGAAACCTATATCCCCGGTTAGAAGAACGGCCTTCTTAGATTGAGCAAAACGGAAAACCTTTTCGTCTTCTGCGGCTCGAAGACCATGATCGCGAATATCGATGATTCCGTGACCGGCGTCGGTCAGGGCGGCTCCCGTCGATCGGGCTATATCTTCGTCGATGACAAACTTGGCCAAGTTAATTGATGACTCTGATTTCTTCGCAGGAAAGAGTCTTAGCGGCGTAATCCAGTGCAGCCAATAAATCGTTTCGAGAAATTCGGTATTCTCTTTGGACTTCCTCAAACGTCATCCCACCGGCTAACTTTCCAATGACTAGTTCCACAGGAACTCTTGTCCCTTTGATGACGGGTTTCCCGAAATGGATTTTATCGTCTATAACTATACGAGAACGCTTCTTCACGGTTGAGCTCCTTTTCTAATGATTTTGCAAGCCTTTTTTATTATAGAAAAACAACTAATAATGGTCAAATTAGCACGCTTGCAGCCCTGAGGTTCTAACCTACACCTATGAGAGAGGCGGGGGCAGTCTTATGTGGTAGTTTAATGGGGGGGGTCGCCTCTTAAATTGTAATGAAGGCGTCCTCAGGTTTGATTGTCGTCACTTGCTGACAGGATGGGCGTTAAGAAAAACCTGCTTTTCTAAACAAATACAGAACAAGTTAAAAAACTATTCTTCTGTTAGATCCAAGCTGATTTTTAAAGCTTTTCTTATTTTTTTTCCTATTAGTCCTGCCCATTCTTTATAGCTGGTTTAAAGGAGAGAAGAAGTGGGCTCGCAACTCTTAAGGTTTATGCTTAACATTCAAGGAGTTCCAGCCCATCTGGGGCGTGACAGCCACGGCAGTCTTGAAGGGACCTTGTGTCGCAGCCGTTTGGCTGGCGGGCCCCGCCTTAAAACCCAAAATTACCATGCTCCCGATGGCAATAAGAGATAGCATTTTGACGGCATTTTACAGATGCAGGTTATACCTTTCTTCCGTGAGCTTCTTTCCCCAAATTTTGTGCGTTTTCTCCTCGGTTTTCCTGAAGCCGAAGCTTGTGTAAAGATGAGCGGCCTCCATGAGTTCGCTTGTGGTCCAGAGAAATACGCTTTTGAACTTGCGCTCCCTGCAGAACTGAATCGCATCCTTCAGGAGCTCTTTCCCAATACCAAGCCCTCGATAGTCAGGATGAACGAGGAACCAGC
>CAZYBE010000022.1:0-23192 GCA_964645765.1 uncultured Eubacteriales bacterium
AGGCACACCCTTTTCGCTTGAGCCAGTTTTTAGCAAGCAGGGTCTTTCCCACCTGCCTGGGACCGGCAATAAAAACCATATGTCTCCCAGTTAAATTTTCGTCAAAGGCATAGTTTTCAATGGACCGTGGAGTGTAATTTTTTGAGACCATGCACTCATTTTATCGCGAGTTTTTGAGTGTGTCAAATCATTTCCTCTATGCCAAAATATAGCCCCTGAAAGAAGAGCGTGGGTACAAACCGTCATCAAATGCCGCACTTCTTCCTGCGGTGCTAGAAAAATTTTTTACTCGAGCTTGGGAAAGATGATGCCAGAGATATTCTTCTTCTTCAGGAGATCATTGAATGCAGCAAGGTCGGTTTTAACCAATTCCTCAAACCGTGATTTCTCGTTTGCCAGGCGTTCCTTCAACACGGCATGGACCTCGCGCTGCTGCTTGTTGGGAGCGAAATCCACGCTGTTAGCAATATCCCCTGCGAGCACAGAGAGCTTGCCGTAGAGTTTTTGCGGGCTGCGGAAAGATTTGGAATCCCCTTCGGCGAGGATCGGCTGGAGAAGCTCGTCTTCAACTGAGCGGAGCTTTTTATCGAATTCATCGACGGCTGTTAATGTGCCTGTATCAGCGGATTTGCCTCCGGCTTTCAACAAGTCCCTCAGGTCGTAGAGCTGCTTGCGCATCCACTCGAGCTGGTTGATCATATCCGAGACAGTGTTGAGGTCCTCGCGGATTTCGACCTGCATCTTCACCTGTTCCTTTATGTCTTCCACTGTTCCGGCCGAGCGCGGGTCTTTCTTCACCTCGAACGTCTGGGTGAATTCCTTATCGCCAACTTTCAATTTTATCGTGTAGTTTCCTGGTGCAACGAGAAAGCCGCGGAAACCGCCGTATGATCCCCAGCTCAGAATGGGATACCAACCTTCATTTTCCCAGAGCAGATGGAACCTCTTCTCCTCGACCACGTGGGGATTTCCTGGAGGTTTGGTCCGGAGCTTGGCCTGCCTGGCCCCATTGTGGCGCAGGTCCCAGACAACTCTGTTGATTCCAGGTCGCTTTGTGCCGCGAAGGGTATTGACCAGGTTTCCTTTCTCATCAAGGATGGTGACGGTTACTTCTCCCTTTGGAGTTTCCTTTAAATAATAATTGATAGAAGCCTGGGGCATGACACTTGGCCCGCCGGCGATGCTGTGCAGGTGATAAGCATGGCGCGGCTTGAACAAGTGGATGTCTGCTTTAAGAACCTCGTCGGTAAGCTGCTGCAAGGGAGTGATGTCATCCATGATCCAGAAGCCCCGGCCGTAAGTTCCAACCACAAGGTCGTTGAAATTCTTCTGGACAACCATGTGATGGACCGGCGCCTGAGGCAGGTTGTTCTGAAGGGGCAGCCAGTTTTTGCCGTCGTTGAAAGAGATGTAGATGGCGTTCTCAGTGCCCAGAAAAAGCATCCCCTTTCTGACCGGGTCTTCGTGCACCCAGTGGCAGTAGCTGAACACGCTTTTCGGGATGTCTGAGCTGATGGATTTCCAGGTCTTGCCGTAGTCTGCAGTCTTGTAGACAAAGGGGTCGCGGTTATTCATTTGGTGGAAGTCGATCGTTACGTACGCCGTTCCTGCCTCATAGCATGAAGGCTCGACATTGCTCACTGTTCCCCAGGCTGGAAGGCTAGGAATGTTGGCTGTGACATTGGTCCAGGTCTTGCCTCCATCACGGGTGACCTGGACGAGGCCGTCGTTAGTGCCAACCCAGATGCATCCTTGCTCTAAGGGTGATTCGGCGATGGTGAAAACAACGCAGCCATATTCGACAGCCAGGTTATCGAACGTAAGCCCTCCTGACGGCCCCATCTTTGTCGGGTCGTTGGTGGTCAGGTCAGGGCTGATGATGGTCCAGCTTCGGCCTGCGTCAGTTGTCATGTGCACATACTGGCTCCCCGCATAAACTTTGTTGTGGTCATGCGGAGAGATGTGGATGGGGAATGTCCAGTTGAACCTGTATTTGGCTACAGCCGCATGAGAGCCGTAGATGGACTCCGGCCAGACATGCACGGTGTTGATGTGTCCTGTCCGGTAATCTGCCCGCATGAGGTCGGCGTTGTAGCTTCCTCCCCAGACGATATTGGGGTCAACCGGGTCAGGAACTACGTATCCGCATTCGCCGCCGGCTGTTGCCTCCCACTGAGTGCGTGTTGATAAAAAGCCTCTGCCGCCACCTCCTCCGGTGCTTGGTCCTTTGTAAGCGCTTCTGTCCTGGCAGCCACCGTAGACATAATAGGGAATCTGGTTGTCCACAGCCACGTGGTACATCTGGGCGATGGGCAGAATGATTCGTTTCCAGGTCTTTCCACGGTTTAGAGTGATTATGGCGCCTCCGTCGTCACTGATCATCATCCGCTCAGGATTCTTGGGGTCGGCCCACATGTCATGGCAATCGCCGCTCCAGGGCACGACTTCAGAGGTGTAGCCTCCGTCAAGCGTTCGGCTCATGCTGTTGGCCGCGAAATAGACCTCGTTCTCGTCAGCCGGATTGACCATGAGCCGCGAGGCATAATGAGGCCGCTCGTTGAGCAAACGGTTGTAGCTCACCAGGGTCCAGGTCTCGCCGCCATCGCTCGACCGCCACAAGACTCCCCGGTTAGGGCTTCCGGTCTCGACCAGAGCATAAACGATTTTAGAGTTGCTGGGAGCAACGGCCAGCCCGACTTTGCCTATTGGAGGGTCTGGCAATCCGTTTCCCGAGAGTCGTCTCCAGGTGTCGCCGCCGTCAGTGGATTTCCAGATTCCGCCGTTCGGCCCGCCGCTTTCCCTGCCCCAGGTGCGGATGATGAGAGGCCACATCCCCGCAAAAAGGATACGTGAGTTGTTAGGGTCCATGGCGATTTCTGAGCAGCCGGTGTTCTCATCGACAAAGAGCACCTGTTCCCAGGTTTTGCCGCCGTCTCTGGTGCGAAATACCCCGCGCTCTTTCTGGGGGCCGTAGCAGTGTCCCATGGCCGCGACAAATACGATATCAGGATTGCGGAAGTCGATGGCAATGCGTCCGATACGGCCTGTCATATCCAGGCCCATATGCTTCCAGGTCTTGCCTGCGTCTGTTGATTTGTAGACGCCGTTGCCGATGGAGATGTTGCTCCGGACAAAAGCTTCTCCTGTGCCAGCCCAGATCACATTGGGGTCAGAGGGGGCGATGGCCAGAGCGCCCATCGACTGCGCGGCTTGTTCGTCGAAGATGGGCTCCCAGTTTTCTCCGGCGTCAGTGGATTTCCAGATTCCACCCGAAGAAGCTCCGATGTAATACACGAGCGGGTCGCCAGGCACACTGACCACCGCAGCTGTTCGGTTCCCTGGCGGCCCGATGTGGCGGTAGCGGAGCGCCTTGTAAATCTCAGGCGTGACCTGCTGGGCGAGGCTCTGAGCGCCTCCGCTGACCAGGAGCATGAGTATTAAGATTGATGCCCAAAAGCCAAACTTTGTCCTCATATTTCAACCTCCTATGAAAGAAATTTTTTAGCGAACCTTTTCATTATTTATTTAATAAATAAGGTTATTCCTGTTTTGGGGGCGGGTGAAGGAAAGACATCTGAGATTTGGCCAAGAAAGAAGAGCCATCGTAAATTCTTATACAGACTAAATCGGAAGAATTCAATTCTTCGGGTGCTGCAATGCTTTTTTGTTCTTCTTCAGGGCATTTAAAAAGTAAGAAGGAATATTTAATTCTTTCTTCTTTTTTGCCTTGGGTTTTGCAGGAAGTCTTACGCCTTCATCATTCAGCCGTGCGGCTTCTTTGATGTAGTTGAGCAAGGTGCTGTCGCTCGGCAAGTCTGATAGCTTTGTGATTCGGCCGAAATGCCCCATGGCAGTTTCGCCGGCCTTCTTCATCTTTTTGTCATAATCCTGCATCAGCTTCGCTTTCCAGAAACCAAATGCGCAGTGCGCCTTGAACGCTGCCATGGAGCACATCATCGCTCCCTTGTAATCAAAGTGAGGGAAACTCCATTTCATGGTTTCCTCCACATCAGGACATGCTTTGTGAACAAGTTCGCGCAGGTGGTTCAGGATTGGCTTGGCAAAGTCGGCTGACTTGGCAATGTATGCGTCTATGCGTTTATCTTTTTTCCCCATGGTTTTTAGATGATTTCGGTTTATCTCCAAATTTAATTATTTCATTAATGCACCGAAACGTATTACCATAAGAATTTCTTTGGCGGATAGGAGATTGCTTTTTGGCATCGGTATGAGATTCAGCATTTTTGCGGCTGCTTTCTTAACTTTCCAAGATGAAAGATGGTAAATCAGGCCGAAAGGGATGTCAAGGCAGTTTCCTCGAGAAAGGCTGTTATTTAAACTTGAAAAGTGAACACCTATAAGTACATTCCCTCTTTCAAAAGAGGAATGTATGAAACAGGTTCACAAATGATTTACCACTGAGCAAATTCAGAATCTCTTCCAAGGATATTGTCAGGGCCTTCTCAATCTTGAGGCTATTGAAGAGGCTTTGGGATATCGGGAAAACCCGCTTCTTTGCTCCTCTCGGGCTTTATCGCCAAAATCCTGAGGAGTTTTCTATCGTCTATCAAAGGAGTACGCCCTGCAGGATTTCGCATTTTATGGAAAAGGAGTTCCGCTTAGAGAAGGCACTCATCGAAGAGCGGAGGTTGCCGATTTCCGGCTACAACTACTCCCCCATCAAGGAACGGTACATTTTTATCCTACCATCAAAAATCATCGCCCGGGTCACCTCCCATATCCCAGACAAGGGCCAGGTGACCATTCGTTATTCTGGTATTTATGCTAACGTTCATCGGGGAAAGATTAAGAAGGCGAGCCTTGCGGCTTCTTCTATCCGGATTGTTGAGGACAAGCTCCGGCGTATCCATTCCAGGGGTTAGGCCGAGATGACCCGCAAGGTCTATGAGGTCGAACCACTCCTCGTTTGATGTCTTATCTATGCTTCCTCACGATGGTTAGATGGGATAATAGAGGTGAAAACGTGGCCGCAGCAGCCGGCAGAGACGAAAACGAAATTTATATATCAAGAAAATTTAAGGGCTATTGGCGAAAGTCGGGAGATGTTAGCATAAATTAGCCCTCTGAGTGGTTCGACAAATGGGGGCCATATCCACGGACGAATTTAATCCAAGTAGCTAACATATAGCTCAATCGTCACGATAAGATTCAATATTTACCTTCTCCCTCGGCTGAATTGATTATCTTACCATATTATCTTTACAGTAGCATACAAAGTTCTCTGAGAATTTCCATCTTGATTATAAGCCCTTACATAATAAGTATAATATCCAGGCAAAAGTTCATAATCCCAATAAGTCGTCACATTTGCTCCCGTATAATCAATCTGGACAAAAATATTCCCTGTTTTTCTATAAATGAAAAACCCATCTTCATTATTTGAATTATCCTCCCAGGTGAGTTCCACATCATATCCATAGGCTATGGCCTCGAGATCGCTCGGCGCAGCTGGCAAATTCGGAGTGGCTGTTGTAAGAGCATTATAGGCATTCTGCCTGCCGTTTGAAGCTACCTTGCCATAGAGCGAGCCAAGTGGATTGACGCTTTTCATAATGATAGTTCTTACCTGCCACCAGTTTAAACCAGGACGATGGCCCCAAGTCAAAGCCGCTTCTCCAGCGACATGAGGTGCGGCCATGGAAGTTCCTGCTAAATATTGATAGTAATTCCCGTCCTTTGTGCTATATATATTATAGCTATTTTGAGTACCATCTGTCCCGCCCGGTCCTCCAAGATCTACTGAATATGGTCCATAATTTGAAAAAGGAGACTTGTTATCATTATGATCGGTTGCAGCCACAGAGATAATATTATCCAGGTCGTAACACGAGGGGTAATTATAAGGATAAGTAGTATCAGTATTTATATTATCATTTCCAGCAGCAGCGATAAAAATCTTTCCGTTCGTTTGTGCCCTGCCGATAGCGGCAAGAAGCGATCCAGAATCTGGAACGTGCCAGCTATTGTTGGAGAGATGAGAGCCGTTATAGGTTGAGTAATCTATAGCGCGTATAACATTTGCAGTAGTACCGCTTCCTCCACTATTTAGCCATTTTAAAGCCATAAGCTTCACTCTCCAACAAACCCCAACTACTCCGTTGTTATTATTCCCAACCGCGCCTATTGTTCCTGCCACATGAGTACCATGATAAATTGGATAATAGTCATCCATAGGATTATTATTGCCTGGACTAGAAGTAAAGTTCCAGCCTCGCCAATCATCGATATAGCCGTTGCCGTCGTTATCAATTCCATCCGTCTCTTTCCCTCCTCCAGTTTCTCCCGGATTCGTCCAGATATTTGCCTGCAAGTCTTCATGGTTGTAGTTGATCCCACTATCTATCACCGCAACAACAGTATTTGAACTATCAGTAAAAATATCCCAGGCTTCAGGGGCGTCAATATCCGCATCCGCTGTCCCTCCTGTCTGGCCTGTATTATGTAACCCCCATAGCTTGGAAAAATGTTCATCATTAGGAAACACTTGGTCGGCATGCCCGATGAAATTTTTCTCAGCATACTCAACATTGGGACTTCGGCTGAGAAGAATTATGGCTCGTTCGGTCCCAATATAGTCAGGAACTCTAATTTGGAAAAGATTGGGATCTGCAAGAAATGACCTGAGAGTGGAAATCTTAGGATCCCATTCAAGAGTTGTTATTTCCCTGCCTAAATATGTGACTATCCTCCCTTGAACATATTCGATATCCTGTTTGACGATAGTCCTTGGCACGTCTTTATTGAATTTGACAAGGACCTCATTAGGCACATATTCCTCTTGAGTTGCAAATCCCTCCTGAGTCGCCGCAGAGTGCCGGATTCCAGAAAAGAAAGCCAAAATAGAAAGAACCAAAATTGACAAAAGTAAAAAATGAAACTTTTTCATTTTACCCTCCAAAAAAATCTTTAATTCCCCCTATATTTTCCCCCGGAGATTTTCTTGCCAAAAACTTTTTGGTTCGAGCTAGCTCATTTTTATCACCCCCTTTCTAGAAGAGTCTTATTCTAATTCCTATTCTGAATGAATATCCGCTTAAATCTAAAACTGCTTTTCTTATATCATGTCTTTCAGTAACGCTGCCTTCCCAAATTTTGGACCAGACCGTAAGGCGGGCATGTCTAGCCCACTCTATAATTAAAAGGTCCCATTCTGTAAAATAATAGAGAGTTCCACTTTCTTCATAATAAAATTGTGGAGGAATGCTATTTGACTTCAATATCCCTTTAAGACCCCTTATTTTAACGAATCTTTGTTGGAGTTCTGCGGCCAAAGCAAGTCTCCGGGTGAAGTAGTATTCCAAAACAACATTGCCATGAAATCCCAATGAAAAATTCCGCTTCGTAACCCAATATTCTTCTGACCCGGATGGAAATCCAGCAGGATCAATAATATAAATTTTTAAAAACTGCGCAACTTTTGCCGGGTAAAAGCCAAATCCTCCGCCGACCGAAAAATTGATCTTTGGGTGTGATAATATCGTGTAATATATGCTCAATCTCACCGGATTTGAAACCTTGATCTCCGGTTTGAAGGTCCAGGTCGTTATTTGAGGGCCGGCATATCCTACAAATGTATAGGTGATAGAGCTTTCATTGCGGGCATGGAAAGGGCCTGCTGTGGCAATCCCAAAACCAATCCTCGGTGTGAGATCAAACCTTAATTCCGCCTCCCAATTAGAGGTCTTGCCATCGAGTGTTTTGATTTCCCCGACTAACTGATCGGGCTTATATTTTCTATAATCCATAAAAACTCTATTGTTATTAAATGACTCCAGGCAAGTATTGACATCTCCGATGGGAGAGGCGGAACCCCATCCGCTTGTAAGCTTAAGGCTGAATTTTGGCTTAAAAGATTTATTTTCTTCTGGATAGGCTGATTTCACTAACAACAATATGAAAATAAGCATTATCAAAGACTTTGCTTTGTTTTTCATTGTATCTTCAACTATGAGGTGCCAACCTTCCCCGCGCGCAGTGCAAAAGCTTTAAGGAAAACTTGCCCTCAGCCAACACTTTCAACAATATTGGTTGATTTATTAATAATTTAGGCGCAAAACGAACCAATGTCAAGCCGCTTCTTGCTCCACACCCAGCCTGAGCCCTCAGGCTTTAGATTGCGAAGCGAAGGCAGAGTGGGGCAAGAGCTGCGTGCTTTCGAACCACTCTGCTGAAGCTATTCAGGCTTGCTTTTTTGGGGAATGAAAATATAATCTGGTTAAGAAATTATGAGAGATTGCTCACAAACCAAAAAATCTAATCCGGGAGGATTAAAATGAAAAACAAATCAAAAATTATCATCCGCTTATCCACTCTGGGCTTAATAGTTTTATGTCTTTTGCTGCTCGTCGGCTGCAAGCCTTCGGTTTCTGTTTTCAATAAGGATGGATGGAGCATCGAAACAGACGCAAAAAAAGAAGCTCTTACCATCAGCCATGAAAACCTGGGGCCGTTGTTAAAGAACATACAGTTAGCTCTGAAAAAGGATGAAGGTCTCTTCACGCTTTCAAAGTGGGCCGTAAAGTCAAAAAAAGATGCACTGACTCTGACCACCAAAGAGCCGGAAAGCGCAACCTGGAAATTCGAGGCGAGCGAAGGAAAGCTGGATATAAGCTGCTCTGCCGCAAACGCTCTGCTGCTGGGAGCTGCGCCTGCTGCAGAGACCAGAATCCCTGCCAGGATTGAAAGTCAGGATAACGGAATCCTCTACACATCGCTTGGTTTTATCTCCTCAAAAAATATCCGCTGTCTGTTCGACCGCGAAACCGATACGTTAATCCAGTTTTCCGAGCCAAGCAGCCTCAAGCGGAATCCTTCTGACGCCAAGCTGATGGATGCGGCTATTCCTGCAGCCGAAGGCGCTGAGATTTCCCTTGTTTCTGATTATTACCTCAAAGTCCTGGGCTTGAACGATTATAAGCCCATCCCGAAGAGATTCAAGACCGCTCCTGTGGGCTGGTGCAGCTGGTACTGTTATTACATGGGCACCACTGAAGCTGATATGGTTACAGAAACAGACGCCCTTGCTAAATATTTAAAACCCTACGGCCTGGAAGTTGTCCAGCTCGATGCCTGTTACACCTTGGGTCATGACGCCAGTTATCTCGTATGGACCCCAAAGACGTTTCCAAAGGGCGGGAAATGGGTTTTCGATTACATCAAGAGCAAAGGCCTAAAGCCGGGCCTCTGGGTCAATATCTACGGCTCGAACTACGCCAAAGCGGAGATAGCCGATAAATATCCGGAAAATTTCTACTTGCGCGATAAGAATGGGAAGTTGCATGCTGCCTGCTGCACCGGCGATGACACAGAGGTCGACCTCGATTACTCAAACCCGGAAGTGATTGAAAAGCATCTAAAGCCGATGTTCAAGATATTCAAGGAAGATTGGGGGCTTGCCTACCTTAAAGACGCCGGATGGGGAGAATGGATGGATTACTATGATCAAAACAGGGAGAGGGCTTTCAATCCGTCAAAAGGGAGCCGGGAAGCTTACCTGGATGCCCAGATAGCTTTGAGGGAAACTCTGGGCGGCGATGTCTATATCGACGGCTGCGCCATGCACGAGGTTGGGTTCTGCCTGGGCGTATTCGACGGCTCCCGAACCGGAGGCGATGACAGAGCCGTATGGTATCCGGAAAGAAAAGGCGACATTTCGATGCAGATTTTCTTCAACTCCCTCTTTGGAGCCAATTATCTCAACAACATCATCTGGTTCTGTGACCCGGACACAGTCATGGTCCGGAATCCTCTGACCATGGACGAGGCAAGGACAATCGTCTCGGCGATTGCCCTGACCGGACAGCTCTACATGGCCAGCGATTTCATGGCAAGGCTTCCTCAAAGGCGGCTCGACCTTTACCGCAAGACCATACCCACTACGTCAATTGTTCCCATCGACCTTTATCCCTACAAAATAAAATCCAACAAGAAAAACGACATCGTCTGGTGCTGCCCTCAGGTCAAAGAATATCCAAGGGCCATAGACTTAAAGGTCAACGCTGAGTCCGGTGTCTATGATGTCGCGGCTGTGTTCAACTGGGCTGACAAGGAAGAGGTCAGGACCATCGACCTGGCGAATGATTTAGGCCTGGAAACAGGTAAAGATTATTTGATTTTTGACTTCTGGAATCAGAAGCTAAAAGAAATCACAAAAGATAAAATCGAATCTTCAATCCCGGCCCACGGCGCCTCAGTCTATGTCGTCAAGCCTGTGCTGGAAAGGCCGCAGCTTCTGGCCACGTCGCGTCATATAACAGGAGCAGTGAGTATAAAGAAGCTTGACTGGGATTCATCAAAGTCAATCCTGAGCGGGGTTTCGGAGACTGTGGAGGAGGCGCCTTACTCCATTTTCGTCCATGTCCTGGTTGGGAAGGCTGTGTCCAAGGTTAATGCCGATGCAGAGATATTGTTTTATAAAGTGACTGACAATGTTCTTGAGGTGAAATTCGCCGGTTATCCTGGAAAAGAAGGATTGCGCACCATCAACTGGAATATAGAGTTTTAGGGCGTTATCGAAAATGGATCAGGCTGGGTGTTTCGAAAACACGCAGGCTTTGCTCAAGCCGTGCTAGGCCTGCTCGGTTTCAGGCTTCGCCCTCCTCATCGCAAAGGAGATTGAAACGATGAGAAAGTCTTTCGCCGCCCTTGCGTTGGTTTTGTTTTTAATTTTTTTCACGTTTTCTTTCCTTCGTGCGCAACAACTGAGGGCAGAAAAATTAATTTTCGATTTTGGCACGATAAGGGAGGGGATGAACGTCAGCGTCAATTTCACGATCTCGAACAAGGGCTCCAAAAAAGCGCAAATCAAGGAAATCCGGACCTTTGCCGCCTGTGTCGAGTCAAGGCCGCTCGGCCAGCGCAGCCTGGCTCCTGGCGAGAAAATCACTTTGGATTTTCTATTCGAGAGCCTTGGCTACGGCGGAGCCACAGTCGATAAGAATATTGAAATCCACTACGATAATCCCAGCCTCAGTCCCTTAAAGCTCAGCGTAAGAGGCAAAGTCCTTGCCTTAGAGCCTTATCAAGCTCCGATTGGAGAGATGACCTATAACTTCTTTGTTCTTGTCGACCTTCGTCCACAAGAAAGCTTTGCCAAGGAACATATTATCGGTGCCATCAATGTCCCTTCTAAAATAATTGACCAGTGGGTTTCTGCGGTCTCAAAGAGCTTCTCAGCTGAGCTCATCATCTATCTATGCAGTGAGGATGGAACAGAGAGTGACAGAGCAGCCAAGGCATTAAGAGAGAAGGGGTATCCGCAATTCATCAGCCTGGTTGGCGGGCTGAAAGAATGGAAGCAGCAGTTAGGGACGAAGTTCCTCGTTTCAGGGAAAATATAAAGAAAAGAATCGCCATGGGAAGAAGCCGAAACTCCATTATCCTGCTTCTTCTCTTCTTCCTTTTGAGTTCTTCTGTTTTTGCCACCGAGCTCTTATTCTTCTATGAAAAGGGCTGCCCCTATTCGGCAAAGATCGATGATTTTCTGCAGAGAAGAATAAAGCCCAATTATCCTATCGAGGTCAAGGCCTACGAAATCCACGAGCCTGGAGCCGCAAAGCTGATGTTAGATCTGGCCAGGGCTTATGGAACGAAAGATATTCTCAAGAAAGGGACGCCGGCCGTCTTTATCGGTGAAAATGCCTTTCAGGGAAGAAGCCGGCTCATCCTGAGACAGGTCGAAGAAGCAGTTAGAACTGCTTTGAAGCAGAAAGCCCCATCCCCTCTTAGCCGGCTTGGAGAGGAAAGCCAGGAAAAAAAGTTCAGGACTGGAATCACCCTGCCAGCTCTGGTCGGAGCTGCCCTGGCCAATGCCATCAATCCCTGTGCAGGAGCTGTCCTTGTCCTCCTTTTAGGAACCATCCTTGTCGCTTCGAAAAGAAGAAAAGCTGTTTTAGGAGCAGGGTTTTCATTTACGGTTGCTTCCTTCATTTCCTATTTTTTGATTGGAATAGGGCTTTTTTCAACTGTTCAGAGTTCAGGAATTCAGCACACTGCCTATATTGTCGTCTCTATCCTCGCTGTTCTTATAGGGCTCTGGAATATGAAAGACTTCTTCTTGAGGCGGCATCGGCTCAGCATCGAAGAGCTGCCAAAAGGCTGGGAGCCTTTAATTAAGCGCAGCACATCCAAAGCCACGCCTGTCCTGGGAGCCTCTTTGGTAGGGCTTGCGGCCAGTCTCTTTCTTCTGCCTTGCACCTCTGGCCCCTATATTGTGATTATCGGCATGCTGGCCAATACCGCCTCCCAGATGCAAGCCATCTGGTTATTGCTTCTTTACAATTCCATTTTTGTCCTGCCCTTCATCATCATCACTCTGGCCGTGGGATTGGGTTTCACCTCGGCATCCCGGGTGGAGACGTGGCGCAGGGAAAAGCTGCGCAGGCTGCGTTTGATCACAGGCGCGGTGATGTTTGCCTTGGGTGTCGCGTTGATTATTTTCCTGCTGCTCGGAATTCTCTAACTCAGGCAATTCCCAGAGCAGGTTGACTTTTTTCCCAGCTACTGTTATTTTTTTCACGGAAAACGAGGTTTTATTAATGAATTGTCCTAAATGCAATTTTGAAAACCCCGACGATTCAAGCTTCTGCAGCAAGTGCGGAGCACAGCTTACTCCTTCAGAAAAAGCAGGCGCTTCCAAGGAGGAGACTCTCCTGACGCCCATTCTTGAGCTCACCATCGGCAGCACTTTTGCCGAAAGATACCAGATCATCGAAGAGCTGGGAAAAGGCGGCATGGGCAAGGTCTACAAGGTGTTCGATAAGGAAATCGGTGAGAAGGTGGTGCTGAAGCTTTTAAAGCCTGAAATTGCCGCTGACGAGAAGGTCATCGAGCGCTTCCGTAACGAGCTTAAATTAGCCCGCAAAATCACCCATAAATATGTCTGCCGCATGTATGACTTCAATAAAGAGAAAGATATGCCTTACATCACCATGGAGTATATCTCGGGGGAAGATTTAAAAAGCACGATCAAAAGGGTTGGTGCCCTGAACGCATCCAAAGCGATATTTATCGCTAAGCAGATTTGTGAAGGACTGGCAGAGGCGCACAGGCTGATAGTGATTCACCTGGACCTGAAGCCGCAGAACATCATGATCGATAAACAGGGAAATTCCCATATCATGGATTTCGGGATAGCCCGCTCCCCCATGACCGACGGGCTGACGACATCGGGGATGATGGTCGGCAGTCCCTACTATGTATCCCCTGAGCAAGTCCAGGGTAAGGAGGTCGACGAGCGCTCAGATATCTACTCGCTGGGAGTGATGCTCTATGAGATGGTGACAGGCGACCCGCCCTTCACCGGAGAAATCCCGATTGCTGTGGCTTATAAGCACACCACAGAGAAGCCTAAAAATCCCAGGGAAGTCAATGACCAGGTTCCAGAGGAGCTCGGCCGGGTGATATTGAAATGCCTGGAGAAGGATATGGCGAAAAGATATCAAAGCGTGCAGGAGCTCTATCAAGAGTTGGAGAATATTGAAAAGGGAATTCTTCCCCCAGAAAAGGTTCGTTTCTTCCGAAGACTCAGCAGCTTATGGAAACTTCTCAAAAAGCCAAAGCTGAGAAAGTTCCTCCTTCCTGCTTCTGCCGTCATCGGTCTGGTGGCTGTGGTTGCCATCGTCTGGTTTTTCACCCCGTTGCACAAGATTTTTAAGGCTGCTCCACCTCCATCCGCCGTTGTGCCCAAGCCGACTGAACAGCCAGCTCAATTAACAGAGGAAGAACAGATCCAGAGCCTTGTCAACCAGTATCTCAAGGCGCTGAATACGAATAAACTTCTGGCTTTTTATGAAAGCAACTGCTCTCCCCAGTTTTATCAGAAGATCAAAGGCGATACAGAGCGTGTTTCGAAGTCGTATGATAATATTCAATCGACAGCCTCAAATATTAAAATTCAATTTCCCGGGCCCAATCAAGCAGTCGCCAGCTTCTCCCATGTCTTATCCAAGGGAGATAAGAAAAAGTTGACCTTATCTGAAGGGATATTCAGATGGACGCTTGAAAAACAGGGTGTCTCCTGGAAGATTACAGATATAAATTTCTAGCCAAAGGCGAAAAAGTAGATTTGGGTGAACTTAAAATTTGAAGGAAAGATGAAAATTACATTGAGAAGAAACGCTCTCATCAGTCTTATTATTGCGCTTTTTGTTCTGCCCTCTATCGGCCGAGCTGAAGAGCAGAAGGTCAAAGTTGTTGTAGAGAAGGCAAGCATCAGACTCGAGCCGAGCATGGAAAGTGAAATAATCGCCAGCCCAGACGTAGGTGCTATCTACGATGTGGAGAAGAAAATAGGTGAGTGGTATGAAATCAAATTCTACTCGAAAATCGGAGTTTTGATTACAGGGTACATCCATCAAATGTTTGTCGAGGTGGTTTCGGAAGAAGCCGCGCCTAAACCGAAAGTTCCTCAAAAGCCTGGAAAGCGCGAGCCCACAGCCAAACCTAAAGAGGTCGTTGCTCGATTAAGGCCGACGGTCAGTTTAAAACTTTCGGCCATGTCGTTCGCTGTTAATGGGTATGATTATAAATTCAGTTTTCCCTACCGAGGTGAGTCTCTCACAACGAGAGACTACATAGAGAAAGAGAGCTTGTTAGGCTTTGACATCGGCGCGGGCTATTTTGTGAAACGAAATTTCGAGCTCGAAGGATGTGTGAGCTTTCTTGCCAAGCATCTCCCGGGTGTTTACGTGATTGGTGTGCCCAGTCCATATGTCGTAAATGACCCGGCTTACGATGAATTCTTAGCCCATCCCTACGTCAGGGAATTCATATTGAGCTTTGGGTTCAGCGTTCATCCCTTTCTCCGCAGCCAGCTCAAGCCATATTTCGGAGCAGGGGGAGTCTTTATAACCGGGCAATGGGATTTAATGACGGATATATCATATAGAGAAACGACGGATGCCGTGACCCAAACCCATTCCGTAGAGATTGACGATGTCAGCTTTGAGAAGAAAAATGTTTCAAGATTCGGGTTCATCTTTAAGATGGGGCTGGACGTCACCATGAGCAGGAAGACGGCTTTTTTTTCTGAGTTGAGATTCTTCTCTGCCAAGAAAAAAGTTACCCATCCCTTGATCTTAGGGAACGATCCGACCGAGATGGTAGAGATTGGACTTGGGGGCAGCTCGCTTCTCTTAGGAATTAAAATTTTTTTTAACCTAAAATAGGGCATTACTTATACCCTATTTTGCCCTTGGTGCAGCTCATATAGCCTTCAGCCAGCCAAAAGGAAAAAAATACTTGACAAGGGGTAACTTTGGTATACAATCATACATTGATACAATTATACAATGCTACAATGATACAATAGCATGAAGTTTGAGCTTAATTTTCGTTCGGGTATCCCGATTTACTCTCAAATTGTCGAGCAGATCAAGCGATTGATCGCCAGCGGCAAATTGAGACAAGGAGACCAGTTGCCCACGGTGCGGGCCTTGGCTCAGGAGCTTCGAGTGAATTTCAACACGATTGCTCGCGCTTACCGCCTTCTGGACGAGGCTGGGATTATCTCCACCCAGCAGGGACGCGGCACTTATATCTTGGAAGCGCCCTCTGCTGAAGCCTCTGAGCAGCTGAAGCGGCAGACATTAGAAGGTCTCAGCCGCCGCTATCTGGCTGATGCCATTCGTCTGGGGTGTTCTCCTGAGGAGACACTCGAGATTATGAAAGAGCAGGTTGCACAATGGAAAGAAAAAGGCAACCTGGATAATTCTGAAAAAATTAAATGAAAGGGAGGTTATGATGATTCCAATAATTAAAACTCAGAAAACAAGTCGGAAAGAACGCACAACTCAGGACAATGTCCGCATCAGCGGTATCGCTATCACGCTTTTCGTTATCTTCATGCTGATCGGCTCTATCGGAGCAGCGATACTTTCCTCGTGGCATGTCCCTGGTGACTGGATTGCGGCTTACTTCATCGTCATGTCATTGGTCGGGATATACATCCTGCTTGCCCTCAAGGTCGCCTCCCAGTGGGAAAAGGCTGTGCTGCTGCGCTTGGGCAAATTCCGTCGGCTTGCCGGGCCCGGAATGTTCTGGCTCATCCCGATTATCGACAGGGCGGCGATGTGGATCGACCATCGAGTGATGGTCACGCCGTTCTCGGCTGAAAAAACTTTAACAAAAGACACTGTGCCGGTGGACGTAGACGCTGTCCTATTCTGGGTGGTCTGGGATGCCGAGAAGGCAGCCCTTGAGGTGGAAGATTACCGCGCTGCTATTGCCTGGGCCGCGCAGACCGCGCTGCGAGAGATCATCGGGCAGATGAGTTTGGCTGACATTCTCGTCGGCCGGGCCAAGATGGACAAAGACTTACAAAAAATCATTGACGAAAGAACCACGCCCTGGGGCATCACCGTGCAGTCGGTTGAGATCCGAGACATCGTCATTCCCCAGGACCTGGAGGATGTGATGAGCCGCCAGGCGCAGGCCGAGCGTGAGCGCCAGGCGAGAGTCATTCTTGGCGAATCCGAAAAGCAGATTGCAGCCAGTTTCGCCGAGGCATCCCAGGCCTACGTCAATAACCCGACTGCTCTGCACCTCCGGGCGATGAACATGCTCTTCGAGGGCTTGAAGGAGAAGGGTGCGTTGATCATCGTCCCCAGCAGCGCGGTGGACACGATGAACTTGGGCGGGTTGAGCGGAATGGTTGCGCTCGGTCAGTCAACACTCGAAAAGGGCAAGAAATAGATAAAGCTTTATCTTCATTTCGGTATCCTATCAGTAATCTTTTCACAATATATTATCAGCCGAAAATCGGGTTATGCCCTCTTTGCCATAATAGCATCGACAACAGATTGTGGCAGATGTTCGAGCATGCTTGCTGCTCTTGCCATATAAGCAACTGTGGACCTTTTTGAATTGCAAAAATTTGAAAAATTTTGAAATTGAACCTTTTTTCTTTTTTTTTCCGTATATTTAAAAAAGAGAAGTTTTTTGTTATATATAATATATTGAGAAGGGGAAAGCTTTATGTTGAGAATAGATCGTCTAAATAAGAGTTTTGGGAAGAAGACAGTTTTGGACGACGCATCTTTTGACGTCGAAAAAGGGAAAATAACTGGATTCTTGGGTCCTAATGGTGCAGGAAAAACGACGACCATAAACATTCTTTTGGGGCTCATTAGAAAAGATGGAGGGCGAATAGAGCTGAATGGCAAAGAAATTCAAGACACAAAAGATTTAAAATTTTTTATTAGGATTGGTGCCCTTTTGGAATTCCCTTCTTTTTATGCTCATCTCACAGCCAGAGAGAATCTCAGGCTTCTTTCTTTGATTGACCACTCGGAAATCAACAAAAGAAAAATAGATGATCTCTTGGATATGGCGGATCTTCAAAAGGAGAAAGATTTTCCGATTAAAACCTTTTCTTTTGGCATGAAGCAAAAATTGGCCATCGCTCATGCCTTTCTGAATGAACCAGAGCTTTTGATTCTGGATGAGCCGTTTAATGGCTTGGACCCAAATTCCACAGATCATCTCAACAAAATCCTCAAAGACTATGTAAAAAAAAGCGGAACAATTTTTATCTCCAGCCACATTTTGAACGAGGTCGAAGACCTCTGTGACCGTGTTATTCTAATCAACAAAGGGAAGATTATTCTTAAAGAAGATTTAAAATTGCTGACTTCCCAGAATACCCTGAAAGAAATTTATTTAAAATTGACTGGAAATGAAAGTCACTGACACTTTCAAAGCTGAATTTACAATTTATAAGAAGAGCGTTCTGACCAAGGCGCTCTGGCTCATTACTTTCCTTATGGCTGTGATCTTCGGCTTCATCATTTTTCATTCATCCTCTTTCTCGGGGCCTTTAAGCTTCTTGGCTCTGATGAAAGGATATGAAAACGGGTTTAACTTTTCTCTCAGCCTGACTTCCTCTACATATAATATTATCATCTTTCTTATCATTATCCTGGCGAGCACGGCGATCTCAGAGCAAGTGCAAAAAGGCACGCTCAAAACGGTCTTGGTCAATAGGGTCAAGCGAAGAGAATTCATCGTTGGCAAAGCTTTCTTTCTTCTGGCTTTTTTTATGGCCCTGCTGGGAGTCATCTCCATCCTGAGTTTAACCGCGGGAGGCATTTTGTTCGGCTTAAGTGATATTTCTGAAAAAAGCTATATCATCCACACTCAACTCGATTTATTTTCGAACTACTTTCTTTCCCTTTTGCTCACGGCCTTCTCCGTTTTTGCTCTCATAAATTTATGTCTTTTCTTCTCTGTGCTTTTTAACAACAGCCTTTTGTGTTTTCTCTCCAGCCTTGGGGTAAATTTTATTTTCTATATTTTTACTGAATTGGACTTTCATAAATATTTATTTCTCACAAGCTATCTATCCTTTCCCTTAAAAAATGTGCAGAAGATGGCTCAAGGACTCCCTCTCATTTGGAGTCCAAAATTGGAATACATGCTCATCTCGACCCTGCTTTATGCCCTGGGCTTCCTCCTCCTGGCCATCGCCTGTTTTAATAAGAAGGAAATAGTGTGAAGAAATATATTTTATTGGTTGTATGGCTTTCCCTGTCAGTGATTGCAAAGGCTTCCTCAGATTTTTCAGCTATTTTCAATAAGTTTGAGATGAAGTTTGATGACCTGTTAGAAGATATTTTTTTTGAAGACCTCAACAACGATCAATTGAAAGACATTTTAGTCCTTACCAAGGACGAAAATAATAAAAAGAAGCTGCATCTCTTCTTTCAAAACAGAAATGGATTCAATCCTGTTCCCAGCCAGACTTTAGATTTCGACAAAAATGCTATTATCTTTGATATGGGAAATGTAACCAATCGCTGCCCGGGAAAGGAGATTGTTTACCTGACTCCTACGGGTTTAAAGTATTATCATTTCGAAGGAGAAATTTATCATCCAGAGCCTAAGGAGCTCGCAGACGTTTCATCAATTTTTCAATCCCCTTCTCCAGAGAGTCCGGTGCGATCCAGGCTTATCTGGGATTTTAACGGTGACAGTCTGGGCTATCTCCTTGTTCCCGTCTCGGATTATCTTCTGCTCCTCTCCTCAGATCGGGAAGAAAAATATAAACTAATTCAGAAAATACATCTTGGACCCATTTTTGTCACTCAATCTCATTCAAAAGCCTCTGCGGATACAGAGTTTTTCGAAAATTTCTCCCAGAAAGTCACAATCTATGTGCCGCTGATTTATGTCGAAGACTTCAATGGAGATCAACGGAAAGATATTCTCTCTCTCTTCAGGGAACAGCTTAAAGTCTTTTTTCAAAATGAAAGAAGAGAATTTTCAGAAGAGCCTGATTTTGCCCTTGACCTCGGAATTCTTACCGAGGAAGAAAAGCAAAATCCTTCGCTTCCCTTTTATAAGGTTTTTGCCACAGATGTTGACAATGACGGGTTAATAGACATCCTGGTTTCAAAATCTCAGATTAAGACGACCACGAGCTTAAGCAAAATTTATACCTATCTGAATAAAAAAGGAAAGATCGATTCTACTCCCGACCAGATATTGGTCAATGAAAGCTCTTTTGGCACGCCTGAAGTCCTCGATGTCGACGGAGACCAGCACAAAGATCTCGTTATTGAAGAAATAAAAATGGGAATCTTCCAGATTTTTAAGATGCTCTTGACCAAAAAGCTGAGCTACGAAGATGCCATTTATTTAGGGCAGAAAGGCCAATATCCCTCGCTTCCAGCCGCCAGAGTCAAGTCTAAAGTCATCTTTGATTTCGATAATCCAGGGAAAAAACCTGAAGGAGATATTGCCTATTTTTCAGGTGACTTCAACAGAGATGGAATAAAAGATGTTTTGAGGAAGGTAGACGGAAAAAACGAGCTCATCATATATCTTGGAGGGCTGGAGAAAAAGAAAATCAACTTTGCCGAGAAGCCCTCCTATAGAGTTCATGAAGAACTGCCTTCAGGAATCATCATCGAAGATTTAAACAATGACCGTTTGTCCGATATCATTTTTGATTTCAGAAGGGAAAAGAAAAGGATGTTAGTCTTATTCCTCTCGAAATGATAAGACGAGTGATCTCGCTTTCTCTTTTTATTATCTGCGTTATTCAGCTTTACCCTCAGCAGAATGTCCAGGTTATTTCTAATATTTTAGTCTTTGGAAACACGCGGACGAAAGAGGATGTCATCCGGAAAGCTCTTAACCTCGAAAAAGGACAGGCCTTCCGGCCTGAAATCATAGAGATGAGCAGAAAGAGATTGCTGGAATTGAATTTATTTTCTGTTGTCGAAATCGAGGCCAAAAAAAGTGATAGGGGAATAGACCTTTTTGTTTTGGTGAAAGAACGTTCTCCCCTCTTTTTTGAGTTCACCTCTGATTACTCGAATGAAATCTACAATTATTTTTTAGGAATGAAGACAGGCTTAAGAAATCTCTGGGGGAAGAACCAGAATTTATGGCTTGTTGCCACAATTGGAGATTCAAAGAAATTGGGGATTGGCTACGAGAATCGTTACCACCTCGATTTTTTCTGGGGCTTGAGTCTTGAGAATGTCTGGCATAAGAATGAATTTTATGATTTTAAAGAAAGCAGACTAACAGGAAAGATATTTGCAGGGAAAAGGATTTCCCGTTTTGAAACCTATCTCTGGGCTGACTATGAGAGAATTCAAATTAATCTGGGGGCTTCCTCGAATCAAAATCCTGGAGAACTCTATAAATCAGGAATCCAAATTTCTTATGACGGCAAAGACTGGCAGCTCTTCCCCTCCAGAGGAATATTTGCTCAAACAGGATTTTATAAGGCGCTCGATGGAAAAATGAGGACAGTCTATAACCGGTATTCCTTTGAATTCAGCTCTTTTTTTTCCTTGTGGAAAGGCCATGTCCTGTCCTTTGATCTCAGGAGCACGATTTCTGAAAAAGATGTTCCTCTTTATGACCGTCTATATTTTGGAGGAGCGAATACGCTAAGAGGATATTCCAGGTGGACGAATTCCGGGAATAATTCTGTTGTGTTGACAACTGAATATCGGGTTCCTGTCAGCTTGAAAAAGAATTCTTTGGAAAAATCTACCACTGGTTCCGCCCTTTACCTTTTTTCAGATTTGGGCTCCCTTACAGAGAAGAAAGAGGACTTGCGCTTAAAAAATTTCAAAAGCGATTTTGGGATAGGATTCTTCTGGGTGATCATGGAAATTTCCAAATTGAGAATTGATATGAGTGTGGCTCCCAAAGTTCGGTTTGTTATCGGCTCAGACTGGAAATTCTAATCCATGAATTCAGAATAAAGCAATGCTTGCTCGAGCAAATCGATTCCACGGCAGGCCATGGATTTTGCTACATCGTTTTGAAAATCCGACGGCTTGACGAGCTCAAGCTTTTTAAAGCCCATATTTTTCAGAGCCCTGGCCGAAGCGCCGATATTCCCGGCCTCCTTGGGCTCAACAAGAATAAAATAAATGTTGTCTTTCCAGGATTTCATGGCTCCAAGCTCAACCTTTTCATCAGCATCGTTCCATAAGACCCCCGAGGAAGGAAGAAGGAAATGGTCATCTTCATTTTTCCCTGGTGGAGATCATCTTTTCCTTTATCGATGATTTGAATGTCATCCGGGATTATGACGGCCTTTCTCTTGAAGGATTTGAAGTAGACCTTTGTCAAAATCTCTGTTCGGAACGAACTTATTGTAAGATCTCTTTCTTTTAATATTTCTTGATGAAGTAAGCGTATCGAGTCATCAGGAAATTCCATTTTTGCTGAGGAAGTAGGGATTTCAAGGTTATTAAAATAGAAAAAAGCAGAGTCGTCGAGTCTTCTCCAGAAAAGGTAGTTTCCCTCCCTGCCCTTTATTTCTTCGAAAACCTTTGCCCTTTGTTTTATCAGCCTCCTCAGGAGTTCATTCCAGAGGTGGGACTGGAAAGAGGAGTAGAGCATGGATATTTCCTCCTCTGCAATCAGATGGAGCGCCCCTGCAAAATCCTTTGGATTATCTTTTAAAAACCTAAATATTCTCTTTTCGAGGGGGTATTTTGCCAGACGCAGGCAGGTCTTCCAATCCCCCCAATTCTCAAGCAAGGCTTCTTTGCTTTCCCTGCCCTTTCTCCTCATGTCAGGGTAGATGGATGTTAAAAAAAGTTGGAGAGCATCGTTCCAAGATCCTTTAAGAATTTTCTCGGCAAAGAATCCTCTTTCAGGGCTAAAACTTCTGAATCTCTGGTCGTCAAAGAAATTCGTGAATCCGAATTTCTTTGTCTCTTCAATGTTTTTCTCGATGTGCTCGAAATCTCGAAGATTTCTTATTGTAACGGTAAAAAAATTCCCTCTGATAAGGTCTGGACTCATGCGGCGTTCCATGAATCCTTTTGATTCCAAAGAGAAGTCTTTTCCCCGCTTGCTGAAATCCCTTCTATCCTTAATGGTGATGAATTGATAGGTCAGCCCATGCTTGTCTTTTTTACCGCCGTAGGAAAACTTTTTGAAAGGAACGGAGAG
Source organism: uncultured Eubacteriales bacterium (assembly GCA_964645765.1). Lineage (GTDB taxonomy): Bacteria > Acidobacteriota > Aminicenantia > Aminicenantales > Aminicenantaceae > CAZGMN01. The sequence goes on from CAZYBE010000022.1 coordinate 22,450, forward strand.
AGAGTGGGATAAAAAATAAATTAGGTCAAGAGTCGTCCAGTTGCTTTTTTTAAGAAGATAAACCCTGTAGCCTCCCCTTTCGCCAAGAGGGAGGTCTGCTTTTTCCTCAACGGTGAAGTCTTCGGGAATTGGTTTAATCATGCTTAGATTATGGCAGAATGCGCGGAAAAAGTCATAGGCCAGGGATTTTCACAATTATGGGGACACAATACTTAATTTTGATTATGGCGGGAAGAATTAAGTGCTGTGTCCCTGTAATTAAATTGTGTCTCTGCAATTTTAGCCATATTATTTAATAGGAACTGCCATAATAAAAAGAGCTTGGATTAAAGTCAAGATTGATGACCTGACTAATACAAACGCGATAATAAAAGTATCATAGCAGGGGTGAGCCGAAGCCGCGAGCGAAGCGTGGCGGGAAGCGACATGGCGAACTATTGAACCTTGTAGAACTGCGTGTAGTGGCATTTAGGACAACTGCGAAGCACTTCATCAGATTTGGTAATCTTTATTATTGTTCCGCATCGCACGCATCTATAAATTCCAACTCCCGGTTTTTGGCCTGTATTATGCATTTTTTATCTCCTTCCTTGCTATTAGAATGAATGTAATTCTATTGTAGCTGACTTTATTTGAAAAAGAAAGTATGTGCGGGTCCTTGCCCGCATGACGATTGCTCAAAACCTGTTTACGCGGGCTCTTGGAGGATGCCTAATATCACCTATGGTTAGAGTTTTCTTCTA
>CAZYBE010000022.1:23292-38431 GCA_964645765.1 uncultured Eubacteriales bacterium
TCCATCATCAAGCGCTTGTTCTAATACAAACGCATTGACTGCTTTTGCATCAGCGCAACTAAACCTTAAGCCTGGAAATCCCGTCTAACAGGTTAAGGAGAAGAGCCATAGAGTATATAATGGAGGCAGTTACCACAGAAAGGCTTCAGTCGAGGATGGACGAAGAGATCATAATCCGACGGTGCCAGGAGGGCGACCTCATGGCCTACCGCGCAATCTATGAGCGTTATGAGCAGCCGCTCCTTCGCACAGCTCTTCGCATCCTGGGCCAGAAGCAGGACGCTGAAGATGCCGTCCAGGACGCGTTCCTAAAGCTCTACCGCAGTATCAACAACTACAAGAGAGGCTCAAAGTTCAGCACCTATCTTTTCCGTATCCTGTTGAATTCCTGCTTCGATATCCTCAGGAAGAGGAACCGGGCCGGGTTCAATATTGGAGAAACAGAGGCTTTGCCCTATTATCCGACGCACGAGAGCCGCTTCAATATCGAGCACGCTATCGAGTCGCTCCCGCAGCAGATGAGAATCTGCTTTATCCTTTTTGCAGTCGAGGAGTTCGGCCAGGAAGAAATCGCCCAAATCCTGAATAAAAGCCTGGGCACAGTGAAAGCCACTGTCCATCGGGCAAAGGCCAGACTCCGCTCTCTGCTCTCCGATTCCAGGATGGAGGTAAAAGCATGAGCTGCAATAAACTTAAAAAATATGAGCTCGGTAAAATTAGCTCCGCCAGATTCGAGCGCCACGCCAAGGAATGTGCCATTTGCCAGGAGAAGATTCGCCTGGATGAGCGGCTGATGTCCAAGGCGAAGTCGCTAGCCGAGAAGCCAATTCAGGCCCCTATTCTCTGGAGCCGGATTGAGGAAGACTTGCATAAAGAGAAAGAAAGCCTGCATCAAGAGAAGGAGAAATTGAAAGGCCGGACGTTCGAGCAGGCGGCGCCCGCCTTTGGTCTCCGCCCCTTGCGCTTCAAGCTTTTGCCCCTTATCCCTGTTGCGGCTGCGCTCCTCGCGGCCGCAGGCCTCGGCATTTATTTCGGCCTTAAAGCCCTGTCCCGTCCTCCTTCCTCAGGATTGCTGGCCCGTCAGGCTCTGGCAAAGATTGAGAAGATAGAGCGCGAGCACATGCAGGCTATCGAGGAGCTCGAAAAAAAGGCTCTTCCCAAGATGGCCAGCCTTGACCTGGAGATGATGCTCCTCTACAGAGACAAGCTTGAGACCATCAATGCCCAGATTGAGCGCTGCAAAGAAGCGCTTGCTCTGAACCCGGCCAATGCCCATATCCGGCACTATTTGCTGTCTGCACTCCAGGACAAGAAAGGAACGCTGGCCGAGCTTTTAAGCTATAAACAAGAAAAATCCATGTAATCGAAAAATAAAAAAACGGAGGAATAAAACATGTCAATAAGAATTAGAAGAAAAGCTCAAAGAATAACCATTGCCGGGCTTGCAGCCCTGTGCTTGATTATTGCTTTTTTCACTCTCAATGTCCGCGCTTCGGATATAATGGATTCGAAGGCCAAGCAATCCAAGACCTTCAAAGAGGCTATCGCTTCCGCGCCTGGGAAGACTCTCTATATTGACGATACCCGCGCTGACCTGACCATCACCGGCTCCGGCGAAAACGAGCTTTCCATCCAGGGGCTGGTCGAAGTCGGAAACAGGGATGAGGACGACGTTAAGAAATTCCTCTCTGAGACAAAACTGGTTCTCGAGCCTTACGGGGATGGGTTCCGGGTCAGGCTCCGTTCCCCATTGGATGAGTTTCATGAGAGGACGACAATCACTATTAACCGCAGCTTGCGCACGCTTTTCCGGGGAGGAAGGGTCGACTTTTCCTATTCAGCCAAGCTCGATATCACAATCCCGGCACAGCAATCTCTCGATGTCGACAACAGCTATGGCGATGTCCTGGTCAAGGGCGTTACGGGTAAGATTGATATCAGAAATCAGTCGGGTGAGGTGAGGGTCGAGGGTTGTGGGGGAGAGCTCAAGCTCCAGAACAGCTACTCTCTGGTCAGCATTTCTGATTTTAAAGGACCGGTTGACGTCAGAAATACAAGCGGCGAGGTTTCCCTGATGAATATCGGCGGCAATGCCCGGGTCTACAGCAGCTACAAGCCGGTGCAGTTCAAACAGATTGGCGGAACGCTGACCATAAGCACCCAGAGCGCCTATGTCAGCGGAAGCGATGTCCAAGGAGATTGCGAGATCACCTCGTCTTACAAGGAGATCGATGTGAAAGGGATTCAGGGAAGGCTCAAGCTCAGCGGCCAGAGCTCGATGGTCACTGTTGACAATGTTAAAAAGGATGCGGCTATCGAAAGTAGTTATAAAGCCGTGAGAGTGACGAATGTCGGCGGCGGCCTGAGAATCTTGAGCCAATCGTCTCCGGTTACGGTCCAGGAAGTAGGCGCCGATGTCTATGTGCGCAGCTCCTACAAAGAGATCGATGTTTCTCAAATCCACGGCGCTGTAGAGGTTGACGGCTCTTCTTCCTTTGTCTCCCTGCGCAATATCGACGGCAATGCGACAGTGACATCTTCTTACAAAAGCGTCATTGCTTCCAATATCGGCGGCGCATTGGACGTGCGCTCAAGCTCAACCGCTGTCACGGCGACAGACATCAAGAAGGGCGCATCGATCGTAACTTCCTATCAGCCGGTAGAGCTCAGGAGGGTTGGCGGCGACCTGAAGGTCGATGCCAGTTCTTCCAGTGTCCTGGCTGAGGATGTCGGCGGCGATGTCGATGTCACAAACTCCTACAAGTATGTGGTTTTGAGGCTGACAGCAGGCTCGGTCGTTGTCCGCGGAAGCTCAAGCCCGATCGAAGTGACCCAGGTCAAGAGCCTTCCTCAAGGCAGCCGGGTCGAGCTTATCACCAGCTATAAGCCTGTTGTTGTAGAGATTCCCGCCGGTGCGGATGTGGCCATCTCCGCTTCCACTCAGTACGGACAAATTCGCTCTGATTTTCCGGTTTACCTCCTGGATAAAGGAACCAAAAGTGTTAAGGTGGAGCTGGGCAAAGCAAGCATCACTGTCCGTATCGAGACGAGCGGCGATATCACCATCAGGAAAAAGTAGAATTTCCCCATCGCGGGTGATTGCCATAGAAAGTCTGCGGATATTGGCTTTTCCTTTAAATCAGGAATGGTTTTCTCCAATTAAACCTGGATGTTGAATGTGCGGGAAGTTTTCAATATCGCGAGGAATAATTGAGGAGCGACATCAGCCTCCGCTGTCATGATAGCGGCTTTTTTGAAGGCAGGGACGAAGTCTCATAGACAAGAACTTCGACGGGCCTCTTTTCCTCTCTCAGCTCCAGGCCAAGCTGAGTGCTCACGGCTTCTTTGATAGATTTCAGGTCTTTGGCATCCCAGTAAAGGGAAATATCGTAGAGCCCCTCGAGATGGATCTCATCCAGGACGATTTGTCCTAAAGTATTTTCCAAAACTGAGGTGAATTGTGAGATTGATGCGCCAAGGCTTGCGACCAGGCCTGCATCCGACAATATGGGCATATCGGTTTTATTTGCCGAAACTCGCAATCTGTGCGTTCCGGTCTTCGGCAGACTTAAGATGAGCACATCCATCTCCCTGGTTTCCCGTCTGACCTTCAACCCAAAGGCAGCGGTTAACGCCTGTTGCAGCATGGGCCGGAGTAGCTCTCTTTGTTCATCGGGAACGCCGGCGATTATTTCATAAGTTACATCAGGCTGAGGATTGGCAGCAACAAGGCGGACAGGCGAGACACCGTAAGCATGAGAAACAATTTCGTGGAGTTTCATTCCCCGGGCTTTAAATTTGCCGCCGGCCATCGACATGCTCGACGAAGGCTTTGCCGGCCGGATCAATAGCTCGACTAGCGGCTCAGTAGCAGGAGCCTCCTTTAAAGTGGATGCAGAAGGAATATTCTGGCTGGGCGGAGGAAAAGGAGGCAACTCAGACAACATTCTTTCCAGGATACCTGCATTGAGACTGGTGGGGTAGATGAGTGCTGCAATCTTACCCTGCAGGTCGACCAAGACCGTGTGCGGCCTTCCCCATACATTGTAGGCTTTGAACATCACGCCATCTGTATCCAACCCAATCCAGCCGGAGATAGAAGTGGCGAATTTCAAGAAGTTCTTAACCCGCCATTCTTCCTCATCCGTGACGGAGATGAATTGAACCGGCTTGTTTTTGAAGTGATCAGCAAGCTCGTTCAGATGAGGCATGGCTTCCCGGCAGGGGCCGCACCAGGTCCCCCAGAATTCCAGGACAACGACCTTGCCCTTGAGCTCATCCCAAGTCCCTTGAAATCCTTTTGGCGCCTGCATCAACTTCTCAAAATGCAAAGGAGGTGCCGGGTCGCCGACTTTGAGGGCCGGACTATTTTCCTGACCGCACATCCAGAGCCAGGCGAATAGCAGAAGAAAAATAAGGAGAAAAGATTTCCGACTCATTCTAATCCTCCTTCTATCACGAGCATTTTTTATTTCTAAATATGCAGAATCTACAATTATGATAAAGGAATTTATGCGAGTCTATCAAGGTATCAAATTTTGGGGACACAATACATAATTAGCGAATTAAGTGATGTGTCTCCGGAACTCTCCATACCCACTAGTTCGAATTAAGTGATGTGTCCCCGGAATTCTTAAATTTTTTTTATCTTCAGAAATAAACCTTAATCGTCACCGCTGAATTCTTCTTGGTTTTTACAGTCACAATGTTTTTATCGAAAGGAACGGGCGCGCCTTCTTCTTCCAGGAAATTGGATAATACAACTTTTTTGGGAGTGTGGGGCAGGGTGAGAACAGCCTGAGAATCCTCGCCCTTTGTCTCATACCACTGCAAAACCCAGGCATCTGAATCTTCAGCCTTCTTCACAGTGGCCAGCACAAGGTTCGAGGGCTCGAGTTTCATGAAGGAATGAGCATCAGGCAGGCTGCCTTTATGAACCTCATTCTTGAAAGGAAGAAGAGGATAGTTGAACTCGTATCCTCTCTGGACAGTCATTGCCTCTTTCCATGTTCCCTTATGCGGATAGAGGGCATATTCGATGGAATGCTTTCCCCTATCAGCAGTCGGGTCTGGCCAGTTTGGAGAGCGAAGCAGAGAGAGCCTGATCGTGTTTCCTTTGATGTCGTGTCCGTATTTGGAGTTGTTCAGCAGGCTCACTCCGTATCCTGTCTCAGAAAGGTCTGCCCAGCGGGCTGCAGGAACCTCAACTTTTGCCTTTTCCCAGGAGGTGTTCATCTGGGTTGAGCGCTGGATAGAGCCAAAGGGAATCTCGTAGCTGGCAAAAGTGTTGTTGACTGTCACGGGGAAGGCAACTTTGAGCATGGTGTGCTCTTCCCACCAATCGACATCTGTCTTGAAGTCGATGCGGTCCAGTCCGCCGTAGAGGATGATGTCCTGTGTAAGGAAAGTCGAGGGAAAATCTTCTGTCGGGAAATCTTTTTTCACTCCTGGCTTAAGGTAGTCACGGTAAAGCCTGAGGACAACCCTCACCGGCCCGGCCTCGACGATTTCAATTTTTCTCAACGTCGAAGGGAATTTTTTTCCTGTGATCCCGATATTCCAGGCATCCCATTGCGCAGGCAGGTCTTCCAGGAGCTGGAGCTCATTTCCAGGTCCGTTAAGAATCTCTTTTACATTTCTCTTGTCGAAAATGCTTTTAATCCAGCCCGATTCAGAGTCAATCGCGACTTTGAAGAATTCATTCTCAAGTTCGCCTTGAGAAATTTTGATGTTCGCACTCTTCACCGAAGGCTTCTGCTTTTTGAGCAAATAGCTCTTGTATCCAAGCACAGGGACGTTTTCAGCTACAAATAGAATCTCCCGGACATATCTTTTCGCGGGCACAATCTGGGAGGCAATCTCCTTTCCTTGCAAATCGAATACGGCATAATCATTCATGTCCGCCTCAGGGAGTTTCAGCTTCACCACATCTGTCCTTTCCCAGGAAAGGGGATTGAAGATAGAAACAGGCACCCCTTCCTTGACCTTTGCAGTGTCGATATTCTTCGAGATAAATTCAAGCGCTTTGTGCAGCTCATAATTTCCGATGGCCTGAGCATCCTGGTATTCTTCAGCAGAGTCGATGTAAACCTCCCTGATGCTCGAGCCGGGAAGGATGTCGTGGAATTGATTGAAGAGCACAATTCTCCACGCCTCTTCGAGCTGGGCATTCCTTGGCTCTGCACCCAGCGTCGTGGCGAATGTCGAGAATTTCTCGACGTTGGTCAGCAGAACCTCGCTCAAGCGGTTGTATTTCTTATTCTTTGCCTGGGTCGTATAGGTTCCCTGATGGTATTCCAGGTAAAGCTCGTCCTTCCAGGTTGGCACTGAAGAAAGGTCCCGCTTCCCGATCCAATCCAGATATTGGGAAGCGGTTCCATATTCGATCGAAGGATAGATGTCGAGCGACTTGAGATGCTCGATGCGGTCAATCATCTCCAGCGATGGCCCTCCTCCGTGGTCGCCGACGCCGAAGAGAATCATCATCTTGGTCATGCCGGTGTTGGCCTCAAACTGGCGTATCCAGTCTATAAGCTGGAAGGGGTCCTCGACAGTACTCACATAGTCAAACGGAAAATAGGTCAGGAGGCGGGAGCCGTCAGGCCCTTCCCACCAGAAGAGCCTGTAAGGAAAGACATTGGTCTCGTTCCAGCCGATCTTCTGGGTGATGAAGGCGCCAATTCCCGCGTTTGCATAAAACTGAGGCATGTTCCAGTTGTATCCGAATGAATCCGGATTCCAGCCAATCTTGATGTTGGTTCCGAATTTTTGAAGGAAGTAGCGCTTGGCATAGAGAAGGTGCCTCATCCAGGACTCGCCGCTTGGCAAATTGCAGTCAGGCTCGATCCACATTCCTCCGATAAGCTCCCAGCGGCCCTCCTTCACCCGCTCCTGAATCTTCTTGAACGTTTCAGGATACATCCTCTCCATCCAGTCATAATAGGCAGCCGAGCTCTGAGTGTAGGTGAAGTCAGGCCTTTTGTTCATCATGTTCAGGACAGAATCGAAAGTGTTGCGCGCCACCTGAACAGTCTCCTTTTCTCGCCAGAGCCAGGCCGCATCGATATGGGCGTTGGCGTCGAAGAAAAGAGTGAATTTTTTGGCAAACTCGGCGATTAGCCGGAGCTGCGAACGGACTTTGGCCACCGAAGAATTGAATTTTTCAAGGTTTCCATTCTTGAGAGACTCGACATCAACTTGAGCGCCAAGTTCCTGAAGCAGGTTGCTCAGCCGCGTCTTTTCAGCCCTGTCGAATTTTGATTTATCGATTCCAGGGTCCTCCCGCCTCCAGGAGCTGGTCTGATAAGTGTCAGAGCTCAGGAGTTTCTGCCCTACCCGAAGACTCAAAGATAAATCCTGAATGGACTGCCGAAGAGGGATAAATTTTTCAAGCTGCAACTCAGCTCGAAGAAGACGCAAAGGCCCGCCGGTGTTGATGGCTTTGATAACGACAAGAAATTTTTCTCCAGGTTTGGCATCCTTGGTCAGCTCGAACTCGCCGTTCCAGGGAAAATATCCCTTGCTTTCTCCGTTCACCCAGAGATACCCGGCATCATCCACTGTGAGCAGGAGCTTTACCGGCCCGCTCATCGGCTGGCCGAGCATCTGCTCAGGAAGGACAATCTCCTTCCTCAGCCAGCAGTAATCCAGGGAATAACGCTCATCGAGCTTCATATTTTGCCAGGAAGAATCGTCGAATCCCGGCTTACCCAAGGATATGGCATTAGCATCCGCCTTGCTTATGTAAGGGTTATATTTCCAGCTGTCATAAGATAACGTGGTCAACGAATTCAGATTCTGGGCAAGTTTGTCCACGTTGGATTGGGGAAGGAGCGTTGCGGGAAGAAACAGAAATGTCAGAAGAATCATGAAAAATTTTTTCATTGTTATTTTCCTGTTCATTAATTCTCTCCTTTTATTTTATTATTTGAGCAGCTGACAGCACCGAAAGAATATATCGCCAGTCTGTTAACCATGTCAAGGATTTGACATTTTATTCTTGGCTGATTAATCTTTCCTCAAAAATGAACGCGGGAAATCAAAGCAGACTGGTGCGGGCCATCGGGCGCTGGACGCTCGTGGCGCTCGTCATCAACGGCATCATCGGCAGCGGCATCTTCGGGCTGCCGGATGATGTGGCGCGGCTGGTGGGCCGCGCAGCGCCGCTGGCTTACCTGCTTGCCGCGCTCGGCATCGGCGTCATCATGGCCTGTTTCGCCGAGGTTGCTTCGCAATTCAGCGAAGCAGGCGGGCCATACCTCTATGCGCGCAAGGCTTTCGGGCGGCTAGTCGGCATCCAGATAGGCTGGTTTGCCTGGCTGGTCAGGTTGACTTCAGCCGCGGCGAACGCCAACCTGTTCGTCGTCTATCTCGGCGAATTTTTTCCCGCAGCGACCCGGCCAATGCCGCGCGCTGCGACCCTGACCGTGCTCATCGGATTGCTGGCAATAGTGAACATTCGGGGAGTAAAGTCCGGGGCGAGCGTGAGCAACGCCTTCACCGTGGCCAAATTGCTGCCGCTCTGGGTTTTCATCGTTGCGGGTCTGGCCCTTGTCGGCGGCCGGATCAGCATCGGCGGATCTGCCGCTTCGGCCGGAAACTGGCTTCAGGCTGTACTGGTGCTGATCTTCGCCTACGGCGGGTTCGAGGCAGCCCTGATGCCGATGGGCGAGGCCAAAGAGCCGCGCCGCGACGCCCCGTTTGCGCTGTTCATGGCACTCATCGTCGTCACGGTGGTATACATGCTGGTGCATTTTGTGGTGATGGCCGCGATAACTGACCCGGCGGCCTTCAACCAGCCGGAAGTGCGGGAGCGGCCTTTGGCTGAGGCTGCGCGCGTCTTCCTGGGTGGGGGCGGCGCCGCTCTGATTGCGCTCGGAGTGCTCGTTTCAACCTACGGCTACCTGGCCGGGCAATTCGTCAGCGTGCCCAGGCTGACATTTGCCTTCGCCGAGCAGCGCGACTTCCCCAAATTTTTCGCAGCAGTGCATAAGCGGTTTCGGACTCCCTATGTTTCGATTCTTGTCTATACGGCCCTGGTCTGGGTGTTGTCGATATATGGCAGCTTCATCTGGAATGCGATTCTCTCGGCAGTGGCGCGTCTCTTTACCTACGGGCTGGTCTGCGCCGCGCTGCTTCGGCTGCGGAGGATGCAGCCCGAGGCGGCCTCCTTTCGCCTGCCCGCAGGGTGGCTTGCGGCCTTCCTGGGCATGGCCTTCTGTGCTCTGATGGTGACGCAGATGGGCAGCGAACACCTGAAAATTGTGCTGGTCGTCGCAGCGGTCGCGCTGCTGAACTGGCTTTGGGTGAGAAGCAAAACAAAAGAGGTTTTTTAGGATATATTTATGTTCTTAAAAAATGAAGGAGGTCAGGCCGTGAAGATAGCAAGAGTTTTTAAATCAGTATTTATGGTTTTCTTTTTCGCTTTTTTTGTTTCAAATTATCCTTCAGTCGCTCAGGAGCAAGAGCGCTTTAACGAAGAGTTTCTGAAGAGCTTCACCTTCCGCAGTCTCGGCCCTTACCGCTGCGGCTCGTGGGTGACTGATTTTGCTGTGCCCGATTCTCCGGCCAAAGCTCATCTCTACACGTTCTATGTCGCCGCCCGGAACGGCGGCCTGTGGAAAACAACAAACAACGGCACAACCTTCGAACCGGTCTTTGACGGGCAAGCCGCGCTTTCCATCGGAGATGTGGCGCTGGCTCCTTCAAACCCGGATATCGTCTGGGTCGGGACTGGCGAAGCCTATAATGCCCGCAGCTCTCACAGCGGCGACGGCGTTTACAAATCCTTGGACAGTGGCAAGACCTGGAAGAATATGGGCTTGCGCGATTCCCATCACATCGCCCGCATCGCCATCCATCCCAAAAATCCTGATATCGTCTATGTGGCGGCCATGGGCCATCTTTTTTCCAGAAACGAGGAGCGCGGCGTTTTCAAAACAACTGACGGCGGGAAGACCTGGAAGAGGGTTCTTTATGTCAATGATAAGGTGGGTGTGATTGATCTCGTCATCAACAACTCCAATCCGGAAATCCTCTATGCCGCCGCATATGATAAAGAAAGGCTCCCCTGGCATTTTGAGGAAGGAGGCCCGGAAAGCGGAATCTACAAGACAACAAATGCCGGCAAGACCTGGATAAGGCTTGGCGAAGGGCTTCCAGGCGGAAAAATCGGGCGCATCGGCCTCGACATCTACCAGAAAAACCCGGACATCATCTACGCCATAATCGAGAATGCCAACAAGCGGCCTGCAACAAAGGAAGAAGCAGCGCGGGACCGCAGCCGCGGCCTTGAGCCGCAGGAAAGGGTTGTCGGCGGAGAGCTCTACCGCAGCGATGATGCTGGAAAGACCTGGAAGAAGATGAATTCGGGCAAAGAAGGCCTGGCCACAAAAGCGCCATATTCTTTTAACCAGATTCGAGTTGACCAGAACGACGATAAAAAAATCTTTGTGACAGGAGTTACGCTTGCCAGCTCCACGGACGGAGGGAAAACCTGGAGTGATGCGGATTGGCCTCCGAGAAGGCTTTTCACGAATGCCTTTGGAGATGTCCGCACGCTTTGGGTAGACCCCCAGGATTCTAACCGCATCTTTTTCGGGAGCGACGGCGGGTTCTATATCTCCTACGACGGAGGCAAGACCTGCGACCATCTTTACAACATCCCACTCGGCGAGTTCTATGCGGTCGGGGTCGATATGGAAGACCCTTACAACATCTACGGCGGGCTTCAGGACCATGATTCCTGGAAAGGCCCGAGTAATAGTTGGGCGGGTGAAATCACTCTCGAGGAATGGGTGACAGTCGGAACCGGTGACGGGATGTACAACCAGGTCGACCCGGACGACAGCCGCTGGGTTTATAACACGTTGCAATTCGGCGGCCACAGCCGCATCGACCAGAAATTGGGAATGATGACCAATATCATGCCCAGAAGGGAAAAGGATAAGGAGCCTTTTCGGTTCAACTGGACTCCTCCTCTTCATATCTCCCCTCACAACAGCGCGATTATTTATGCGGGAGCTCAGGTCCTGCTTCGGTCAATGGATAGAGGAGACCACTGGCAGGAGATAAGCCCGGATTTGACCACAAACGATAAAGAGAAAATTGCCATGACCGGCGGGCAAATCACCTACTGCACCATCACCACGATTTCAGAATCGCCGCTCGAGCCAGGCCTCATCTGGGTCGGGACTGACGATGGAAAAGTTCAGATGACGCGTGACGGCGGAGCGAGCTGGAAGGATTTGACTCAAAAGATTGCTTCTGGCGGCGGCCCGGAGAACCTATGGGTCAGCCGTGTGTTCGCCTCTTCTCATGAGGCAAGCATAGCTTATGTGACCAAGACCGGATTCCGCCAGGACGACTTCAGGCCCTTTGTTTTCAAGACAACGGATTACGGAGAAACATGGACTTCAATAAGCAGCAACCTGCCTGAGAAGCCGGTCAATGTCATCTTCGAAGACCGAAAAAACCCGAGTCTTCTTTTTATTGGAAATGACCAGGGAGTCTATGTCTCGATCGACAGCGGGAAAAAGTGGGTGAGCCTGAAAAACAACATCCCCTGGGCAAAAGTCTCGGACCTGCTCGTCCATCCAAGGGAGAATGACCTGGTTGTTGCCACTTACGGCCGGGGACTTTTCATCACTAACATCACGCCCCTTCAGGAAATGAATGAGAAGATGCTCGAGGAGGATGTCCACTTTTTCGAAATCGAACCGAAGGTTCAGCGGGTTACAAGCGGCTGGGGAAATTATCAATTATGGGGAGACAGGCATCTTCGAACTCCGAACGAGCCAGACGGTGTCGTAATTAACTATTACCTAAAGGAGAAGGCAAAAGATAAAGTTAAAATTACCATAACCGACCCTTACGGCCAGGTCTTGAGTGAGATTTCTGGAAAAGGTGAACCAGGAGTGAACACTGTTCTCTGGGATATGCGGGGGCGGAGGCCTCAAGCGCAGGCGGGCCAGACATATATGGGCTTTTATGGCAGGCCGCTCGTTGACCCTGGCGAATACGTGGTCACGCTTGAGGTTGGCGCAAATAAATTGACGCGCAAAGCTCTGATTAAAGGCAGAGCCGGCTGGTCCCTCGGCCCTTTTCCGGCCATCATAAAATAATTTTTTGACAATAAGCGGCAGTGCCAGGTCTGCAAGTCTATGATCGAAGGCAATTATAGATTTTGCCCCAAGTGCGGCGCTCCAAATTAGGGGGACACATTACTTATTTCGACAAACAATCGCCCTATTCGCTCCAAAGATAAATTGAAAATAAGATTTGTGTCCTCAAAATTCTGAGCTGATCTTATTCTAGGAATTAGGGGGACACATACCTTAATTCCCAATAAACAATGACCTGAGCCGGCTGTTGACATTTAATCGATTACGCCGCAACATGCAGGCCTTGTCCTTCCCCCAAAGAATTGATATCATTCTTACATGACCAAGGCCCAAATTTTCAAACTGATAAAACAAACAGAATCTCCTCTAAAGAGACAGCTTCTCACCGTTGCCCTGCTAACAAGTTTGCTCGAGAAGAGAGGCAAACCTGCACCGGTTATCATTGGAGGTTGCGCCCTTTCCTATTACACAAGAGAAGTTTATTTCACCGCCGATATCGACCTGGCTTACGTCGATCGAGAGGTCCTTGATGAAGTCTTGAAAGATATCGGATTTTCAAAAAGAGGCCGATACTGGGTCAATGAGAGCTTAAAATCGGCCGTCGAAGTTCCCGCCGCCGTTCTGGCCGGCGAGGAGGCTCCTCTTGAAGTTGTCGAACTGGGTGAGGGCCTGAATTGCAGGGTCATCGGAATCGAGGACCTCATCATTGATAGATTAAATGCCTGCAAGCATTGGAGATCGCAGACGGATTGTGAGATGGTTGAACTGTTGATTATCAAATATTCTGGAGAATTGGATTGGCCGTACCTGGAGAAAAAGGCGGACCTGCCTGAAAATGACATCTTAGGGGAACTTCAATCCTTAAAAACAAAGGCAGCAAAATGAAAATGAGGAAAAGAAAGTTTCGGGATGTCTCGCCCTTGGAATTTCTCCTCCTGCGCGATGAGCGGGGCTTTCGAAAATATCGAAAAGTCATGCTCCGAGACAAAGAAGAGAGAAAGGTCCTCCTCGAATTAGCCTTGAAAAAGATGATAGAGGCAGAAAAAGAAAATTTTATTATCGTCGGTTACAGAAAAAGAAAATTCTTGATCAATTCTTGAAAATACGGCTCGGACATCTCATGGCATCTTTACCCCTGCTTCCCGGAAAGCCTTCTTCAGCAAAGCAGCTTTCACTTTTTTGGCTAAGGATGGGTCATCATATAGAAGCGTGATAAAACGTTCAGCTCTTGACTCCGCTGACTCATCGGGAAACCGACTGAATAAGGCTTGCCAGGTCAGCCAGCGCGTGGTTTTTGCCAGGGAAGCGACGACCTGAAGCCGTTTATATACAGGCGCTTTCCGAATCAGGTCTAACTGAATGGCCTCAGCCTGGGGATTCGTATCGTAGGATAACTGTTTCATCAGCTCTTTTCGCATTCTCAATAAAAAAGGTTAATTCGCCAGATATAGAGAGTCAACAAGATTTTAAATTTTTTCCGTGCCGCCCTTTCCCAGCTCTTCGACGATCTCATATCTACCAGCAAAAAAAGCTGTTTATCACTCTAAAACAGGATAAAATCTAAGTCAAGTTTGAGGGAGGAGGACATTCAGTTGACTCTGAATATTTTATTGGTTATAAAAATAGGGCAAAAAAAGTTAAATAGTTCATTCCATAATTGTTCATTGAAGAAGAGTTTGAAATCTCTGGAGTTCTGTTAGGAGGTTCTTTCGATGAAGGCCATGGTTATGACAAAAATCTGTGACCTCAATCAGAATAAAAACCCGCTTGAATTGAGAGATATTCCAAAACCGGCGCCTGGAGAGCCTGAGCTCCTGGTCAAGGTTCTGACCTGCGGCGTCTGCCATACAGAGCTGGATGAAATCGAGGGCAGAACTCCTCCTCCAAGATTGCCAATCATTCTCGGCCATCAGGTTGTGGGCAGAGTTGAGCAGGCCGGCCGAAAAATCAGCAAGTTCAAGCCCGGAGACAGAGTTGGAGTCGCCTGGATTTTTTCGGCGTGCGGGAAGTGCAAGTTTTGCCGGAGCGGGAGGGAGAATCTCTGTCCTGATTTTAAAGCCACAGGCCGGGATGCTAACGGTGGATACGCCGAATACTTGACGGTTCGAGAGGACTTTGCCTACGCAATTCCCGATATTTTCTCTGACTTGGAAGCTGCGCCGCTTCTCTGCGCGGGTGCAATAGGCTATCGCTCGTTAAAGTTGACGATGCTCAGAGACGGCCAGAACCTCGGCCTTACCGGCTTCGGAGCTTCCGGACATCTTGTCCTGATGATGGTCAAGCACAGATTTCCGAAGACAAAGGTCTATGTCTTTGCCAGGGCGGAGAAGGAGCGGGAGTTTGCCCGCGAGCTCGGGGTCGTCTGGGCAGGCGACACAGAAGATATGCCTCCTGAAAAACTGGACAGCATTATCGACACAACTCCGGTCTGGAAGCCGGTGGTTGAGGCGCTGAAAAATCTGGACAGTGGAGGAAGGCTCGTCATCAACGCCATCCGCAAAGAAGATGTAGACAAAGACTCTCTCCTGAACATTAATTATCCTGCTCATCTCTGGCTGGAGAAAGAGATTAAAAGCGTGGCCAACGTCGAGAGAGCCGATGTGTCCGAATTTCTCAAGCTGGCCGCAGAGATTCCCATCAAGCCTGAAGTCCAGGAATATTTGCTGGAAGAAGCCAACAGGGCCCTGGTAGAAATCAAGGAGAGAAAGATTCGCGGGGCAAAGGTTCTCAAAGTCAGTTAGAGAAAATCTTAAGATTCTCGCTTCAGTTGATTAAGGATGGGGAGTATAGAATTCCAGCACCCGGATTTTTAGATGGGAAGGATAATTTTTTGACCGAAGCACACGTTGCGTGGCTTTTATAAAATCTTTTTCCTCGGCATGGTAAATGTCCATGAACTTCTGGGGATTCCGGTCGATAACAGGAAACCATGTGCTTTGAACCTGGACCATAATCCTGTGTCCCTTCAGGAAACAATGACACTTGTCGCGAAGGTTAAAGGCGATCTCCGTCGCTTT
>CAZYBE010000022.1:38531-52099 GCA_964645765.1 uncultured Eubacteriales bacterium
TCGGCCAGGACATCGGATGTGTAGACGAGAACGTCGGGTCTTCTCGATGCAAAACGCTGGTCTTCAATCATCCAGAGATGACCCTGGCCTGTTCGTATCTCCGCGGACCAGGGGACAGGCTTGTTCGGGTCGCACGCAAAAGAATCCAAGGCATTGTCCGCTTCTTCAGAAGGCGGGGAAAACGAAAGCTTTCCTCCCGGATGAAAATAGAGACATTTTTCCGTTGCCTTCTGGGGCGGCCAGGTGTCGTAGGATTTCCACTCGTTCGAACCTGTTTCAAAAACCAGGGCTTCCGGGAGTTTCATCTGCCCTTTGTCCTTCAGATAGTAGAGAAAGAAGGGGAATTCTACATTTTCCCGGAAGTACTCGCCGGTCTTTGAATTAAAGCGGATATTGCCCAGAGAGTCGCCGTCCATTTGCGCCCATCCGCCGTGAAGCCAGGGGCCGACCACCAGGATGCTCTTGTTTGTAGAATTCTTTTGTTCGATCGTGTAATAAATGCTCATCGGGCCGTAAAAATCTTCGGCATCAAACCAGCCCGCGACATTGAGGATGGGATGCCTGATGTTTTCGAGATACTGAAGAACATTCTGTGTCTTCCAGTATTCGTCGTAGTTGCCGTGCTCCATGTATTCGTTCCAGGTGGGGACGCTGTCGTAGAAATATTTTTTATTCACGTTGGCGAGAGGACCCAGTTCTAGGAAAAATTTATAGCCGTCCGGTGTTCCATAGTTGAACCGTCCAGTCTGTGCGGCGGAAGGGCCTGTTCTCGCTCGGGCATTGTTTGACAGCCAGCCGAAGGTGTACATGAGGCGGAAGGCGCCGTTATGATGAAAATCATCTCCCAGCCACATGTCTGAGGGAGAGGCCTGCGGGGAGGAAGCTTTGAGCGCCGGGTGGGCATCGATCATTCCCATGACCGTCTGCCATCCCGGGTAGGAGATTCCCCACTGCCCGACACGGCCGTTATTGTTGGAGATGTTCTTGATGAGCCATTCAATGGTGTCGTAGGTGTCGCTGCTTTCGTCGGTGTCCTGAGGGCCGCGTTTAGCAGTTTTGTGAGGCTTCATCACGACGAAATCGCCTTCAGATTTAAACTTCCCCCTCACGTCCTGGTAGACGAAGATAAAGCCTTCTTCAGCATAGAGACGGTTGGGCCCCAGAATGGACCTGTAATCATTGGGTCCGTATGAACCGACCGAATAAGGCGTCCGCATGAGAAGGATCGGGTATTGCTGAGTTTTATCTTTTGGAACATAGATTTGGGTATACAGCTTAACGCCGTCTCTCATGGGGATCATATACTCATGCTTGGAGTAAAGCTCCCTGACGGTGACCTCGTTCGAGAGCACAGGAACGTTTTGGGCGTTCTTTTCATAAATTTTGTTAGCGTCAGAGCTAGAGTTTGCAGGAGCGGCCGGATACAAGAAAATAAACAGAAGAAAAACAATAAAAATAATATTCCTATGCTTTCTCATTCTTTCCTCCTTGTTGTGTGTGTGATGCATAGGCGATTTTCTGATGCCATTGAATTCCTGAAAAAAATTGTCTTTCATAATTGCCTGAGGGCTAAGAAATTCCTTTTCGCGAGCGATGCCCGATTGGGAGCTTTTTCTCCAAAACCTTCTTTAAAATGGGGAGGTTGGAAACGATGATGAGAATAACCATGAGCATCGCCAGCAGCCAGTCGGGCATCTTAATGACCTGGCCGGCAAAGGAAAGCACCATGAAACGGGGAAACTTTGAGAGAAAAACAGTCAGGAGATAGGGAAGGACAGGATAGCGAGCGAGGACAACCAGGATCCGGAAAGGATAGAAAGGAATCGGAAGAAGTCCGGCGAGGAGGAGGGCGACAAACGGCGCTTTTCCAAAAAGCTTCATAACCTTTTTGGCTGATTTGGTTTCACGAACTTTTTTTATCGGGCCGATGTCTATAACGTAATTAAAGACAGAATAATTGATGGCCTCTGTGATGACTGTTCCGATAACACTTATGGAAGCGACAATAAAAGGAGAGTAAAATTTGCCAAAGTAAAGGAGGGCTGGTTCATGAGGGAAAGGAGAAATCAACAATTCTGAGGGAAAACAGTAGAAAAAAAGCACCCAAAGACTTGTGCTGTTGTGAGTCGTGTTCGAGCTCAGCCACCAGGTGATCAAGGCGATGATGAAGATGATTTCAAGGACAAATATCAGGGTCCGGATGCGCCTTGGAGGCTTTGGGAGAGCTTCAAGGATTTGGGAACTTGAGTTCTTGTTTTTTTTCATAATTCAGAAAAATCTATTGACCATTGCTTTTCGAGCTCGTTGTTCCTCGAGAAGACGAGGGACTCTTTATTTATTATCTCCTCGAGGAGAGAACTAGATCGATTTGAGGCTGTCCTTGATGAGATAACGCGCCGGCTTTTCTGTATTAGCCCGGATACTCGTGTAGCAGAAGACACATGAATTGTCCAGCGCAAAATTTTTTCTGAGGTCATCGGCCGTTTTGAAGTCTTTGATGAGCAGACCGCAGGGAGAGAATGTCCCGTCAGGATTGACATTGATGAATTTTTCTCCGGTCCGGCAGCGGGGATGATAGCCATTCTCGAAATAGCCGGCCATATTCCTCAAGGCATAATCCGAGGTAAATACCGTGTTATGCTTTCTCTTGAATTTCAAAAGCTGGCGGATGATATCCCTGAACTCAGCCATGTCCTCCTTGGCCAGCATGTAGCTTTTATCGTTTGTCCTCAGCCAGGTGTAGGCGCTGAAATTGACGCTGGCTCTCCAGTCTCTTGCCAGTTCAGCCATCCGAATAAGTTCTCTGAAATTGTCCCTTTGAACAACACAGATGAATGTGATCGCCTTATTCTTCTCCTGGTCAAGCTCCTGAGCCAAGGTCTTGATACGATTAAATAATCCTGGAATGCCTCGAAAATCGTCGTGGCGATTATCAGGATAATCCAGAGATATCGAGAACTCATCGACCCCGGCCTCACGAAGCTTGAAGTATTTTTCTTTGGTCAATAGGGCGGCATTGGTCGTGACGACGATATAAGGGGCTCTTTTCGGAACTTTAAAAGCCTTGACGATCTCTTCCAGGTCTTTGCGGAGCAGCGGCTCCCCACCTGAAACCTGGGCGACGACAGGCTTGATTTCACGGCAGATTTCTCCATACCTCTGGGGGGAAGCTCTGACTTCTCTCACCGGCCCGCCCAGATGGCAATGCTTGCAGCGGGCATTGCAAGAATGGGTGACTTCGAAGGAAATGCAGAACGGGCTTTTCTTAAAATAGTTGAGGATGCTCCGCTTAGCCAATGATAATGAGCGCGGCCATGAACCGATGAGAATGCTCTTTTTATTTGACTTCAATTTGTTATTCTTCAATCAGATTCTAATTATAGTTTTATTATTTTTAGCCTTCTTGTCAACGCTCTTTATATTTTTTCTGCCAGCGGCTGATTTTCATCCCGGCAGCGACGGCAAGAATTCCGATGAGAATACCAACCAGGCTGTCCACGGCATGGTGGTGTCGGGAGTAAACAGCTCTTCAAAGCTGAAGATGATGAGAAGAATCAAATACCAGTCGCGGACAAAATGAAGGAATTTTGAAGCTTTCCTTATCGAGAGTTCAATGACGAACAGAAGGGCAGCGGGCGCGACAACTGCCTGCTCAGGGCCTGCGCCAGGACCTGGAGGATTGAATGACGTAACGACGCGATTCCCCTGATGGATACAAGCACGCAGAGCTGCTAAGCCACACGCAGCTCAGAGGGGCAAAACGCACTCATGATGGTCAAGACAAAAAAGATGGGCCGCCGGAAGCTCCTTCGAAGATGGAACAAGGAGCTCAAAGGCAAATAGCTGGGCCGTATATTGTTCCTGCAAAACAAATAGGATATCTCTGAGTGTCAGAAAATGTCCGAACAATTGCATCAACCTTTTTGAAATTCAATACGTAGGACTAAAAAAGGAGTACTTTTATGAGGGAAAAAAATGATTGTTTTGTCGCGCCCGGCCTTGGACGGAACGTAATCTGTGTCAGGCGAATTGTCACCTGGGGTTTGCTGGTCGGGTTGATTTGTCTCGCGGCGATGGCCCAGTCCTCTTTTGAGAAGGAATTTCGTGCCTACAACGAGGAGTGGTACCGCTATTATAGCCAGAAGAACTGGACCGAGGCTCTGCGCGTTATTCAGCGTCTATTGGAGCTAGTTGACCGCATCGGCGATCAAGAACTGCGGGCCGGAGTCCTCTACAACAAGGCCTGCGTCCATGCGCTCGCGGGACAAAAGTTCCAGGCTCTCACCGCCGTCCGCGAAGCCATCGCAGCCGGCTACACCGACTACTTCAAGTACGCGAGCGACACCGACTTTGATTCCCTGCGCGCCGATCCGGAATTCAAGTCCGTGCTTGCGGACTTAAAGGCGAAGTACGGCCCTCAATCGCTGGAGTGGGACCGCACCCAAACCTCGCCGGCCTTTAGCCTGACGTTCGACATTCCCCAGGCCGAGGAGTTCCTAGAATTGCGGCGCGAGTTCTCGATTGACGATGTCGTAGCGGGCGCGAAAGATGATTACGACCGGCTTCGGCGCCTGACTCAGTGGGTCAGCACCCGCTGGCAGCACAGTCCGAATCAGATGGCCTCCAAGGGAGATCCGCTCACCATTCTGCGAGAGGCCCAGAAGGGCGGGCGTTTTATTTGCCGCGAGTACGCCATCGTGCTGGCCGGCGTGGCCAACGCCTATGGAATGCCGGCGCGCGTGGTCAATTTGCTGCCGCGAGACGTGGAGACCCGCAGCGAAGCGCACTCGGTCGCAGAAGTCTGGCTGGAACAATTCCACAAGTGGGTGCTGGCGGACGGTCAGTACGGAACGATTGGAGAGTTGAATGGAGTGCCGCTCAGCGGAATCGAGCTCCAGGCAGCCTTGGCGGCAGACCAACCCGTCAGATGCAGCGTGGGAGCGACGGCCTGCGCGGAGTGGAAACCTTTCATTCTGCGCAACGCCTATTACTTTAAGATCGGCGACGACCAGCGTTCCTTCCACCGCAATATGCAGAAGCAGCTTGTGCTCGTGCCCAAGGGCGCGCCCAACCCACGGAAGTTTGCCGGTGGCAATGAGGATGTATTCGCAGGTGCCATCTACACGTCCAATCCAGAGACTTTCTATGCGCCTGCGCCCCGGGCCCGATGAAATTTAAATAACAGATTTTTCCAAGATTCACGGAACGAGCCTGATGATAGAGTTCCCTTTTTTCACCTAGACGGCGGTTCTTTTCTCAGTGGGAATTTGCTTTTTGCGCTGCTCCATTTTTTTCCCTTCCGAGCGCTGAATTCAAACTCTATGCGTTGCCAAGGTTATCTCTTCATCTGGCTGCGAATGTCAATTGTCAAAAAAGGGCGGTGGGCCATAAAACAACAGTCCCCTTTTTGTTTGACTCGAATTTTTTCCTGTGATATAAGCTCAAGGAAATGTCCACAGGGCTGAGCGATTTAATCTTTTTAAGGGCGCCCAAAATCCATCCAGAAGCATTTCCTTTCACGGAGGAAGAAGTCAATGAAGTTTCTAACAATTGATTGGGTTGTCGTCGGGCTTTACTTCATGGTTCTGCTGGGGATCGCGTGGTGGTCGATGAAACAGAAGCAGCGCTCCACAGTCGATTATTTCCTTGCCAGCCGGCATATCGGCTGGTTTGTCATCGGCGCCTCGATATTCGCCTCGAATATCGGAGCTGAACATATCGTAGGACTTGCAGGCACAGCAGCCAAGACAGGCGTGGTGATGGGCCACTATGAGCTTCACTCCTGGCTCGTCCTTGTTTTAGGCTGGGTCTTTGTCCCTTTTTACATGCGGAGCAAAGTCTTCACCATGCCCGAGTTCCTCGAGCTCCGCTATTCTCCCCAAGCCCGCTGGTTCCTGTCGCTCATCTCCTTAATCAGCTATGTCGTGACCAAGGTCTGCGTCAATGTCTATGCCGGCGCAGTCGTCTTCCAGACGCTCATGGGCATCGATTTCTGGACCGGGGCCCTTATTATTTTGTTTTTCACAGGCATCTACACTGTGCTCGGAGGCATGCGGGCTGTTGTCTACACCGAGGCACTCCAGACCATCGTTCTTGTCCTCGGCTCGGTTACAGTCACCGTGGCCGCACTGATAAAAATCGGAGGCTGGAGCAACCTCTATGCTGTGGCCGGCTCTGGCCACTTCAACCTCTTCCTGCCGGCCAACCATCCTGATTTCCCCTGGCCGGGCATGGTCTTTGCCCCGCCCATCGTTGGCCTCTGGTATTGGTGCACAGACCAGTACATTGTCCAGCGCACCCTGGCTGCAAAGAACGAGGCGCAGGCAAGAAGAGGGAGCATTTGGGCATCCTATCTGAAACTCCTGCCTTTTTATATTTTTATCCTTCCCGGAGTCATGGCGTTTGCCCTGGCCAAGACAGGGAAGATCAGCCTGGCTTCAGCAGACCAGGCGTTCCCGACTCTGGTCATGACTCTCATTCCCACTGGGCTCAAGGGTCTTGTTGCCGGAGGGTTGCTGGCAGCCTTGATGAGCTCGCTGGCCTCAGTCTTTAATTCCTGCTCAACGCTGTTTACCATGGATATCTACAAAAAAATCAAGCCTCAGACTCCGGAGAAAAAGCTCGTCCTCATCGGCAGGATTGCGACAGGAGTTGTCGTCGTCTCTGGAGTCATCTGGATTCCCCTGATGAAGCACATTTCTGGAGAATTGTATCACTACCTCCAGAGTGTCCAGGCTTATATCGCACCTCCGATTGCTGCGGTATTTCTCCTTGGAATTTTTTACAAACGAATCAATGCCAAGGGAGCTCTGACTGTGCTCGTCGGAGGGTTTTCGGTGGGCATGCTCAGGCTCGTGGCTGAGCTAAACAAAGGCTCGCTTTCAGGCTGGCTTCACTGGTTTGCCACGGTCAATTTTCTTTACTTTGCAATCTTTTCATTCCTGGGATGCATCCTGGTGATGATTGTCGTCAGCTGGCTGACAGCCGAGCCCTCTTATGAAAAAATCCAGGGGCTGACCTACGCCACGACCGTGGCCGCTGACAAAGCTGCATCGCGGGCGAGCTGGAATTATAAGGACCTCATACTCTCTATAGTCGTCGTCGGTGTGATTGCCTTCACTTTGATTTACTTTACCGGATAAGCTTGCGTTTCAGGGGTTAATCAGAAGGGCATTGATGGCGACGAGTGCAAATTGGGCATCAAAATAAATATAAAAATATTTGCAGCTTAGTTTTTTAAATCAAAGCAGATAAAAATCGCGAGGCGCTGACCACGCGAATTCCATCCTTTTGATAATCGACACCGTGAGGCAAAACCACCTGAAAAGCTTGAAGAACCTTCATCCGGCTGACAAAATAGCGCATGGTCTTGGAAATGTCTTTTTCCTGGGCTTTTACCTCGACCAACATCCAGGGTTTATTGCCCAAAGCTACCAAAAAATCGATTTCCCTTCCTTCCAGGTCCCTTAGGTAGTAAAGAGCGGCTGGGTAGCCTTCGGCATCGTGCAGGAAATGGCAGATTTTGAGAAGATGGCAAGCGACCATATTTTCGAGCCTGGCACCTTCAGACTTTTCAACCTGTGACCAATCCCAAAGATAAACCTTTGGCATCTTTTTCATCGACTTCAGAGGACTTCGGGTGAATGGATAGACTCGGAAGTGATAATAGAAGTTCTCCAGGATATCCAGCCAGTGATTTACGGTCTTATGTGCCACAGAAAGGTCTTCAGTCAAAGAATTGAGCGATAATAGCGCGGCGGCCCTTTCTGGCAGGATTTCGGCAAGAATGGTGAGCTTTGAAAAATCCTTGATCACCTCGAGATCCCTGATATCAACTCGTAACAATGTCTCCATCCGCATTTGCTGCCATCGTCTGATGAATGATTCGTCCTGTTTTAAAAGCGGCTCAGGAAAACCTCCAAATTTGAAAAGTGAATCGAAACATGTTTTTTCTTCTGCAGAGGATTTGGGAAAGGAGAGAGATTTCTTGATGTCGATGGAGTGTCTTCGACCCATGAACTCTGCCATGCTAAAGGGATGGAGGCGATAATAAAAGTTACGGCCCATCAGCGAATCTCCTCCGCGACGATAAATATCGAGGCGCGCGCTCCCTGTGACCAGGATTCTGTACTCTTTCCCCTTTTTATCATAGAGGCCTTTCAGATAGGTCTTCCACTGGCTGTATTTGTGAATTTCATCAAAGACGAGCAGTTCTGTCTCCGGGCTAAACTCCATATTCAGGATTTTTTTTCTATCGGGCCCAAAATCCCAGTTGAAGTACGCAACCTGGGAGAAATTCTGCCCGATAAGATGATGGGCGAGAGTTGTTTTACCCACTTGTCTGGGACCTCCGATAAAAACCATCTTTTCTTTAAGGTCTTTAAGAATGTTGGATGACAGATAACGTTCTTTCAACATAGCCTTCTCCTTGTGGCAAAAATATTATACCAAAGTCTAAAAAAATGGCAATATTTTTTGACTTCGGTAAAAAAATAATGAGAGACTCACTCTTCCATCATTTTGAAAATTTAAAATCGCAGAACTACAGTGCATCACCTCCAAAAAATGGTTAAAAGCCATCTCCTCAATTAAATCCACCCTATGTTTGCCTTTTTGACATTGAATTTTCGATGTGCTATAAAATTTTGACTTGATTCGGGTAGGAATAAAGTTCTTTATGAAGCATTTTTAATATCGTGTTAAAATATCTATAAATTTGTTTTCATCGATTACCCATCCTGGACAAGGAGGTGAAAGAAGATGCTAAGCGGTGCGTTCACGCTTTTAATGACACCTTTTAATAAAAACATGGGGCTCGACGAAGAGGGGTTGAGGACGCTGGTGCGCATGCAGGTCAAAAGCAGAATCCATGGATTGGCTCCTTTGGGAGTGACAGGAGAAAGCCCGCTTCTCTCTGAAGAAGAGATCAAGAGAGTTGTCGAGATAGTTGTCGAGGAAGCCGACGGCAAATGCTTCGTCGCTCCCGACACTTGCACCAACAACCTGGACCAGACTATTCGACGTGTCAAGCTCTATGCCGAGATTGGATGCGACTATGCTGTTGTCTTCGCCCCCTTCTTGGTTAAGCCCACTCAGGCTGGTATCATCGAGTTTTATGAAGCAGTGGCTAAAAGCTCGAAGATTCCCATCATCATCCATAATTCTCCGGACAGGGTTGGAGTCAATATCGAGCCCAAGACATATGCCAGGCTGATTGAGAACAAAAATATCATCGCCACCAAAGACGGAAAAAAGGAGATGGACCATCTGGCCAAGATTTTGTATCTCGCCAGAGGGAAGCCGTTTGCTGTTTTCACCGGAAAGGACACAACCGCTTATCCTCTGATGTCTTTTGGCGGAAGCGGAGTTTTTGCTGTGGCCGGGAACATCGTTCCAGAAGTGATGCGGGACTTGGTGGATTATTGCCTGCGCGGCGAGTTTGACAAGGCAAGAGATATTCATTATGCCTACTACGACCTCTTCGAAGCCCTGAGGCTGGAGACCAATCCGATGGCGGTCAAAGAGGCGTTGACCCTGATGAGTTTGCCAGGAGGAGGGTTGAGACTGCCTTTGACCAGGCTCAGCGAAGCAAACAGAGAGGTTCTCAAAAAGCTCCTCAAGGAAAGGAAGTTGATTTGAGCGATATCATCCTCCGGGCACCGGCCACGATAGCGAACTTTGGGCCTGGCTTTGACATTTTTGCCCTGGCCTTGAAAGGGCCTTACGACGTTTTGAAGATTGGTTTGAATAGCTCCAATTCCATCAGTGTCAAAGTCACAGGCAGGGATGAATATCTGCCAAGAGAACCTGACAGGAATACTGCAGGCCTGGCCGCGATTCATTTCTTCAAGAAAGTCAATGCAACTGCCGGTGTGGATATTGAGATCGTGAAAAGGATGACGACATGCGCCGGCCTGGGCTCGTCGGCAGCGTCTGCTGCAGGCAGTGTTTATGGATTAAACAAACTTCTGCATTCCAGACTGGCCGACAATGAAATGATCGATATTGCCCGCCAGGGCGAGATAGCCTCGGGAGGAACTCCTCATGCCGACAACGTTGCCGGCTGCCTTCTTGGAGGCTTTGTTTTTGTCCGTAGTTATCATCCGCTTGATGTGGTCAAGATTGAAGCGCCAAAGATCCCTATTGTCATCTGCGTGCTCAAGAAGCCTCAGACGACAACTAGAGGATTGATTCCTGACCGCTTCAGCTTGGCCGAGATGAAGGAACAGATGTCCCTCTGCTCCTTTCTAATCCACGCCATTCTGAACAGAGACTTGAAAGCCATAGGCCGGGCGATCAATAAAGACAATATTTCAGAGCCGGTGAGGTCGAGGTTTATTCCTGGATACGGCGAGCTCAAGAAGAAAGTCTTGGAAGCAGGCGCCTTTGGCTGCAATGTCAGCGGCGGAGGGTCATCCCTCTTTGCCATCTGCCAGAAGGAAAGAGTGGATGAGGTCGCTGAGGTCATGAGGGCTTGGTGCCAGGAAAAAGGCACTCAAGCTGAAGTCATCAAGACTGAATCCAGCAATAGAGGAATTTTGGAAATCGATGAATTATAAGCAGATTGCCGAGCTCATCTCAAAGAGCAAGAAGAGGACACCGGCCAAGGTCTTTGTTCAAGGTCATTTCCGTGAAGAGAATTTTAGGAAGCAGGCCTTTCAAGCTTTTGGCCAGGGAAATTTCTGGGTCCTGGTCGGGGATTATTCGGGCATTGAAAAATGGATGAAGAGGAACAGGGCTAAAATCAAGGATTATTATCTGGAGATTACCAGCCGCAACTCTGCCCTTCCGCTTCTTGACTTGCGGAAAGTCGAGGCAAGAGTCGAACCTGGCGCTGTGATCAGAGAAGGAGCCCGCATCGCGAAGGACTGCGTGGTCATGATGGGCGCAGTGATTAACATCGGGGCTGAGGTCGGCAGGGGAACGATGGTTGACATGAACGCTGTTCTCGGGGCCAGGGCAATCATCGGGAAAAATTGCCATATCGGGGCAGGCGCGGTGATCGCAGGAGTTCTCGAGCCGCCGAGCAAGCGGCCGGTCGTAGTTGGAGATAACGTCCTCGTCGGGGCCAATGCCGTTGTCCTCGAAGGCGTGAGGATAGGGAAGGGAAGTGTTGTTGCCGCTGGCGCCGTGGTCATAAAGAATGTCCCTCCCGGAGTCGTGGTTGCAGGTATCCCTGCCAGAGTGATTAAGAAAGTCAAAGAAATCCGCAAAAAAGATAAGATATCGCTGGTCAAGATACTGCGCAGAGTGTAAACCAAGGGCATGAACTCTAAATCGCCGATAAAGAAGTCATGGCGAGCCAAGTGAGGCCATCTCAATAATTTATGAAGAGATAACTACGCACCCTTCGGGTGCTGATAATAAGATAACAATAATGAGCTTTTCGTTTCTATCGGCAATTTTGTGGTGAGCAAAGTGGACCTCATCGAGCTTACAAAAACACTGGTGAATATTCCTTCGATCACAGGGTCCGAAGCTGCGATTGCCGACTTTCTCTCCAGCTATCTCAGAAGCCAGGGATTTGACCTGGAAAAGCAAGAGGTTGACGGAAAGAGAAGAAATATTTTAGCCGTTCTTCATCCAAGCCCGCGAGTGATTCTCTGCACGCACATGGATACAGTCCCGCCTTTTTATGGAGCGAGGGAGGATGAGTCTTTCATCTATGGCCGTGGAGCATGTGATGCCAAAGGCATCATGGCTTCCATGATTTTTGCCGCCCAGGAGCTGAGCAAGGAAGGGATGAAAAAAATCGGTCTTCTCTTTGTTGTCGGGGAAGAGACGGACAGCGTCGGCGCAAAGATGGCCGGCTCATTGAATGTTGATTCAGAGTATGTCATTGTCGGCGAGCCAACAGAAAATAAGATGGGCAGCGGGCATAAGGGCGTAGTCAACCTGAAAATTTTGGCTGAGGGAAAATCGGCTCATTCCGCATTCCCTGATTTGGGTGAATCCGCCGTCGAAAAGCTTCTCGATGTCCTCCAGGAAATTCGAGGTTTGGATTTCAGAGAAGACCCAATCCTGGGAAAAACAGTTATAAACATCGGAAAGATTGAAGGAGGTTTAGCTTTCAATGTTATTGCGGACTCGGCAAGCGCCGAGGTCTCTTTCCGCAGCGGGCTTAATTCTTATGAGATTATTGAAAAAGTAAAGGCAGTGGCCGGCCAAAGGGCCAGGATTGAGGTTATTTCCCAATCAGAGCCTCAAGTTTTATTCACGATTCCAGGATTTGAGCAGGCCGTTCTTCCCTATGGAACAGACATCCCTTACCTAAAAAGATTCGGGAGACCGCTGCTCTTGGGGCCTGGGTCTGCCTTAGTTGCCCACACAGAGAATGAAAGGGTAGATAAGAAGCAGCTTTTCGATGGGGTTGAGATTTATAAAAAAATTGTGAAAATACTTATTACGTATTGACGATAATAAAAGAAATCTTCATGAGGAAATTTTTTAGCGAGCGGATGAGAGGAGTGGAAAAGACTCTGATTCGCCGCATTACTGACCTGGCTGATTCCTCCTGCATCGACCTCGGTTTGGGCGAGCTCCGCTTTCCAACGCCAAAATCCATACTCGGCCATATCAAAGAGAAGTCTGGAGATTGGAATCTTGGCTATACCCCGAACGAGGGGCTTCAGGAGCTGAGAAGCCTTGTCGCGGAGAAATGCGGATATTCCGTTTCGCCTGACCAGGTTTGTATCACTGTTGGCGCAGAGGAGGCTATCTTCGCCACGCTCATGGTTTTGGTCAATTCAGGTGATGAAGTCCTGGTTCCAGACCCAGGGTATCCGGCTTATCCCTTGATCGTCAAGATGGCTGGAGGCGTGCCGAAGACATATCCTCTTCATCCAGAAAATCATTTTGACCTGAAGTTTGAAGATATCGAAAGCCGCATTAATGAGAAAACAAAAGCCATTATCATCAACAGCCCAAACAATCCAAGCGGCGCGATCTATTCCAGGGAAGAGATGATGAGCTTAGCCGGGCTCCTTGAAGAGCGAAAAGCCATGGCCATCTCCGATGAAGTCTACCGGGATATTTATTTTGAAGAAGAGCCGGACTCCATTGCCGGGCATGTCAAAAATTTTGTGGTGATAAACAGCGTATCCAAGAGCTTCAGCATGACTGGTTGGCGGCTGGGCTGGTGCATCGCGCCGGTGGCGTTAATCAAGCTCATAGCTACTTTTCATCAGTTGGCCGTGGCCTGCGCCCCGGCGATTTCCCAGCGTGCCGCAATCTTCGCCCTTAAAGGCAATGCCGAAGAGGAAAGGCTTCAGAATAGGGAAGAATTGCGGAAGCGGAGGGAGCTTGCCATGAGTTGTCTCGAAAAATACACCGACTTGAGCTATATAAAGCCTGCAGGAGCTTTTTATATTTTCACAAACATTGCGAATAAAATTCCCAAATATGGAAGCTCTTTGGATGTTTCTATGAATCTTTTAAAGAAAGAAAAGATTGTCACCATTCCCGGGATTGCCTTTGGCCAGAGAGGCGAAGGGTTTTTGCGCATCTCGTTCTCACCTCCGCCTGAGCAAATTGAAGAAGCCATTCGAAGAATCGGGCACTTTTTTAAA
>CAZYBE010000023.1:0-50270 GCA_964645765.1 uncultured Eubacteriales bacterium
GCCATGGTCTGGATTGGAGTGGCCATTGTCCTTTCCGCGCTCCTGCGGGGGATGATGGTCGGGATGGGGCTGGGCTCGCTAAAATCCGTGTTGCTCGCCTATCTTCTCGGCGAGGTTCTCCTCGTCGGGGTAATGACTCTCACCGGGTTTATGGGAGCAAGGCTGGGAGTTTCCACTCCGCTCTTGGCTCGCATCTCTTTCGGCGAGCACGGCTCATTCCTTATGTCATTCTGCCTTGCCGTCGCTTTCATGGGCTGGTTTGGAGTTCAGGCAGGGCTTTTTGCCGAAACCCTGGTTGCTTACACCAAGACCTCGCTCCCTATCCCCCTCCTTGCTTTTTGGAGCGGGATTCTGATGATGATTCCTGCTATTTTTGGCTTCAAGGGGCTCAAGGCCTTAAGCTGGGGTGCTGTGCCCCCGATGGTTGCAATTTTTCTTTATGCTGCATTCAAGGTTGGGTTCAACTTTTTGCCTTCCCATGAGCTTGTTCGGCTTGCCCAGAATCATTCTCCCTCCCCTTATCCTCTGACGCTCGGCGCAGCCGCATCAATAATCGCCGGCGGATTCATCGTCGGCGCTGTCACTTCTGCTGATGTCTTCAGGTATGCCAGGCCTCGCTTCCGCGATATCCTTTATGCTGCCACTCTTTCCATGGGCGTTAGCGCCCTGATGCAGCTTGTCGGCTCTGCGCTGGCGATGAGGACCGGGCTTTATCATGAGCATCTGCCGCGGCTCATTATCAGCCCGCAATACGCGGGATTGGGCATCATTGGTTTTCTGGCCATAGGCTTTGCCCAGTGGACGACAAACGACAGCAATCTTTATTCGTCGGTCCTCGCTTTTAACAACATCATCAGATGGACGAGATGGAAGCTGGCAGTTGTGGTGGGGATATTGTCGTCGCTGCTGGCCGCGTGGGGGATTCTTGGGAGGCTTGAGCTTTTTTTGAGCTTGCTGAGCATCGCCATTGGCCCGATTGGTGGGATTCTGGTTGCGGATTATTATTTTCTTGGAAGAAGAGGAATGGGGGCGAGAGCTGCAGCAGGGGAAAATGAGACAGGAGGAGCGGCCGGAGCAAAGGGAACAGTGAGAGCAGCGGCAGGACATATGGGAGCATGGGGATTGACGGGAGCGGTAGAAGAGGGCGCAAGTGGAGAGGGAGCAGGAGGCGACCGGTCGGTGCAGCGCTGGAATCCCATTGCTTTTGCCTCCTACTTTATTTCCTTTCTTATCGGCTGGATGACCTCAGGCCATCCGTTCCGAGTCAATGTCTTTCCTTTTTCCATATTTGCTTTTAACGGAATCATCTCTGCGATGCTTTTGTACTGGGCCGGAATGAAAATTTTCAGGAAAAAGAATGAGCGCAAGCAAGAAAAAGAATAATGTGCCTTAACGTTAAGAATAATGGGCATAAGGTTGAAGGTAAATAAGGGAACGATCGAAGCCGCTGTGCTCGGGGGAGCAGTGCTCGGCGGCGGGGGTGGAGGCTGGATTGAAGAGGGAAGGGAGCTGGCAGGGGTTGCAGTCAAGCGAGGCTTTCGAGAGATTTTGCCGATTGAGGATGTGTCAGAAAATGCTCTGCTTTTGACTGTTTCTGCGGTCGGGGTTCCCTCGGCAGGAAGCGCTGCTTTGAAGCCGGATGATTATGTCAGGGCGGTTGAGCTTTTCCTGGAGAAGACAGGGATAAAAGTCGGCGGACTAATCTCGAGTGAGATTGGTGCCCTTGGAATCGTTAACGGCTGGGTTCAATCGGTTTTCTTAAATATTCCAGTCATCGATGCTGCCTGCAATGGGCGCGCTCATCCTCTGGGCTTGATGGGCTCGATGGCTTTGCATCGCGACAAAGAATATGTGTCTTTCCAGGCAGCAGTCGGAGGGAATAAGGCGAAGGGAAATAGGGTTGAAGATTTTTTCAAGGGGTCGGTTCAGGAAGTTTCAAAATTGGTAAGGGAAGCCTCTATAAAAGCAGGCGGAATGGTGGCTGTAGCAAGAAACCCTGTTCCAGCTCGTTATGTCAAGAAGAACGGAGCGCCTGGCGCAATTCGAATGGCTTTAAGGCTCGGCAAAATCATGCTTGAGAGCAGGAGAACGCTGGATAGCGCAAAAATTCTAAAGAGCAAGAAGACGTCAGATAGCAAGTCAATGCCAGAGAGCAGGAAGATACAAGAAAGCAAAAAGATGCAGGAGAGCAAGAAACGTGGCTCACTTGAAATTATAAAAAAAATTGTTGATCACCTTGGCGGGAATTTCCAGATAAAAGCAAGTGTCGAGAAGCTGAGCCTTCGGCGAGAAGGAGGCCTGGACATCGGCAAATTGCTTCTTAGAGAACAGAAAAAGCATTATGAGCTTACTTTCTGGAATGAGTACATGACACTCGAGGCCGATGGCAGAAGAATCGCCACCTTTCCTGATTTAATCATGACTTTTGACTCTGAGGCCTCATCGCCTTTGATAAGCGCTGAGATAAAAGAAAATTGCGAGGTCTTTGTTATCGCTGTGCCTTCATATAAATTGATTCTCGGCGCTGGCATGCGAGACCAAGGCCTTCTCAAAAACGTTGAGATGGCCATCAGCAAAGAAATTCTGAGATTCAGAAAAAGAGAAATGAAGCTTTGAGACGCCAGCTTATTTCGGGCCTGTCGGAAAAAGGCAACTGAAAAAGAGATTTTACAGAAAAGTGGATAATTCCCTTTTTCCACTGTTCCTGTGAAAAAGCCTGTTGAAAAAAGCCGTTTTTTTTCTTTAACAAATTGACCTGCTTATACATATGGCAAATTGCACAATTTTTGCGCACTCCTGGCAAAAAGGGTTTGTGAATTTGACAATTATATTCTGATGTTATAAATGAAATGGATTTAACCAGAGAGACATGAGGAGGTAATGATTCATGCCTACTTATCGAAGAGCGGACGACCAAGAAATATGGCATTGGTGCAGTAACTGTTCCAACTGGCCCTTCTATGACTATGAAGAAATATACGATAAGCCTGATTCTGAGCATTTTTGTGATGAATGCAAGAAAAAGGAAAAAGAAGGGAAATGTCGGAAGTAACAAGCATAAGAAGAACGATGAGACTCAAATTTAAATTTGGACTGGTCCTGTTTATTCTTTTTCTCTTCATCATCGCCTCGGGGTGTAAGAAACAGAAAGCTGAATGGAAGGGGAAGATTGAGGTTGAAAATGGCGTCAAGGTCATCAAGAATCCAGGTGAGCCTTTATTTGGCGAGCTGAGCTTTGACTTGGAAGAGGATTTAGCCATCGGCAACGATAAAGACGAAAAATACATGTTTTATCGCGCCGGCGACATCGAGCTCGATAGTCAAGATAATATTTATCTTCTGGATTCTGGAAATTGCAGAGTCCAGAAGTTTGACAGAAATGGTAATTATCTTCAGACCTTCGGCCGCAAAGGACAGGGTCCGGGGGAGTTTGAGAACCCTTTTCGGATTTTTGTCGATGACCAGAATAACATTTATGTCTCAGAAATGCGCAGTATTCAGGTGTTCGATTCCAAAGGAAAATTCATAAGGAGCATTTCGGTTTCATTTTTTCTTCTTGATTTTGTTGTCAACCAAGATGGAAGTATCACGGCTTATGGTTCAGTCAGGTCTGAGGAAGGACAGAATTTTGAACTGGTCATCATGGATTCAACAGGAAAAATATTGAAACACGCATCGAAATTTCCCGGAATAAACATGGTTGCCAGAGAAGGCGTTGGCTTCATGCTTTCCCATGATTATACCCCATATCTCTGCTTTGCTTCTTCGGATAAGAAGGGAGTTATCTATGGATACAACTCCGAATATAAGCTTTTTTTTATAGATCAGAGCGGGAATAATTTGTTGATAATAAAAAAAGATGAACTCCTTCAGTCCATCAGCGATGGGGAAAAGGATAAAATCATAAATGATTCGATTGAAGATACGGCCCGGCAAGGGAGGAAATGGCCGAGGGATGTTGTTGAGGAAGCCGCCAATTTTCCAAAATATCGGCCATTTTTCAACAGAATTCTTTCTGATGACAGAGGCAGGGTTTATGTCAGAAAGATAAAATCAGTTCTTGAGAAAAGCGAGCCGGTTGAATTCGATATTTTCAGCCAGGACGGATATCATCTCTACAAGGCAAGCCTTCCTTTTACTCCTGAGCTTATCAGAAATGGCTGTCTCTACGATATCTATACTTCAGAGGAAACCGGCGAAGTAAAAATTAAAAGATACAGGGTTAAAAACTGGGATAAAATCAAAGCCGCAAGCTAAGCTTAAAATCTCTTGCTCAGAGCTCTTTATTTTGACTTCAAGTTTTTCCTCTGCTATAGCTCTGAAAAAAGGGCTTGGAAAATCAGATCCAAAAATGATGAGAATTTAATTTGACTATTTTCTTATAAATCATTATCTTATGAATAAATATGAAGGAATCGAAACTCGATAAAATCCCTTTATTATTTGAAAATCCTTTGAAAAAAAATTTTGGTAGGTGAAAAATGGCTGAAAGACTATCTTATGAAGAATTTATTAAACAGGCGATTTTGAAATTGAGAACGGGTAACTACAAAGGAATCCACTCGGTCTACAGCGGCTTCAATGAAGCATTTAAGAAGTATTATGACGGCCAAGACCCGGTTAAAGCGACCAACCAGCTTGCCGCGGAAGGAAAGATTATTATAAGACCCGCAAGAGGCGGCGTTGTTCTTTACCTGTCTGATGACGCTCCGAATGTGACCAGAGCGGACCAGGCCCTCAAAAAAATGGGTTTAATGTCAGAATAGAAGGCGAGACTTCGGGTTAAGACAATCCGACGAGCTCTTGAATAAGGTCGCTAATAGTTTCTTTTTTTGCAATTAGAGCTCATACAAGTGCACTAAGTGCTTTTACATTGGCATGCGAGCCCGAAGGGCGTGGCAATATCTTTCTTTATATGAGATTGCGCAGCCTGTTCCGAACGAAGTGAAGGAATCTTCTTCATTTCTCGCAATGACATTTTATTTAATGCGTTTGTATTAAAATAAACGCAATGAATTTCGTTACACTGAAATATCTTGTTTATTTAAAATAAGGAGAGGGAAGATGAAAAAAATTTTATTTGTTTTGGCATGTTTTCTAATCATCTTTAGTCAGTTAGAGGCAAAAAATGGAAAAGCCGGTGATATCAGAGAGCTATTCTCCTCCCCGCTCAACGAGAAAGAAGCGGCCTTCATGTTCCTCGGATTTTCAGGAGTTGTCGTAAGGACATCGACGCGGACGATCATCATCGACCCGGCTGATATGTTGAAGGCTGAGGATTTAAAGGCGCTGAAAGAGAAGGGAGTCGACCTCGTGCTCTTCACCCACAGCCACGGCGACCACTACACCCTCAGGGATACTCTTAATATTTTCAAAGAAACCGGTGCTTCGGTTCTGGCTGAGCGAATAGTCGCCATGGAGCTGGGTAGAAACATGCCTGCTGACAAGCTTATAAATGCCATTCCTGGGAAGCCGTACACATTTGGAGAGATTACGGTTAATGTCATTCAGGGAAGTCATGTCGGACCGATAAATCTTTATCAGATAAAGATTGGGGATTTAAGCATCTTCCATGGAGGGGACTCGGGCTATGTTTCTCTCAAGAATTATCCCTCGGATTTGGCCTTTCTTCCGACAGGAGACCCTTCGCCCACAGCCTCGCCGCAGGATGCATTCAACATGGCCTCAGACCTCAAGCCGAGCGTTGTCGTGGCCATACACGGCTCATCGGGTCAGAGCAAAGATTTTGAGAATAGAATCAAGGGGGCTATGCCCAATACAACGGTGATAATCGCCGAGCCATTTGCCTCGAAAGTAGTCTCTATCGCCAAAAAGACTTAGTCCCAGGATTCAAGAATTGAGGCGAAAATCCCGAAGGAGAATGATGCTGTGGCTTTGAAGAATCCAAAAGAGAAGGGCGAGCGCTCAAATTTAAGCGCCGGACTGTTCATGTTTCGAATAAAAGGAGGAGAGCTTCAGGTCTTTCTGGCCCATCCTGGCGGCCCTTTCTGGGCGAAGAAGGATGAAGGTGCCTGGTCTATTCCCAAGGGCGAAGTTCAGGAGAACGAGCCTTTTCTCGATACAGCGATTCGGGAGTTCGAAGAAGAGACCGGGGTCATGCCAAAAGGCGAGTTCTTGGAGCTTGGCTCGATAAAGCAGCGAGGTGGAAAGAGAGTCCATGCCTGGGCTTTTGAGGGCGACTATGATGAGCGCCGGTCGATAAAGAGCAACTTATTCTCCATGGAGTTTCCTCCCGGCTCAGGAAAGATAAGAGAATTCTCTGAGATAGACAAGGCCTGCTTCTTTGGCCTGGAAGAAGCCAGGAAAAAGATAAACCCTGCCCAGGTCGAATTCATCGAAAGGCTTCAAAATGCGCTTGACCCAAAGGTCATAAAAGATAAGAAATCATAATAAAAACTTTTTGGCTGGAGCTTAGCACTTTTTTTAGAAAGAGCCAAAGGGGAAAATCATGATTCTGGCCCTTGAGATTCCTCTTGAGACAGCAAGGTACTGCATCGAGAAAGCAGTTTTGAATGGAATTCGAGTGATTCTTGACCCTGGAGGCGTAAAAAGCCCGCTCGAGGGTATTCTGAATGAGAGAATTTTTTTGCTCAAGCCCAACGAGCATGAGGCGAGGATACTGACCGGGCTTTCGATTCATGACTTAAAGTCAGCCGGAAAAGCTGCGGCTGCGCTCCTTTCTAAAGGCGTCCAGAATGTCTTTATTTCACACGGAGCAAATGGGGCGTATTTATTCACCAAGGAGACAAGCCTTCACTTTTCCTGCCCAGAGGTTGAGGATACAGGCACTTACGATGAGACTGGATGCGGCGACCAGGTTACAGCCACTGTCGCTTCTTGTCTGGCTGAGGGGAGGGATTTGGCCCAGGCGACAGAAATGTCTGTCTTGGCCGGGACACTTCAGTTTCACAAAGAAGGAATCCAACCCATCAGCCGGGAAGAGCTCTTGAGAAACTGGTCGAGACTCCAAAGCTTAGATTGAGTGAAATTTTATTTAATATTTTTATATTAGATTTCCCAGACTAAATCCGCTTCTCGCCACTTGCCGGATTTCTCGATGCGAATCGTCTTTATTTCCAAAGGCTTCAACTTTAATCGGATAAATACTTCTGGTGACCTTAAGCTTATTCGAGCCTGGGATTGAAGCCCGCAGCTCTCCTGCAGGCGGACAACCAGGGCTTCTCCGTCCCAGGAACGCTTGCAGGCGAGGAGCCTGGCATTTTCCGGCTGCAGCGAAAAGAATTCGAAGAATCCTCTGGACCTGCTCTTTGTTCTGTGTTCAGCATCTTTGCCTTTTTCTTTAGCCTCGATTGTTCCTGTGGGAAGATAGGCGTAAGAAATCGGCGCAGAGCTCAGCCAGTCGGCTAAAGCAGGAAGCCTGCGCAGGACTATGCCTGCTTTGCCTGCTGTGACCAGAAGCTGGATATCATGAACACCCTGGTCCATGAATTTAGGTGAAGGATAATTCTCCAATTTAAAGCCCTGCTCGTGACAGTAGGCGGCGCTCCGCAGGATAGAGAGGCGAACCTCGCCGTCTTTAAAGTCAAGTCCATGCTGTCCGTTGTTGACGACTCCTAATGCAGCACCCCGGCCTTCTAATTTTCCGGAGACCATGAACCATCGGCCAAAGACATGCTCCTGCGCATCAGCAGGGCGCTTGACTATGCCTCCTGGCACTTCGCAGAGAAGAACTTTTTCCTTGAAGACAGTCGGAATCGACAATTTCAGAAGCTTGCGCTCCTCATTCCAGTGAACCCGAATTCGAAACTCAAGCACAGGCCATCCGGAATAGGAAATGGTGTGCATCACAATCTTGCTTTTTTTATGGGAAAAGACAGATTCCCAGATTGTCCGTATCGGACCTTTGGCCACTATCTTCATGCTTCCCGGTTCAAGCTTGAATCGTCCTCGAATTTTTCTATACCGCCAGCAGTCCGTTCCCCATGAATCCCCTCTATCTTCGATGACAAGCGGCTTAAAGAGAGGACCTGCAAGACATTGCAGCTCTTTGCCCGCATCGAGTTTTTCTATCAGCCCGCTTTTCTTTCCTAACTTAAACTTAAGTGCATGCTTTAAGCCAAGCGAATGCCGCGCCTCCTTTTCTTTTTTCTCTCCTTCAAGAGCCTCAAGCCTGAAGTTTTTTAAGCCGATGCCTGGCAGTTCAGACATGAAGACAACCTTGCGCCGCCATTTATTAAAAGGAAGGAGTGCTTCAGGCTGCTCTTCCTGGCAGGGGATTTGTTCGCCCGAGGGCTCGAATATCCGAAGATGCCAGGCTGCGGTCGATTTTGGCCTGTGGGAGATCATGCATTCGACCTCAACCGGAACCGTGGTCAGGCCTGTGTTCGAATTCAAAACTGTCAGTGGCAAACTGGAATCATGCGCTGGGCATTGATTAAACCCTTGCGCATTGAAGGCTGCCCCGACTGCCAGGCTGATTCTCCTTGCCGACTCGGAAGCCCTTCCGTATAAGTCAAGGGCGTCGCGCTCCACAGGCTCGACGCAGCTTCCGGTGATGACGTCATGAAAATCGTTGAAGAGATGATTTCGCCAGACTCCTTCAAGCTCTTCCTGAGGATATTCCTGCCTTAAAAGCCACCAGGAGCAGGCGCTGAGCGCCTCTGCCTGGACCAATTGTCCCAGGCTTTGCTGGGCTCGTCGTTTGAGGCGCGAGAGAGATGTATAACACCCAGTAAAAACTCGCTGCAAGTCGCCTTCAAAGACAGGCGCGCTCTTAAGCGCTTCTTTGACTGCCTCATAAAAAAGGTCAGGTGTGCTGTGGATGATTTTTACCCGCTCTTCTTTTTTGGCGAAGGAATCGATTTTCTTCAGGTCTTCTCTTGTCGGGCCTCCGCCGTGATTCCCGATTCCCCAGAAAACAGGGACATCGCGGTTGAGCCTGAGGGCCATCTCTGTTCCTTTCTGCAGGCGCTGCTCGATATTCCAATATTCTGTGTGGTAAAGCCCGACGCTGATGCGCAGGCAGTTGATTTCTGTGCCGTCAGGCCCGCGCCAGCGGTAAAGGTCAGAAGGCAAAATCAAGTCCGGATGCTGGGGCCGCATGTGGATGTACATCTCATAACCTGCGAGCCTTAGCATCTGAGGAAGGCCGCAGCTGTGTCCGAATGAGTCAAAATTGTAGGCGACTCTTGGCCGAGCTTTGAAATGATCACGGAAGAATCTCAATCCCTCTGTTATCTGGCGGATGAGCGATTCTGTGCCAGGAAGGTTGAGGTCAGGCTGGAGGAACCAGCCTCCGCTCACGAACCAGCGTCCTTCTTCGACGAGCTTTTGAATTTCCCTGAAAAGCCGGGGGTCGTATTTCTTGACCCAGCCGTATAGGACAGCCTCGTTGTGATTGAAGATGAGCTTATCATGCTCGCGCAAAAGCTTGGCAGCGTTTCGAAAGGTGGAGATGGTCTCTGCACATCCCTCCTCCCATCGCCACTGCCAGACCGGGTCGAGGTGGGCATTACAGATAAGATGAACACACGGTATTTTTGTTTTTGCTTTGGTCATGACAAGCCTAAGGTGGATTGGGTCTAAAATGTTAGATTTCCCAGGTCTTTAAGGGGAAATAATTGCAAACTTTGTCAAAATCTGAGTCGTTATGAAGCAAAAAGAGCTCATTCTCTATGGCGACTCGTGCTATAAGGCAGTCAATCGAGCTGCTGACCGTCGAGCCTTTTTGCCTCAATCTTAAATACATTTTTGCAGCTTCTGCATAAGATTCTCTTCCATTTTTTAGGTCATAGAAGACTTGCGAATCAAGATATTTCTTTAATGTCTTGTAATCCTTTTCAGTTTTGCTCCCTTGGAGCAGCTCTATGTAAATAAAATTATTGATTCCGAAGGGAATTTTTTTCTCGAGTATCTGTTCAAATTGTTCTGTGCCTTTACTTTCAATCCCTTTAAGATAATCAATCAATATCGAAGTATCCACCAGGATCATCGTGACCTCATCTCTTTGTAGTTATAATCTTCAGCAAATCTTATCTTGCCTCTGATCTCTCTTAAATCAAGCCGTTTTCTGTTCCGGATAAATTCCTCGAGTGCCCTATGGATCAATTCCTTTTTTGTCTTCATCTTGGATAGTTTTAAAGCGTCTTTAATTAATTGATCATCAATCACAACGTTTGTGCGCATGTCTATACACCTCTTTGTGCACATTATCATATGTATTATCCATCCCTGTCAAGCTCAATCAAATCATCTTCTATCTTTTGTGAAGAGAATCAATTTAATTAAATCTCATCCTTTGCTGGCAGGTTTTTATACCAGGTGAAATAAAGGATGACGGCCAGAACGACAGTGACGACTCCCCAGATGATGGCCTTATTCCAGAAGCGAAGCAGGAAATAAAAGGGAACAAGGGCCAGCGCCAACTGAAAGCCCATGGTCAGGAAGCCGTTCAAGGCGTCGATGGCTGGCATCTTGTCTTTTTGTGGCACAAGTCCTCTCTTCTGAGCTTCGAGCCGCACAGGCTTCCAGAAGCCAAAAGGGCGGACCCTGGAGTAGAAACGCAACAGCACCTCCATGTCTGTCGGCTTTGAGATGAAGCCGATGATCACGGTCAGACACAGACTTAACAGGGTATCAAAGGCAAGGGTTAAAGCCGGTGACCAGTAAGCAAATAATATTTTCTGGAGGATGATGGTCGCTACGGAAAAGCCCATGCTCCAGACAAAAGCCCTAGCGCTGAAGCGCCACCAGTGCCAGCGCATCGTTGCCGGAACAAGAATCATGGTCACGACCACAAAGATCATGATCTCCCAGGCTGATATGATGTATTGAAAGCTGAGGCTGAAGACAAAACCGAAAAGGAGAGCGGCGGCAGATGCCAGCTGACCGAGGCGAACCAATTTCTTTTGGGAAAGGCTCTTCGTGAAGTAGCGCTTCAGGAAATCGTTGACCACAACCGAGCTGGTGACATTGATCATGGCGTCGAGGGTGGACATCAGGGCTGCAAGAAGCACGGCCATGAAGAGCCCCCGCATCCCGACCGGAAGGTGAGTTAGGACAAGGGGCATGATTTTCTCGGCGTCAAACCCTGCCTGCGAGCCGAGAAAGTGAATTCCAAGAATCACAAAAGCGCAGCCGATGATCCAGCGCAGAGTGTAGCCGACAGTCCACATCCCTCCGGCCAGGGCTGCATCGCGGGTGCTGCGCGCGGTCAGGAAGAACTGGAAGTCCCAGACATTCGGCCCGGCGAGCACCCTGAAAATGACCCAGGAAAAGCCGGCTAAAAGGATTGGCCCGAATAAATAGAAATGGTGGTAACTCGCCGGCGTTGATTGTAAGTATCCTGGCCAAAGTTTCCAGGAAAGGCTGAGAGAGCTCCAGCCAGGGCTCTGCTGGGAAAGGAAGGGGCTGAGCGAAGGTGCCTTTAAGACCATAACCGCCATGATAACAGCGCCGACAGCGATCAGAACAGTCTGCAGCATATCGGTCAGAATCACTCCAAAAAACCCGCCGAGCACGACATAAACGCCGACAATGCCGAAGACGACAAGGACAGCTCCCCAGCGGGGCAGGGGAATGAATTCTTCGGCAAATTTTCCTGTTCCGACTGAGATGTACATCAGGTTGAAAATCATCAGGGTCAGGAGGAAAAGCGCGGAAGCGACCCTTGCCATCTCTGCATCCTTGTTGTCGCCAAAACGGGTTTTATTCCACTCGGCAAAAGTCATCACACCTGAGCGCCTTATATACTTGGCCTGAAAAGCCATGTAAAAGCAGATGATGAACCAGCCCCAGTAGATGTGCGTGGCCCAGATGGCTTTTAAACCGAGGTAATAGAGCGCGCCGATCATGGCCATGGTGCCGCCGATGTCGATGTAGCTTGAGCAGCCGGAAAGGCCGAGCATCCACCAGGGAACGCTGCGGTTGGCGAGATAAAAGGATTCTAGTTCTTTGGTAGCCCGTTTCTTGACCCAGAATCCGATAAAGGCAACAGAGAATAAATAGAGGATGATTATCAGCAAGTCGTAGGGATGGAGCTTCATCGGGCCTTAAAGATTAATAAATTTTTGAGCGCAGGTCTACAGTTTTATTGATAGCGTAAACATCTCTATTCCCGTGACTGGGTGAGGGTTGAGGGTTCGTCGCACGCTGATTTTCCCCAGCGTGGAAAATCAGCTCCCATTCGGCCTTCGCTCTTCTCTCCTTCGGAGAGAAACCATGCCCGCTCAGGCCTCATCGGGGCCTCCTCACCCTCAAACCCTCACCCTCTTTATAAGCTACTCATCACGGTTTTGCTTCCATTCATAGGTTTTTAGAGGAATTTTTGAGCCTGAAGAATCAGGGATGCTGTTCTTTACTCCATACGACCCGGTAGCAGTTCACTGTTGTCATGCCAGTTTCTTTATCCTCTGCCAAGCGATACATCTTTCCGGCTGCGAAAAGGCCGGGCGGGAATTCGCACCA
The DNA here is from genome assembly GCA_964645765.1 of uncultured Eubacteriales bacterium. Taxonomy (GTDB): domain Bacteria; phylum Acidobacteriota; class Aminicenantia; order Aminicenantales; family Aminicenantaceae; genus CAZGMN01. The sequence goes on from CAZYBE010000023.1 coordinate 12,448, forward strand.
GGCTCTGGCATCGAAGAAGCCGTCTTTATTGAAGATGTCGTAAGCCCTGATTGTCTTTTCGCCCTCTTTTCTCTCCTCGTTTGTTTCCACCCAGAGGTTTCCTTGGTCATCGACCAGCAGGCGCTCGGCAACAGTTTTTACCTTGGGGAGCTCCATTTGTTTGGCTAACTTCGCGGCCGGGCTGTCAGGCCGTGCTTCAAATCTGGAAAGAAATTTCTTGGCATCCTCGCTTGTAAAGGGCACAGGCTCATAAGGCCGGTCGATTTTTCTGAATAATTTTCCATTCTGGTCGTAGACTTCGATGAGATACTTATTGTTCAAACAGTGGTAAAGCCTTTGACGTTCCTGGTCGCCGGCAAAAATTGATTGGGGACTTTGAGGTGGGGTCATACCGACCGCGATATTGCCCTGGGAAATTGACTTCATTTCTGGAAAAGTGAACTTCCCGAAAGAGACAAGCTCTTTTCCAGAAAAATCAAAGGTCTTAGTCCATAATTCCCTTGCTCCTTCCTTGAATGTAATTTCACTCACAGTGTAGGAGGAGTCGGTTGTTAGGTGAATTCTAGAGATGCTACTGCGCCATGGATAACTGTTGATGAATTCGCCATCAGGATTGAAGATGGATGTCCGCCTTGACCGGAAATCCATGACCAGGATATTCCCGTTGGGCAGTATGGCCATGTATCCGATAGAGTCAAACTCGCCTGGCCCGCCTCCTTTGCGGCCGATGGATTTCAGGAATGTTCCGTTCTGGTCGAAGACCTTGATGGCCATGTCTGATTCGTCGCTGATATAAATCTTGGCTGTGGTGTCCACCATATAACGGCTTGGCTTATAGAGTGGAATCTCCTTGGATTCATCGAATTTGCCGATGGCTAACTCCTGTTCAAAGGAGACTGTTTTATCAGGATGGAGGGGTGTTTCCGGGTTGTGGATATAAGTCACGCCTTCGATTGTTTCGACTTTCGCCGCCGAGGGTTTTTTCCCGCAGGAAGCAAGAATCAATGCCAGGCAAAAAATTAAAATGAACACAGTTTTTTTCATTATTTTTTTCTCCCTACCTTTTCCTTGACCAGGCTTATACCACACGAAGCACACTGTGTCAAAGCTCTGTCCAAGTTCGCACAAGTCCTATCTTTTCGCCACCCAGCCTGAGCCATAACGATGTTTTATACCTCGGAAAAAAAGAAGATGCTTTCTAAAAAATCTTTTTCTTTGATGATGATGGCAGAGCAGAATTAAGAACTAATGCTCTTTTTTTGATCCGCTGGTATTTTTAGCTTCTGGAAAAATTAGCTCAATCAACGGCTGGCGAATAGCCAGGAATAAAAATATTTATTCTTCCAGTTTGTCAGTGAAATGCCCACACCAGAATAGCTGGATATAACGTCCTCATTATAGGATTTCAATATTTCGCCGGCTTTATCAAAGTCCTCTTCGTTTTTGTAAATAAAATACCTGGCTGGCATGTCATAGTAATGGCCCTGGCTTGAGCGCGGATAAGAGATTTCACCGTGATCTGGAAATTTAAATTCTTCAAGGTCAACTCCTCTCAATAACACAGAAAGAAAATCATCGCATATCCAGGAAGTCTCTGTCATTGTGCCGCATAAATAGACAAATGAATTTCGAGGATAACGCCAAAATACTTCAAATTCAGTCTCGGTGAAAATTGGAAAAATCTTATAGACTTCAATTGAGGCTTTCGTTACTTTGACTTCATACCTGTCCACCATCCAATTGTAGGAAAAATTTAGATAATATCGTCCTTCAGCGAGGTTTAGAAATTCTCTTGCAGTTGCTGGCCCAAGAGCGGGAAGGCCAATGGGAGGAATGTAGATGCCCAGGAGTTTGACATCAATGGTGTTTTCGCTTTGATGAATCTCATTTTCAATTGAGTTGTTACAGCAGCCATACCATTTTTCTGTTGCCATGGAAAGCACTATGCTCGGCTCACAGTTGCAGTCGTATTCTTTGTGTGCTTCGTGGATCCTAAAGAGTATCTTCCCCTCGATAGGTTCAAGCTGGGCATCGTCTTGTGCTCCGGGGTCTAGGCCTTGGCAGCAGCTGATAAGAAAGCATAGGACAATAAGAAAAATGAAAGCTGGGAACTCTTTTATCTTTAAATTCATTTCTTCCCTTTTGATTTTATAAAAATATTATAAATCAAAGAAATCCTCGAAGCAAGGGGATGCATTGACCCAAGGGCCTTTCCTGTGGTAATAGCTGAAGAGCGAAAAATATGGCTTCGGATGACTTTATTCGAAAAATAAAAATTTTTATCTTAATCGTCCCCATGATAATAGGGATGATTTTCATGGCTGGCTGTAAAACAGGCCAGGAATTCATAATCAAAGTCCCTGACAAAGGCTGGAGGCTTTGGCCGGATGCTGAGGCAAAGTGGAAAGGTGATAATGTTTATCTTCCGGCTGAGGTTGAGCTCAAAGATTTGCCTCTTAACCCGCCAACAGGGGGCTGGGATGCTCTCTCACCGTCCCGGGGAATCGAGGTTACGCTTCCCTCGACTGTGGAGGAGCATTTTTGGGGCAAATTCGGCTTCCGCGATTACAAGGATGAATACTGGTTCGAAAAGGAGGACAAACAGGTCAAGAACGGAAATTATCTCGGCGTTTCCTGGTGGTGGAGAGAAATCGAAATCCCTGAAAGTTTCAGGGATAAAATTGTCTCACTAAAAATCCGTGGTGCCCGTCTTCGAGCTGAAGTCTACTTGAACCGCCAGCTTGTTGGATACAATATCATCAACGAAACCTCCTTCGAGTGCGACCTGAGCCAGGCGGCAAAATTCGGCGAAAGAAATATATTGGCCATCCGCATCACGAATCCGGGCGGAAGGATGGAGTGGGTTGATACAAGGCTTTTGACCTGGGGCACAAAGAGCTTTCACGCCAGCCACGGGTTTGGCGGACTGGACAGAGGGCTTGTCATCAGCGCTTGTGACCCGCTTTATATCAAAGACCTCTGGCTGGTAAACACGGCAAACCCAAGGAGAATCATCGCCCATTGCCTGGTTAATAACAAAAGCGATCAAGACGTTAAAGGTCGGATACGCTATGAAATAATCGACCCTGAGAAGAGCCGTCGCACACTGGCCTCAGAGAACATGGATTTTTCTCTCCATGCGGGCGAAGAAGCTGATTTTGAAAAGCCACTCAAATATGACGGCGCTCAACTCTGGGACACCGAAAAACCTAAGCTTGACTTGCTTCGTGCTTTCGTTGAATCTTCAGGCCCAGCAGGAAAAAGATGGATTGACGGTAAAGAGGTCCAATTTGGATTCCGCTCATTCGAAGCTGAAGGCATCGGCGATAACGCCGTTCTTCGCCTGAATGGCAAACGCATCCGGCTCGTTTCTGCCATTTCCTGGGGCTACTGGGGAAAGAACGGCTTGTGGCCGACTCCCGAGCTTGCTGAGAAAGAAGTCAAAGCCGCAAAGGCACTGGGAATGAATTGCATTCAGTTCCACAGGAATGTGGGCAAGGAAGAGGTTCTTTCTGCCCAGGATAGGCTGGGGCTTCTCCGTTACATGGAGCCTGGAGGCGGCCAGACAGCTCTTGGAGAAGAATTCACGATGTATGCCGAATCTGCGAAAGAAAAAATCGACGATTCCGGCTCTGGGGGAGAGGCGAAAAGCTTTGCTGAAAGATATATGGAAGAAAAAATCATGCGCATGATTCGCGACTTTCGCAGCCACCCATCGCTTATTATCTACTGCATTCAGAACGAGATCAATCCTGACCTGCGCAATCCTCGCATCTTTCACCTGGTTCGAAGGATGCATCAAGAAGACCCGAGCCGGGTCATTATTCTCAAGTCTGGAATTCCGCCGAGAAATCAGGTCTGGATGAAGCCCTATGACGATAAAGTCTATTACGACCATGGCGACGGCTTCTCTGGATGGTGGGATGAGCACACAGTCGGGGGTCCTGGCGTGTGGAAGGATGAGATGTACAAAAGCTTTGAAGATTTCACTCACCGCTCGACAAACAACCGCGAGATTGTTGTCTGGGGCGAGATGCTCGGCGCACCAGCCCCTGACAACCACGGCAGGATGGTCAAGGAGATTAAAGCCGGAGCCGGCCAAAGCTATGACCTCAAAGACCATGAAGAGATTCTAGCAGCTTATGATAAATTCCTGGACAGGTGGGATTTCAGGAAGGCATTCAAGAGTTCTGAGGATCTGTTCCTGGACATCGGAGATAAAAGCTATGACTTCTGGGGAAGGGTGATTGAGACAGCGCGACTGGCTGAAGCCAATGATTATTTAGTCGCGAGCGGCTGGGAATCGACTGCCATTGACGATCATTCTGGCCTTGTCGATAATCTGAGAGGATTTAAGGGGAATCCGGAGCTGGTCAAAACAAGGCTTGCCCCTGTCCGTCCTGTCATAAAGCCAAGCTCGCTTGTCACCGAGAAAGGAAAGGCGGCAGAGCTTGACCTCTACTTTTTGAATGAGACAGAGAGTAATGTTGGCCAATCCCTGCGCTTGTCTTTATTTGACCCGCAGAATAAAAAAAAAGAAATTGGCGTTTATCCCATTCCGAAAAAAGAAAAAGACCGTTTTGTCTATCCTGTCGCCAGAAAAGTTGCGACGCCAGTCCTTGATTCAGAGGGCGAATACAAGCTTGTCTTCGAGGTTGTTGAGCGTCCTGAAATTCGAAGCGAAGAGAAGCTTCTGGCCGTCGAGCCTGCAGCCAGAGGACATTATCCTCAGAAAATCGCAGTCTTGTGCCATGAGCCTGAATTTGTCAGAGCAGTCAATTCTTTGGCCAAAGTCCGGGCCGAGCCGTATGAGGCTGGCAAAGATTATGATGTCCTCATCGCCTCGACCAGGCTTCTCCAGGGCTGGACTTCAATCGTCGACCCTGTTGATATCCAGGGGACAGATGATGACGAGCTCTTCTGGACTGAAAGCTGGGGCTATGATGAAAACCTCGAATACACTTTCTACGACCTGCCCAAAGACAAAGCCAGGGTTACCTTGAGGTTCGCCGAAGTCACCTTGAGCAGGCCAAAAGCCCGGATTTTTGACGCAGCCATAAACGGAAAGACTGTTCTCAAGGATTTTGACATCTTCGCCACAGCCCGCGGAAAGAATATCGCCATCGACCGGGTCTTCGGAGTCGATGCTCCTGAGGGAATAGTGAAAATCACCATTCCCAGAAGAACAGTGAACTACGGCAAGTTCAGCGCCGTCAAGGTCGAGGCAGGAGATAAGGTTATCGCCATCAACTGCGGCGGAAAGCCTTATAGAGATAAGAATGGCTTGCTCTGGGTCGCATACCGGCAGAGAATAAACCTCGACGATTCGCTTCTGGAAAAGGTCAGGAAAGGCATGGCTCTTCTGCTTTTGCCCGACGGCCCTGAGGCCGCAGAAGCATATGCTGAATTTCTCGGGAAAGCCGGAGCATTCGAATACAAAGGCCATGTCGGGGCTGCCAGGGCTCCCTGGATGGGCTCCTGGTATTTTGTCAGGAAGCATGAATTGTTTGCTGGCCTTCCTGTTGACCAGGCGATGAAGAACTATTATCAGGTTCCAGTCGATGACTCAGATGGAATTTTATTAGAGGGAGATGGTGTTGAAGTATTTGTCGGCTTTGGCCGGGACCATGACCGGAATATTGGCGCAGCAGGGTTCAGGGCAAGACTGGGCAAGGGGCAGGCCATCTTCTATACCATTCCAGGCATGGTCTCAGGAATAATTGGCCGAGGCCAGGGAATTCATCCCTTGATCGCCAGAAGATTAATCTCCAATGCTCTAGTCAATTTATTCTGCCCAATTAAAAGAGAGAAGAACTAAGGTTAAAGGGCGAAGGCTAAGTGGTTTGTAGACGGTTTTCAAACCACTTAGCCTTCGCCCGAGAATAGAAATGAGAATTTTCTCTTTATACCCTGATTTTTTCAGATTTTTGGATAAAATTTCAATTCGCTCAGACAAGTGGGAAGCTTACTGCAGATATTATTATCAACTCCACAGAGAATTTTTAGAGAGCTTTTTTTCTCATTTTCCGCTCGTCGATTCTTTGAGCCTGAAGCAGCGGGTGGAGGCGATTAAAAAAGAACATTACGGCCGCTTGAAAAGCCTCATCTCTATCTGCCCTCCTGAGAAAATAATCGAGGAATTCAGCAAGGAATGCATAAGATTTTTTCCTCCGCTCAAAGAGCCGGATGTCTACCTCTTTATCGGCTTTTTCAGCCCTGACGGCTTTGTCATGGATTTTCAGGGAAAGCCGGTCATCTGCTTTGGCTTGGAAAGGTTTAAAGATTTCAGTCTGTTCAAGATTCTTTATGCCCATGAGTATGCTCATTTTCTTCTAAATCTGGGCAGGGGAGAGGTTCCGGATGAAAAAAAATTAAAATGGCTCCTCTTCTCAGAAGGATTGGCGACCTATTTTTCTTCTCTTGTTTTCCCGGGGTGCAAATTGTCCGACTATTTTCTCTTCAGCAGGGACAGATTAAATTGGTGTCAGGAAAACGAAAACTTGCTCAGAGATATTTATTGTTCGGCCAGATTTTCTCAGGAAGAATTGCTTGATTTTTATTTCAAAGGAAATCCAGAATTGAACCTCCAGCCTCGAGCCGCCAAGTACCTTGGCTTTCTCGCTATGAAAAGATACTTGACACAGAAAGAAAAGAATATCGGCTCCCTTTTTTCTGACAAGAAGACAGCCTTGCGCTTGAAATTATAGCGCTGCACTTAAGAGGCCGCCATCCATCTTGCAGCTGCGACGACGAAAGAATGCCAAGCCCTCTTTTCTTCTATTCTTATATTCTTAGTTTTTTTGCTATCAGCCTGCCCTTCTCGATATCGAAGATAGAAGATGGATTTCGAGCTCGATGGTTTAAAGAAATAGCGTGGATAAGCTGAATGCAGCAAAGCCGATCAGTAATATAGCCAGACCAATTATAATTCTCCCTAAAACTTTTGGCGTGAAGAAATGCCGATATTTCGAAACATATTTGACGAGTATGACGTACCACACAATGCTACCTATTCCGCAAAAGAGAGCAAAGACAGTCGGTTGCCAGAGACCGGGTTTTAGCCATTGATGAGCGGTCACGATTCCGGCCACAGCCAGCCAAAAGGCATAGAGTGTCGGATTCGAAGCATACAGAAAGAAGCTGACAACCACTGGCCGGGAATAGGCGAGGGAAGAGCTTTGGAAAGGCCGAGGATTTTCGAATGATTTCTTTTTTGCAATAAGCCTGATGCTGATAACAATCAGAATTCCCGCTCCGATTAATTTTAAGGGAGATTCCAATCGGATTAGAATCGAAGAGATTTGGGTCATTCCGGTTAAAGCAATAAAGCAGTAGATGGCGTCCAGAAGAGAAGATGTTAATCCGATCAGGAGTCCATGGAGGAGGTTGTGCTTTAATGTTTGTGAAACGGCGTAAATGTTGAGCGGTCCAATGGGAATGGCTGCCAGGAGTCCGACGATAAAGCCGATAAAAAAAATCACTGCTTGACTCTTATCAATTTTTTAACAATTCCTTAATAGCAGAGTCGGAGTCCAGAGTCAATTTAAAAAAAACTTTGATAATATCCGTTGATTTTTCCTTTCAACCTGTGTAATAAATAATAGCGGTTAATAGTCTTTATGAGAAGGGGTAGAAGAAGTCATCTTTAGAACGTCAATGAGAGTGGCAAAGGAAGGCCTTCTTTTTATTATTCCGTCGCTCGTTTTATCCGTTCTTTCTCTTCTTGCGGGTTGGTGGGTTCTTTTTGGCTTATTAATAATCCTGACTTCTGCTTTTTGCTTTTTTTTCCGCGATCCAGTCCGCCGCTCTCCGCAAAATTTAAGAGCCTTGCTTTCTCCTGCTGACGGCAAGGTTTTGAAGATTCAAAATGTTGAGTCTTGCGCTGGATTTTCCTCTCCAGTGACCATCATCAGCATTTTCTTATCTCTTTTTGATGTTCATATAACAAGAGCACCCATTTCTGGTGTTGTTAAAGAGCTGGAATACAAATCAGGCAAATGCTTCAAAGCCTTTAAGGATGAAGCAAGCTTGGAGAATGAACACAACCTGATATTCTTGGAAGGGGAACGGGCTAGAATTCTGGTCAAGCAGATTGTCGGCTTTGCTGCGCGCCGCATAAAGTGCTTTGTCAGAACGAATGATATGGTGACAAGAGGACAGAAGATCGGCTTGATGTATTTTGGCTCAAGGGTTGATCTTCATCTTCCTCAAGAGATTCGAATAAAAGTGGCTTTAAACCAAAAGGTTAAAGCTGGAATAACGGAAATCGCAGAGGTTTAAGATGGAAAAAATCCGCAGACGGACTGAACTTTATCTTTTGCCAAATTTCCTGACGTTGGTGAATATCTTTTTTGGATATCTGAGTATTTTGTCCACATTTCACCAAAAATACAAATGGGCGGCTATCTGGATTTTTATAGCTGCCCTAATGGATGCTTTTGATGGGATTGTGGCTCGATTAATAAAAAGAAGCACAGAGATGGGTACTCAACTTGACTCTCTCGCGGATGTTATTTCGTTCGGTACTGCAACTTCTTTCCTCATTTATTTCTGGGGATTCAGCTGGATCCATCCCGCAAGCTTTGGCATCTTTTTTAGTTTCGTTTTCCTGGCAGGCGGGGTGCTCCGCTTGGCGCGCTACAACACTCTTCAAAAATTCAAGCCCGATAGAAAATACTATGTGGGATTAACCGTTCCTTCGGCTTCATTACTCCTTGCGGCCATCGTCTTTTGTGACCCGCAGCCAGTAAGTTCAAAGCTCTATACTTTCTTAATTTCTTTCTTGGTCATCCTTTTGACGGCGTGCATGGTCAGCACCATAAAATACCGGAATTATTTATATTTCAAGCCTCAGAAGAGAATTGCCCTTAGAACAGCATTTCTCTACATCATCATCTTTGCCAGTGTGGTTTCATTTCCAAAGATTTTCCTCCCTCTTTGCTTTTCTGTGAACGTCATTTTAGGTCTGGTGGAGCATCTATTCAGCCGCCTAAAGCATCAAAAGCAGAAAAGGGCAGTGAGACAGGCCGAGTGATTGAGGATATTTTCTAAACCGCCGCTTTTTTTCTGAAATCCATGGATTGACATTTAAATCTGGCTTTTCAAGGCTTAAACAAAAAGATGAAGGGAATAAAATTTTTAAGCTTAAAAAAAGAAATAACGATTGCCCTTATTGTTTTTCTCTGGCTGATAACGGCCTGGCTGCTCTATCCCCTGATAAATCTGGACACGGTCAACATGGAGAATGCAAAAGAATATCTTTATCGTTCGGCCGCAGGATTGACCATAATGATTATTTTTTTCGGAAAGACTGTCATCGACCTTCTCTTTCCTCAGGTGACGTTTAAGAGAATGCCGCTCCTGAATACGATCTTCCTCACGATTTACTCTCTAGCCGTCGCAAGTGGGATTATTTTCATGGTCGTCAGGATGGCGATTCTTTATGTGAAGAGCAAGAAATCTGGATTCTTATTTTAGCCGAAAAAGGGGACTGTCCCCTTTTTCTTAATTATTTTAGATTTGATTAAAGGCTCGTTTTCTGCCTGTTTCTTCAGCCATGGAAAAGATTCATCCTTTATTAAATAAGGAAAAGCAGATTCTGGCCAGGCGTTATGAGAAAGAGAAGAGAATCCTGGGCCTGGCCAGTGCGGGTCTTTCTCTGCTCATCCTCGTTGCTTTTTATCTCAGTGGCTTGAGTGCCTGGCTGGCCAATTTGCGCCTCAGAAGCTTCATCTTAACTTTTATTCTGTATGTTGCCGCAATTCAATTCATCCTGGCAGTTTTGGGGTTGCCGCTTAATTTCACCTCAAGCTATATCCATGAGCACAGATGGAAATTCTCCAACCACACTGTTCCAAGCTGGCTCTGGGATGAATTCAAATCATTTTTGGTGGGGCTGGCTCTCATGTTCATCATGCTCGGGCTTTTGCTCTGGGTCATGGCTTCATTCCCTCGAGTCTGGTGGTTCGCTGCCGGCGCGGCTTTTGCCCTGGTGAGTGTTGTCATGGCCACGATTTTTCCGGTGGTCGTCCTTCCTATTTTCAATAAATACACGCCTATCCAGGACAAAGAGCTCGCAGATGCTCTGGAGAAAATTCTTTCAGAAGGAGGCTTAAAGAGCAGCGGCTTTTTCAGGGAAGACATGAGCCGCCAGACAAAGAAGGAGAATGCCTTTCTTGCCGGGCTGGGAAAGACAAGGCGCGTTGTCCTTGGCGATAATCTGATGGACAAGATGAGCGTTGCCGAGATTGAATCGATCATCGCCCATGAAGTCGGGCATTACAAGCACAGGCATATCTGGAAAAGCCTTGTCGTCGGAACCTTACAGAGCCTCGTTGTTTTTTGCATTCTGAATTGGCTGATGAGACTGCTCTTTCCCCAGTTTCTCACTTCTTCAAGATGGAACATGACGCTCTTACCCCTGTTTTTCATTATCTTTGGGCTGATTTCAGGTTTTCTGTTTGGCCCTCTCGGCAATGCGCTCTCCAGATTTTTTGAGAGGCAGGCTGACCGCTATGCATTGGAATCGATAGATGACAAAAAGGTATTCATGACTGCCCTGGCCGGGCTTGCCGATAGGAATCTCTCCAATGCCTATCCTGCCTGGTGGGTTAAGCTTCTCTTTTATTCCCACCCGCCGATTGGCGAGCGTCTAGCGATGGCCGAGAAGCTGGTCATTCCAAGCTAAAATGTCCTGAAGATGTTGAATCCAAACCGGAAGTCTTTATCTTTTAGCCTCAAGTCACCTCCGGGCAGATATTGGTCAGAGGTCAAGCCCACAGAGTTGAGGAAGAAAACCTGAAAAACATGTCCTCCTATTTTCTTCTCGATTCCTAATCCCCAGCCGTTTGAATTATCTTTATATCCCGCCAAAACAGGAATCCATTCCCAGATGACTGAAGTATCGTTGAAGACTATCCATCTTCCCCCGGTTCCCAGGGAAAAAGTTCCTTCTGACGGGGATTCCCAATGATTGGTGTTGGAGGAGTAGGCAGGGACAAGAATGAAGGAGAGGTTATTATTCAATTGATGGGAAAGGATGATTTGAACGTTCAGCTTCATATTTTCCGTATCAAAGACCCTCCTTCCCGGCCGGGAAAGTGTGACAAGACCCCCGCCGACGTTGAAAGCTGCTGAAAAAGGCATGGCCAATTTTCTCCCCTGTTCAAACATGACCCATTTGAGAGAAAGCTCGACCTCTTTTTCCAGGTTGCTTCTGGCCAGAGTCATATCGAGATTATCCTTCAGTCCATAGCCGAGACTCAAAAGGATGGTTGCCGGGCCGTCCACCCCATAGAAAGCGTCATAGCCGTCCCCAACCGCGGGATAAAAACGGTGAGATATCCTGAAGAGTATTTCCCCTTTTTCGATGGACCGGGTTGTGGGAAGGTTGATGATTCGTGTCCCCCAGAAAGCAGGCCTTCTGAACTCCTTATTTTGAGGGTCATTCATAGTTTTTGAAGAGACTGTTGTTTCTGTTTGATTGTTTGTTTTTTCCAGTCCGGGCTGTCCTTTCTTTAAACTTGAAGTCCAGTCTTCAATAGTTTTTATCTTTTCCTCTTTTAGTGGAGGAGCGTTCAAAGGCATGCGTTTTCCGGCAATTGTTTTATCTCCTTTGATCTTTTTCAATAGATAACTTTCCTCTGGATTTTCTGTGTCGACCAATTTCAAAGATGGAATTTCCTGACTCGGGATGTTGAGAAGAGAGCTCATGAATTTGTCTTTTTCCAGGTTCAGATTCATCGTAGGGTGAGCTCCTCGATGGCAGCGTGCGGTGCTGCAGTTTTGTTTGAGAATACCAGCCACCTCTTTCACCAGCATATCTTTATCGCCAACCGAATAATCTTTTGGGCTGCTTTTCGACTGTTGAAGATTAGAGGCGAAGATAAAAACAAGAGCGAAAATAAAAAAAGTTGGTAGAAATAGAATAGTTTTTAATTTCATCTTTAGCTCCTTGGAGAATGATTTATAGGTTAATTATTCTTTGCGCCCCGGTCTATCCAGTTTTTAATGTTCTGGATTTGAACAGAACTCAACGGACTTCTGCCGTTAGGCATGCGCACGCCAATAGTTTGATTGCCCTCGATCTTTATCACTAAATAGCTGCTTGCTGAAAAGCCGGGAAGAACACGCATCCTGTTTGAATCCTGTTGGGAAGTAACATTGACCAAGTTCGAATAGGCCTGGCCCTGCCCTAAATTCAATCCTTGTTGAGCAGTGCTGTTATGACAGCCGGATAAGGCACAGTTGTTGGTGAAAATCGGCTGGATGTCATTGGCGAAAGAAGGGTCTTCTTTCACTGTCTCCGGGACTGAAGAGCTGCCATTGTTCTTACAGGAAAAGGCCATCAGAGCCAGAAGAATAACAAGCCCTGAAATAAGAACTTTCTCTTTTGACATGTCAAATCTCCTTGATTGAAATTCGATTTGGTCTTTTCTACTGAATTTCCTTCTTTTTAAAATTCCAGTAAATTAGCTCTGGTCAGAATTTGGAACCCAAATGAAATTGAATTTATCTATTTCATCTTGAGGGTTTTAATATTTGGGCAATATTATTTAATGAAATATGAAACATAAATTATTATAATTCTGAGTAAAAAAGTCAAGTATGATTTTAGATTTGATAGCCTCTTCAATATTTTCAGCTTAAGCTGGGCCTCTTCTCTGTTCAATCACAAAAAAGATTCTTCAAAGATCCATCTAGGAAGTTTTGAGAAAGTCTTTAGGGTTCATCATAGCTTTTCCAGGTAGGCTATAAGGTCGGCGATTTCTGAATCAGAAAGAGCGGAAAAAGAGGGCATGGCGATGAATGGGGTTTTAAGCTGTTTCTTGATATTTTCGATGTTTGCCTGCCTTCTGCTCGAAGGCAGCTTTTCCTTTTTCAGAATATTTTTCAGTCCTGGTCCCTGTTTGGATTCTTCTCTGTCTGCATAGTGACAGGAGCTGCACATTCTGTTGAAGAGGAAGGCCCCTTTTTCCGGGTCTACATGAATCACGGTCTGAGAAGTTGATACTACTGAGGGAGTATTTTTAGCGCACAGGGTTCTCAAGAAAAAAAATCCGGCAGATATGCAAAAAACGACAAAACTCAGAGTGAAAACTATTATTCCCATTACAGGAGCGAATCTGAGGAATTGCTTGTAAAAGCGAACTATGGAAATCTTCAAGACCAAGATGATGATGGCTGCAAAGGACAGAACCAAGTGAAAGACAGCTCTGGTCGAGATTTGGTCGCCAGCCTTGGCCCAGTATCGGAGGCAGAGATAACTGATCACAAGAAGAAAAGCTATGAAGACCAGGCCAGAGGTTTTATGCACTCTTTTTAAAATATTTGTGCTCATTTTTCTCTCTGCTTTTCCCATCAGAGTCAACATGCTGAATGTGGCGATAAAGGCTGCTAACATAAAAAAAATAGCAAGGATTGACTTTATCATGAAGAGCGACATTCCATCGACCTCCTTGGCGCTTATTTTCTAAAGGCTCAAGAATCAGATATCGAAACACGGCTTTCTGCGCCTGATTTTTCCTGGAGCAAAAATTAATCTATAAGATTAAGGCCTTATTCCATTGTCCGGAATGGATAGGCTTTCCCAGCGAATGAAAGATTTCCGTTGGAGTCGACGAGGATAGCCCCATACTCAGGATATTTTTCCAGTATTTTCTCCGGTTTTTGACTGACAAAGAGGGCTGTGGAAAGAGCATCGCAGAAAAGCGCATCAGGTCCGATGACTGTCACGCTCTGCTTTCCTTGGGTCGGATAGCCTGTTTTCGGGTCAAAGATATGATGATAACGAACCCCGTTCACCACAAAAAATCTTTGGTAGTCTCCGCTTGTCGCTGCTGAGAGATTTTCGAGAGAAAGCACTCCAAGAAACCCGCTTTTGCGGGGATGTTTTATGCCAACCTGCCAGGCCTGGTTATCCGGGTTTTTTCCCCAGCAGTAGAGGTCGCCTCCGGCATTGACAAAGCCGCTTGAGATACCCATCTTGATTAGAGACTCTGAGGCAAGGCCAACGGCAAGCCCCTTGGCGATTCCACCCCAGTCGAGCTTCATACCCGGAAGGAGGATGAGCGCTCCGTTTTGCTCCCTTATTTTTTCCATGCCGATGTATTTCAAGGTAGATTTTATTCTTTCAGGTGCAGGGACAAAGTTGGATTTATTGAAGAAGCCCCAGAGGCGGCTCAGGGGCCCAACAGTGATGTCAAAACATCCTTCAGAATCGTTATAGACTTTGAGGGAGCTGCGGAAGAGTTTAATGACCAGGGAAGAGGAGTAATCGCTGGCACCAGGCGAGAAGCTCGATTCAATCTCAGAGAATATTCGCTGGACTTCCTCCTGGCAAGACTTAAATTTTGCTGAAGAACAGAAGACTTTTATCTCGCATAATGTGTCGAAGACAAGAAGCGTTGAGGTCTGCCATTTCTCTTTGACCTGGCAGCTTAAGAGAAGAAGAAGAAGAAGAAGAAGGATTAAAGGAAGGGAAAAAAGCTTTCTAACCAATGACGGTATCGATAGAGCGGGCACCTTGAATCTCTAAGAGAAACTGATTGGGAGCGCAGATGATTCTCTCGCCTACCAAAGATACAGGAGAACAGTAGAGACAGATTTTGTGGCGGCAGGAGGAACGAGCGACCCAGGCTCTTCCCTCCTTGACCATGACTTCGACTTTTCCTCTCTTGGTTCTGAAGGACCTCGAGAAGTTTTCCTTTAAAGAGAATCTTTCCACCACCCGCCCGTCTTTCGAAATCGAGACAAATTCTCCAGCCGATAAAGAGGGCCTTCTTTTCTGGAAGGAAGCGATGGTCAAGCAGGAGGAAGGCTTATATTTTTCATTCATCTCTTTCCACAGAGAGTAGAGCTTCCGTGCTCTGGCATCCCAGATGTTACCTTCTTTGATGAGAGTGAAGGAGGGGAGGGCCTTATGGCGAAGATGGCAGAAGGAGAGAGTGAGGTCAGCCTGGAGCGGACTTAGGACGTGCTTCCAGCCCCCTCTAAGGAGAGCTCGCTTCAAGCCATTTTCATCAGGATGGAAATCGGCAAAGGTAAAATCCCCGCTTGAAGCTATTCCGGATTTCTTCAGCTCATCCAGGATAGCCGGGAGAAAAATTTCCGCCCCATCTCCGATGAGGTAAAGTTCGAGGTCACTCTTGGCTTTTTTCGCTGACAGGAAAAGCGGGGCGAGCAGCGATGTTGCCAGAACTGTTTTAAAAAAATCCCTTCTCTCCATAGCGACCTCCTTATTGGATTTGCATTAGGTATGATTTTTATCCATTATTTCAGAAAAAGTCAAATTTAAATGGAAGCATGCTAAATTCCGTGATAATCATAAGATTGCGGCAGGGGTCCTGGCACGGCATGCTCCCCGTCCGTCCTCGCTGCACCCATCCCCCCGTGGGGCCCTTGGAGGGGGAACCGCTTCGCGTTCCCCCTTCCAACGCTTTCGCTGCCTCCCCTTCTCGGACACCTTGAGGTGTCCTGCGACCAAAGGGGCATACCCCCTTGGAACCCCCACGGCTTCGGAAACGAAGCCGAACCCCTGCAGCTGCGGGCGTTGCGGGGAGCATGCCGTGCCACTCCAATGTTGATCATTAGCTATCACGGAATTTAGGATGCTATCAATTTAAATTATTGACATGCCATTTAATTCTGTATATGGTAATCCTGTTTCAGCTTGTGTTTTCATTTTGCATGAAATCACATATCATGGCCACTGCTCAAAAATATCAGGGGAAATCAAGCCAAGGCTACCTTCCAAAACGACCTGTTCAAGGTTTCTCATCTCTTCTATCTCTATCGAGTCTACTCTTTAATAGAAATGATAAGCTTTATTCATATCTCATTAAACTTATCCGCATAAAAATCTAAGATTTATCAAAATGAAAGGTAGGTAAGAATGGAGAAAAAAGCAAATTATACTCAGGCTCAATTGACCGTTCTGGTCGTCTTCAGGCTTCTCATCGGCTGGCATTTTCTCTACGAAGGCATTGCCAAGCTGCTCAATCCTTACTGGTCGTCAGCCGGATATCTCCTGGGGACAAAGGGGATATTTTCCAGAGCCGGAGATCTCCTGGAGACAAAGGGGATATTTTCCGGATTGGCGACCTCGATTGTGTCCAGCCCTGCCGCCCTGAAGATTGTCGATTTCTTGAACGTCTGGGGCTTGATTGTCATCGGCGCAGCGCTAATGGCCGGTGTTTTAACTCAGGCATCAAGCATTGCCGGAATTGTTCTTCTTTTGCTGTATTATATCTTCAACCCGCCGTTCATCGGCTACACTTATGCCAACCCAGCCGAGGGAAGTTATTTAATCATCAACAAAATCTTGATCGAGATGTGGGCGCTTCTGGTGCTTATCCTATTTCCCACTGGAAAGATTATCGGCCTCGACAGGCTTATCTTCTATAAGAAGAAACCTGAATAAAGATTCTTAAAGAATGGATATAAATTTGGAGGATTAAAATGAGCCAGGAAAATAAAAATGATACCCCGACAAGCCCAAAGCCTGCTGAGACAGGAATTATCAGGCGAAGGGATATTCTCAAAGGCTTGGCCACGATACCTGTTTTCGGCCCTTTCTTCTATGCCATGTACAGGAAGAAAAGGCTGGATGACCTCAAGAAGAAGGAAATCCTCGCCGAGCTGGGCATCAGCGGCAAGGCTCCGACAATTCTTCCCTCGGCTGCGGTGAAGAAAGCCGGCCAGCTCGTCAGGCTGGGAGTCATCGGCTTTGGAGGAAGGGGTGAATACCTTGCCAAATGCGCTGGCTTTGCTCATCCTGAGTGGGTCGAGGAGGCAAGGAAAAAAGCAAGGAAGAACAAGCTGGAAAAAGAGCTGGAAATTTTTCTTAATCAGGAGGATTTGAACGTTGTCCTGACCGGAGTCTGCGATGTCTTCGACATCCGGGCAGAAAGAGGGCTTGCTGCCTCCAAATACGATGTCAGGCCTGGCGGTGGAGGGCTGTTGAAAGGAACAAAGCGCTACCTCCATTATCAGGAGTTGCTGGCGAGTGATGATGTCGATGCGGTGATCATCGCCACTCCTGACCACTGGCATGCTCAGATAGCGATTGATGCGGCCAATGCTGGAAAGCATGTTTACTGCGAGAAGTGCATGACCAGGACTGTGGATGAGGCCGTCAGGCTTGCCGAGGCTGTTAAAAAAACCGGCATAGTCTTCCAACTCGGACATCAGGGCCGCCAGCAGGAAAGCAACATCAAGGCGAAGCAGATTATCGCCAAGAACATCCTGGGCAAAATCACCCTGGTCGAGACGACCACAAACCGCAACTCGCCTGACGGCGCCTGGGTCTATGCCATTCACGAGAAAGGAGGCCCACAGACCATCGACTGGGAGCAGTTCCAGGGGCCGGCTCCGCACAAAGTTCCTTTCAGCCTGGAAAGGTTTTTCCGCTGGCGCTGCTGGTATGATTACGGAACAGGGCTTTCCGGCGACCTCCTCTCTCACGAGTACGATGCCGTCAACCAGATTCTCGAGCTCGGCATACCAAAGACAGCCGTGGCATCTGGCGGGATTTACTTCTTCCTGGACGGACGCGATGTTCCAGATGTCTTCCAAACAGTTTTTGAATATCCTGATAGAAATTTGACTTATATGTACAGCGCGACTCTTGCCAACGGTAGAGGCAGGGGCAAGGTTTTCATGGGCCATGACGCCAGCATGGAAGTCGGCAACAGTCTGACAGTCATGGCTGACTCTGAGTCCACTCGCTATAAGGAAAAAATCCTGAGCAACATCATTGACACTTCATTGCCTCTTTTCACCTACTATCCCGGCGCAAAAGGGATTGACACTGTTACCTCAGCTACAGAAAGATATTTTGCCAGCAGGGGCTTGATGTACACTTACAGGGAAGGGAAGCAGGTCGACACCTCCCATCTCCATATCAAAGAGTGGCTGGAGTGCATCAGAAACGGCGGCCAGCCGTCCTGCAACATCGACCGCGGCTTCGAAGAGGCGATAACCTGCCACATGGCGACGCAATCCTATCTTAAGGGCCGTAGGGTGGAGTGGGACCCGGTGAATAAAAGAATTATTTGACAGCGATGGATGACTGAATCATTAAAAAAAGAGAGGTGAGCATGAACGTAAAGTTTCGCCTCGGGGCAATGATGTTTTTGCAGTATGCCATATGGGGAGCCTGGGCTCCGGTGCTTTCTGCGTACTTGCAAAATACCCTCGGCTTCACAGGCATACAGTATAGCTTCATCTACATGCTTCTCCCCATAGCAACGATAATCGCTCCCTTCATCGGCGGACAGGTTGCAGACCGCTATTTTGCCAGTCAGAAAATCGTCGGTGTTTTGCAGCTTGCGGGCGGGGTATTGCTTGTTTACATATCAACAATCACTCAATTCAACATGATGGCCTTGATGATGTCCGTCTACTGCCTACTCTATGCTCCGACTCTCGCTTTGACCAACTCCATCGCCTTCATCAACCTCAAGAGTTCAGAGAAGGAATTCGGGGAGATTAGGGTCTGGGGAACGATCGGCTGGATTGTGGCCGCTTATGTTTTGACCGGATGGAGACTCCTTGCTAAACCGGTTGGGGCCATCGCCTTCAAGGGAGATACGCTGCTCCTGGCAGGAATATTCTCACTGGTCATGGGAATTCAGTCTTTCAAATTGCCACCTACCCCGCCGAGAAAGGAAGGAGTAAAACCCTGGGCATTCCTGGAAGCGATTAAGATGATGAAGGAAAAGAACTTCCTGATTTTCGTCATTATCGCCTTTGTCGTGGCCACAGAGCTGATGTTCTATTACATCCTGACCGCGCCCTTCCTGATGTCAGATAAAATAGGCATCTCGAGCACCTATCTTCCCTGGGTCATGACCATCGCCCAGGTTGCCGAGATTTTCGTCCTTGCCTTTCTTCTGCCCTATCTCATCACCAGGATTGGAATCAGAAAGATTCTGGTTATCGGCATACTGGCCTGGCCAGCCCGCTACATCATTTTCGCCATCGGAAGGCCTTCGTGGCTGGTCATCGCTTCCTTGGCCCTTCATGGCTTCTGCTTTGTTTTCTTTTTTGCCGCGGCATTCATTTACGTCGATGTTGTCTCGCCCAAGGATATTCGGCATTCAGCCCAGAGCTTGATTACGCTTGTCACCTACGGCATCGGAAACGCCATCGGAAGCCCCTTTGCCGGCTGGATTCATGATCATTTCACCAAAAACGAAGTGACAAACTGGACTTCGGTCTTTCTCGTTCCCTGCGTTTTGACTGTGCTTTGCGCTTTTGTCTTCATGCTTTTATTCAGGCCGAGACAAACCGTTGCGCCTCAGCAGGTTTAATAAAAGGGGACAGTCCCCTTTTTTAATCGATGCCTCGTTCCAGAAAGGCCTGGCGTTATGATTTAGAGAAGATCAAGACGTTTGCTTTTGACATTCTTATTTAAGACTTTTATGCGAGGAGGGTTCGAAAATGGCGAAGAAGAGATTGGGTATCGGGATTATCGGTGGAGGCTTCGTCGCCAAGTTCCACATCCGCTCCTGGGTTGGCGTTCGGGATGCGGATATTCTGGGCATAGTCGACCTTAATCAGGAGACGGCCAAGGCGGCTGTAGCCCTTATCAAGAAGCTCAATGTTGGCGAAGCCAAGGCTTACAAATCCATAACCGAGATGGTCGCTGACCCTGCCATAGATGCTGTCTGGATCTGCATCCCGAACTTCGCCCGCATTGAGGTCATGGAAGAGATCATCCATGCTTTGCAAAGTGGAAAGGGCGAATTAACCGGAGTAACCTGCGAAAAGCCTCTTGGCAGAAACGTTAAGGAGGCGCGAAGGATGCTTGAGCTTGCCCAGAAAGCAAAGCTTCTTGACGGCTATTTGGAGAACCAGGTTTTTTGCCCGGCTGTGGTCAGAGGAAAGGAGATTATCTGGACGCGGGGGGCGGCCATAGCCGGCCGGCCTTATCTTGCCCGCGCTGCAGAAGAGCACAGCGGCCCTCATATGCCCTGGTTCTGGGAAGGGGAGCTTCAGGGCGGCGGAGTGATTAACGACATGATGTGCCACTCTGTCGAAGAAGCCCGATTCATGCTCACCCCGCCCGGAGCCAACCGAAACGTCCTCACCCCGCTAAAGGTGACAGCCTATGCTTCCTGCTTGAAATGGCAGAATCCACACTACGCCAAGATTCTCGCCGAACAGAGCGGCGGAAAAACTGATTATCTCCAACGTCCTGCTGAAGACTTCGGACGTTCTTTGATTGAATACAAGGATGAGAGAGGGGAGAAGCTTGTGGTCGAGACAACGACCTCCTGGTGCTTTGTCGGCGCAGGTCTTCGCTTGAGCTTGGAGCTTCTCGGTCCTGAATATTCCCTTTCAATCAACACCCTGGATTCAGGCCTGAGAATCTTCTTCAGCCGGAATGTCAAGGGCGAAGCTGGCGAAGACCTGGTGGAAAAGCAGAACGCCGAGATGGGGTTGATGCCTGTGGTGGGCAGCGAGGAGATGGAATACGGATACACAGCCGAGAACCGGCACATGGTTCAGTCTTTTCTGGCTGGCAAACGTCCTGAAGAGAATTTCAGCGACGGGGTGAATGTCACCGAGCTCCTGATGGCAGCTTACATGAGCGTCGAGCAGGAGAAAACAATTCCTTTCCCGCCGCCAGGCCTTGAATCCTTCGTGCCTGCTGTTGCTCAGGGAAAGTGGAACCCAAGAAAGAAGTAGAATTAAATTCTCATTGCGAGTCTTGCATCTGCAAGACGAAGCAATCTCATAACTAAAACGATGCATGCCATACTGAGTGAGCTTGCAATCTTAAACGCTTTTTTTGTTTTCATCGGATTAAGATGAAGAGGTGAAAATTTTGAATTTCAAACATAAGGAGGGCATATGAAAAAGTATCTTTGCTTGTTTGTAGCTATGGCGCTTTTCTCTTTATTTAATTGCCGGGCGAAAATTCAGGGAAAAGTTTCTGAAAGAGCTAGCTCAGCGCAAGATATATCGAGCGTAAAAGACCAGGTTGCCAGGACAAATTACAAAGAAGTCAGGATAAAGAAAATTCCGATCGCGACCCAGTGCTGGACGTTCAGAAAGTTCTCATTCTTTGATACGCTGAAAAAGGCAAAGCAGCTTGGTATAGAATATCTCCAGCCCTATCCTGGACAAAGCCTTGGCGGCAATGTGCCCGATGCAAAGTTTGACCATAACCTGAGCGATGACCAGATTAAAGAGGTGAAGCGCTGGCTCTCTGATTATGGCCTGACGCTCGTGAGCTACGGCGTGGTGAATTTCGACAACAATGAGCCGAGCATGCGCAAAGTTTTTGACTTTGCTCGAAAAATGGGCATCAGGACCATTGTCACCGAGCCTCAGTATGATGATTTCTCTCTGGTCGAGCAAATGGTCAAAGAATATAACATCAACATCGCTCTGCATAACCATCCCCAGCCTTCAAAGTATGCCAGGCCAGAGACCGTGCTCGAGCATGTCAAAGGGCTTGATGAACGCATCGGCTCCTGCGCCGATAGCGGCCACTGGATGCGCGGCAATTTGAATCCCGTCGAAGCGCTCCGGCTGCTTGAAGGCCGCATCCTGGATGTCCATATCAAGGACCGAAACAAGTATGGAACCGAAGGTGCCGATGATGTTCCTTTTGGCGATGGTCAGGCCAATATCCACGACATCCTGGCTGAGCTGACACTTCAGAATTATCCCGGCTATCTTTCCATCGAGTATGAGAACGAAAAGGAAGTCGACAATCCATCGCCTGCAGTCAAAAAGAGCATCGGCTACATAAAAAGCATAACCTATTACGAGGGCTACGATGAAATCCTGCGCAGAAGCAACGGCATATACTCAAAGCACGGCTGGAACCATTATGGGCCCGGATATTTTGACCTCGACGAGAAGACAGGAATCCTGGAGAGCCACGGAGGAATGGGCCTCTTCTGGTACAGCGTGAAAAAATATAAGGGTTTCATCCTGGAACTCGACTACAAATGCCAGGTGAAAGAAACAAATTCCGGAATTTTCATCAGAGTTCCTAAGATGCCGACCAGCGACGATTATATCTATCATTCTTTCGAGGTTCAGATTTGCGATACTGGCAAGGACATCCATAAGACTGCAGCGGTTTATGATGCCGAGCCGCCGATGTCTGATGCCTTCAAGCCGACTGGAGAATGGAACCATATGAAGATTACTTTCAAGGGAAATCACATAACCGTGGAGCTGAACGGCCAAAAAGTCGTTGACTGGGAGGCTGAGCCGAGGGGTAAGGTCAAAGATTTTGCTAAGGAAGGTTACATAGGATTACAGAACCATGACCGGGAGACTTCGGTCTATTTCAGGGATATCTTTGTCAAGGAATTGAAATAAAGGGCACTTCATATATTTTTTGACGACTTTCTCAGACTTTATGTTGGTTTGACACTAGAAAATCGGGTGATTTATAATAAGAACAATTAGCAAGAGATTATCCCTATGAAAATTTTGCTAGGCTTCAAAATGAAAAGAAATATTTTCTATGTCCTCCTTTGTCTTTCCATTTTTTCCCTTTTGTCTCATAACTCGTGTCGGAGTCCGTTCAGCGAGGATCTTGGAGAAGTCACAGAAATAGGCGATATTGTTGAGGGGACAGGGACAATAAAGTATCTCAGTTTTGAAGGTGGATTTTATGGAATAGTAGCTAATAATGACAAGCATTACGACCCTATCAACCTTCCATCAGCATTTGAAAAGGATGGCCTTAAAGTCGTGTTTAAAGCGAAAATAAGAAGAGACCTTTACAGCTATCATCAGTGGGGAATAATTGTTGAATTAATCTATATTATAAAACCTTGATAGGGCATCATCTCGAAGAGATTTTTTATTAAAGAAACACTTCTTTAGAAATCCGGATAGATAATTCGCAATCTATTTAAGAAATATTTTATCAGAGAGCTACAAGCCTGGATTATTCATGAATTCACAAGAAACGATGTTAGATGGTCTGGAAATCGGGGACACGATCCCGATTTCAAAAAATCGGGTCATGTCCCTCGATTTCCACAATTTCTCGCGATTCATGAATAATCCAGACAAGTTCATAAATCTCACAAAGTTGATCGAAGCCAAGCGCTGTATCGGCTCTTAACGGCATTGAAGATACCTGCAGCGTCCCTCATGCCATTCTTCCAAGAATCGGAGAAGCTTCCGTCTTTGTTCTTCTTGGGCATGCAGTAGAGCGCCACTCCATCGGCATTTGCTTTTGAGATATCCAGCATCTCTCCAACCCACTTCGGGTCAGGAAAATCCTTGGACCCGGAATGCTTTGTGACATAGACATCGACGATGACAGGAATGCCGGGATAAACGTCCCGCACTCGTTTGATTTCAGAAGCAAGTTGCGATGTATCCTTGTGGGAAAGGCCTTTTCCAAGGCTTTGGGCCATGTAGGGGTAGAGGATTCCGTCTATGGAATCGGCAATTACGCCTGCCTCTTCCAAGATTTCGGCCTCTCTCTTAAGGTCAACATCCTCCCAGTATAGAACAGTAACCAGGGCAAGCTTTGGGTTGTATTTATCAGCAGCTTCGCGCATCTTTCTAAGATAATCCCTGGTATAGAGGCTGCGGTTCGCCTCGCTCCCGTAAAAATCATCGATGCAGACTGCTGTCACTACAGGATGGTCTTTGGAGAATTTGGCGATATTTTCCATCCAGGCGATATAATCCATGCCAAAGGGCTCTGACTTCATTTCCTGGCTTTCTGAGGGCGGCACCAGGTAGACCCAGATAGTGAAATTCCTTCTTGCGAGCGCGCCGCTCTTCTCTGCAACAGCGACGAAAGACTGGAAGTCTTCCCAATCAGTCGGCTGGTGCCAGACGAGGAAATGGTAGCAGTTCACACCGAGGTCCTCGCAGTGCTTAATGAGCCGATCTATATCGACACGCCTTTTGTCGCTGGGCGAGCCAATCTGGATGACGTCAGCCGAAAGGCGCGGCTCTGCGTCATAATCGGCCATCACCCCTTTGACTGCCTGGCGGCGAGCGACTCTATTCTCTTCGTTTCTGAACTTATCGCTGAGGAGAAGCTCACGCATCTTGGCATAAGCCTTGCGCGCATCTTCTTCGCTTTTCTGCTGGAATGCCGAAGCCCCAATGTTGACAACAAGAAAAAACAAAGCCAGAGCGGCGAAGAAACAGAAAAAAATTTCGTCTTTTCTTTTCATGCTCCTCTCCTTCTCCATCAAAATATCCTTTTCAAATTAATAGTATTTTTTTAAGTTGATATCAATAGTCAAAGACCGGGGGAGTGTTTTTCGTCACTTCTCTTGTCTTTGTTACCTGAAGATTTTCCTCGTTTTTTCGTTTCTTGCCTCTTTAAGGGCATAGGCAAATAAGCCTAAGCATACCAAAAAAATTGACACAGAGAATAGGGGTTGATAAAATTTTGCCGACTATTTAAAGAGTCAAGCACTGATGGCTGATGTTTTTATCGCCGGAGCTTCTTTGACTCCTTTCGGCAAAGATTTCAGGCCCCTGGGAGTTATTCTGGCTGATGCCTGCCAGAAGGCTCTTCAAGATTCAGCTCCCTTCACTTCTGAGCTTACTCCAGACTGCCTGGTCATCGGCTGCATGGACCCTATTGGATTTGCCAGGCAGACAGGTCTTGATTCTCTTGTCGGGATTGAGATGAAGCTTTCAAGGGACATGGACATTTATCATCTGGAGCGCGGGTCAGCCACAGGAGCCGCCGCTGTCGAGCTCGGCAAGCGGCTTGCTTCATCAGGCCAGAAAGTCCTGGTCTGCTTCGGCGAGAAGATGAAAGGAAAGCTTAAGAATGAGGAGATTCCTGCCCAGATTTCAACAGTCATCTCCGAGGAAGAAAGAGAGCGGGGATTAGGGGAGATGACTGCGGTCGCCGCTCTTGCCTGTTACGAATACATGGATGCCTATGGGATTTCAGAAAAGAAATTCAGGGAAGCCTGTTTCGAGATGGGCGACCGAAGCCTCAAGTATGGAGCCCTGAATGAATATGCCTATTTTAGGAAGCCAATAAACCGCAATGATTATGACAACCCTGAAATCAACCGTATGATTTCCAGGCCTCTGACAAAGTTCGACTGCAGCGGCTCTTATAATGGAGCTGGCGCAGTCTATCTTGTTCCCTTTCACACAGATATAAAGCTGACGAGCGTGACATCCGCTTTCGATGATATCAAGGTCACAGAGCGAAAGACTCTGATTTCCATGGAAGCGGCGGTGCTTTCAGGCAGGCAATGCTTCGCAGATGCCAACCTCAATCCGCATGAGATAGACCTTTGCGAACTTCACGACGCTTTTAAGCCTGTGCCCTGGATAGCTGCCGAGGACCTGGCTCTTGCCGAGAGGGGGAGCGGGCATAGATTTGTCGCAGAGGAGAAGAATAGAAAGGGAAGCAGGGTTTATGTCAACCGTTCTGGCGGGTTTTTAGCCAGAACTCATCCTTTGGGTGCCTCAGGCGGCGCGCAGCTTGTTGAGCTTGTCTGGCAGCTTCGAGGGAAAAGCCAGTATGGAGAAATGTTTGGAGCGGAGCTTCAGAGTTTGAATTACGGGCTCTGGTTCAACATGAGCGGCTTTGGAAACACATCCATTGTGGGAATCGTCGAAAGAGCAGAGCCAACACGCCTGCGGGAAGGCCTTAAGGAAGAAAACCTGCCTCGGTCCATTCCTGAAAAGTTTTTTCATAAAAAGACCCCGCTCCGGGACCGAATCATCGCTGCCACCCAATACCTCTCTCCTGAGGAAAAGGAAGTCAACGTGGCCATCATCCAGACCAGAGATGGTGATTTCAAGATCGGCCTGGCTCAAGACCCCCAGGGCCTGAAGAGAGGAAGATACATCAAATGGATTCAGCCTGAGGAAGGGCCCTATTTTGCCAGGGAAGGATACATCAAAGGAAAGATGATCGACCTGCTGAGTCTGTTCGTCAGGCCCAAGAAAAAAGATTGACCTTTCTTGCTCATCATTATTGCCATCTTCATTATCTATATTTTTATCTTTTTTATTGCGCCACTTTGATACATTTTCAGAGCGTTAACTCTTTATAAGATTGCTAGTATAGGTTACGTCAAATAAATTGTGCAGCTTTTTTATTGACAGACATAAGGTTTGATAAATATAATGAAAAAACTTTGAAAAGGCTATCAAAAAATCAAAATATGAAGCAATAATAAAACAGGAGGTCATCGATGAGTGATATTGTCATCGCCAGCGCTGTCAGAACTGCCGGGGGCAAGTTCGGTGGCGCTTTCAAGGATGTTTCAGCAGTTGAATTGGGAGCGCTTGTCGTCAGAGAGGCTGTGCGCAGGGCTGGAATCGAGCCTGCTCAGGTAGAGGAGGTTGTCTTTGGCACTGGCTGGCAGGCTGGACTCGGTCCGAACATCGGGCGGCTGGCGACCGTAAAAGGAGGCTTGCCCCATCAGGTGCCTGCCTTTACCATCAACAAGCGTTGTGGCTCATCGCTCCGCGCCACTTCTCTTGCAGCTCAGATGATTAAGGCTGGAGATGCGGAAGTGGTTCTGGCAGGAGGCGCTGAGAATACATCCCAGGTTCCTTACATCGCAGATGGAGCCAGATGGGGGAATCGAATGGGAGACGGCAAGCTGCTCGATATCATGCACAAAGATGGTTTCATGTGCCCTTTAGCCGGCCAGTTGATGGGGATGACAGCAGAGACGCTGGTTGAGAAGTACAAAATCAGCCGCCAGGAGCAGGATGCCTTTGCCGCTGAAAGCCAGAATAAAGCCGTGAAAGCCGTCAAAGAGGGAAAGTTCAAGGAAGAAACCCTGACTGTCGAGATACCTGTAGGAAAAGGGAAGACAGAACCTTTTGCTGCCGAGGAAATCCCGAGGGAAGGGGTGACAGCCGAAAGCCTGGCCAAGCTTCCGCCTGTGTTCAAAAAAGACGGAACAGTCACAGCCGGAAACAGCTGCGCCCTCTGCGACGCTGGGGCTGCAGTCCTGGTGATGAAAAAGGAGAAAGCAAGCGCGCTCGGCGTCAAGCCTTTAGCCCGGATTGTTTCCTACGCCCACGCCGGCGTTGACCCTGGGGTCATGGGAATCGGCCCGGTGCCGGCAGTCTCAAAGGCTTTAGAGCGGGCGAAGATGAAGCTTGAAGACATCGACCTCATCGAGCTCAACGAGGCTTTTGCTGCCCAGATTCTGGCCGTGGAGAAGGAGCTGAAATGGGACCGCTCCAGGGTCAATGTCCATGGTGGAGCCATCGCTCTCGGACATCCGGTTGGCGCCACTGGCGCAAAGATACTGACCACTTTACTCTATGCCCTGAAGACTTACGACAAGACCCTTGGGCTGGCAAGCATGTGCATCGGTGGAGGACAGGGCGTGGCGATGATTGTCGAGAGGCTGTCTTAAAATGTTAGAGAATTAAAATGCTCTTTAATTTTCTAAATTTTCTTAATCGCCTTCTGCGTAACTAAATCAAATAAATTTTGAGCAATGTCAAAGATTTGTAACATTTTTTGATGGAGGAATAAAATGGAAGTCAAAAAACCTTTTGTGGCCGGTGCAGGGATTATGGGCTCTGGAATCGGGCAGCTCTGTGCTCAGCAAGGCTATGGGGTCACTGTGATCGATGTCTCGCAGGAATTGGTCAAGAAGGCTGAAGAGAAAGTCAAAGCTGGCTTGCAGAAACGTGTTGAGGCCGGGAAGATCTCTCAAGATGAGATGAACTCTGTCCTTTCTCGAATCAAATGGTCCGTAGACCTAAGCCTTGCTCGCGATTCAGACCTTGTCATCGAGGCTATCTCCGAGAAGATCGAGGCCAAGAAAGAACTCTTCAAGAAACTGGATACAATCTGCTCGCCGCAGACAATCCTGGCCACAAACACCACTGCGCTTTCCGTGAGCGAGATTGCTTCAGCCACTTCCCGCCCTGATAAAGTCATCGGAATGCATTTTTTCAACCCGGCCGTAGTCATGAAACTGGTCGAGATCATTCGCGGAGAAAAAACTTCTGAAGAAACGATTGCCGCGACAAAAAAGTTTGCCGAGAGCCTGGGCAAGGCTCCCATAGCCACCTCCAAGGAAGCACCTGCCGGAATAGTCAGCCGTGTCCTGGCCGGGCTGCTCAACGAGGCGGCTGTTGTTTATTCTCAAGGCATCGCTTCTGCCCAGGATATCGATGAGGCGATGAAGCTTGGAGCAGGACTGCCCATGGGTCCTCTGGCCTTGATGGATATGATCGGGCTGGACATTCATCTGGCGAAGATGGAAACCCTGTATTCCAAGCTCAGGGACGAACGCTACAAGCCGCCTGATGTCATCAAAAAGATGGTTGCCGAAGGGAAGCTGGGAAAAAAATCAGGGCAAGGATTTTACAAATATTAAGAAAAGGTAAGAGAAGGGGACAGTCCCCTTTTTCACAGATGCTTACAAGGAAGGCGACAGGTTACTTTTTTTAGAAAAAGCTACCTGTCCTCATTTTATCTTTTTCTTTAAAATTTAAAGGAGTAAGCCATGGACTTTGATTTCAGTCAGGAACAAAAAATGATCCAGGAGACCATCCGCAAATTCGCCAAAGAAGAGATTGCGCCTGCAGCCCGGGAGAATGACAAAAAGGCTCGGTTTCCACGGGAGATTTTCAAGAAGCTGGCAGACCTTGGATTTATGGGCACGCCCATTCCCGAAGAATACGGCGGAGCAGGGTTTGACTACATCAGCCATGCGATTGTGGCCGAGGAGATCGGCCGGGTGGATTCATCCCTCAGAGGGACCTATTCAGTCCAGGTTTCGTTGGTCGAGCTTCCCCTTTTTACGTTTGGCTCAGAGGAGCAGAAGAAGAAGTATCTTCCAAAATTGACCAGCGGCGAATGGATTGGCTGCTTTGGCCTGACAGAGCCCAATGCAGGAAGCGACCCGGCGAGCATGGTTTCCACCGCAGTTAAAGACGGCGACGATTACATCCTCAACGGCCAGAAGACCTGGATCACCAATGCTGGACTCGCTGACTTGGCAATCGTCTATGCCAAGACTGATAGAGACGCAGGGGCAAGAGGAATCACGGCTTTTCTGGTGGAAAAAGGATTCGAAGGATTTTCGACAAAAGACATCCATGATAAGCTCGGCCTCCGCGCTTCAAACACCGGTGAGATATTTCTGGAGAATTGCCGTGTTCCCAAAGAAAGCGTCCTGGGTGAGGTGAACAAAGGTTTCAAGGTTGCTCTGGGCACACTGGATTTCGGCCGGTTCACTGTGGCTGCAGGCTGTGTCGGAGCGGCCCAGGGCTGCATCGACATCTGCAAAGATTATGCCAAGCAGAGAATTCAGTTTGGCAAGCCTATCGCCAGCTTTCAGCTTGTCCAGCAGATGATTGCCGACATGGTTGTCGAATGTGAGGCCGGCCGGCTGCTTGTCTACCGTGTTGGCGATATGAAGAACAAGGGAATGCCCAACACCAGAGAGACATCCATCGCCAAGTATTACTGCAGCGAAATGGTCAACCGCGTCGCGTATAAAGGGATTCAGATTCATGGCGGTTATGGATTCTCGGGCGAATATGATGTCGAGCGCTTCTACCGTGATGCCCGCATCAACACCCTCTACGAAGGAACCTCCCAGATTCAGCAGTTGATCATCGGCTCCTTTGAGCTTGGCATCAGAGCCTTTGAATGAAAATGATAGAAAAGGGTAGAAAAGGGGACAGGCTAGTTTTTTTTAAAAAAGTTGCCTGTCCCCTTTTCTTTTAAGAAGGAGCACTATCATGTATAAAACACTTATTTATGAAAAGAAAGATAACATCGGCCTCTTGACCATCAACCGTCCTGATAAGATGAACGCTATTTCCAGTGAATTGACTTCGGAATTAAAGCAGCTCCTCGACGAGATTGAAAGCGACGAAGAACTGAGAGTCCTGGTCATCACTGGCGCGGGGGATAAAGCCTTTGTTGCCGGCGCAGACGTCAATGAGATAGTTGACCGAGAGGCAAAGATGGGGCGAAGAGTCTCCAAAGAAAGGCAGGAGATCTTCTCCAGGATAGAAAACCTTCATGTCCCGGCCATAGCCGCTGTCAACGGCTATGCTTTAGGGGGAGGTCTTGAGCTTGCTTTAGCCTGTTCGATTAGAATCTGTTCGGAGAAGGCTCAATTCGGAGCGCCTGAAGTCAAGCTGGGAATCATTCCTGGAGATGGAGGAACCCAGCGCCTTCCGAGGCTGGTCGGATTGGGAAGGGCGATGGAGATGATTCTCACCGGAGATTTCATCGACGCTCAAGAAGCCTGCCGCATTGGGCTTGTCAACAGGGTTGTTCCTCCAGAGAAATTGATGTCAGCCGCGATGGAGCTTGCTCAGAAAATCGCCTCACGTCCTCCCTTGGCCGTGAGGTACGCCAAGGAAGCGGTGAACAGGAGTCAGGAGGGGACGACCGGCTCGGGCTTTGCCCTTGAATCTTTCCTTCATGCCCTTTCCTGCACGACCGAAGACAAGAAAGAAGGAGTTGCAGCTTTCCTGGAGAAGAGAAAAGGGGAGTTTAAAGGGAAATAGAGCTCAGGCCAGTGGGTGGCGTGCTGGAGGTTCGGAGCACGCTGATTTTCTCCAGCGAAGAAAATCAGCTCCCATTCAGCCTTCGCTCTCTTCGGCCTTCGGCCGAAGAACCATGCCCGCTCAGGCTTCATAGGGGACTCCTCACCCCCAGCACGCCACCCACTGGCCTTCGCTCAAATAATTATATAAAAAGGAACGATATTAATGGCTTAATATTATTGCATATATTGAGATAGAAATTTTTTTAAGAAAGACATTATAAGAAACAAGGCACCAATACTTCAATGAACGTTCGCATTGAGAAAATCGTATATCCTGGAAAAAGCATGGCCATAGCTGCGGGCAAGGTTATTTTTTGTGATGAGGGGCTTCCAGGAGAAGAGGTTGAAGCTGTTCCAATCAATGAAAAAAAGACTTACGTTGAAGCCAGAGTGACGAGAATTCTCAAGGAATCGCCGCACAGAGTTCCTGCCCGCTGTGCCCATTACAAGACCTGTTCCCCTTACCAGTGCATCGATTATCCTCTTCAGCTTGAAATCAAAAAATCCCAAATCCAGGAAATATTTTTGCGGAGCCTCAGGATTGAGCTTCCTAAGCTGATGATCAGGCCTTCGCCTGAGATTTGGGGCTACAGGAACAAAGTTCGCCTCAGCCTCATCCGGGAAGGCTCAAAAGCTCATCTTGCCTACCACGAGCCTGGAGCCCAGGACGAATTCGTCAGAATAGAGAAATGTTTTCTTGTCTCCGCAGAGATGAATGCTCTTTTAACCGCATTTCGAGAAACAACGACCGCCAAAAATCTCGATGTCATAGGAGAGGTTGAAGTGAAAGAAAGTTCTTCCAATCAGGCAATGCTTCTCGTTCTTTATCTCAATTCCAGGCAAGATATGGAAGGTCTTAAGGAGAATTTAGCTCCGCTCAAGTCAAGATTCCCTTTAAGAGGGATTATCT
Source organism: uncultured Eubacteriales bacterium (assembly GCA_964645765.1). Taxonomy (GTDB): domain Bacteria; phylum Acidobacteriota; class Aminicenantia; order Aminicenantales; family Aminicenantaceae; genus CAZGMN01. The sequence goes on from CAZYBE010000023.1 coordinate 43,891, forward strand.
GTCTGCTCAAGAAAAGAAAAGGCCTTGAAGAGATTATCCTTGATGGCGAGAATTATATCGAAGAAAGAATCGGAGAGAACACTTTTCGCATCGGTCCTCAATCTTTTTTCCAGGTCAACATAGAATTGCTCAAAGAAGTTTTCCTCGACCTGAGAAATATCATCCCTCTCAGCGGAAAGGAGAGAGTCGCAGACCTTTACTCCGGGGTCGGAACATTCGGAATATCTCTGGCTTCAAATGCAGCCGAGGTCATGGGTGTTGAATCTTCAACTGAGAATATCGAATTCCTGAAGAAGAATCTCGATTTAAACCGGGTCGGAAACTTCACAGTCTGCGAAGGGTTGAGTGAGGAGTGGATATCCTGGGTTTTAAAAAAGAGGATAGATGTTTTAATCCTCGACCCTCCCCGGAAAGGGATTTCTCGGAGTATTGTTCAAAGTCTTCTCGATGAGCCAGTTTCTCTCATTGTTTATCTTTCCTGCAATCCTTCAACGCTCGCCAGGGATTTGAAGCTCCTGAATTCGAAATACAAATTGAAAGATATTCGCATCTACGACTTTTTCCCTCATACCCCTCATCTTGAGACCTGCGCAATTTTAGAAGAATTTTAGGCCTTTGAGAAATTAGCCAAAAGGGGTGAAATTCCAGACCCAAAAGTGATGAGAAGAGTCTCAATGGAAACCACCTCTGAATTCATCCCTTAAGGCTATTGAGTTTGTTGATTGCTTATTATACCTATAAATAGACTCGAAAGAGAGGTGAGAATGTCGAGTGCTTCAATTTTCTCTTTTTTTTCTCGACTAAAGCTATCCCATTTATTTATAGTCTCCATTTTTAAAAGCATGAATAGTGTGAAAGGACTATATCATTCCTTGCCGCTAAAGACTTATCAAAAAAAACAATTCCTCGTAATCCTGAATTTATCATTTTGATCCGCTGAGTCCGCCGATGAATTCCAACAAGACGCACGCTCAAAAAAAATTTTTCAAAATGAACTCGCCTAATTCAGAAGATCAGAATAACTCAGCCCATGGAGAAGAATTCAACCCTGAGGAAATGCTGAAGGCGAAAGAAGTCTTTAAAGCTCTTGAAAAATCGTTTTCAGCGATAAAGATCTTTCCTTCCGGGAACCCTTCGATTAAAACCTTCATTAATTCCTTTGCTGAGAAGATTCACGAGTTCCTGGATAAATTCGAGGTGCTGCTCATAGGTGTTGATGAATTTAAGTTCACTCTCAGAGGGGAAGCAGTTTTTCAGGATGAAGAAAAAAAGTCCAGCCTGCCCTTTCTCTTTTTTAAAGACGGAATAAGAGAGCTGTCCTTTCATAAAGGCTTAGACGAGAGAGAGATACAAGAATTTTTAGAAGTGATAAAAGAAGAGTCAGACCTGCCTCCAGAGAATAGCGATATCGTCAATTCTCTCTGGATAAAAGATTTTCTCCATATCCGGTTTTTTGCGCCTGATGAATTTCTTGAGTCGGATTCCGATGAGGAAGAGAATAAAATAGATATTGATGCTCTAAAAGAAAAGTTTTCGAATGGAAAAATAGAACTGACCTCGGAGGATAGCGAAGAGGTCAATCGAAGAAGCATCGCTTTAGGCTTCAAGATTATAAAGGCCAAGCAAGAGAATGGCCAAGCCAATTTGGAAGAGGTCATGATTCCTTTCCCGCTCTCTGTTCTGAAAGAAGATGAAACTCCTAAGGTTTATTCCCTGCTCGAGCAATGTCGGTCCGCCCTGCCCTTGACGGAATTGGCTAATCTGCTTTTCGAAATTCTTTTCTTGGAGGAAAGGCAGGATCAGTTTGGGGCTATTTTAAACGTCCTTGATCAATGCTTCAAGGAAGTCCTCTTCAATGCCAATTTTGACTTAGCTTGCCTGGTCTTAACCCGTGCCCAAGAGCTGAAGGATGTCTTTTCTGGAAAGTGCGATGAAAGAGTGAAATCTCTGGAAGATTTATCTCAAAAAGCCAAGAATAAAGATTCTTTCGATTTTCTGAAGAAATTATTCCTTGACGGGAAGATAAAGAATTTTGATTCCTTCCTTCAATACTTAAAACATCTTGGTCCGGGGACAATCCCGCTTGTCGGCGATATTTGGGAGATTTCGAATGACCCGCTCGTCCGGCTCAAGGCATCAAATTTCCTTTTTGAGATGGGCAGCAAGGACATAGCATCCCTGGTTAGCATTGCCATAAATAGCAGGGTTTCTCTGACCAGGGAAGTTATATCCATCTTAGGGAGAACAGGCAAGCAGGAGGTTGAGCCTTATCTGGAAAGATTTGTCAGCCATCAAGACAAGGGGGTGAGGTTTGAAACTATCCAGGCTTTAAGAAAAGTTGGGGGTGAATCTACAAACAGGATTCTTTTAAAATTTCTATCAGATGATGAGGAAGACATTCGGACCCTGGCTTCCCTGGGACTCAAATACTTTGGAGATAAAGATACCCTTGAACATGTCTTGGAATTAGCCAAAAGAAAGGATTTTTTGGCGAGAAGCAGGATAGAGAGAAAAGCCCTGTTGAATTTTTTGGCCTTAAGCCAAAGCAACGACGTCTGCACCTTCCTTTGCTCCCTGATGAAAAAAAGGAGTTTTTTCTCCAACGGCAAATTGATTGAAACTCGCCTTTATGCAGTCCAGTCCCTGGAAATTATGGCTTCATTTGAAGCTTTAGAGACTCTTAAAGAAGGGATGAAGATCTGGAACAAAACCATTCGCCAAGCTTGTAAACTTGCACTGAGGAGATTAACGTCAAAAGACATATCTCGCGAAATTCTAAGTGAAGTTTAAGAAAGGTTATTCAATGGAAAAGGATAAGCAGAACGAAACAGAAAATCATACCGATTCCTCCCAAAAAGAGATTTTTAAGACAGTCGAAGAGATATTTATCCGCTTTTCTGCTTCACTAAAAACTGCTCAAATTTATGAGCCAAATAACCTTGCCTTCGTCAGCCAGGTCAATCCTCTCTTTTCTTTAATACAGAATGTTTTGAAGAATGAAAGAGAGGCTGTATTTCAATTTTATGAAAACACTCTTTTTTTCAATTCGACCAGAGTTAAATTTGATTTTCTCAGCTACAGCAAGTTCAAATTCCTATCCGATGCATTACGGGAGAAAGATATAGGAACAGTCGGCTTCGAGTCAGGGCTGGATATTGAACAGCTGACAAAGTTTGTGGTTCTGCTGGCAAACTCCAAAGGAAAACAGGAAAACCCATTCGAAGAATTCAAAGAGAAGATAGAAAGAAGTGGAATTCGCCATATTTTCTTGATCAAAACCCACTCATTTGAAATAGCCAAAAGCGCAAAAGATGACCAGACCAAGCAGACGGCAAAAAAGGTATTTTTCAAGAGCATAGCCCATTTGAAAGAAACCTTTTCGCATGAAGGCTCAAAAAAAAATCTTGAGATCAAAACAACACGAAGACTTATCCGTTCCATAGTCAGTATCATCAGCCGTGATGAGGCTTATATGCTTGGCTTGACGAACATAAAAAATTATGATGATTACACCATCAACCACTCGGCTAACGTTTCCATTCTTGCCACCTGTTTTGGAAGAAGATTGGGGCTGGAAAAAAAGGAATTGATTGAATTAGGCCTAAGCGCCTTTTTCCATGATATCGGGAAGGTAGAAATTCCTAAGGATATCGTTGATAAAAAAGAGAAATTGACAGAGGAAGAAAGAGCGATGATGCAAAGGCATACCTATCATGGCGTAGGAAAGTTGATCTCTCTTAAAAGTTCAGGTTATCTTCCTGTGAAAGCCCTTTATGTCGCTCTGGAACACCATCTCTGGTCAAACCTCTCTGGATACCCCAAGAGCTGGAAAAAGGACACAATAAATCTTTACAGCAAAGTCGTTAAAATATGCGATTTTTTTGACGCGGTGACAACTCAAAGACCTTACCGAGACCATATATTAACCAGAGATGAAGCTTTAAATCTGATGCTGGAGAAGAGCGGAGAGGAATTCGACTCAGTTCTCATCAAAATTTTTGTCAATATGCTGGGTGTTTATCCTGTGGGCACTCTTGTCGCTCTTGACACCGGCGAGATGGGAATCGTGATTGAGACAAATCCAGATGCCGCCTTTATGCTCAGGCCCAAAGTGAAAATTATTGCCGATGTTTTCGGCAACAAAGTCGATGGAGAGATTGTCAATTTGGTGGAAATAGATTCTGTGAGAAGAGTTTACAAAAGGTCGATTATAAAGTCTTTAGAACCCAATAAATACGGCCTACAAACTGCGGACTATTTTCTCGCCCAGGAAGCGTAAAAGACCTTTCTTTTATCCGAGCCGCTTAGGGGAGGACGATGGACCTCAGGGCTTCTCCCTTTCTCATCAAGTCAAATGCTTGATTGATATCCTGGAGTTTGAATCTATGGGTCACCACCGGCAGGAGCTGAATTTTCCCTGTCCTGACCATTTCGATAATCTTGGGATAATCAACAGGCCGGCAGCCCAGAGAGCCAATAATTTCGATTTCTCTAAACATCAGCCTTCCGGCATTGAGGACAGCATCATGGGGAGAATAGCCGATTTGGCAGTGGCGTCCCCCGGGTTTGATCGAGGCTGAAGCCAGCTCGATTGTCTTCGGGTTGCCGATGGCCTCGATGGAGATATCCGCTCCTCCGCCAGTCATTTCTCTTATTTCCTTGAGCAGCTCCTTCTCTATTTTTGCTGTGGAGTTTATTGTATGTTGGGCTCCTAATTTTCTAGCCATATCCAGCTTATAATCCGAGATGTCGACAGCTACGACCGAAGCTCCGCAGGCGGCTGCCATCTGAACGACGTTTATTCCGACACCGCCGCAGCCAAAAACGACAACGGAATCACCCGGCCTGACTTTAGCGCGGTTTTTGACAGCATGATAAGGGGTGGAGATGGCATCGGAGATGATACAGGATTCTTCAAGCGGGAGCTCTTTGGGAAGATGCTGACAGTCCTTGGAAGGGACACAAACATATTCGGCAAAAGCGCCGTCCACATGATTTCCGAGCATGATCATGTTCATGCAGATGTTCTCCCGACCCAGGCGGCAGTTGTCACAGTAGCCGCAAGAAAAGACAGGAGGGATGAGCACCCTATCACCAACCTTGAAGTTTTTAGCTTTAAAGCCAACTTCCTCGACTATGCCCGAAGCTTCATGGCCCAGGATGATGGGCGGCTTTTTGAAAGTGGGAACACCATGGTCTATATAATGCAAATCAGTGTTGCAGACACCGCAGGCTGCGATTTTAACCTTGAGGTCGCTAGAGCCTGGCTTCGGAGTTTCGACCTCTTCAATGACCAGAGGTTTATTGGGCTCATGAAAAACGGCTGCTCTCATTTCTTCCTCCTTTATTTATTTTTCCAGAGAGGCTTTCTTTTTTCCATGAAAGCTTTCAATCCTTCATGGGCGTCTTCTGTGGCCATCAGTTCCCTCAGGTAAGTTTTTTCAATCCTCTCCAATCCCTCGAGAAAGCTTGTCTCTAGACCGAGATGAATTCCTTTTTTTGAATGCCTCACTCCGACCAGGCTTAATTCGGAAAAAGGCTGGAGGAAACTCTCAAGCTCTGAATCGAAGGACGCCAGTGGAACGATTTTGTTGACCAGGCCCATCTTCTCAGCTTCTGCAGCTTCGATGATTTTTCCGGTTAAGAGCATCTCTGAGGCCTTCTTTATCCCGACAAGGCGCGGCAGGATGAGGAGAGCGACAGGAGCGACGACTGAGAGTTTTATCTCAGGCTGCCCGATTTTCAAGTTGTCAGCGGCGATGGCGAGGTCGCAGAAAAGAGCGACTTCACATCCGCCGCCCAGGGTAAGGCCTCTCAACGCGGCCACTGTTACCTGGTCGAGTTTGAGCATATTGCGGAAAATATCATGGAAGACTTTGAGCATCTTCTCTGCTTTGTCTGGTGTATGGTCGGTGATGTCGACTCCGGCGGAGAAAGCCTTTTCGCCGCTTCCGCCTATGACCAGAACCTTGACCTCTATGTTTCCGGCGAGCGAGTTCAAAGCCTGGTTCATCTCTTCCATGACAGCGATATTCAGAATATTCAGGGGAGGGCGGTTGATAGTCAGGAAAGCTTTTTCGCCTTTAATCTCGAAAATAATGTTTTGGAAATTTTTTTGAGTCACGTTATTCCTCTTTAAAAATGGGTTTTCCCACTAAAGAGGGTTCGGATTGAGATGTAATACATATCATCTGATTCTCGCTCTGTCAACTATTTAGTGAGAAGTTGAAGCATCCAAAAATCCGTGTATAGGTGACGTGCTGGAGGTTCGGAGCACGCTCGTTTTCCCCGGCGAGGAAAACGAGCTCCAGCACATCACCCTCACAATCATCTTGATATCACGGGCTCTGTGATGCGTTGAGATTGAGAAAACTTAGAAT
>CAZYBE010000024.1:0-6865 GCA_964645765.1 uncultured Eubacteriales bacterium
CCACCCTTCATCCCAAGGCCATCTATATCTGCGAGGGAGAGCAGTACTTTGTCGAAAAGCTCGAATACGAGCAGAGAAAAGCCTACGTCAAGAAAACAGATGTCGATTATTTCACCGATGCCATCGATTACACCAAAATCAAAATCCTCGATGTCTTCAACAAGAAAAATTTGGAGAAATGCACCATCTCCCACGGCGAGGTCCATCTCGAAACCCAGGTCGTCGGCTTCAAGAAAATCAAATTCTACACCATGGAAAACGTGGGCGCAGGCGACCTCAGCCTTCCTCAGAACGAGATGCACACCACAGCCTACTGGCTGACCATACCCTCTGAAATCTTCCATTCCCTGCCGTTTTCCTCAGAAGAAAAGATCAACGGGCTTTTCGGCCTGGCTTACATCCTCCATCATGTCGCGCCCCTTTTCATGATGTGCGACATCCATGATGTCGGCGTCTCCATCGGCGACAACTCCACTGGAAAATCAGTTCCTCCACGCGATATTCCCGTGAAGGTTCTGGATGAAAAAGAGGAGCCCGCCTTCTATGATATCGCCTTTGAGCCGAATATCTTCATCTACGACCATTTTCCGGGAGGGATAGGGCTCAGCCCCTCTCTCTTTGACCTGGAGAAAGAACTCCTCGAGCAATGCCTGAAAACGATCATGGCCTGCCCCTGCCAGGAAGGATGCCCTTCCTGTGTCGGCCCCACCAAAGAGAGCGGAAGAGGGGCCAAACAGGTGGCGATGGAAATCCTGAAGAACCTTTGTTAATTCAACCAAGATTGACTTTGACCCTCCCCTATGCTACTTTTTTTAATCGGAAAAGATGAACATTCTAAAACTTGTCGCTGACGCCAGCCTCATGGTCAAAATTGTCCTGTTCGTCCTTCTCTTCTTTTCAGTCTTTTCCTGGGCAATTATCTTCTTCAAAAGAAAAACCATCAGGTCAGCCTCCTTGCATTCTAAGAAATTCATGAGATTTTTCCGAGAGAGCAGTGATTTAACTGAAATCAGCAAATCCGCAAAAAAATTCAGGTTCAGTCCTCTGGCTTCACTTTTTCAGTCTGGATATAAAGAACTCGCCTACCTGAGCAAGTCAGGGGGTCAAAGTCGCAGCATAGAAAAACTTGAAACGATCAACAGGGCTCTGCTCAAAGCATCAAACCAGGAAATTTCGAGGTTAGAAAGAATGATGAGCTTCCTGGCAACGACCGGGAGCGTCACTCCCTTTATCGGCCTTTTTGGAACAGTCTGGGGAATCATGGACGCCTTTCATAGAATTGGGATTGTCAGGTCGGCAAGCCTTGACACGGTCTCTCCTGGAATCGCCGAGGCGCTCGTCGCCACCGCGGCCGGCCTGTTTGCGGCTGTTCCAGCGGTCATCGCCTACAACTATTTTCTCAACCGAATAAAAGACCTGATCACAGAGATGGAAGATTTTTCCCTTGAATTTTTGAGCATTGCAGAAAGGCTTTATGGCTCTTAGAACCTATCCTCCCCACAAAAGACAGCTTGGCACTTCCCTGTCTGAGATCAATGTCACACCATTTGTGGATGTCATGCTCGTCCTCTTAATCATCTTCATGGTCACTGCCCCTATGATTCAATCAGGAATCAGCGTCAACCTTCCTCAAGCCGAGACAGAAACCACTCCGGCTGAGCAAGGCCTGACCATCACCGTTACCAAAGACAGATACATCCACATCGAAAATTCTGTCATCAATCAATATCTTTTAGAGCAGAAATTAAAAGAATACTTTCACGGGAAGGAGAAGAAAATCGTCTTCATCCGCGGGGATGAAAGCCTGCCTTACGGATTCATCATGCGCCTTCTCGACATCACAAAAAAAGCTGGGGTCGAAATCATCGGCTTGGTGACAAGACCGGTGGAGCTGGAGGAAAAAGAAAAAAAATGACCGCACTGGGCAAAGACCTTCCAGCTTTCAGAATAGCGGTCATCTTCTCTGTAACCGTCCATGTCGCACTTTTTCTCCTGATTCTTTTTTCTCCTCGTCTGCCGGCGACTTCAAACAAAGAAATGATTCATTATGTCAATGTCATCACTTTTGCCGGCGGCGGTGGAGGAGGGCCAGGAGGCGGAGGGGAAAAAGTCGGGGAGACTCCCCTTCCCAAGAGGCAGACATTGAAGGATTTAACTACGCTCTCAAAGCTCGAGCAGGAGCCGGCATCTTCCCTGAGGCATCCGGTTGCAAAGCCCAAAAAGGAAACAAAGCCAAAGCCGGAAAAAGCGGCTTCGATCCAAAAAGAGCAAAAGGCCGCTGAAACAGCAGAAGCAACAGCCGCAGAAGAAAGAACAGGCTCAGGTGCCGGGACTGGAGGAGGGTCTGGCTCTGGGATTAGGATTGGCGGCGGTGAGGGCGCTGGAACCGAACCAGGATTCAGCTCAGCCTTCTCCTCCCAGATCGGGCTTTCCAACTTTCCCTTCACCTATTACCTTCAGATTATCACCGACAAAGTCTCGTCGAACTGGTTCACGTCTCTTATCGACGCCGGAATCTCAGGAAAGTTCCACGCCACCGTTTATTTCAAGATTAATCGAGACGGTAAGATCTCTGATATTAAGATCCAGGAATCGAGCGGAATAGAATCCCTTGATATGTCCGCTCTCCGTGCCGTGCAATCCTCAAGTTTTCCCCCTCTCCCCAAGGACTATGAAGGGGAGTTCCTGGCCATTTACTTGATATTCGAGCATTCCAAGTGAAGATAAAGAAGATTCTCTTTTATTCAAGCCTTCTCTTTGCTGCCGGACTGATTCTTTATTCCCAACAAGAAGTCGTCATGAGCATAAAAGAGGGAATGCCAGCCATCCCCCTGGCTCTCCCGGAATTCATCGTCCATTCCTCCTCCCCTGAAGCACAATCCGCAGCCGCCGAGCTTCATCAGGTCATATCAGATGACTTGCAATACAGCCGGATTTTTCAGCTCCTTCCCAAAAGCTATTACAGCTACATCCGGCCGCTCAACCCAGAAAAAATATTCTTCAAGGATTGGGAATCCATCCAGGCCAAAATCCTTTTTGTCGGTGAGGTGCGGGAGGGTGAAGATAAAAAAGTGATTATCTTCGATGGAAAAATCTATGACGTCAGAGGAGGGCAATACATCAACGGAAAACGATATCAATCCGAAAAATCCCTGCTCCGCCTGGCTGCTCATAAGATGACAGACGAAATCATGAAAATATTCGGTGAAAAACCATATTTCACCAGCAAGATTGCCTTTGTCTCAAACCGGGATGGCAACGACGAAATCTACATGATGGACTATGACGGCCAGAACCAGACTCGACTAACCTTCAATAAAACCACAGACTACATGCCTGCCTGGTCTGTTGACGGCAGAAAAATTGCCTACACCTCCTATTCCAACGAAAGGGCAGGCCTTTATATTCTGGACATCTATGAGGGGAATCGAATTGAGGTGACAAGCGAGGGGACAAATTATGCTCCAGCCTTCTCTCCCGACGGGAAGAAGTTGGCTTTCTGCTCGACCAGGGACGAAGGAAACCCCGAAATCTATGTGGCCACGAGCGACGGCAAGGATATCAAGAGGCTGACCTTTAATGATGCCGTTGATACGGCTCCTTCCTGGTCCCCGACAGGCCGGGAGATTGCCTTTACCTCAGACAGGGGAGGCTCTCCCCAAATCTATATCATGGATGCAGAGGGCTCCAATGTGCGCAGGATAAGCTTCGGCGGAACTTATATCGATGCGCCAGCCTGGTCTCCAACAGGAGACAGGATTGCCTATGTCTCACGCGTCGATTCTATAGTTGATCTCTACGTCCAGAACCTTCGAACAAACCAGATCATCAAGCTGACCGAGAGCACTGCCCATAACGAGTCCCCTTCCTGGTCTCCTGACGGCAGGCATCTTGTCTTCTCCTCAAACCTTAACGGGACTTCTCAAATCTACACAATCGATTATGACAGCCAAAACCTGCGCTGCCTCACCTCTCGAGGAAATAACAAACTCCCTGAATGGTCGCGATAAAATGATAGGAGAATAGACAGGCTTTATTCTTCAAGAGGCGGCTTGACTCGCTGTCCCTAACAAGGACAAATAAGCTGAGAATCTTCCCGCAACTTTTGCGTCATATTATTATGTTTAATTTCTCATTTGTATCTCGCTGTTTTTTATGGAATTTTTTCCTCAGCTTGGATAAATGAGAGATATCTAAATATTTTCATCCACAATTAGAAGTATCCGCAAATTCGCGATATGAACAGGATCAGACTGGGTGCTGAGAAAACTGTTTGAATGGCTATGATCCATAACGAAGCTTTTCATCATCGAAAAAAATTCTTTCTCTATTATGTTGACATCGGCGGTATTTGTCTGTATAAAATAGTTGCGAACAACAACCGCCCGATTCAAATCGGGTAAAAAAAAAACTAAAAGGAGATCAAATGAAGAAAATTATAATCTTATCTTTGGCTTGTTTTCTTGTCTTTGCTTTTCTTGTTTCCTGTCGGGGAAAAGTCAAAGAAGCTCCAGCCCCTCCTCCACCCCCGCCCCCGCCCCAGCCCGCTCAAGTCAAAGAGCAGCCTGCGCCTGAAAAAGTTGTCCCAGAACAGCCGGCTCCGGTGGTTAAAGAACCAGTATTAACTGAAGAAGAAATTTTCATGAAAAAATCTCTTGAAGACATGAACACTGAAGCGCCTCTGGGAATGATTCATTTTGATTTCGACAAGTACTTCATCCGAGATGATGACAAGCCTGTCCTTGGAGCAAATGCCGAGTGGCTGAAAAAGTTTGCGACCATAAAAATTCTCATCGAAGGCCATTGCGATGAAAGAGGGACTGAGGAGTACAACCTGGCTCTAGGGGAAAGGAGAGCAAAAAGCACATATGACTACCTTGTTTCTCTTGGGATTTCTTCTGATAGAATAAGGACAATCTCTTATGGCAAAAGTATGCCTCTTGATACAGGGCACGACGAAGTCGCCTGGCAGAAGAATAGAAGGGCTCAATTCAGGATTATCGGAAAATAATTGATGAATAAAAGACTCAGCTGGGTATGGCTCCTCCTGGTTTTGCCCATCGCCTCTGCAGGAACTGATAAAGAGAAAAAGACCTATGAGCTGATCTATCAGGATGTCCAACTCCTCAAAAAGCAGATCCTCCAACTCCAAGAAAAGATAGAGAAAAATGCTGAGGACATTAATAACATCAGGGAACAAACCAAAGAACTTTTGAACCTGGCCAAGCTCCTGCAGACAGAGCAGGCGGGTTTAAAAGCCGACCAGGCAAAAATCCCTTCTCAGTATCAGGTTCTCCTGGATAAGTTAGAGACGCTGAACCAGCAGCTTGTTAAAGTTTCTGAAGACCTTATAGAGATAAAAAGGTTCCCGACCCTCTTGCCTCAACTCCTTCCGCAGCCGCAGCCACAACAACCGCAACCCCAACAAGAGGAAAAGAAAGAAACAAAAGAGGCACAGAAAAAGCAGCCTTCAGGAAAAAAAGCCAAGGAAGTGAAAAAGGAAGAACAAGCCCCTGCTCCTGCTCAGCCAACTCCTCAAGCACCCTCTCAACCGCCTCCAACAGCTCGCCTCTCTCCTCAAGAAGTCTTCAACATGGCCAACTCAGATTATCTCAAAGGGAACTTCGACCTGGCCATTGCCGGCTTTAAGATGTACATGGAGCAATTCCCTGAATCACCCCTTGTCGACGATTGCCTCTACTGGATTGGCGAATGCGACTTCAGTCAGAAAAAGTTCAAAGAGGCTGTCGACCAATTCAACGACCTGATCCTCAACTACCCTAACGGAAATAAAATTCCTGAAGCTTACCTGAAAAAGGGAATCTGCCTTGAAGAACTGGGACAAAAAGAAGAAGCGCTCTCTGTCTATAAACTCCTGGTCAGCAAGTTCCCTCTTGAAGAAGAAACAAAGATTGCCCAACAAAAAATCAAGGAGCTAACTACGAAAAAATGAGAGACATCAACAGCCTCAACAAAGTGACATTGATCGGCAGGCTCGGCCAGAAACCCGAGGTCAGATACCTGCCCCAGACAGAGAGAGCCGTGGCCAGGTTCAGTCTGGCAACAAACGAGCGCTTCTTAAACCCGAAGACGAACCAATCTGATGACAGAACCGAATGGCACCGCATTGTCGTCTGGGGAAAGCTGGCTGAATTCTGCGAAAAGTTCTTGACCCAGGGAAAGCAAATTTACCTGGAAGGAAAATTGAGGACGCGGAGTTGGCAGGACAAGGAGGGCAACAAAAGATTTACCACTGAAATTGAGGCGAGAACCATCACCCTTCTCGGCAAAAGGGAAGAAGCTGTTGAAGAACAGGCCTATCGTCCAGAGCCCAAGCCTGGTCCTGAAATTCCTGAAGAAGATGAGACTTCGCCTGACAAAGAAAAAGAAGGGGAAGGGGGAGACGACATCCCGTTTTAATGTCCTTTAGCCGCATGGGGCAGGATACAATAAGCAATATTGAAAATTTCAGAAAAAAAATAAAAGAAGATATCAGGCCCTGGGGAAAATTTCGCTCTTTCCCCTATGAGTTTGCGAGAAACATCAAAATCATCACCCTTAACCCAGGAGGAGTTCTCTCTCTCCAGTTCCACGAGCACCGGAGTGAATTCTGGGTTGTCCTGGATGAGGGGCTGGAAGTCACTTTGGCTGACAGAGTCTGGAAGCCAAAAGAGGGTGAGGAAATCTTCATTCCCAGCAAGGCTCCTCACCGGCTGCGCTGCCTCGGCCAGAAAAGGGGGCGGGTTATGGAGCTCTGGCTGGGCGACTCTGATGAATCAGACATCGTTCGCCTCGAGGATAAATACGGCCGAGAATAGCCTTAGTCCATCTTCAACCTTTGAGCTATCTGAGGAAGGGCTTTTCC
>CAZYBE010000024.1:6965-47933 GCA_964645765.1 uncultured Eubacteriales bacterium
CCATCTTCAACCTTTGAGCTATCTGAGGAAGGGCTTTTCCCGCCTCGTCATGGATGACATAATCGGCCACGTCGTCTAAAGGCGTTCGTTCTTTATTGATGATGGCTAAAGTCGCTCCGTTCTGTTTTGCTCTCAAGGGAATCTCTGCTGCTGGATAAACGACCAGGGAGCTCCCCACAGCAAGAAGAAAATCACATTTCTCCGCTTCCTTAAAGGCTTGGCTGAGAATTTGGGAGTTCAGCGCTTCTCCAAAAAAGACAACAGCCGGCCTTAACTTCCCTTTGCAGGCAGAACAGAGAGGCGGGGTTTCAATCTTAAGCCGGGCAAAGACTTCATCCATGGAATATTGCCGGGAGCAGTCAAGGCAATAGATAATCCTCGTCGTTCCATGCAATTCGACAACCGAGGCAGAGCCGGCCTCCTGATGAAGCCCGTCAATATTCTGAGTGATGATCGCTTTTAAATTTCCTGCAGCCTCGATCTCAGCCAGGGCGAGATGGGCCTTATTCGGCTTGACCTTCTTGAGTTGCGGGTAGCGGACCTCACGAAAGAAATTCCAGTAATAGGAAGGGTCTTTATGGAAATGATAGATGTTGGCGTATAATTTCGGGTCATACTTGGTCCAGAGTCCCCCTTCTCCCCTGTAGGTTGGCACACCGCTCTCAGCCGAAATCCCTGCCCCGGTAAAGACGACAGCGTACTGGGAATCTCTAATCTCAGAAGCAATGGCCTTGATAATATCCATCATAGCCTCAGGAGCCGGGCTGCATTATCATAGAAAATCTTTTTCTTGGATTCTTGGGACAGAGGAAGTTCTTCTATGGCTTCAATATTGCTGGAAATGGCCTTAATCCCGGGCCAATCAGAGCCGTAAATGAATTTATCGATATTCTTTTCCATATCCGGAAAGTAATTCAGGAGGTTCTTCGGGGGAAGCCCTGAAATTTCAAGATAGAGGTTTGGATGAAGACGAGAAAGGAAAAAAGCCTTCTCATACCATAAACCTCTTCCGCTGTGAGCCATAACGAGATGCAGGTCAGGAAAATCTGAGGCCACATCATCCAGCCAGATAGGGTCAGCATATTTTATCTTGGAGCCCTTGAAGACTGAGGAGCCGGTATGGATAAGGACCGGAAGCTTTTCTTCATTAGCCAGGGCATAAAGGGGATACATTCTGCTTTCATTCGGATAGAAATGATTGTACGAAGGATAGAGTTTTATTCCCTTGGCACCCTGTTTTAAGTATTTTTCTGATTCTTTTGCCAAGTTGTTGACAACAAAAGGATTTATGGTGCAAAAGGGAATAAAGACCTCGTGTCCTTGGCAAAACTCGAGAACATACTCGTTGCTGACAACGCCGGTCGTAATCGGGCTTATTTCAGGGAGGATGACAGCCTTTTCAATATGATTCCTTTCGAGATAAGAAGCGAACTTTTCCGGGTCAATCATTTCATCGTATCGGCTGAAATACTCTGATTGCGTTGACTCCTGGTAGGAGAGCACCCATTCATGCCAGTGCTCCTTTTGTCCGATATGGACATGAAAATCAATGACCTTGGGCTTAATCTTTTTTTCCATGCCTTCTAAAACCTCGGTTGATGCAGTCATGATAGCAGGTGATTTCAAAAGATGCAAAGTTATAGAGCAGGCTGGGTGTTTTGGTTTTCTTAAACACCCGGCCTGATCTATTTTCAAGAAGGAATTTGGCGACGCCTAAATATTCTTTAGTATGATTCAATATCAATTTCGAAAAATATTTTACAATTGCAAAGATTGTTTACAGAGCGTCAACGTGGAGAAAAACGACAGGGAGAGAATTATATCTTTTTAGCAGTATCTTGGCACAAAATTTGCATATTTAATTCCGGAGGCAGAAAAAGGATGCAAACCTTGATTGATACAACTCTTCAGGAACAAATAGAAGAGGCCTTGAAGAGGGCAAAAGACAAGAAGGTTCTTTATCTGTATGACGACTCCGGATACAAGAGATTGCTGGGTGTCTTTGACAAGAAAAAAGCTTCTCGCATAAAAAGAAAATTGAAGAACCAAAGACTGATAAACCGTGTAACTGAATTTGACATAAGAACAACTGAGCCTGATTCTCATTGGGGATAAGCCAGCCGTCTCTCAGCTCAGGATAACAGGGTAAAAAGAAAAGGGCTAGATGATTTGGCCTGTAAGGAAAGCATTCGGGTGTTTGACCAGGATTTTCTCAATAATGTACTCTTCAACCTCTTGGGCCGTCTTTAAAGTCATGGCTTTTTGAACGATTTTCCTCACGGTTTTGAATTCGACAGAGCGCAAGGCTTTCTTTATTCTGGGGATAAAAATCGGATTCATGCTGAACTTCTTCAAGCCGAATCCGAGAAGCACAATGGCCGAGAGAGGGTCAGCAGCCATCTCGCCGCAGACCGCAATCTCCTTCCCCTCTTTTTGACAGGCCTCGATGATGAACTTTATGAGCCTCAGGATCGAGGGATGCAACGGCTTGTACAGATAAGAAACGAATTCATTGGAACGGTCGACTGCCAGAAAATACTGGATTAAATCATTTGTTCCGATGCTTAAATAATCCACTTCTTTCACCAGCAAATCTGTCAAAGCTGCTGCAGCAGGGACTTCGATCATAACTCCCAGAGGTATATTTTCGTCAAACTTGACTCTCTTCTCTCGCAGCTCCTCCTTGACTTCTCGAAAAAGACGTTTGATTTCCTCTATCTCCTCGATTTCTGTTATCATCGGGATGAGAATCCTGACATTCTTCAAGAAGCTTGCTCTGATGATGGCCTTGAGCTGAACCTTGAACAGGTCCCTGTCCCGCAAAGACAACCTGATCGCTCGCAGGCCAAGGGCCGGGTTTGCCTCCTTCTCTATCTTCAACTGAGGCAAGTTCTTCTCTCCCCCCACATCGACAGTTCGGATGCAAACAGGAAAAGGATGAGCCTCCTTGGCCAGTCGGGAATAGATTGAAAAGTGGTCTTCCTCTGTGGGGAGCACCTCTCTCTGGAAATAGATAAACTCTGTTCTGAAAAGCCCGACGCCTTCAGCTCCAAGAGAAAGGGCAAGGTTGACTTCTTCTGGAAGCTCGATATTGGCTAAGGGAAAAAATTTGACCTCATCAAGGGTGGAAGAGGTCAACCTGGCTGTTTTTCTGAGCTCTTTTCGGTAGTCATCGTATTTCTTCTTCTTGCTGTCGAACTCTTTCCTGATGGCCGGAGGGGGATTGACGATGACTTCACCACCTGTGCCGTCCACGATTAGATAATCTCCAGTCTTGACTTTCTGAGAAATGTCGTGGAGGCCCACCACGGCCGGGATATCTAAAGACCGAGCAAGAATAGCCGTGTGAGATGTCTGGCCTCCGGTGTCGATGGCAACAGCCAAGACACTCCCCCTGCTCAGTCTTGAAGCAGCCTCGGAGGGGAGCAGGTCATGGGCAACCAGGATTTTCTCCCCCCTGTCATCGACTTTTTTCCGAATAGTCGGCTCCAGGTTCCTATAAATCTTGGCCAAAACATCCGTGACATCAGACTTTCTCTGCTTGAAGTATTCATCGGTGATTGACTCAAAAATTTTTTGATACCCATCATGGACTCTGGAAATAGCCCATTCGGCCCTGGCCTTCTCTTCTCGAATAATCCTCTCAAAATCTGAGTTCAGAGATTTATCGAGGAGAATGAGCAGATGAGCGTCAAAGATGAAAGAATGTTCTTCTCCCATTTTCTTTTTTATCTGCTCTTTGATGCTTGTCAATTGATTCTTTGTTCTCTCGATTGCCTCTCTCAACCTGTTCAACTCCTCCTCAACCTGAGGGGCGGATATGCTCTCCTTTCTTGAGGTAAAAACGACTCTCTCAGTCAGCAAAACCTCGCCAAAGGCAATCCCTGGGGAAACGCCGATTCCTCTTAGCCTGAAATAATCCATGAAATATTACTCTTTTTCTTGAAATTTATTGTCGACGAGTACCGCCAATGCCTCGAGGGCCTTTTGCTCATCGTCTCCTGAAACCTTTAAAATGATTGAGGAGCCTTGAACTGCAGCCAGAGTGAGGATGCCCAGGATGGATTTGCCGTCGATCTCGCTTCCGTCTTTCTCAACCTTGACCGAAGAGCGGAAGCGATTGGCAATGTTCACAAATTTGACAGCAGCCCTGGCGTGCAGCCCCAGCTTGTTCTTGATCAGGACTTTCTTCTTGAGCATCGTTTCCGTTTATCTCAACCCTTTGAACTCAAAAGCGCGCTTGCCAGATGGATGTTCTTTTTTCCTTGCTCGACAATTTTTTTTGCCACTTCTTTTAAATTATTGCTTCTCTGGAGAGAAACAAACTTGATAAGCATCGGGAGGTTGACTCCGGTGATGATTTCGACCTGATTATTCTTCAAGAAACTGAAGCTCAGGTTTGAAGCTGTTCCCCCAAACATATCGGTGAAAATCACCACGCCGTTTTTCTGGTTAACTCTTTTCAGGCTTTGACTGATCTTCTTCTTTGACTCGTCAACATCATCGTACCAGCCGATAGAAATGGCCTCGATATTCATCACTTCACCGATGATGATTGTCAGGGCATTCAGGAGCTCTTCAGCCAGCTTCCCGTGGGAAACGATGACTCCTCCAATCATTTTTCTCTCTATTATCCTTGAGCGCTTTTATCCATCTTACTCAAAGCCATGTGAACATGACCTTATGAACGTGTCATCGCCAGGAGCAAAGCGACGCGGCAATCTCATTAAATAAAAGTAGATATGCACACTCCCTCGGTTCTCTTCCAATGACAACTTAACAAAATTCATTGCGTTTATATTAACATTTTTTGGCTATTTGATTAAGCCTTTTTCCTATTTAGATAGCATCCTAAATTCCGTGACAGGACCCCCTCGCTGCAATTTTATGATTATCACGGAATTTAGGATGCTTTGTCCTACTTAAATAAATCGCGATGATAAACTTGGACATCATAGCCCTTCCTCTTCAGGTGCTGCCTCAACTCCTCGGCCAGGATGACAGACCGGTGTTTCCCCCCTGTGCAGCCTGCGGAGATCGTCAGGTTGCTTTTCCCTTCCTCGATAAACTTGGGTATCAAATAATCGACAAAGCAGTACAATTTATCAAGAAATCTCTTCGTTTCCTTTTTCTCGAGAACAAATTTCCTGACTTTCTGATTTCTCCCACTCCTGGCCCTCAGCTCATCGATATAGAATGGGTTTGGCAAAAACCTCGTGTCAAAAACCAAATCCGAATCCAGAGGAATGCCGTATTTATAGCCAAAACTGACAATCATAATTTTCATCTTCTGCTCTTTTCTCTTTGAAAACCGTCCGGCAAGAACTTTTTTTAGCTGAGAGATGTTGAGGGAAGTGGTATCGATGACTTCATCGGCCATGGCTTTTATCCCAGCTAAACTCTCCCTCTCCAACTGAACGCTGGCCAGGATCGACTTCTTTTTTTTCATAGGATGGGGACGGCGGCTTTCGCTAAACCTCTTAACCAGAGTCTCATCTGAGGCATCAAGAAAGATCAAGCGCGGCAACATTTTTTCCTTGATTCTCTTTAAAACTTCAGGAAATTCTGTCTTGAACCCAGCTTCCCGGATATCCACCACCAGAGCAACTTTCTCTATCTCAACTTCCCTTCTTCTCCAGAGTGCAACGAAACTGGGGATGAGCTTAGCCGGTAAGTTGTCGATACAGTAATACCCCATATCTTCGAGAAAGCGGCTGAATATGGTCTTCCCTGAACCTGACAATCCCGTGATGATGAGGAATCTGTCATCTTTCATTTTTTCTCTCAGAGCCTCAGTGAACGGAAAGGGCGCGATTGTGCTTCCGGACAAGGGCTAAAGGAGCGTGGTATCCTCTTTTTTTGAGGATATGGGTCTTGCAAGCCACCTCGATCAAGGTGGCGATGTTCCTGCCCGGGGCAACTGGAATATTGATTTGGGGAATTTTAATCCCCAGAATTTCGTAGTCTTCAAGAAACCTCAAGCCGATTCGGTCATACTCTCTCCGCCGCTGCAGCTTCTTCAGGCCGATGACCAGGTCAATTTTGGCCTGCTTGCTGATCGCGTTCGACCCGAAGATTTGTTTGATGTTGATGATGCCCAATCCTCTTATCTCCATAAAATGACGGGTGAGAGGAGGGGCTTCGCCCACCAATTTGCCGTCAGCATCTCTTCTCACCAAGATCACATCATCGGAAACGAAACGAAAGCCTCTGGAGATGAGTTCCAAAGCGCATTCGCTTTTCCCGATTCCGCTGTCCCCTCTGATAATCACTCCCAGGCCATAAATCTCTAGCAGCTCCCCAGAAGTCAGGATTTGATGAGAAGAAGTGGAGCGGATGAGCCTCCTCATCCTTTCCCGGCACTCTTTGTGAGAGAGGGTGGAGCTAAAAAGTGCCAATCCTTTCTTCCTTGCCTCTGTCTTTATTTCCGGAAAAAAATTTAGACCATCAGCCAGAATAATACAGACCGTCTCCTCCTTGATTTTTTCGCTGATGGATTCTGCTCTTTCCTTGGGGGAAAGCTTTTTAAAATCTTGAAGGTCTTTTTTTCCCCAGATTTGGAAAAATAAGCTGAGTTTTCGAAGCAAGGGGCGTTCTATCTTCAAAAAAGCGATTTTTCCTGATACCGGTCTGAGCTTTAAGACCTCCTCTGCTCTTCGGCAAAAGTCTTTGATTTCGAGGCGAGGATTGACTTTATTCTTCATTAATTTTTTTATTCAGGTTCGATCAGGCCATAATTTCCGTCTTTTCTTCGGTAGAGGACTGTCAATCTTTCAGAGCCCATTTTTCGAAAAACGAAAACCTCCTTCTTCTCTACGTTAAATTGAACCAAGGCCTCTTCCAGCGACATCGGCTTCAAAGAATAGTCCTGGCTGCGAATGACCCTTCTCTCTTTTTCTCTCTCTGCCTGGGAAAGGAGGAGGGCCTCTTTTCCTCTATTCTTTCTTCTCTTCCTCTCTCTTAATTTATCCCTCTCCTTTTTGGCTCTCTTCTCGATGCTGTCAAAAGCCAAAGCAAGGGAACTCAACATCTCATGAGTCTCTTCAACGGCATACAAAACCGTCTTCCTCGCCTTTATCTTGAGCTCAACCTTGTGCCTGTATTTTTCCACTGAAAGGATGAGGTCGGCGACGACCTTCTCCCCTAAAACTTTCTCTAAAGACTCAAGCCTTTTCCCACAATATCGCTTTATCTCAGGAGTTATGTATGCATGCCTGGCGGTAAAATTAATAGTCATCGAGCACCTTCCATCCTGAACTTTCTCTTTCTTATATGAGAAGGAGAAATCCGGAGTTGTTTTCGGTATTTGGCCACTGTCCGGCGGGCAATCTTTAGATTCTCTCTCTCCAGCAGTTCGACAATCTCGATATCGCTCAAAGGAGCTTCTTTGTCTTCACCCTCTATCAATTTTTTAATCTTGTCTTTAATCCTTAAGGAAGAAACCTCTTCTCCGAAATCTCCTGAGATGGACTTGTGGAAAAAATATTTAAGGGAAAAGACTCCCCGCGGAGTCATGATGTATTTGTTCGCAACGACTCGCCCAACGGTTGACTCATGAACTCCGATATCCTGAGCCAGCTCGATCAAGGTTAAAGGCTTGATATATTCTAGTCCCTTATCAATGAAATTTTTCTGCTTTTCCACGATGTATTTGGCGACTTTATAGATCGTTTGATTCCTCTGGTCCAGGCTCCGCAGAAACCAGAATGCTTTCTTCAACTTATCTTTCAGGAACCTGTAGGCATCAGGATTCTCTTTGGAGCCTTGAGCTAAAAGCCTTTTGTAGTATCTGCTGATCCTCAACGGGGGAAGGCCCTCGTTATTCAACATGATTTTTAACTCATCATCCTCCTTGGTGACGATGATATCCGGGACGGCGTAGGTCGTTCTCTCCTCGCTGTATTTCCTCCCGGGAATGGGCTCAAGGCTTTTGATAACCTCAATATGATGCTTAACGGCTGAAAGAGGAATGCCAAGCACCTTTGCCAGCTGGGAGTAATCCGATTTCTCCAAAAGATGGAGATAGTCTTTTACGATTTTGCATGTGATTTCATCATTGATATTGAAGTAGACCATCTGGGCCAAGAGCACTTCTTTGAGCGACAAGCTCCCCACACCAACAGGGTCAAACGCTTTGACCTTCTCCCTGATTTCATTGACCTTCTCCTCCGAAGACTTTGTTGCTTTGGCTATCTCTTCGATTGAAGACGTTAGGTAGCCATCCTCATTGATGTTCCCGATAATCTGCTGAGCGATCTCCCGGTCTTTTCCCTTAAAAAATGTGAGGTTGGCCTGCCAATTCAGATGGTCCCAGAGAGAAAAACTCTTGGAAACAATATTTTCCAAGGAAGCCACTTCCCTTTTTTCTGAAGGAAAAGGGCGGAACCCGCTATCAAAATACTCTTCAAAGTAAGAAGTGAATTCCTGGTCTTCCTCTTCATTCTTGGATTCTGAGCTTTCCTCAAAGCCTGAATCTCCTTCTCCTGCCTCCTTTTCTTTCTTGCTTGTATCCTTATCCTCCGGCTTTGCTTCTTCTTCTGAAGGCTTTTCTGCTGTTTCTTCCTCAGACTCCAGCATGGGATTTTGAGATAGCTCACTGTCAATGATTTCGATGAGCTCCAGATTGGTTAAAGGAAGGAGCTTTATGGCTTGTTGGAGGGCAGGAGCGAGGATTAATTTTTGAACCTGTCTTTGATCCAATCTTTGCTTGAGAATCATAATTAAAGCCGATTATAAGTCATTATAAAAGTTAGAAAGTATACGCACATTCGCAATATGAATAGGATCAGGCTGGGTGTCGAGAAAACCGTATGGAAGGCTCAGGCAGCGTGTTTTCGAGGCACCCAGCCTGACCCGTAAAGTTGTATCTTATCATGGAAAAGAAAATCCTTCTCCCAGATAGCTCTTCCTGACTTCCTCGGATGAAACTAATTCCTGAGGAATCCCCTCCTTCAAGATCCTTCCTTTGTTGATAATGTATGCCCTGTCGGCGATCTTAAACGCTTCCCAAACACTGTGGTCTGTTAAAAGAATCCCTAAGCCTCTTTTTTTAAGGGAAAGGATAATTTCTTGTAAATCAAGAATGGCTAAGGGGTCGATGCCGGTGAAAGGCTCATCGAGAAGAATGAACGAAGGAGTTGTGATCAAGGCGCGAGCGATTTCAAGCCTTCTCCTTTCTCCTCCTGACAAAGTGTAGGCTTTAGCCTTGGCCAATTTTTGAAGCCCAAACTCCTCAAGAACCCTTCTATAGCCGTTATCCTTCCTTGGCTGGACATTTCGATTCGTCTCCATTATTGACAAGAGATTGTCCTCGACACTCAGCTTTCTGAAAATCGATGGCTCTTGAGGGAGAAGGCAAAGTCCCTTTCTGGCTCTGGCATACATGGGCAACTCAGTGATATCTTCTCCATCAAGGTAAATTTTCCCTGAATCTTTAGGAATGAGGCCAAGGATGAGAGAAAAGGCGGTCGTTTTTCCTGCTCCATTGGGCCCCAAGAGCCCGACCACCTCTCCTTTTTGGACTTTCAAAGAGACCTGGTCCACAACCTTTTTTTTCCGATAGGATTTTTCCAGATTTATCGCTTCTAAAAAATTGTTCATCTCTCACGTTTTATTACAGTTACGGACCTTTTTCGACCCTTATTTTCTATGAGGATTCTACCATCGGCTAGTAAAAATGTCAATTTATCCGCCTTGGTCACTCCCATGTCTTTATCCTCAAAAAGCGGATTCCCGGAAAGCACGATCGTCTCTTCCTTCGGGTCGTAGACTGCCTCTTCTCCCTTGCCCTCGTAAGAATTTTGATGGGTTGTCACTTGGCCTCGCGCCACCGCCCTTTTCATGTCTTCTCCATCCTCGTTGAGATAGACAGACACAGATTGAGCTTCAAAATCAAACTCTTTAGCCTTAAAAACACTTCCTCCTTGATACAAGACAGCATTCTCCTCTGGCTCGTAGAGCATTCTCTCAGAAGAAATCTCAATCATCTCCTCCTTCTCATCCTTGGCTTTGTGAGGAAGAACGCATCTCACCTTGCCGGCGCAAGCCATTTTCCTTGTTTGTTCAGAAAGGTCGATTTCACCGGCAAGCAGGACTTTCTTCTCCTGCCAGGCCTTTATGTTTCCGTTGAATAGAAAACGTTTTTGCTCATCAAAATATCTCATCTTATCGGCTCTGATAAAAACAGGACGCTTTTTTGAAAAAATGCCGAGATTCTCTTCTCCCTCTTTTGGCTTCAAAACAACCTTCACCCCGCTTTTCCCCTCTAAGTCTTTCTTATCAAGGAAGAATGTGAATTCTTCAGCAAGCACATCGCTGGCGGAAGAGGAAATGCTCGCCTCAAAGGGAGCCTTGCCTTTGACCTGAAGAAGGTCGGTATTGCCCTCGATAATAAATGTTTCTGCGGATATAAGACGTTGCTCTTCAGCCTTTTCTCCCTGATCAATCATCTTGGCATTTTTTATTGCCTGGAATTTCTGTAAGTTCCCTTCACGGTCGAATGTGTATTTGACTGTGTCAGCCATGATTTGGGTAAAGCCTTCAGAGGTTGAAATAAACTTGAATGAACAGTTTTCTCTGGCCTCGATATCCTGAATAGCGGACAGGTCAGGGAAGGACTTAAGCTCTATCTCTTCTGCTTCAAACTCTCTTTTTGAGCTTCGAGCGAAAAATGAAGATTTGCTCTGAGAAGAAATGTCTTTCTTTTCCTCAGCTTTGAAATAGCCTTTCACCTTGCCTTTCAAGATTAAAGTCCTGACGAAATCTTCATCAGGATTCAGCTCAAACTCCATGCTGCTGGCCGTGGCCTGACTCTCTCCACGAAAAAGCTGCACTCCGCCTTCCATCCTGCCGCTCTTGGTTTCTCTGCTGTAGCGAAGCTCGTTTCCTTTGATAACAACAGGAAGGGACGTTTCAAGCTTTGGCTTGAGATGAAGGTCAATATTTTCCCGGAGTTCTATTTTTTTCTCCTTCATGGAATAAACCATCTTCTGGGCAGAGCCTTCAAGCCTTGGCGAGGAAAAGCTTGCCCCGTTATCGGTCCAGAAAATTTCTTCCTTGTTGTCGTAATGGAGCAGAACCGACTCGATCAGGACATCCTTGTATTTCGCTTTCACATGTCCGGTTATCAAGAAATTATTCATATCTTTGTCGTAGGCGACTTCGTCTCCATTGAGAAAAACATCTTTGCCTTCTATTTTTTTAAAGAAAACAACCTGGACATTTCCCTCCAAATGGATCAAATTATCCTCACCAAAATAATTCTTGTCTGCTTTGATCCAATTAATTTTTTCATTTTCTTTGGTTCCTAAATACTCAACATCTTCCTTCTTATCGATTTTCTGTTCGACAATCTTCTCAGGACCAACCGTGGTCTGAGTCTCAGCTTGGGAGCGGGCGAGAAAGTATCTGACGATCACCGCCAGGATGACCAAAAGCAGGAGGCCAATTCCTAATCTTAGGACCTTTATCAAATTCATTCTTTTCCCATGAAATCTATTTCTTAATATCTTCGAGAGAAAGGCTGATTGTCTCTTCTCCCATGTATTCAGAAAATCGAAGAGAATAGGCGAGGTCAATTCTGTCACCCCTCTTGACTTTTGCTGCCCAATCGCCTTTTTCCCATCCCAAAGCTTCAAAGACTCTCTCGTTCTGTCTGAGAAGGAGCTTGCAGTGTTTATTCTTAATCTTCTGGGGGTCGCTTATGACTTCAGCTCCTTCTGTAAGAAAGACTGGAGTGGGATTCCCGACACCGAAAGGAGAAAGGAGGGAATAATTCCTGATGAAGGACGAGTCGATATTAGAAAAATTGACCCTGGAATCAATGCCGATTTTCCTTTTTAAATGTTCGTCGTTCAAGAATGAGCTGGCATAGGCATTAACGGCTCTTTTAAAAAGCGAGACATTTTCCCTTAACAGCGTGCATCCGACAGCCATGGCATGTCCCCCATAATCCAGAAACAGGTCTCGACACTCATCGAGGCAGTTAATGAGGGGAAACTCGCTGATGCTTCTTCCTGAGCCGCAGGCCTGCGCGTCTTCGTAGGCCAAGAGGAGCACAGGCCGGTAGAAAAAATCTTTGAGCTTCGAGGCCACAATGCCGATGACTCCCCGGTGCCACTCCTCACAGCCCAGGACAAGAAACCTGTAGCGCTTGTCAAGAGACCTACTCCTAATTATCTCCAAGGCCTGGTTATAAATTCTCTCCTGTGTCCTCTGCCTTTCGGCATTCAGGTCGTCGAGGCGCTGGGCAAGGGCAAGAGACTCAAAGCGGGATTCCGTGAAGAAGAGCTGAACAGCCAAATTAGCCACTCCCATCCTCCCTGCGGCATTGATCCTTGGCCCTATCCTGAAGCCGACATCTCCGACAGAGATTTTTCTTCCCTCCAGGCCGCAGAGCTCGATCAGGCTCATGAGTCCGGTGTTTGAGATATTCTCGAGCGCCTGCAGCCCGAACTTGACGAATAGCCTGTTTTCTCCCCTTAATGCTGAAACGTCGGCGATTGTCCCGATAGCTACCAACTTTAGATAATGGGGAAGAGAAGAAAGCTTTCCCTCTCTCTCGAAAAGAGCCTGAATCAGCTTGAAGGCAACTCCAATGGCAGCAAGATTCTTATCAGGATAGCCCGAGTCATCGAGCACAGGGTTGAGGATAGCCAGAGCCTCTGGAAGGCTATCCCCTGGAAGATGATGGTCGGTGATGATGATGTCGATTCCCTTCTCCTTGGCTCTTTTCGCAAATTGTGTTGCTTTTATTCCGCAGTCAGCGCTTATGACCAGCTTGCTTTTTCTCTCGAGCGCAATCTCGATGTGGCTCTCTCTAATTCCGTATCCTTCTTTCAGCCTCTCTGGAATGAAATAATCTACCTCTGCTCCCAGGGAACTCAGAGCCTTAGAAAGGACAACAACAGAGAGAACGCCATCAACATCATAATCGCCGAAAATCAGTATTCTTTCTTTCCTCGAAATCGCCTGCCTGATTCTCTCCACGGCCTCCCTCATCCCTCTCATCAAATAAGGATTATGGAGGCAATCCAAATCTCCATAGAGGAAATATTGAGCTGCTTCTGCGGTGTAGATGCCGCGATTGACCAGTATCCGGGCGATCTCAGACTGAATTCCCAGCGCAGCAGCAAGAGCTTCTGCTTGCTCTGGAGCACGATTCAATATCCAAACGGTTTCTGCCATTCGCCTTCTTCAATTTATCATAATCTCCTTCAATCAACAACTGAATGCCGGGTCTAAGGCTCTCCGCCGAATAGTTTGTGAGAGTGAGACAAAATATGCCTTCCCGTTTTTACCACGGTCTTCAACAATAAGACCTTCGAGAGCCCTCAACTTGACAGTGGAGTAGATTCTTCTTATGTTATTAATGCATTCAACCGAAGAAACAATATTTAATTTCTAAGAAAATTTAATTTTTTTATGGGGATATTAGGGGGCAGAAACTGAAATGGCAAGCAGCAAATCGATAAAGAAGAAAAGAACAATCTGGGCTGTATTAATAATTTCTTTTGTGTTTTTAAGCAGAATCGCTTTCTCGGAAGAAAGGGAAATTTTCAAGCGAAAATTAAGTATCAATTTAACGAGTGGATACTGCTCCATGAATGTTGGAGATATTAATTCCTACTTAAAATCATTTGATAATTATTTACTAGAGACGACAAACTACAAGGGTGGCAAAATAATAACGCTCCATTATTTCCCTGAGATAGAGCTGGGATTAAGGTTGGACTTAAGCTCTCGATTTGCAGTTGATGTCGGGATGGGATTTATGTCCGAAAAAAAGGAAAGCGGCTTTGATTTTACAGAGAATGTTCCTCCTTATATATTTTACCGTCATTATTCCATAGAACAAGAAATTAAAGTCTTACCTTTAATATTAAAAAGCCATTACTCTGCACTTTCAAGCTCAAGAGTTCATCTCTCTCTCAATTTTGGATTAGCTTATTATTTTTCCAAGTGTTCTTTAATTATTTATGAGTCTCTTCCAGTTATGCCTCCGCCTGTCGTGTACTCAATTAAATCCAGAGGACCCGGCTTAACTGGAGGAATCGGACTTGAATATCATTTGGCAAATTTTTTGGCTTTAGTGTTTGAAGGTCAAGGGAGATATTCAAAGGTGAGAAAGCTAGAAGGATACACATACGGGAGTGGAGAGGATGGAGAGGGAATTCTTTATATCGGGGAGAAGTATTATGCAGCCGATAATAGATACCGTCCTTATCTCATAACCTCTCCGTCAAAACCGAGCGGCGATGAGTATAGAAATATCAAAGAAGCCGTATTGGATTTAACCGGAATCTCATTAAAATTTGGCATAAGAATAAAACTTTTTTAAGGGGACAGTCCCCTTTTTTTCGCCGCGACGTCGCTGTCATTAGAAAAAAGGGGACTGTCCCCTTTTCTCTATAGTTGGTCGAATTGACTTTGAAGTATATGAAAAATATAATGGTTATGCCGTGCTTGGATATCTCAAAGAAAAATTAGCCGCAACTCGAAAGAACTTTGCAGAAAGGTTCTCGGAATTGCTGCGGAGCGAAAAAAATAGAGAAGAAATTCTTGATGAGCTTGTCGAATCCATGATCCTGGCTGATGTCGGCCTTGCCTCGACAGAGAAAATTATCAACTCCCTCAAAGAAAAGACTAAAAAAAACGACACCTTTGAAGCTATCAAGAAAGTCCTGGAAGAAGAGATTGTCGAAATTCTTTCTCAGTTTCCCCCGGATTTTAACCTCGACCATTCTCGCGCCGTAGTCATGCTCGTCGGGGTCAATGGCGGCGGGAAAACAACTTCCCTGGCCAAGCTGGCCTATCACTTTAAAAAGGAAGGAAAGAATGTTCTGATGGTCGCGGCTGATACCTTCCGGGCAGCGGCCCAAGAGCAGCTGGCATTATGGGGAAAAAAATTGAACATACCGGTCGTTCGAGGCCAGTACGGCGCAGACCCTGCTTCTGTGATTTACGATGCCCTCCAATCCTTCAAGTCCCGCGCTTTCGAGCTTCTTCTCATTGACACCGCAGGAAGAATCCACACCGACTCCAATTTAATGGCGGAGCTGGAGAAAATTAAACGGGTCATCTCAAGGGAAATCCAAGGAGCTCCTCATGAAATTCTGCTGGCTCTGGATGCCAGCATTGGCCAGAATGCCCTTCCTCAAGCCAAGGAGTTTCTTAAATTTTCAGGCTTGACTGGAATATTCCTCACCAAGCTGGATGGGACGGCTAAAGGAGGGAGCGTTATCAGCGTGGTCGATGAATTGAAACTGCCCATTAAGTTTATCGGCACCGGAGAAAAAGAGGAAGACATGCTTTTCTTCTCTGCCCAGGAATTTGCCACAGCCCTTCTTTCATGAGCAACCTTAAAGACATCTCATACCTCCAGTTGGCCTATTCTCTGGCAGAAAAGGCAAAAGGATGGGCGAGCCCAAATCCCTATGTCGGGGCGGTCATCGTCAAAAAGGATGTGGTCGTCGGCCACGGCTTTCACGAGAAGAGCGGCCTTCCTCACGCTGAAGCTTTGGCGCTGCAAAGGGCAGGCTCACTTTCACGAAACAGCACTCTGTATGTGACACTCGAGCCTTGCGTCCACTGGGGGAAGACTCCTCCTTGCGTGGATGCCATTCTTCAAGCCCGCTTGAAGAGAGTCGTCATTTCCGCCCTCGACCCTAACCCGCTCGTCTATAAAAAGGGCTTAAAAAAAATTAAAGAGGCAGGAATTGAAACCTCGGTAGGGCTTCTCTCAGAGAAAAATAGCCGCCTGAACGAAACATACATAAAGTACATCACCAAAAA
Source organism: uncultured Eubacteriales bacterium (assembly GCA_964645765.1). GTDB lineage: Bacteria > Acidobacteriota > Aminicenantia > Aminicenantales > Aminicenantaceae > CAZGMN01. The sequence goes on from CAZYBE010000024.1 coordinate 22,758, forward strand.
AATCCCTTTTGTTGTCGCCAAAGCTGCAGTCAGCCTTGATGGAAAGATGGCCACTCACAGGTATGAGTCTCAATGGATCTCCTCTCTCCAAACAAGAGAGTACTTTCATCTCTTGAGAGGAGAATACGATGCCATCATGGTCGGAATCGGGACTTTAATCAAGGACGACCCCCTATTAACTATCCGCCATCCAGACTGGAAGGGGAAGCACATCACCAGGGTTATTATCGACTCTCGCCTTCGCCTTCCTTTGAGAGCCAGAATCCTCTCCACGCTCTCCCAGGGAAGAATTCTTGTCTTTACCTCGAAGAATTCCTCTCCGAGAAAAGCCGAAGCCTTGCAGAAAAAGGGAGTTGACATTATTCGTCTTTCTCCTTCCCCGGCTGGCCTTAAACTCGAAGAAGCGCTTTCCTGGCTCGGAAAGCATGAAACAACAAGCGTGCTTGCTGAAGGCGGAGGCCGCTTGTTGACCTCCATGCTCGAGGGAAGGTTGATAGATAAGGTATTTATAACTTTGGCTCCAAAATTAATCGGCGGAAAGAATGCCCCTTCTCTTTTCCAGGGAAAGGGAGCAGAGTTCATCAAAAACTCTCTTCCTCTGAAGAGAATAAATACTTTTCAAATCGGCCAAGACATTATTGTCGAAGGATACCTCTAATGTTTACAGGAATCATTCAAAACATCGGACTTTTCAAGGGATACCGTCAGGGAAAACAGGAAATCGCTGTCCAAGCTCCCTCTCTTGCCTCACAAATAGAGATCGGGGGCAGCTTGGCGGTCAACGGCGTCTGCCTGAGCCTGGTCAGGAAAGAAAAAGATACTCTTTTCTTTAACCTCTCTCTGGAGACCATCAAAGTCACAACCCTTGGCTCTCTTCGGCCAAATGAAAGGCTCAACCTTGAGCAGCCTCTTTCGCTCTCGACTCCGCTCAGCGGCCACCTTCTCTCTGGCCATGTCGATTGCCGGGCAAAGGTTACCAGAATTTCAGAGAGAAAAAACGGAAGGAGGCTTAAGATCTCTTTTCCTCCTGACCAGAGGAACTACTTCATCCCTAAAGGCTCGGTAGCGGCCAACGGAGTCAGTTTGACCATCGCTGAATTAGGGAATTCCTGGTTTGAAGTTGAGCTTATCCCCATCACCCTGAAGAATTCTAACCTGGGCGATTTGAGAGCAGGAGATTCAGTCAATGTCGAATGTGACATGATTGGAAAATACGTGTATAATTGGATAAGTCGATGGAAGAGATAGAAAAAAGGCAGAAAATGGAAAGCAAGATGATAGAGAAGCGCAAAACGGCCTCGGTTGACCAGGCCATAAAAGCTGTGCGAGCAGGAAAGCTGATCATAATCATCGACGATGAGGAGCGGGAGAACGAAGGCGACCTCATGGTTGCCGCTGAGAAAGTCACTCCGGAAATCATCAATTTCATGTCAAAGCACGGCCGGGGCCTCATCTGCCTCCCCTTGACCAAAAAGAGGGTGAAGGAACTCGGCCTGCCGTTGATGGTTGCAGACAATACGGCTCCCTTTAAAACAGCCTTCACTGTTTCCATAGATGCCAAAGAGGGAGTCACGACCGGGATTTCAGCCTATGACCGGGCCAAAACAATTCTGACTGCCATCGACCCCAAGACGCAGCCAGAAGACCTGAATCGCCCAGGCCATATCTTCCCCCTTCAAGCCAAGGATGGCGGAGTCCTGGAGAGAGCTGGCCAGACAGAGGCGGCAGTAGACATGGCCCGGCTTGTCGGCTTAATGCCTGCAGGCGTCATCTGCGAAATCATGAATGAAGACGGCACAATGGCCCGCATGCCTCAACTTGAAAAGTTCAGCCAAATCCACAATATCCCTATCCTGACCATTGCTGACCTCATCAAATACCGGATGAGGCACGAAAGGCTTGTCAGGAAAGTGGAGGAGGCAGAGCTTCCGACAAAGTTTGGAACCTTCAAGGTTATGGTCTTTGAGGACACCATTCACAAGGAACACCATCTTGCCCTGGTCAAAGGAGAAATCAAGAAGGATGAGCCGATACTTGTCCGGGCTCATTCCCAATGCTTAACCGGCGATACCTTCGGCTCTGTCCGCTGCGACTGTGGAGAACAGCTCCGCCGGGCGATGGAGATGATTGAGAAGGAGGGCAAGGGAGTCATCCTCTACATCCTCAACCAGGAGGGAAGGGGCATCGGCCTGACCAACAAAATCAAAGCCTATGCCATCCAGGACCGCGGAGCCGACACTGTTGAAGCCAACCAGAAGCTGGGCTTCAAGCCTGACCAGAGGGATTACGGAATAGGAGCTCAAATCCTTGTCTCGCTGGGAGTCAATAAGCTCCGGCTCCTGACTAATAATCCAAGAAAATTTGTGGGATTGGCAGGCTATGGGCTGGAAATTGTCGAGAGAGTACCTATCGAGATCCCACCCAACGAGTTGAACATCAAATATCTCAAAACAAAAAAAGAAAAAATGGGCCACATCCTGGAGATGGTTTAATCCTGCGCGCCTTCTTCACCGAGGCCGCAAGTTTGAACTAGGAAATAGCTATGTTCGCGCTATTTTTGCTTCATTGACATCCATCACCATCGAATTATAGACTTTCTGCCAAGTCAGCAGCTTGGTTTTGAAACTCAAAGGCGAGCGCTCTCGTGCAACTGCAAAAAGCAATTGCCCTCCAATAGAATTTATGTCAGAAGGCTAAAATCCAACTTCTCCTATCCCTTTGTCTAAATTACCTTCATTCGGGCAATTCTAGGCTAAAAGGTTAAGCAGCTTCTCCTCTAGCAATGAATAAGCTTCCTCCGCAGAATAAGATATATCAGGACGAAGGAGAGGCTGGGTATCGATAAGAAAATTACGATCTTTTATTTTCAAAAGAAGGTTTCTTTGCAGTTGCTCCCAGCTAATTCTCAAGCCTTGTGATTCAAGATGCCGAATGATCAGATCCTGCTCAACCTGAGCATCGCTTTTCCACGGTGCATTCGCTCGCCATTCGACTATATATGCTCTTGGAATCAAAGACTCTCAGCCTCTATTATTTGATTCTCGAAGAGTTTCCATTTTTTATTAAACGAAGATTCGCCTTTACTTTGGGCTGGGTCAAGGAGAACAGGATGAGATTTTTGTTTGAAAAGCCATTGGGCCAAACTTTCTGTCCTCGATTCAAAGCCTAAGTGGTCCAGCAGATAACCCAATCTCTGAATATAAACGAAGCTTTTTTCTTTACGGGCAATCAAAATCAGTTCATCGGCACTAATTTTTTCTGCAAGCTCCAAGAGAATAGTCGCAATATTTCCAAGTCCGCCTGAGGCTATTGGATATTTGATAAGGTCAAGAGCTGTCAATTCCGGGCCAGAAGCTTTTAAAAATCCAGTCTCTGTCTTAATCTGCATTGTGCCAGAGGAAACATCCAAATTCTTTTTCATGAAAAAGTGAATGCTCAATCCCTTCACAAGAATGGGACGCAACTGTTTCTCAGTCAGGACTTGAAATTCTTGGGGCCTTTGGTGAGCTGCGCCGTGGAAGACAGCCGCGCTAAGCAAGCCGACATAATAGGGTAGATTTAAGTGAGCCATTAGATCGTGTATAAACCATTCTGGGGGCAAAATGCCGCTTTCCCTATATTCCAGAGGAATAATCACATAAAATCCGCGGCTCACTAGAACTATGCGACCTTTCTGTTGTTGCCTCTCAAGAGCCCTTCTGACCGCACGCTCTATCTGCCCGGTTTTTTGGATGATTTCCTCTAGGCTAAAAGAATAACGCCCTTGAGATTGAATCTGATCGATGAAAAGGCCTATTTTTTCTTTGTTCATTTTATATTTTATAGGCAAAATGCGACATATTTTGTCGTATTTCGCATATAACCTTCTATTTCATGCTCACAATAGCATTTTTTCTCCGTTTGGGCAACTTGAATTTTTTGTAAGCTTAAATAAATAGAGAGGGGGATTTTTCGCGGATTTCCCCATCTTTTAATCAATAATCCGAGAAAATTTGTGGGACTGGCAAGCTATGGACTGGAAATTGTAGAGCGTGTGCCCATCGACTCCCGCCCGTCGGAGTTCGCCAAGTCGATGACAACGTGCCTAATAGTACGGCGTTTCCAAGTGTAGGTGATATGGACGAGTCCGTCTCTCGACTGGATGACCGCAGGATAAGAAAATTCTGCTCCTCTCTCATCCTCTAAGATTAAGATCGGGTTCCAGGTGTTCCCATCAACGCAAATAAGGACGGAAAGAGGGCTGCGACCCCTGGTCGTCGGATTACAGACCAGGACATGCCTTCCGTCGCGGAGCGTTATGGCGTCAAGACCCGAATTCGGGTTCGGAAGCGACAAGGGCTTGGGCTGCGTCCATGTCCGTCCTTGGTCCTCGCTCCGAGTGGCATAGACGCGCTCCGCAGTGCTCCTCAGCAGGGCCAGGACGCCGCGCTCTCCGATTCGCAAAAGAGCTGGCTGGATCACGCCGAACGCATTGCCGTCGTTGATAGCGTCTGTTTTTTCCCATGTTCGTCCTCGGTCGCTCGTCCATTCGAAATGCACACGCCAGCCGCCTCTCTCTGTGGAACTTCCGCAAAGGATCGTTCCGTCAGAAAATTCAAGAGGATGGTTCTTAGTCGGGCCATAAATGCCCTCTGGAAGACGCTGCGGCGCAGCCCACGTCAGGCCATCGTCCTCGGAGGTGGTTATCATTCCCCACCAGCGGGACGGGCTCGGACCTACCTTATAGAATAGGAGAAGAGGCCCTTCCTTCGGGAGGGATAGAACTGGGTTCCAGCACGGCTGGCGTTCGCCTTTGGACCCGCGGCCGGATGCAACCTCGGCCGGCGCTGACCAGGCTGAACCGTCATGGCGGGACAGCCAGATGCCGACGTCCGGGTTCCCCTCCTTCGTCCCCCCGAACCAGGCTGCGACCAGTCCCGACTTTGTTTCCACGATCGTCGATGCGTGGCACTGGGAAAACGGAGCGTCCTTGAAAATATCTTCGCGAACGACGATCGCAGCGGGCTTTTTTTCTGAAGGTGCCGGCAGTCCGACCTCTCGCACCATTTCCTCATAGAAGGCGGCGCCGAGGCCGAAGACCGCTGCAAAGAACAAAGCGACGAGCATGCGTAACCCAAAATCGGTGCTACCCATCGCCAGACAACTATATCTCTGGCCGAGCAACTGAGTCAAGGATAGCAAAAAAGCAGAGAAAACAGACCTTGAGCGATCGTAAAAGCCAGCGTCCTCTGAAAAAAATGCTGAAAATCAAATATTTAAAGACAAAAAAAAAGAAGCTGGCCGCATCCTGGAGATGGTTTAATCCTCTGCCTTATCCGGTTGGTTTGACCCCATAAACCTTGACACTAACAATCGTTTCAGCGATTTGTCGCAGTCTTTCTGGCGATATGCCCAGGTTTCTCAATATTGCCTGTGCTTTGGGGTCGTTTATCAGATAATCAATAGGAAAAGAAGTCTCCCCAACGACCCTAACATTTTGGAATCCTTCAGCTTCTATAATCTTGATGTATTCGTCTTTCAGCGACGCGCCGGCAACACAGCCAACATAGGCTTCGATTGAATTCCTGATAGCATCCGGAAGCGGCTCCAAGAGCACAATGTCCGAAATCATTATTCTGCCAGTTGGTTTCAACACACGAAATGCCTCGGAAAATGCCCTTCTCTTATTTTGAGCGAGGTTGATTACGCAGTTGGAGATAACGGCATCAACCGAATTGTCTGGAATTGGCAAATTCTCGATTTCTCCCAGCCTGAACTCAACATTTTTATAGTGGCCTTTTTCCGCATTCTCTCTTGCCTTTTCTACCATTTCTGGTGTCATATCCACGCCGATTATTTTTCCATTCTTACCTACTTTATTCGAGGCAAGGAAACAGTCAAACCCAGCCCCAGAACCAAGGTCAAGAACCGTTTCTCCCTCTTTCAATGAGGCCAGGGCGACGGGATTTCCACAGCCTAATCCCAGATTTGCCCCTCCCGGAACTGCGGCGAGGTCTTCTTCGCCGTATCCTATCTGCTTGCTGATAAGCTCTGCTTCATTATTACAACCACAGCAGGAGTTGCCTTGTTTTGCCGCTTTGGCATAATGCTCTCTCACGACTTTCTTCACCCTTATCTCTTCCATTTCAATACTCCTCACTTTATCATTTCTTTAAGCATCGGCCCGAGTTTGCCCTTTATCATCTCGCTGAATTCATCAGCTTTGATTAAAAGAAAACAGCATGTCTTTCCATCTTTTTCCCAGCTCATGATAGCTAATTTATCGCCCGGACGAATACCGGCCTTCTCTCTGAGCTCCTTGGGGAAGACCATTTGTCCGCGTTCATCGACACTGGTTAATGATTCTACTTTACAACAACCCATGGTTAATACCTCCTATCTTTTAATTAACCATATTATCCGTATATATCAGAATATTCAGAATAGTCAGATAATACAGCATAAAAACGCGACTGTCAAGAGGGGCCCGGAGCATACGAATTTCATTTTTCGCATCGTAAGATTTCCCCTCTCATCCAGCTTGGAATCGACACTGCCCATTATCACCAAGACTCAGAAAAGGAGGAAAAACGAAAGCAGGAAAGAAGAGGCGTCGGCCTGACCAACAATCCTCGAAAAGTGGCCAAGGTCCATTTCGTCTTTTTAACAAACTTTTAACAAACTCTTAACAACTCTTTGACAACTCATATCTCCAACCAAGCTATATTCTCGCTGAAGGCCAAAAAGATGGCTAAAGCTATGATAAAGGAGGCTAAAAATGAAAAAAATCATGGCAGGAACGTTTATCCTGGGTTTAACGGCAGTCCTCTTGGCCCTTCCAGTGTATGCCCAGAGGACCAAAAAGGCTTTCATCGGCATCAGCGCAGGCTCGGGGCCAGTGGCTCAGAATTACAATGGCTACTGGTTCGACGGAGAAATTGGGATTAAGGTCACTGAGCACATCAGTTTCCTTGGCGAGGTCTCCTATGGAAGCGCAACGTATACTTATAATTCCAATTCCCTGTATTCAACATACAGCGAAGATACCAAATTCTCTTCAGCACCGATCAACGTAACTCTGATTTATACAATCCCGATTGACGGCAAGTTCTTTCCCTATGGAGGGATCGGCATTGCCTATTATCCGCTCAAGGTCAAAGACTCATGGAAAAGCACCTACAATTACTATGGCACTTCATATTCTGACTCCGGGTCTAAATCTTACGACGCTAATGCCGTTGCTCCGGTATTCAAGGTCGGCATCGAATTTGAAATTTCTAGCGCTATGAGAGTCATTGGCGAGATCAAGCAGTCTTCGGCAAAGGGCAAGCTCAAGGACACGAATGATTATGGATACACGAGCGAAACGAGCTTTTATTTCGGCGGAACCAAAGTGAAGGTCGGCTTCAGGTTCTACTTTTAAAAATTTATCATTTGAGCTCTGCTGAAATACGCTTTTGGCTGTTCACCATCAAGCCTTTTTTCGAAAGGCAGGGTCGACGGCAGCCAGCGGAGTCAATTTGACCGGCGCCAAAGGGTCGGTGACGGTCAGCGGAGGCAGTTTGACTATCGCTGAAAAGGGCAATTTCGGGTTTGAAGTCGAGCTTATTCCAATCAGGCTGAAGAAATTTAATCTGTATGATCTCAGAACAGGAGATTTGACCCATGTCGAATTGACACTCACATCATCGGATGATAGGCTTTCTGCATGATCAGCAACATGGTTTTGAGGCTCAAAGGCAAGCGACCTCGTTTGGCCCCAAAAAATAACTTCCTATCCTCAATAAGCTTGAAGTCGAAGCCTCTCAGGCTTCATCATGTTTTTGGCTGGAGAGTTTTTTTGATATTTTCTTTCTTATTAACGCTGCAGGGTGTTGCGCAGAAAGCTTTTCCAACAGAGCCGGCAAACTTGCGCATTCTTACAATTAACGTCTGGTCTGGACTGGATTATAAAGGTGTCATTCGAATGGGGGAATACGAGCCGGCTGAACGGCGAAAACTGCGATTCCAGGCGCTTCTCCGCGAGATTCAAGAAATCAATCCCGACATTATCTTCATTCAAGAGGCAAATCCTGTGGCCAAGTATTCAGCCAAGCTTGCCGATTCGCTCGGCTTTGACGAGATCCATCAGGTTTGCATGGCAGGAATCAAATTTGGCCCTCTAGGAATTCCAGCGAATTTTAAAGAGGGGATGGCAATTTTAGCACGGCCGACACTTAATTTAAGAAACCAGGATGTATGGAAACTCTCCGGGTCCTTTGGAATCTATGGAGATGCGATTACGATTCATTTCGACGAATCCATATTCTTATTGGTTGGAAAAATCAATGTTCATGATACGCCTGTTTATCTGGTGAATGTGCATCTTGCCTCTTCGCCGCCTGAAGATACTCAATTGGCCAGCAAGTTCGGAAGTCTTGTTGAGGAGAACAAGCTCGGTAAGGAAGAATTCTCGGAAGGAACAAAAATATGGGAATCAAGAGTCAAAAGGCGAACAAAAGAAATGGAGAAGTTGCTGAAGTTCATTTCCAAGCTTCCGGCTGAATCACCTGTCATCGTTGCCGGCGATTTCAACGACATCCCAAATTCCCGCGCGATTCAGCTTATCCAATCGAACGAATTCTTTGACGTCTATCCCTTTGGACATCCTAACCGCCTTTTCAGTTGGGATCCTGGGAACAATGAAAACATTTCTTTCTCTTCAAGAAAAACCGATGCCAAGGGCTCTCCCTTGCACGGCTATAATCTATTAGATGCAATGGATTCAGAAATTCCGAAACGAATTGATTATATTTTCCTCAGCCGTCATTTTCAGCCAGAATGTGTTATAAACAGTCGCATAGTCCTTGACTCAGCCACGAATGGGGTTAAACCCTCAGACCATTATGGCATGTTTGCAGAGGTCAATCTTGACCAAGTTCTTGAATCCCCTCCTAAGGAATTCTTAACTGTCACTCCCCTTTCAAAGTCAAAATTAGATTTTCTTCCGATCCTCATGTACGACACTAATGTTGGTTTTGGCTATGGAGGAAAGTTATTTTTACTAAATCCGCTGAGAAGGAATGAGTCTTTTGACCTGGTGCTTTTCAACAGCACAAAAGGAGAGCGGTGGTATCGCTTTATTTTTTCCTGGCCGGATTTTGAGCGGCGCCAGGGGAAAATTTATCCCCTTGCGCTTGACCTGTTGATTGATTACGACAAATGGATCAAGAACAGCTTCTTCGGCATTGGAAACGAATCGAAATTTGAGGATAGGGAATATTATACCAGAGAACCTCTTGAGCTGCGCCTGACCCTCAACAGAGGTTTCTCGCCTCATCTGGTGGGCCAGGTCGGCACTATTTACAGAACAATCAGGAATTTCAACTTTGAAGAAAACAGCCGCCTGGCGCAGGTCGAGCCGAAGCTCAGCAGCAGCCGGGTAAAAGTTGCATCGTTTTTTCTAAGCTTGAGGTCCGATACCCGGGATAGTTATATCAATCCCTCACGCGGCACAGTCCTTCAAGGAGAAGCTGAGTTTGCCCCAAAAACTGCCCTGAGCAACACTTCCTATACCAGTATGACTTTATGGTTCCAATATTATTATTCATTGTTCTATCCCAAGACGGTGATGGCTCTGCGCATGGGGCTAAGAAATTTAATCGGAAACAGCCTGCCTGTTCAGGTTCTTTTGCCTATCGGCGGCAGCAATACTCTGCGCGGCTTTCCACAAGATCGATTCTTAGGAAAGACAGCTGCTGTGGTCAACGCCGAAATCCGATTTCCTATTTTCTGGCGCTTGGGGGGTGTCGCCGGTTTTGACGCAGGAAAAGTATGGAGTTCACCCAATAAAATCGACCTCTCGCGCTGGGCTACCAATTCTGTTCTGGGGTTAAGATTTTATATGGATACGTTTGTTGTTAGGGCCGATATCGGATTTGTCAAAGGGACCACAGGATTCTTTTTTAATTTTGGACATATTTTTTGACGCCAAAAAGCGCCTGGCAGGACTTCAATGAAAGACGGTGGTCAGGCCGAGGCCTGTCCTGTCTTGAGTCTATGTTGACTTCCGTGATAAATTCTTAGCCGTCATGGAAAAAATTTACACGAAGAAATTCCCCGTCCACATCTACGAAGTCGATTTTCGGGCTAGGGCGCGCCCCGGCACTCTCCTCAATTATCTTCAGGACGCAGCCGGCGACCACGCCGCGCTCCTGGGATTTTCTCTCTTTGACCTCCTCAAGATAAATAAGACCTGGCTCCTGTCCCGCTATCACATCAGAGTCGAGCGCTATCCGGAAATAGGCGAAGAAGTCACTGTGACGACATGGCCGTCAGGAACGCAGCGCATTTTCGCTCTCCGCGACTTCGAGATGGCGGACGGAAAAGGCAAGCTGATCGCGGCCGCTACCAGCTCCTGGGTCCTTTGGGATATTCCGGCGAAACAGCCGGACCGCCTAGACGAGCGGCTACGGTCTGAATTCGTTTTCGAAAAACGGGCTATCGACGACCCCTTTGAGCCGTTGCCGACATTGCCGGCGCCCGGCACGCCTGACCGCGAGCTTGACTTCCGCGTCGAGATGCAGGATATCGACGTTAACAATCATGTCACCTACGACGTTTACATTCAGTGGGCCCTGGAGACCGTTCCTGAAGATGAGCAGCGCTCCTGCGTCCCGGCCGAGATCGAGGTCTCCTACCGGGCCGAAGCCTTCTACGGGGATGATATCGTGTCGCGACTAAAAAAAAGCGATACCGATGCCGGGTCCGGCACGACGTTCCTCCACGGCATCTATCATAAATCCAAGGGAACAGAGCTCGCCCGCTTAAGAACCGTTTGGACAAAATTCAGGTGACGCCTTATTAAGCCTTGGCTTTCTCGCGAATGATTAGAAGAATATAGTAAACCGTCGGCGTGGCGACGAGAGAGAGGAGCACGGAAATACAGAGCGAGCCGATAACGGCGATAGCCAGCGGCTTGAGCATATCCGCACCGGCGCCGATGCCGTAGGCAAGAGGAAGCATCCCGAGCGCCGCTGCCAAGGATGTCATCAAGACAGGCCGCAGTCGGCGGCGTCCCGACCGAACGAGCGCTTCGGCCAGGTCACATCCCTCTGCCCGCAAATGCTTCACGAAATCGAGCATGAGAATGCCGTTCTTGGCCACAATCCCGATGCCAATAATGGCGCCCAGGAGAGAGACGACATTCAAAGACGTCCCGGTCATCCACAGAGCCAGGACCGTCCCGAACATGGCCAGGACAGCGCCGAAGACGATCGCCACCGGCTCATAAAAAGACCCGAACTCTAAAAGGAGCACGGTGAAGACGAGAAAGATAGCCATGAGCAGGACAATCACGAGGTTCCGGAAGCTTTCCTGCTGCTGCTGGTAGAGGCCTCCGTATTCGATCGTTCCCGGGGGGATGGACTTATCTCTGCTCAGTGTTTCACGAATCTCGGCCATGGCGCTCCCCATGTCGCGGCCCTCGAGCCGGGCTGTGACGGCGACATCCTGCCGCGAGTCTTCCCGACGGAGCTCAAGCTGCCCAGGCTCTTCCACGATATCAACGACCTGCGACAGCTTAACGAGCGCTCCGCCCGGCGTCCGCAACGGCAGTTCCCGAAGGCTGGCCAGCCGGTCGAGGCGGGAGGGTTCCACCTTCACCCGGATATCGACTACGCGATCGCCTTCCAGCACCGAGGAAGCCGTTCGACCCAGCATTGCCGTATTCAGGGCCGCGGCGACGTCATCCGCGGTCAGACCGAACCGTTCCGCTTCCGCCGGCCGCACGCGGAGGCTGATCGTCGGGCCGGTATAGACCAACCCATTAAACGTGTCCACGACGCCAGGAATCTTCTTAATCTGCTCCTCGATCTCGGGCGCCTTCTTCTTGAGCCAGGTCTGGTTGGTCGAAAACAGTTTCACTTCAATGGGTCGAGGCGCCCACATCAAATCGCCTATCAGGTCGCCCAGGATTCCTGGAAACTCCCAAGTCAGGCCGCGGAGCTCCGTGTTAAACTTCCTCCGCAATTCGGAAATTACGTCCGCGGTTTTCCTCCGACGATTCCTTTTCAGCTTGACCAGAAAATCTCCGGTGTTTGGCTCGGCGATGGACAGCGCCAGCCGGGCCCCGGTGCGGCGCGAATAACTTTCCAGCTCCGGGATAGTCCGCAGAATCTTCTCCGCTTGCAGAAGCTGGCGATGAGTCTCCGCCAGGCTCGTCCCGGGCGGGGTGAAATAATCAATGACAAACCCTCCCTCATCCATGGGCGGCAGGAATTCGCTGTCGAGCTGATTGTAGAGAAAGATCCCGGCGAGGAGCACAAGCCCGCAGGCGCCCAGCGTGCGCCAACGATGCCGAAGGGCAGCGCGCACAGCGATTTCATAGATTCGAATCACGCGGCGGAGCAGGAAGCCGCCCTGTTCAGTCTGTAGCCCGGGCTTCTCTCCCCGGCGCGGCCGGATGAGCGAGGCGGCGAGCGACGGCGTCAGAGTCACGGCCAGAAGGAGTGACATGAGCAGCGAAACAACCATGGTCAACGCCAAGGCGCGGAAAAAGACGCCCGTGATCCCTTCAAGAAAAGCCAAAGGAACAAACACGACGACCGGCGTCAGCGTCGAGCCGACCAGCGGCCGGGAGATCTCGCCGATCGCCTCTCGAATGGCCTCCATCCGTCCCAATCCGGACATCCTTTTGGTATGGATCGCTTCGACGACGACAATCGCGTCATCGATGATCAGGCCGATGGCCGCGGCGATGCCTCCCAAGGTCATCAAATTGAAGGTGAGCCCGCTGATCTTCATGGACAGGAGCGTGGTCAGGACGGTTACGGGGATGACCATCGTCGCGACGAGCGTTGTGCTCCAATTCTTCAGAAAAAAATAAAGGATAAATACGGACAAAATCAGGCCGAATATGATCGCTTCCCATACGCTCTCGACCGAAGCGCGGACGATCTCTGATTGGTCATAGAAAAAAGCGAGCTTCATGTCCGGAGGCAATATTCGCTTCAGTTCTGCCAACTGTTTCTTGAGGGCATTGGCGATGTCCAGGGTGCTTCCATCGGGCTGGCTGCGGACATTAAGCAAAACCGCGTTCTCTCCATCGGCCGTCACCACATTAAAGACCGGCTGGGGCCCGCGCTCGACCCGGGCGAAGTCGCGGACGCGGACCGGATGGCCGTTGACAACTGTCACCGGGAAGTTTTCGATATCCCGGATCGAATGGACTCGACCGTCGACCACGGTCAGATAGAGCGTATGATTCTCTTCATGCATCCCGGCCGAAGCCACAAAATTGTTATTCGTTAGGGCGTCCGTAATCTGAGTAAGGGTGAGATTGGCGGCGCTCAGCAGAAGAGGGTCGACTACGATGTGGTATTCGGGAGTGCGGCCGCCGACGAGGTCCACGCGGGCGACGCCGGGAATCCGCAGGAAGCGCAGCTTGAGATTATAGCGCGCCGTTTCCCAGAGCTCGGTGATGCCGCGCGTCCGGCTGATAAGGCTGACGCCGATGATCGGGAAAGCCGAAAAGGTCAACCGGAAGACAGTGGTTTCGGCGGTCGCGGGCAAAGCGCTGCGAATCTGGGAGAGCCGGCTGAGCACGTAGAGCTCGGACTCGATCATCCTGACCTTCCAGGTGAAAAAGACGCTGATCTCCGCCGAACCGCGGCCTGTGACCGAACGGACCGTGGTCACACCCCGAATATCCTTCATCGCCTCCTCAATGGGCCGGGTGATGGTCGCCATCATCTCGTCGGCCGGCATGACACCGTTGTCGACGAGGATGACGACGCGGGGAAAATTCGTCTGGGGAAAGACCGACGAAGAGATGTTCAAGGCCGAATAAGCTCCGGCCAGACAGAGGGCGACGCAGATAAACGCGATCGAAAGCGAATGATGGGTAGCGAACTGACCCAGAGCCAAATTTTTATTCATGCGTCTCTTTAATAATATGGATCTTGGTCGCATCGGGAACGGCATAGGCATCTTCGGTGACAATGACCAGGCCTTCTCTCAGGCCCTCCCCGATGACTTCGACAAGTCCGCCTTCCCGAAAGCCGATTTTGACCGGCTTCCAGACGCCTCTGTCATCTTCGACCAGGACAATCTTGCCGGTTTCACTGCCCACGGAATCGGCTATGACGCTGGCTTCCGGGACGACCAGGCAGCCGGCGTGCTCCTCGCAGACAATGCGGACGCTCAGGAATTGACCCGGACGGAAGCCTGCGCCTGCAGGAAGCGAGATGCGGACCGGCACTGTGTCGGTCTTCTCATCGATCTTCGAACCGATATAGACCACAGCGCCGAGGGCTGTGCCGCCGGTTTCGAATTGCGCCGACTGTCCAACCTTGACCAATGCGGCTTCCTTGCTCGGGATATTCACGGCCGCGACAAGCCGGTCGAGGTCCACAATCGCCGCCAGCACTGTGTTGAGCTCCACGGCTTCGCCTGGCTCAGTATTGATCTTGACCACTGTTCCGGCGAGCGGAGCCTTGATTCTCAAAAGTGCAAGATCAGTCTCGGCAGCAGCGAGTTCGCTGCGGGCGGCGTTGAGCTGCTGCTCTGCTTCCAGGTAGCTCTTCTTGGATGTTCCCTCCACTGGCAGCAGCTTCTTTTGCCGCTCGAAATTATCCTCAGCGAAAGCCAAGGCTTTTTTCGCCTTTTCGTAGGCGACGTCGGCGATGCGGCTGTCCAGTTGAAAGAGAACTGTTCCTTTAGACACTTTCTGGCCTTCAACGCACTCGATGCGGGCCACGATACCTGCCACGGGCGAGGCCACTTGAGCGTCAGCCGGTGGATGCCCTAAGCCCACAGGCTCAGGTTCTACGGACCCGTAGGCCGTGACACAGTGATGGAGCGTCGCGCGCTGGATCTTGCCGACATGGACGGCCATGTCCGCGGCGACCCCTTCATTCTCTTCGCCCGCTTGGCGATGAACGAGTTTTATGATTATGACCGCGGCCAACACGGCCGCAGCCAGAACGACCAAAGCTATTCCTATTCGGCGCTTACTCATCTTTTCGCTCCTTTGCTTGTCCAAGGGACTTTCTTTGCGGCTCCATCAGCCAATCCTTCAGGTCGAGCGGACTCTGCATGGCGTCTTCCAGCTCTCCGATCGCCTGCTGCGCTTTGACCAGGGCATCCAGCCTGGCGAGAGCACTCGAAGCAAGCTCTAACTGAACGCTGAGGAGCTCGAACTTCGAAATCTCTCCAAGCTCATATCTGGCCTTGGCGGCTGCTTCCTGTTCTTTGAGGCTTTTTTGAAGCTCATTCGCGGTTTTGGCTTTATCGACAGCGAACTGGCAAGCCGCAACCGCACTCTCAATCTCTCCGATCACTTTGGCTTGAAGCGCCAGAAATCGTGCTGCAGTCTCTGTGCGACGGGCCTCGGCCTCGGCGATCGGCCCTTTATTCCGGCTGAAAACAGGCAAGACAAGACTCAATGCCAGCGTCCATTTACTGTCGGTCTGGTCGAGCTGGTAGCCTGGGCCGATGTTGATGTCCGGATATTGTTTGGCGATTTCAAGCTGCAGGGCAGATTGACTGGCCTCGTATTCCGACAGACCGCCGAGGATATCGGCGCGGTTGAGCAAGGCGCGGCGTCGGACCTCATCCTGAGGAATATCAGCCCGGACGTTAAGGAATTCTTCGAAAGAGAGGGCAACATCGGCCAGGGATTTCGCCGGAAGTCCTATGGCGCCGGCCAATTTGACAAGTGCCTGAGAGCTCTGTTTGGCGGCTTCGAGCAAGGCGAGCCGAGTGTTGTCGAGCGCGATCCGGGTTTGGGTGACATCGTAGAGAGAGGCTTCTCCGACAGCCCATTGGGCTTCGAGAATCCTGAGGCTTTCGGACTGGAGGGATTGCTGCGTGTTTAAGAGCGACTCGGTTTGCCGGGCGGCAAAAAGGTCAAGGAATGCCTGACGCAACCGGCTCCGGACTTCCCAGGCGACGGAGAGAATATTCAAGCGGGCCGCTTCTGAAAGATGCCGGGCTTGCGCGATCCGGTAGCCGCGTTTGCCGGCAGTCTCGACCGGGATTTCCAGAGCAGCTTCGGGAATCCAAGGCGTGATCTCTTGGACGGGCGTGGTGCTGTTATACCCCATCAGAACGCTTGCTGTCGGATTGGGCCGCTCGCCGGCCGTGATCCGGCCAGCCTGGGCGACGCCCCATTGGGCACGGGCCACGTCTAAGTCAGGATGATAAAACATGGCAGTCAAGGTGAGGCTGCGAAGATCCCAAGACGGCGGCGGCCATTCTCCTATTCCCGGTTTGGATTGGAGATAATCTATGACCTCAGGAGCGTCAAGCCTTCGCGCTTCGAAGTCGTCCAAGGTTCGGGCCGAGGAAATAGGTCTGGGTTGAAATCGGGCACAGTTTGCTGCCAACAGGACGATGAAACCTAAAAACAAAAGTTTAAAGACGTGTTTTTTCTTAAAGAAAAAGATACAGAAGCCAAGTGCTCTGGAAGCGGGAGAAAGGCTTTTCTTCCAGCTATTCTCTAGGACCACACCATTCTCCTCCATTGCCAAGAAATAAGGTGCCGCATCGAAAATTCGAATACTTCATTTTTTAGACGCTATCCGCGGCTTCCTTCTTCCTTCTTTTTATTTAGAACATGTTATTTAGAACATGACAATTTCAAGGCCTCTTTCACGCATGCAAGATTCGCATCTCGATTCTGTGGTAGCCTCCTATGTCCGGAAGAGCTTGCGTTTTCGCTTTCTTGACACCTGTCGGCGTCGAGTTATATAGTTCTATTCTGATTATAACCAAGAATTCCAGATATAAGGAAAAGAGCATCCTTTATCTGTGACGCAATGAAAAAAAGGAGGTATCGGATGAAACGACTCATAATTGCATCCATCTTCGTTACTACGGCCTGCCTTCTATTTTTATTTGGATGGCAGGCGGCTGTCAACCCTGCCAAAGGTCCTTACCAGTTCTCTAAAGAGATACCGATCGGCGGCGAGGGCGGTTGGGACTACCTTTCCGTGGATACTGGATCCCGGCGGCTTTACGTGACCCACGCAACAAAGGTCGTTGTCATCGACATCGATAAGGACGCGGTCATCGGCGAGATCAGCGGAGTGACTGGAGTTCACGGCTTCGCCCTGGCGCCCGACCTGAATCGGGGCTTTGCCAGCGCCGGCCAGGAATCGAAGGCTGCGATCGTCGACCTCAAGACATTACAGATTATCACCAAGGTCGATACCGGCGAAAATCCCGATGCAATTCTCTATGAGCCGGGTCACAAAGAAGTCTACGCCTTCAACGGTCGAGGCAAATCAGCGACTGTATTCGACGCTGAGTCCGGCGTCGTCCGAGCCACGATTCCTCTTCCCGGCAAACCGGAATTTGCCCAAGTGGACCCGAATGCCGGCCGGATTTACAACAATATCGAAGACACCAGCCAGCTGGTCGTCATCGACACCTCTAACCACCAGGTCATAGCCACTTGGCCGATCGCTCCTGGCGAAGAGGCATCGGGCTTGGCGTTTGACATCGTCCATCATCGGCTTTTCATCGGTTGCAGCAATAAGATGATGGTGATGATGGATAGCCGAGACGGCAAGGTTTTGGGAAGTGTTCCAATCGGCCAAGGCGTCGACGCCAACTCGTTTGACCCGGAAACCGGCTTCGTCTTCGCATCATGCGGAGACGGCACGCTGACTGTGGCGCGCGTCGATGAAGCCGGCAAGCTGAACGTCGTCCAGACGGTGTCCACGCCGCTCCGCTCCAGGACAATGACTCTCGACCCGAAGACGCACAAGCTGTATCTGTCTGCGGCAAAGTTTGAAACTCCTGCGCCCGCGCCAGAACTTAAGCCAGGTGAGAAGAGGCCGCGGCCGAAAATGGAACCCGGCTCCTTCAAAGTAGTCGTCTATGAAATGAAATAGGCGGGAATCCGATAAGCACGATTTAGCGGGCTATCTGAATCTCAAGCTAACGTTTGTCACACAGAAGCGCCCACCCCTTTGCATCGCTTTTCAGGAAGTTTTGATGGCCGCTGAGACCTCGGCCGAATATATTTCATGATTTTTTTTCTTTCCCTGGGAGGAGACGTCTGCGTAATTTCTAGCACTTTTGAGCCGCCTTGCCTGCCATGTCAGGATTCTGCGGGCCTCGTCATCCGGAGCATGATGTGATTGTTCCAAGAGATATCTTGACTTTCTGAATGGAGGTATTAAAGTTAATATTGGTATGAAAAAAAGTAGCTTTAAACAATGTGAAATCAAAGTCCCTGAACATAACCTCTTTGAAGATTTCCGTTATTTCTCGCATCAAATCATGGATCTTGCCCTCCGTGGGCTTTTGAGGATTGATTTCTTTAATGAAGTTTCGAATATCCTGATGGAATTTTCCGGGTGTAACTCAGTTGAGATGTGGCTGAAAGAGCGTGGCAAATATTACCGCAGTGAAGTTACTTGTGACAAAAAGCGCCCTTTTCATTTTGAGATTATGCCTGCAGTGAAGGATGAGGCAGGCCACATCATACCAAAGATATTAAAAGAATCATTTTTTGAACAATTCTGTAAAGATATTTTGTTGGGACAATTTGATCCTTGCTTGCAATTTTTTACAAAGAACGGGAGCTTCTGGACAGGCGATGCAGAAAAAACTTTCTCTGTCCACCTAAGGAAGAAAAAAGCAACAAGTCATCACAAATTCTTTGCGAATGGAAAATACAAATCTTTGGCCTTGATACCGATTTCTGTTAAGAATGAGAATATAGGTCTTTTGCAATTAAAGAGTTGCCGCTCGAATTTCTTTACAAAAAAAGATGTCGAATTTTATG
This sequence comes from uncultured Eubacteriales bacterium, assembly GCA_964645765.1. Classification (GTDB taxonomy): domain Bacteria; phylum Acidobacteriota; class Aminicenantia; order Aminicenantales; family Aminicenantaceae; genus CAZGMN01. Next base: position 41,515 of record CAZYBE010000024.1, read on the forward strand.
AAGGTGCTGTTCAGACTCTTGGGATTGCTGTGATACACCGACGCGCTCAAGTGCAACTGCGAGAGAGGATAAAAGAATTGACATGCCTTTACGGTATAGCAAAGCTGGTTGAGCGTGCCGGTCTTTCTTTAGAAGAGATTTTTCAAGGAATTGTGGAACTTCTTCCCCCAGCTTGGCTGTATCCAGAGGTTGCATCTGCCAGAATTATTTTAGATGGACATTCTTATTCCACTTCTGACTTTCGAGAAAGTATTCATAAACAAGTGTCACATATTGTTGTCGACGGCTCTCGGCGTGGTTATGTCGAAGTGGACTATGCAGAAGCTAAGCCTGAACTTGATGAAGGCCCTTTTCTCAAGGAAGAGCGGAGCCTGATAGATACAGTTGCAAGAGAAATTGCGCTTATCATCGAACGAATACAGTCTGAGAAGGACAAAGACAGACTCCAGGGGCAACTTCGGCATGCTGACCGGTTGGCCACTATCGGTCAACTGTCCGCGGGAGTCGCTCATGAACTAAATGAGCCAATAGGAAGTATCCTCGGTTTTGCGCAGCTTGTTAAGAAATATCCACATTTGTCTCCCGAGGTTATGAAAGATGTGGAAAAGATAATGAAGGCATCTTTACATGCAAGAGAAGTTGTCAGAAAACTGATGTTGTTTGCTCGACAGATGCCGCCGCAAAAGACTCGAGTGAACCTAAATCAGGTGATTGAAGATGGTCTTTATTTTCTCGAGTCTCGATGTGCTAAAGAAGGTATCAAAGTCATTCGTCTGCTTTACTCTGAGTTGCCAGAGGTCACAGCTGATCCTGCTCAAATGACTCAGGTATTGGTGAATGTTGTTGTTAATGCCATACAGGCAATGCCAAAGGGAGGCAAACTTTCAATCCAAACGAAAGCTTCCGATAAATTTGTCTCGCTCATTATAGAGGACACAGGAATAGGAATGGAAGAGAAAGTTGTGAATCAAATATTTCTTCCGTTTTATACAACAAAAGACATCGGCAAAGGAACAGGCTTGGGATTGGCTGTTGTGCATGGTATTATCACATCTCACGGAGGTTCTATTCAGGTTAAAAGTAAGGTAGGAGAAGGAACAAGATTTGAGATTCAGCTTCCGATTGCTGAAGCAAACAATACGAAGGAAAGATGTTAGAATGAAAAATTCCTTAAAGAAGGACACTATCCTTGTTGTGGATGATTCTCCTGATACTCTAGAAGTTTTACAAAGAAACCTGGAGTCTCAAGGTTATCGCATCTATACTTCTCCAGGGGCTGTTCAGGCCATTCGCATTCTCAAGTCTACCCCTATGGACTTGGTCATTACAGACTTAAAAATGCCTGAGATTGACGGTCTGAGTCTTGTACGGCATATCCAGGAAAATTTCAAAGATACTGAGGTGATGATGATTACCGGTTATCCCTCGATCGAAGGTGCAGTTGAAGCAGTAAAAACCGGTGCCGAGGAATATCTGGCCAAGCCCTTTACGGAAGAGGAGTTGTTTTCTGCCGTCAGACGTGCATTGGATAAGCTACATATGCGCAGAGCTGCACAACCAGTAGCTCAAAGGGTTATCCAAGCTCGTCACGGGCTTATAGGCGAATCAGAAGTCATGCTTAAAGTTCTGAGAGCTATTGAGAAAGCAGCATCGAGCTCAGCGACAATACTCATAACTGGGGAAAGCGGTACAGGAAAGGAGTTGGTTGCGAGGGGCATTCATTACAACAGCTCCCGGGCATCGGCTCCGTTTGTGCCTATCAACTGTGGGGGTATACCAGAGACACTGCTCGAGAGTGAGCTCTTTGGATATGTTAAGGGGGCTTTTACAGGAGCTGTAGAAACGAGAGCAGGCTTTTTTCAAATAGCAGATGGGGGGACGATCTTCCTCGATGAAGTTAGTGAAACAAGTCTATCCATGCAGGTCAAGTTGCTTCGTGTTCTTCAGGATAAAGAAGTCATTATGGTTGGTGAAAGACATCCCCAAAGAGTCGACGTAAGGATCATTGCTGCAACCAATAAGGATTTGCTCAGCCTTGTCCAAAAGGAAACATTCCGGGAAGACTTGTATTATCGGCTGAATGTTATCACCATCGAAATTCCTCCATTGAGAGAGAGGGGAGAAGACATTCTTCTTTTAGTGAAGCATTTTGCCTCCAAGTTTGCGAAGGAGTTTGGGAAGCCATCTCCGCGATTTTCTGAAAGTGCGCTGCATGTTTTAAAAAGCTACTATTGGCCTGGCAACGTCAGAGAGTTAGAGAATATTATTCAACGTCTGATCGTCATGTCTGAAGAAAACATCATCGAAGTCCCTGATCTTCCTTCGCTCATGCGATTTTCAGCTCTTCGTGGCTTTAGCCCTAGACAAACACTGGCCGAGGTGGAGGCAGAATACATTCTCAGTGTCCTAGCCGGTGTAGATGGCAACAAGACGAGAGCTGCGGAGATACTCGGCATCAGCCGCAAAACTTTGCGGGAAAAATTGAAAAAAAGTAAGTCATCCTGATCCTCCTCAGTTTTTCTTAAAGGAGAGTTTTTACCCGCTGGTACAAATTTAACCGGTTCGTCTTTGATTTCTTGCCCGGCGATTAAATCGCAATTTTAACGGGTCAGAATGCTCAATTCTCATTAATCCTATTTTTATCAATAACTTATCATATTTATTCTCAGTTTTTATATGTCGCAGATAAGTTGTCGTTTGGATTCTGGAGGATTGGCACCAAAGTTGCAAATACGTTCTGCGAGAAAGGAGGTCAAGATGAGACCTGAAAACAGTAACAAAAAAAACAGGGGAGGATTAACTCCCATAGCAACAACCAAAGAATGGAAATTATTGTATTTTCAACATGGTCGTCCTGGTCTTGAAGAAGATAGTGAGTTCAAAGGATTATGCAGGTATTGTGAGGTTCGAGATATCTGTGTTCTTCCTAAACCTGAGACTGGAGTTTGGCGATGTCAATATTACAGAGCATTGGTGCGAAGAAAGTCCAATCTTTATGAAAACGTTCTCAAGCAGCTCGAGAATGCAGAGGGAGTCATCAATTGTGATCGGGACATTTGCAAGATTTTGGCAGAGACGATGAATGAGCTTGTTGTCCATTTTCCTGTAAAAATGGATGATGGCGGGGTCAAAATGTTGACTGGTTATCGTGTTCAGCACAATAACGCTCTGGGACCCTTCAAGGGAGGGTTGCGCTTCCATCCTCTAGTGGACATCGACGAAGTCCGGGCGCTTGCAACTCTAATGACCTGGAAAACAGCGATCACGAATATCCCCTTCGGAGGTGCAAAAGGAGGCATCCAAATGGACCCAGCCGATTACAGCGTCCATGAGCTGGAGAAAATCACCAGGCGCTTCATCTTTGCCCTGGGAAACAATATTGGTCCAGAGTATGACATCCCTGCTCCTGATGTGAACACAAATCCCCAGATTATGGCCTGGATTCTGGATACTTATATGTCAACTATTGCTCCAACCGAGAGGAATCGATGCAGCCATGTTGTCACTGGAAAGCCGATCGAGTCGGGTGGAAGCCAGGGACGGAACAAAGCAACAGGTCAGGGAGTTGTTTTTCTTATTGAGGAGTGGGCTAAAGATCATGGGTTTAACCTGAAAGGTTCGACCTACATGGTTCAGGGATTTGGAAATGTTGGTTCGTGGGCAGCACGTTTGATGAAAAGGAATGATGCGAAGCTTGTTGCAGCTGAAGATGTAACGGGAGCAATAATGAACGAAAATGGTATAGATCCTGATGACCTTGCGATCTATGTTCAGAAGCATGGCGGAGTTCTTGGTTATCCAAAAGCAAAGCCAATCAATCACGAGGCCTTTTTCAGCATAAAAGCTGACATATTCATTCCTGCTGCTTTGGAGAACCAGATAACGGCCGAAACTGCAAAGCTACTGAAGGTTAAACTTGTGGCTGAAGGCGCCAACGGACCAACGGAACCTGAAGCTGACAGGCTCCTGCAACTTAAAAAGATTGATGTGATTCCTGACATACTCTGTAACTCTGGCGGCGTCATTGTGAGCTATTTCGAGTGGCTCCAGAATAAACGAAGCGAATTCTGGGATATTGAAGAGGTCGACCACAGACTTCACAAAATGATCGTCGATGCCTATGAACGAGTGCGCAATACAGCAGAAAAATACAAAGTCAACTGGAGGACTGCTGCCCAGATCGTGGCTATTTCACGGCTGGAGATGGTTTACAGAGAGAGGGGTATCTTTCCATGATTTTGACATGTTTGTTTTTCTTATAGCTTCTTTCATCTCTTAAGAATTTCCCTTATGCCTGCTCATTCAGCGCTTTCGCTTAGAAGGCTTGGCGGGCTATCTGAATCTCAACCTTATCTGCACAATCTCCGGCACACTGGCAGTTCGCATTGGAGGTCCCCAGGTGCCTACCCCGCATGAAACATAATACTGGCTCCTCCCCTTGCGCAGATATCCCCAACCATCCTCATAAATGAATTTGTTAATCAGGTTAAAGGGAAACAATTGTCCATTATGCGTATGCCCGGAGAGCTGCAGGTCGATGCCGTTCTGCTCCGCTTCTTCGAGGTGAACAGGCTGGTGGTCCAGGAGAATGAGCGGAAGTTGAGGCTCAACGCCCTCTAAAATTTCAGCCAAGGGTTTGCGCCTTTCGCCAAATTGTCGCACAGCCAGGTCTTTGCGGCCGATGACATAAAAGGAATTGTCAACTTTGATAGCTTCATCCATCAATACCTTAACTTTACCCTGCCGAAGATAAGCCAAGTTTCTTTCAAGACCTCCATAGTATTCATGATTCCCGGTGGCAGAGAACACGCCGTATCGAGCATGGAGTTTCTGCAGGACTGCGGCCATTTTCTGTGCCTCTGGCAGAGATATATCCTCATCCGCAATATCGCCTGGCATAAGAACAAGGTCTGGCTCAAACTCGTTGATTCTCTCCACAATTTTCTCAAGACGTGAGCTGCGGACAATCGTTCCCAGATGAATGTCTGAGACAAGGACAATGTTTAAAGAGCGGATCTGCGCAGCGGACTTGTCAACAGCCAAATCTAAAGTTCGCACCCGTAGATACAGGGCGTTGACGATTCCGCCGACGACAATCATCAGGGCCGCAGCTCCCACGGCGAAAAAAGCAATTTGCCCCGCCTTTTGAGCATGCTCAGTAATTCGAGAAGGGAAGTAATGCAAAAATCTATTCCCCAGGCGGATTATGTCCACAAACAAAATAAGGAACAGCAAATGGACCATCAGGGCAAGATAAAAAGCGCCAATGAAGACAAGAATTTCTGATAAACGGCTTCGGTGAAGGCGCTCTGCAAAGCGAGCAGCCGGGTAAGACAAAACCAGAAAAAGAAAGACTGCCAGGAAAATATATCGCAGCGTTTCCATCCCTTGGAGAGCTTGCCAGCCGCGCCTAAAAATATAGAAATTTATCAGGGAATATATGGAGAGTGCAATCAACAGAAAAATAATCATAGTTGAAGTCCTCATTGCTAAAGTCTCTATCTTTTAATTAATACGAACGCATTAAATGTTTTTACATTGTCATGCGAGCAACCGAAGGGAGGGTGGCAATCTCAACCTATTCATTGCTGCGGCAGGGGAAGAACGGATGACCTTAAGAACGCTCTCTTCGAGGACAGGGGGGCAAGGGTTCGTCTGGAAAGAGACCCGGCGCTTGTGCCGCCCGTTCGACCCTACGCCAGTGCGCCCTTCTTGATGATGCTCTCCATGACGTCGGCGAAGTAATCGATCTCCCTCGCTGACAATGACACGTTCACCACGATCCGAATTCCGTCGATCAACCCGTCAGGGTGCTTCATCGACGACACGACGATCCCCCACTTGTCGAGCAGATGCTCGCTGAGCTTGGCCATGTCCATTCCCTCGATGCCGAAGGTGGCGACTCCGCAGGACTCGGTGGGTTCCAGGCTCGAGTAGAATCGCACCCGCGGGAGCGTTCGAAGCCGGTTTGCCCAGCGCTCTTTCAGGTACCGGATGCGAGCCGATTTCCGCTCGATGCCAATGCCCTCGTTGAACGTGATCGCCTCGGCGATGGCGACGCGGTTCGCCGGAGTGCGCGTCCCCACGTCTTCGAAGCGGCGGATGTTGTTCGGGTCGTCCGTCCACGGCGGCGTCAGCGGCCAAACCTTGGAGATTCGGTCCTTCGGAATCCGCACGAAGCCATTCCCGGGCGGCGCCATCAGCCACTTGTGCAAGCTCGCCGTGTAGTAATCGCACCCGAGGTCAGCAAGCTTGAAAGGTATGTGCATAAAGCCATGTGCGCCGTCGACGAGCACTTCGATACCTCTCGGATGTGCCATGTCTGTGATTCGCCGGACCGGCGCCATCTGGCCCGTCCAGTGCGTCATGTGACAGACATGGATCACCTTCGTCCGCGGCGTCACCTGCTGCTCCACCAG
>CAZYBE010000025.1:0-46848 GCA_964645765.1 uncultured Eubacteriales bacterium
TTTGAGTTTTCGGTTGACATCTTTTTTCGGGAAAGATATAAGTAAAATCTCTCAATTTTAAAATAAGAAAACATAGATGTGCGGAGGTGAAAAATGGCAAAAGAGATGAAAAAAATCATGGTCACTGGCGCCGTGGGCCAGATCGGCTCAGAATTGACCATGGCTTTGAGAAAAAAATACGGCACCGACAACGTCCTGGCGACTGGACATAAGACCCAGCCCAAGCCTGAGCTTCGCGACTCCGGCCCTTTTGAGTTCATCAATGTCACCAAAAGGGAGACAATCGAAGACGTTATTAAAAAATACAAGGTCGACACCATCTACCATATGTCGGCCATTCTCTCTGCAGTCGGAGAAAAAAACCCTCAGCTCGCTTGGGACGTGAACATGAACGGAACCTACAACATCCTCGAAATTGCGCGGGAGCGTGAAATGACCAGAGTCTTTGTTCCCAGTTCCATCGCAGCTTTTGGCCCTGAAACACCGCGTGACAGCACACCTCAAGAGACAATCCTTCGGCCGAAAACCATGTATGGCGTGACCAAGGTGGCTGGAGAGCTCCTCTGCGACTATTATGTCAAGCGCTTTGGCCTTGATGTCCGTGGCTGCCGCTATCCTGGAATCATCAGCTACGAGACCCTGCCCGGCGGAGGCACGACCGACTACGCCGTGGCCATCTTTTTCGAGGCCGTCAAGAATAAAAAATACACCTGCTATCTGAGAGAAGACACGAGGCTGCCGATGATGTACATGCCCGATTGCCTCAAGGCCACCCTGGATTTAATGGACGCAGACTTTTCCAAGGTCAAGCATCACTCAGATTTTAACGTCACAGCTATGAGCTTTTCCGCAGGAGAGCTGGCCGCCGAAATCAAAAAGCATATTCCTGAATTTTCCGTTGATTACAAGCCCGATTTCAGGCAACAGATCGCAGACTCTTGGCCGAAATCCCTTGACGACTCTGCAGCCCGCAAAGAATGGGGATGGAAGCCGGGCTACGATTTGGCGGCAATGACCAAGGATATGCTCGCTGTTCTCAGCAAGCGACACGCTGCGGGAAAATTGGGTTATTAGTCTGGAATTTATAGCTGTTCGCCAGACTAAAAATCAGCGGCTAAAGGGAAACAAAAAATCTATGCTATGCTCTTGGTGACCTCTGTTCCTACCTTACCCAAAACACTGATGATCTCCTCGAACACTTCGCTGGGGACGCACTGCCATTCCGTGTTTTCATTTTCTGCTTTCTCAAGCTTCTTTATCGCTTCGTTCACATATTTAAAAATCCGCCTGCAGGCTTTATAGCGCTTTTTCTTTTCGCTCATCACGGCTCTCCCTATATTGAAAACTTTTTTGATATTTTACTCATTCTCACGCAATAAAGAAATATCTTTTCGAATCCCTGCGGCCTGTTTGTATTTTCTCTTGCCATTTTTCGATGTTTTAAATATATCAAACTTCCGTTCCCACGCCTTTTAAATAATTTGGCAGAGAGAATGCAGAATGATGAACTTCTAAGTTGAAATATTTAAGTCCCTTCGCAGGTTTTCTTTTGATTCGAGAGGGATTGACTTTATCCGAGAGAAAGACAAAGCACCAGCTTCCCCCAGGATAAGTTGGAACAGGACTCAAATAGAAGTCAACAATTTTAAAGATCTTCCTGAGGAAATCCCTTTTCTTCTTGATTGATTCTGGGCAATAAAAGGGCGACCCGGCTTGAGCAACCACTATCCCTCCGGGATGAAGGCGCTTTTTCAATTTTTTGTAAAAATTCATTCCATGGAGAGAGACAGAAGGCCCGACAGGGTCAGAGGAATCAATGATAACGACATCGAACTTCCTCCCGTCCCTGGCGATGAACTCTTTGCCATCAGCCACAACAAGCTCCACTCTCTCATCTTCGAGCGAAGGTGAAAGCCAAGGAAAATGCTTGCGGCAAACATCGATAACTTGACGGTCGATCTCCACCAGCTGAGCATGCCTTATCGGGTAGCGAAGAATTTCCTTGAGTGCTCCCCCATCTCCGCCGCCGACGATGAGGATATCCTGAGGAGAAGGATGGCAGGCAAAGGCAGGATGAACAAGCATCTCATGATAGAAAAATTCATCTCTTTCCGTGGTCTGAACCAGGCCATCCAAGAGCAAGACCCTTCCAAAGTGTTCATTTTCGATAACTTCAATCTTTTGATAGGGGGAGCGACCGCTGTAAATCAGATTTTTGACCTTGAAAAAAATTCCGCTTGATGGACTGTGGTATTCTCTTTCTTCTAAAAGAAATAGCTTCGGCCTTTTTTTTCGAGTCGTCATATTTTCCAGATGAAGGGGTTACGGTCGGCTAGAATTCTCCCCTTCTTCAAGCTTCTCTTTAGATAAAGAGGCAAGGCAAAATAGCTCTTGTGCAATCCAGGATGATAATACTTCATCTTCCTCACTCTTCGCTCGCTGATTCTTCGAGCTATCTCTCTTTCACTGGATGCAAGAGGGTCATATTTTTTAGAAGCAAGAACAAAGCCCCAGGGTTGTCCGAATGATAGAATAAAGGCCCAATAGGGACGAACGAGAGGGAAGACTTTTTCTGCTGTTTTGACCAAAGAACAAAAAAATTGATGATAATAAGGGTCGGTGCTTCCAGCCTGAAGAACGAATATTCCATCCTTTTCTAAGGTCTCAAAAACCTTCTCAAAAAATTCTTTTGTGAAAAGATAAACAGAGGGGCCCTCTTCGACCGGCTCACTCAAATCGGAGATGATGACATCAAATTTGCCTCTCGCCTTCTCGACAAATCGCCGCGCATTTTCAAAGATTAATCGTGTCTTGGGGTTCGAAAAGGCTCCTTCTGACCATTCGGGCAGATATTTTTGACAGAGCTTGACCAATTCTTGGTCAATGTCAGCCATGATGACTTTCTTGATAGTCTTGTGTTTGAGAATTTCCCTTAAAGTAGCCCCCTCTCCTCCTCCGATGACCAACACTTTTTGGGGGATGGGATGGGTGAGGAGCGCAGGATGAACCAAGGATTCATGATAAATATACTCGTCGACTTGAGCTGATTGAATCTTATTGTCCAGAAAAAGAACTTTTCCGAAAAAAGGGTTATAAAAGCACTCCACGAGTTGATATTTTGTTTTTTTTTGAAAATAGATTTTATCGGCCCTGATCTCTCTGATTAAATACTCGGTCATCGCCTCCGAATAATAAAAACCTGGCCTCTTCACGGCAAGATTATAACAACTCAGGGGCTCGGAGTAAACAACGAGCGGAATGCTGAGCAATTCACACGGCTTCCTCGCCACTCTGCCTTCGCCTTAAACAAAAAAATATAGACCTCGCTTTTGTTTTTTGGTATAGTCTGAAGGCTGAAAGGAGGTATGCAATGTATAGCAAAATAAAGCAAGATTTACAAAAAGAAATCCAATCCATTCGTGATGCCGGTCTCTACAAAGAAGAAAGAATCATCATGACTCCCCAGGCAGCAGAAATTGAAGTCAAAGGTGGAAAGAAAGTCCTCAACTTCTGCGCCAACAACTACCTTGGCCTCTCCAGCCATCCCAAAGTCATCGAAGCTGCCCACCGAGTTCTTGATGAATGGGGCTATGGCATGAGCTCTGTGCGCTTTATCTGCGGAACCCAGGATATCCACAAGATTCTGGAACAAAAGATTTCCACGTTTCTCCAGACTGAGGACGCCATTCTGTTTGCCGCCTGCTTTGACGCCAATGGAGGAGTTTTCGAGCCTCTTCTTGGAGCAGATGATGTCATCATTACCGACCAGCTCAACCATGCCTCTGTGATCGACGGCATTCGCCTTAGCAAAGCCGAGCGCCTCATCTTTAAGCATATGGACATGAATGACTTGGAAGATAAGCTGAAGCAGACTCAGGGAAAACGCTACCGGCTGGTTGCCTCGGACGGCGTATTCTCCATGGACGGTGACATCGCTGAGCTCGATAAAATCTGCTTTTTAGCCGAGAAGTACGACGCGCTGGTGATGATCGATGATGCCCATGCCACCGGATTCGTAGGGAAGACAGGAAGAGGGTCGCCAGAATACAGGAACGTTATGGGCAAAGTGGACATCATCACCGGAACCTTGGGCAAGGCCCTGGGAGGAGCTTCAGGGGGATTTGCCACAGGCAGGAGAGAAATCATCGAGCTCTACCGCCAGCGCTCCAGGCCTTACCTCTTCAGCAACACCTTGGCCCCGGCAGTTGTTGGAGCATCGATTGCTGTCTTTGACCTTCTCTCCCAGACCACTGAATTAAGGGATAAACTGGAAAGAAACACGAAGCATTTCAGGGAGAAGATGACAAAAGCAGGGTTTGACATCAGGCCAGGAGTCCATCCCATCGTTCCCATCTTGCTTGGCAAGTTCGAAAACGATGCCAAGCTGTCCCAGGATATGGCTCGAGACCTTCTTGACGACGGTATTTATGTCATCGGCTTCTATTACCCGGTTGTTCCCAAAGGTCAGGCGAGAATCAGAGTTCAGCTCTCAGCAGGCCACGAAACAAAACACCTGGATAAGGCTGTCGAAGCCTTCACCAAAGTCGGAAAGAAATATAAAGTCATCAATTAAGCTTTATCTTTATGTTAAGGAATCAACAAAAAACCTGAAGTCGAGTAAGGCGTTAAAAAGACAAAAGCGAAAGAGTCAATAAAAAGAATTCAAAAAAGGTCTTCAGCCTCTATTTGAGGAGGTCATCCCGGGTCAGAAGGGAGATAAACTTGTAGCCGCTCTTTTCCAGATTTTCCCTCCCTCCCTCAAGCCGGTCGACCAGAGCCAGTGTGACAACAACCTTTCCCCCTTCTTCTTCCACAGCACGGCAGGCCTTTAGCGTCGAGCCTCCGGTGGTGACCACATCATCAAGGACCGCCGCCTTCCAGCCCTTCTCAAAAGGGCCTTCGATCATCTTCCGCTCCCCGTGCTTTTTGGGCTCCTTGCGGACGATAAAGGCAGGCAAAGGACGGTCTGTCTGAGCGCTCAGCGCTGCCACGGCGCTGACAATAGGGTCGGCTCCCAAGGTGTAACCGCCAATAGCATCTATATCAAAAGATTTGAGCTCCTCAAGGATCAACAGGGCCGTAAGATATGCTCCCTGAGGGTCAAGAGTCGTCATTTTGGCATCGATGTAATAATCACTCGTCCTTCCAGAAGTAAGGACCCGCGTCACCCCTGTGACCAGAGATTTCTCTTTGAGGATTTTAATAAGATTCTCTTTCAGGTTCTTTTTATCCAAAGACCTACTCCCCGTTCCAGATTAATAAATCTTGTTAATTTTAATTCCGTGGTAATACTTTTTCAATATATCCTTATAATTTGCCCCGGCCAGGGCCATTCCAAAAGCTCCCACCTGGCAGAGCCCAACTCCATGCCCCAATCCTTTACCATTAAAAGTGAAATGAGTAATAGCTCCTTCCTTATCGTATTCCCTGTCTATGACAAAAAGCGTTTCGCTCAATCCCAGAACCTTCCGAATTCTTATCCCTTTGACAACAGCCTGCCCGTCTTTTCCCTTGAGCAACATCTCAACCACTCTCTTGGAATCCCCCCTCCTCTGAGGGACGATATCAATAAGCTCGCCGACTGGATAATATTGATTGACCCGCTTTCCCAATGCTTTGCGCGAGATTCTTATCTTCCAGCGGTGGAAAGAGGAACTCTGGTCCAGGGCATTTGTTTGAGAAGGATAAACGACTTCCAACAGCATGAGATTCCCATCGTTCTCGATAAACCTGACCTCCTCCCCTCCGGAGAGAGTAAGCTGGGAAGCGAAAGTGCTCTCGCCCCCGTTATTCTTCAAGAGAAAAAGGCTGGGGAAAAAAAGGAATTGCTTATATTCTTCTTCCTCTTCCAATTCAACCCGATCTCCATTGATGGCTCTGAAATTTCCCTGAAGACTCAGTTCTTTATAGCTTTCTAAAACTTTCCTCAGATAATGGGCGACCTCTCCTCTTGTTAACGGCCGGCCAGGGTCTCCTATCTCCCCAGGAGTTCGGAATATTCCCTCCTGAACAAGATAGGCCAGATTATTTCTTTCCTTTTTTCCAAGGTTATTTAAATTCTTGATGATATAATCTCTATCACTATCGAGGAGCAAATTTTTCACTCTTTCATTCCAGCCGAAGGCATCAACGACGAGGCCGGAGAAAGTTACAGGGTTTAAGGAAGAAACATTAAGATTAAACTTCTTATTCTTTATTCTCAAAAAAGCAAAAGTGTTCTTTATCCAGCTCGCTGTCTCCTCTAAAGAGGCCTCTTTTTTGAAGTCACTGGCCATCGTTTCTGCCGGAATCACCTTGAGGCTGATGAGAAAGGCAATATCAGGGCTGACATCTCCTCCGTTGACTTGAATAGGCTCTATCAAGTTCTTGCTCATCAGGATCCACTCATTCTCGCGGTCGTAGAGACATTTTGTGCTCTTTAGGTAAGGGACAGGGGGGCCGTCGAAAACATCCTCAACATTTTCGGTCATTCCTCCGCAAGTGCTGGTATAAAGAGCGTTGATCAATCGCCCATTGTAAAGCGCCGCCTCGCCCCGGGTCATGTCCACGGCTCTGTTGCTCAGAGGATGTTCTACCCTCATTCCTTTATAATATTGCGAGTTCGGCGAATCAGAAAGGTCAAAGCCAAGCTCTTCATTCGTCCCCATATTTCTCAGGGCATAGGTCCTGGCGGCAACAGCTTGAGCCTTGAGGGCTTCAAGTTTGTAGTAGTTGTAAGGGGAAAGCTCGCTGGGGACAACACTCTTCAGGTAATCATCGAGGTTTAAGATATTGATGAGGACTATTCCTCTTGAGGTGGCTTTGAGAACGAGGATGCCTCTGTAATCCTTCCCGTTAAAAGACAGAAAACTTCGCTGATGGTTCGGAATAAAATAGAGAACAGTATCGCTGCTAAGGCTTTTCAGCTCCTTGTTGACCATAATCCACAGGGGCTTGGACTCTTCTTCTGTGATTTCTTCTCGCAGAATCCAGGTATCTTCAAGCCCGATCTGGTTCAGTTTTTTGATGTAGTTTAAAGCATCGCCTCTTGTCAGAAAATCTCCGACCTTAACCTGAAAGTTTCCGGAAAGCTCGGTCTCGGGATTCTCGGAAACAGAAACGTTGTACTCAATCTTTGTCATCAGATCATCAGCAAAATCCTCAGCTTTTTCTCTGTCTTTTGTCTGGAAGACCTGGATGACAAATTTTTCGTTTAGCTTTTCTTTTCGGCCCTTGATAAAAACCTCATCCTCATCCTCAGCCAATAGCTTGTAGTTGGGGTTGACCTCATAAATCTTCATCCCCGAGGAAGAAGAGATCTTGATGTTGCTCAGATTGACACCGAGTCCGACTCTGATGACGGGGGTTTTGATAAGATATCCATGAAAAAAAGCCTCTTCCTTGCCGAATTCAATCGGGGCACCGGCCAAAAAGAACAGAGAAAGAGCCACAATAATATAGTATTTCAATCGTCTGTTGGTGATGATCTTCATGAGCTGACTTTTCCTTGTTGATGGAATTATAGGGAAGTTTTTTAGGGAATGTCAAGGAAAAAATTCAATATATGGTGCATTCTTTTTTTGTTATACAACATCTAGTATTACCTTTGCTTTCAATTTAAAGCGCATCCTAGCCGAAACGCGGGGAAAAGTCAAGCTTTCCAGGGATAAATAAATCTGCTGACTATTTACTATTTATTTTTTACCGATTAAAATAACTCTTTTAAGAAATGGAGGACAACATGAAAAAGAAGCTTTTACTGGGTTTCTTGGGCCTTTTTCTGCTGAGCCTTGCTTCTTCTCCTGGAATTGCACAGGACGCAAATGAAATCCTTAAAAAAATGATTGATACCATGGGAGGGAGGAAGGTTCTCGAAAGCGTCAGGGACACTACGCTCACAGGCACTTGGGAAATGGCCCAGATGGGAATTAGCGGCAATTTAACCATGTACCAGAAGGAACCGAACAAAATGCGCTGGGACGGAGAAATGCAGGGAATGGTCATCACCATGGCCTATGACGGGGCAACGGCCTGGTGGCTCAATCCTCAAACCGGAGCCAGAGAGGATATGCCTGAAGGTCAAGCGGATAGTTTCAAGAGGGGAGCTATGGGCAACGACACCTTGCTCGACCCGGCTAAATTCGGAATCAGCTTTGCCTACAAAGGAAAAGAAACAATCAATAATAAAGATTATTTTGTCTTGGAGGAAACATATTCTGACGGGTATAAGACCACTCTTTACATCGACCCTGAGACTAACCTGCCTTATAAAGCAAAGTCCAAAAGTATGGGCCCTGGCGGCACAGAAGTTGAATCAGAGAGTCTCATGTCCGATTACAGGAAAATCGATGGAGTAATGACTGCTCACTCGATAACAATCATTCAAGGCGGCCAGGAGTCCATGAGAATGACATTCACTTCGGTGAAGTTTAATACAGGTCTGGAGGATTCCTTATTTAAAAAATAAGGCTTTTTCATCCCCCCTCCCCTTTCAGATTATGCTCTTTATGTTTCTTGGCGATAGCCTCAGCCAAGTTATCCAAGGCCTTGAAATCCGCTGCCCTCGGATAACCCTTGCAAAGGACAGGAGTCAAGAGCTCGACCTTCAGGTTTGAAACGAGGTTGATAATCTGCTCTGTTGCCTTGCTTGCCCAGCCATAAGAGCCGATGATCGAAGCGAACTTGAGCTTCGGCCTCAGGGCATTGGCCAGATAAGCAGCATAAATAACATTGGGGTGCGGGCCAACATGGACAGTGGGTGTGCCGATAATGATCGTCGCGGCGTCAACCAGATTTATCGCCAGCTTTCCGATGTCAGTTGCCGATAGATTAAACTGGTAGACAGTAACCCCTCTCTCAGCCAGGCCGCCGACAAGGTATTCAACCATCTTTGCGGTGCTGCCGTGCATCGAAACATAAGGAAGGACAACGATGTTCTTGGGATTCTCTGAGACCCAATCCTTGTAGGCATTGATGATAAACTCGGGTTTGTCATAAACCGGGCCATGACTCGGGGCAATAAAATCTATTTTACGGTCTTTTATCTTCTCCAGATTCTTCTGAATTATCCTCCGGAAGGGCATCATAATCTCGGCATAATATCTTTTTGCCGCTTCGTAAACCCGGCTTTCATCCCTGACATAGAGGTCTGTTGTCGCCAGGTGGGAGCCAAAAAAATCACAGCTGAAGAGGATTTTGTCTTCCCTCAGGTAGCTGACCATGGTTTCCGGCCAGTGAACCCAGGGCGTATGGATAAACTCCAGGGTCTTGCCGCCGATGGAAAGAGCTTCACCATCAGCCACAGTGATAATCCTTTGCTCATCAATCTGCAAGAGGTCGATGAGCATTCCCTTCCCCTGCGGAGTGGTGATGACTTTTGCCTTTTCATATTTCTTGAGCACATCAGGAATAGCGCCAGAATGGTCCTGCTCAGCATGGTGAGAAACAACGTAATCAATGCTTCTGACACTCTCCAGTTGAGATAAAAGAATGGTGACCATGGTGGGGTCGACGGTATCGAACAGGACCGTCTTATCCTTTCCCTGGACGAGGTAGGCGTTATAGCTTGTTCCATCAGGAAGGGGGATGAGTGAGTCGAAAAGACGCCGATCCCAGTCCACTGCCCCCATCCAATAAACATCATCCTTTATCTTTCTTGGTTTCATAAGATTACCTCCTCGCTAGACCTCTGTCTCCTGGAGGACGCTGTAGGCGAGCTTGAGAGCACGAAGCGCTTCTTCGCCGCTGACCTTTCTCGGCTTCCCGTCTTTGATGGACTGGAAGAAGCTTTTAAGCTCTTTCTTAAGGGGTTCTTCTTTCTCTATCTTCAAACTTTTTATATCCGTCTGCCTCCCGTTCAAGGGGAAGATATTGACTTCCTGGTTGATATAGTCGACAGAGTAGCAAACAGTCGGCTCAAAGATACGCAGTTTTCTCACCTTTCCCTGATGGACCCGGCTTGCGGTCAGTGTCGCCACACAACCTGACTTGAATTCCAGGCGGGCATTGGCGATGTCAATTTTCTCTGAAACAACATGAATCCCTGAAGACCTGATCGACTTGACTTCATCCTTGAGCAGAGCCAGGATGATGTCCAGGTCGTGAATCATCAGGTCGAGCACAACGTCGATATCCAGAGACCGGGCAGAGAAAGAGCCCAGCCTCTGAACTTCTATGAATTTTGGGTCTGAAATCACGCTCTCCACAGCCTCAACCGCCGGGTTAAACCGTTCCAGATGTCCGACCTGAAGGATGGGCCCGTTTTTCTTGGACATCTTCACCAGCTGCTCGGCCTGCTCGACTGTCTCGGTTATCGGCTTCTCAACCAGGACAGACTTCCCTTCGCTCAGGAGCTTCATGGAGATAGAAAAATGGTCGGACGTGGGAGTCGCAACGATAGCGGCGTCAATCTCGTCCAGCATGTCCTCATAGTTCTGAAAATATCTCACTCCATGGCGGTTTCCGATTTCCACCGCCTTTTTAAACTCAATGTCGGCAACTCCCTTGAGCTCAGCCTCTTCTAAATAAGACAATATCCGGGCGTGCTGCATTCCCAGATAGCCAACTCCAATGATGCCGACCCTGACTTTCTCCATCTTTGTCTCCCCAAACTAAAATTAAACTCTATGCTCTTCTTCTTTTTACGATTTTCTGGCAACGATTGAAATTCCTCTGGCGTCAGCCAACAAGACCGCCTTCTCCCTCTCGAAAAAAGGCATCTTCTCTGCCTCGAAACAAAGGGCTCTCCCTCTGGCCTCGACAAGGCGCTTTATGGTTTTGAGCCCGACCGCGGGCAGGTCTACCCGAGCATCCTGAAAAGGGCGGCTGACTTTGACCACAACTGTTTTCGCTCCTGCTAAACGTCCACCCCTTTTTATCGCCTCATCCGTTCCTTCCATCCCTTCCACAGCCACTATGGCTTTATCCTTGACGACGACAGTCTGTCCGATATCCAGACCTGCGATGTCTTTGGCAACCTTCCAGCCAAGGCCGATATCCTCTTCTATTTCAGGAGAAAGCTTCGTCTCGGTCAAAATACCTTCCTGACAAAAGAAGGAAGCGAGGAATGGAGTCGGGTCTTTGATCTCGATCCCTTCTCCCCGCAGAAAATCAATAACCCTCTTTATGATGGCAGCAGGGCTTCTCTCCTTATTTTGAGTCAGAAGAAGGAGAGAGGCTTTATCGAATCCTTCCTTTTTAAAAATGGCCCGATGCTCGACTTTTCCCGCAAAGACAGCCTCCCGGACTCCATTCTCCTTGAAAAATGAGACGAGCTCTGAAACCGTGCCAACCCCGACCCACTTGAAGGCATCAACTCTTTTCCTGAGGCCCGGCTGGGCTTCTCCCTTGATGCCGGCAACAGCGCAAGAATAGCCCAGCCTCTGGGCTTCTTCAAGAAGCAAAAGGGGAAATTCTCCTGAGCCTGCAATTATTCCCAATCGGCGTCCCATTGTTCGGTTCCCTTCTTTATTATTCCTCTCTTCGAGGTTTGGACAAAATTGATGATCTCATCTCTCTCTTCTCCGGGAGGAGTTTGTTCTTTGATCCTTTCTAAAGCTTGAGCCGTGTTTAAATCGGAATAAAAAAAAATTTTAAATATTTCTTTGAGTATCTTGATCCTCTCATTGGAAAAGCCTCTTCGCCGCAAGCCGATGACATTCAATCCATAAAGGAGAGCCGGCCGCATCCCGGCCACCCGGCAGAAAGGAAGAACATCCTGGGTGATGACACTGTAACCACCGATAAAAGCATGTTTTCCGACCCGGCAGAACTGATGAACAGCACTGAAGGCCCCGACTGTTGCATAATCCTCGACAAAGACATGACCTCCCAGGGTGGCTCCGTTGATGAATATAGTCTCATTCCCAACAAGACAATCATGGGCAATATGGGAATAAGCCATGAAATAATTGTCGTTTCCGATAAGGGTCTTTCTTCCTCCTTTGACTGTTCCTCTGTGGACAGTAATTCCCTCGCGGAAAATATTTCTATCTCCAATCCTGACAAGGGTTTCCTCCCCCTTATAAGTCACGTCCTGAGGCTCTGTGCCGATAGAAGAAAATGGAGAGAAGAGGCAGCTCTCTCCAATCTCAGTCAAGCCGTCAATATGGACATAGGCATCAAACCTCGTCTTCTTATGAATCGTAACCTTTTCGCCGACGAAAGAATAGGGTCCTATCCAAACTCCTTGATCCAATCGGGCTTTGGGATGGACTGTGGAAGTAGGATGGATAAAGACCTCATTCTCGCTCATTCAGTTCCTCAAGCCTCACGAGTGAAGCCATGGCATCGCTTTCCGCAGCAATCTCCTCCCCGACATAAGCCTTACCGCGGATATGACAGAATCTGCTCCTGAGCCTTATGATCTCCACTTCCAGCCGGAGCTGGTCACCTGGAACCACAGGCCTTCTGAACTTGGCGTTATTAATCGTGCTCAAAAAGACGAAGATCTTTTGAGGATCAGGAATGGAATGGTAAAGAAGGATGCCTCCTGCTTGAGCCACAGCTTCGAAGATCAAGACTCCGGGCATAACCTTCTTCTGAGGGAAGTGCCCCTGAAAAAAATGTTCATTGTAAGTGACATTTTTAATGGCAACAATCGACTTTCCCTTCTCCAGCTCCAAGACTCTATCTACCAACAGAAAGGGATAGCGGTGGGGAAGAATCTTGAGGATTTTTTCTATATCGAGCAACTCTTTATTTCTTTGTTGGGGCTTTTGAGGCATCGTACCTCTTGATGAGCTCTGCGGTCAGGTCAGCCGTTGGGTTAACATAGATCACACCGCTCCTCGCTGACCCTAAATCAAAGATGATTTCCAGGTTCATTTCTTTACCAATCTGCTCGATAATCGGCATCACTTCGCTCTGAAGCTTATCGAAAAGCCTGCCCCGAAGTTCCTCGAACTCTCGGGATGAATCTTCGGCAAAGCGCTTCCTGTCGGTGCGCTTCTTCTCCAAATCCGATGACATACTCATCAGGACTTCATTGGTCAGAGTGAGCCTCTGAGTCGTGAGCTTGTTTTCCATCTGGCGAATATCTTCATCCATATTAGCCAGCTTGGTCTGGTCAGCCTTGTTTTTCTCGTCCAGCCTAGCAAGGATATTCTTTCCCTCGGTGGACTTTTGCAGGACTTCTGCTGAGTTGACAGCCCCAACCTTATTTGTCTGCTGAGCAAAGCTTAAAGTCACAAGGATTGCCATTCCAAGAGCAAGGAAGGTAATTTTGCTGATGCTTCTCTTCATCTTTTGCCTCCTTAATTTGGATTGAAAAATTTATTTCGAATTTCCTCAGAAAGTTGTTCCTATGGCAAAGCGAATAGCGAAATTGCTGTCATCGAGGTAAATCTTCCGGTTATTGTAAGCAAAAATAAGCCTGAAAGGAACCCGCAGCGCAGGCACGAATATCCTCAATTCAAGCCCGGCTGAAGTGTAGAGGTCGCCGCTGCTCATTTTCTGCCCTCGAGCATAGGCATTCCCGGCGTCATAGAAGAAAATCACATTGAGCGGCCCACCCACAGGAATGATATATTCGGCGTTGAAGATGAGGGATTTCTCTCCGCCCCTGTTAGTTCCGGTGGTTGGGTCGCGGGGACCGATGGTGTATATATCATAGCCCCTTATCGACCTCTCTCCTCCCAGATAGAATAGCTCCCAGTAGGGAACGGGTGAACTACTGGGACGCCTGATAAACTCATACTCTAAATGAAACCCAATCACATGATTTAAAACAAGCGGATGGAAGAAGGTCCATTCGAGGTGGGGTTTAACCATGCTGATATCACCGCCAAGAATTCCGCCGGCTAATTTGCATGAAGCCAGGTACAAAACGCCCCGGGACGGAGTTAACGGGCTGTCGACTGTTGAACGGTAAATGGCCGGAGTGATGCTGCTCACATTGTAGTCTCCGCCGCTGCCATCTTCGTACTTAATATGGATTTTTTGATAAGAGTAGGTGAAATTTGTTCTCCAGTATCCCTTAACCCGGGCTCCAAATGTAAGATCGATTCCTCTCGCTTTCTGGTCGAAGAGGCCTGGATAAATGATATAACGATTGTAGATGTTGAAACCTAAAGTCATGGGGAGGTCAAAAACATAAGGCTCAGAAAAGCCAAACATATAGTTTTTGATATTTTTCCCGTGCTGAATCATAAACTCCAGATTCTCACCGGCTCCCAGGAAATTCACCGTGGAATACTCAAAAGCAACAAACGGGCCTTCATAGCCACTGTATCCGGCTGTGAACTGAACGTTGTTTCTTTGAAGCTCCTTGAGGTTGAGAGTGATATCCATTTGAGTCGGTTTCTCGGGATTGGGCTTGATATGAGGCTCCCCTTCCAGGTCGACCAAGCCGAGCTGCCTCAGCCTCAAAAGGCTGTCCTTGAAAAAATCCAGCCTGAAAACATCTCCCTCGCGGAGGAGCATCTCCCGCCTGATGACTTTATCCTTGGTGTAGGTGTTTCCCTTGAATTCAAGCCGGTTGAGGAAGGCCACTTCTCCTTCGTTGACGTTGAAGGTCAATGAAACCTGCTTTCGCTTGGGGTTCAGGCTTTCCACCGGGACAATATAGATAAAGAGATAGCCAAAGTTTCGATAAAATTCAGACATCTTTTCAGCGCTTTTCTCTGTTAATTTGGTGCTGTAGATATCACCTTCGTTCAATCTGATAAAGCTGCGCAAGAACTTTGTGTTCACAATTTTATTCCCCTCGACCTTCACCTCACCGACCGTGTAGCGGTAGCCGGCATCGACAGGGATAATGATTTTCTTCATCTTCTGCTGCTTGAAGAAAATCGACCTCCTTGTTATATCTTCTATTCTCGGCTCACCGATCGTCGCTTCCATATATCCATATTCTTTGTATTTCTTCTTGAGGTCGGCCAAACCGTCGTTGATTTTGTTCTGCTTGAAGACATCCTTCCCCATTATCCAGGACAGGACTCCATGCGGCTTGTTTTCCTTCATCGCCCATGCTAAAACGCTCTTGAGCAGCTTTGGCCTGCCCTCAAATTCCAGTTCGCCGACCTTGATTTTCGGGCCCTCTTTGATGCTAAACAGGATTTCATACTCGTTTTTTCCTGTTTTGCTTTTCTCGACCTCAACCTTGCCCGCCTGAAGGCCTTTTTCAACGAGCAAGTCTTCGATTGTCTTCTGGATTTTTTGAATCTTATAGGGGTTGAAATAAGAATAAGGAAGGATGTATTCGTCCTTCTCTTTCAGCTTGTTGACGATATCATCTTCCTTGACCTTCTTTCCCGTCTTATAGGTGATATTTTTGATGAGCGAGTTCTCCTCGACGATGACCCTGACAATCTTCCCGTGCTTTCCCTCTTCTTTTTCTATCCTGATGTTGGAAAAAAATCCCGTTGACCACAAAACTCTAAAGTCTCTTCTCAACTGCTCTTCATTGTAGTAGTCTCCTTCTCTTGAGGAGAGATAATAAAGGACTGTCTCCCGGCTGACCCTATCATTGCCGACGATTTCTAATTTTTCCACTGTTTCCTGGCCGAAAAGAAAGAGAGGCAGGAAGAAGCAGAAAATGATGATGAAAACTTGAAAAACTCTTCTCATTTCTATCTCCTTATACCATAATGGCCTTTAAAAATAAAGACATATGAGAGTTTTCATCCTGAGCGCAGACTCAATTCTTTTGCGTTAATTAAAACTTTAGAGGGGGGATAAAAGTTTCAAAAAAAGCATCCGAGAAGAGCGAACGGAGAATGGCGTTAAAAATCCGATTGGTGCGAGGCTATTTCCCAAAACATTATCTGATTATGGAATCGAGAATTACAGCAGTCTTAAGCTTCCCCTTTCCATCAAGTAGACTTTATGGCAAAATTGAGCGACCTTCTCGTTGTGGGTGACGACGACTGATGAAAGTCCCCTTTTCTCGTGGAGCTCGTGGACAAGTCCAAGAATCATCTCGCCAGTTTTCCAGTCAAGGTTTCCGGTGGGCTCATCAGCCAGGAGCAGCTTTGGCTCGTTAACCAGAGCTCGGGCAATGGCCACCCGCTGCTGTTCTCCTCCAGAAAGTTTGGAGGGCCTGATCTGAGCCTTTTCTTCCAGAAAAACTTCGCGAAGAACTTCAATGGACTTCTTCTGAGCCTCCTTCTTCTCCAGGCCGCCAATCAATAGCGGCAAACTCACGTTTTCTAAGGCTGTGAATTCAGGAAGGAGGTGGTAAAACTGAAAAACAAACCCTATATTCCTGTTCCTTATCTCGGCCAGCTCCTTCTCATTCTTGGAAAGAATATCCTCGCCGTCAAAAAAAACTCTCCCTTTTGTCGGCTTATCCAAAGCTCCAAGAAGGTTGAGCAGAGTGGTCTTGCCCACCCCAGAAACACCCATGATGGCCACAAAATCGCTCTTCTCAAGCTCAAAGTCTAAGTCCTCAAAGACGCACAAGATTCCCTTGGGCAAAGGATAGTCTTTGCCTATTTTTTCTGCTTTGATGATGCTACTCATATTTTAAAGCAATGGCAGGGTCAACCTTTGCCGCCCGATGCGAGGGAAATAGGGTCGAGAGAAAAGTGATTAAGAGTGTAATCCCTATGATCAGGAACAGGTCGAGAGGCTGGATATGGAAAGGGACTGATGGAATCTGGTAGATATCCTCGGGTATCTTAATCAGCTTGAAAGTATTGGCCAGCCAGCACCAGGACAAGCCCAAAATAACGCCGGCGGCTGTGCCCATGAATCCGATCATCGCACCCTGAAGAAAGAATATTTTCTTGATATTTTTAGATGTTGCACCCAGAGCCATGAGAATGCCGATGTCTCTGGTCTTCTCCATGACCATCAAGATCAGAGTGGCGACGATATTCAAGGCAGCCACGAAAACGATGAGGGCGATGGTCAGGAACATGATGTTCTTCTCCAGCTTCAAGGCGGAGAACAGGCTTTTGTTCAGCTCCATCCAGGTTTCCACATAAGCTAAGGGAGGCATAATCCCTTCAATCGTCTTACCTATCTTTGGAGCTTGGAAGATTTTTTCTATTCTGACATTGATATAGCTTATTCTATCTTCAAATCCAAAAATCTTTTGCGCTTGTTCAAGCCGGATCAGGGCCGTTGTCGAATCAAACTCATACAATCCTGTCTTGAAAATCCCGGCGACCACAAATTTCTTTGGCCTGGGCAAGAGGCCTAAGGGCGAAAGGCTGGAAGGCTGAGTGATAATAGTCACCGTCTGTCCTGTGGAAACGCCGATCGAAGCGGCTATCTCCCGGCCCAGAAGCATGCTTTCTCTCTTTGAATCCGCAGCAGGAATGCTTCCTTCCTCTAGTTTTTCGACCCAGGAAGAATATTTTTTCTCAGCATCAAAATCGACCCCTTTGAGGCTAGCTCCTCGATTCGCCGAGGGACCGACCAAGAGAACAGTCTCGTAGACAATAGGAGTAGCGGATAAGACTCCTTTGACATTTTCAATCTTGGAGATGAGCTGGCGATAGTCCTTGAGCCCTTCCTGGCTGATATCTGAAACCATGATGTGGGAGGTCGAACCGAGAATCTTGTCCTGAACATCCCTCTGCCAGCCTGTGATCAGGGCGATGGCGATGATGAGGGCCATGACACCGATGGTGATTCCCAGCATGGAGATGAAGGTGATAACCGAGATAAAGGCCTGCTTCCTTCTGGCCGTCAGGTATCTTTTGGCAATGAACAGCTCATAACTCATGGAAAAAACTCCAATCTCACTCTTTCGGCCTGAGAAGAGGGAAAAGGATAACTTCCCTTATGGAATTCCTGTTGGCAAAAATCATCACCAGCCTGTCGACCCCAATTCCTTCACCTCCTGTTGGAGGAAGCCCGTATTCCAGAGCCTGGATATAATCCATGTCAATCCAGTGGGCGTCTTCATCTCCCCTTTTTCGGGCCTCTGCTTGCTCCTCAAACCTCTTTCTTTGCTCTGCCGGGTCTGAGAGCTCGCTGAAAGCATTGGCAATCTCCATACCGGCCATGACAAGCTCGAAGCGCTCTGCCTCATCCGGGCCTTCTTTTGAAGCCTTGGCCAGAGGAGAAACCTCGCGAGGAGGGTTGATGACAAAGGTGGGCTGGATGAGATGATGCTTGACGCATTTGTCAAAGATGACATCCAGGGCTTTCCCGTAGGAAAGAGTCTTTTTGTCCGGGGCAAGAGTCGAGGCAAATTCCACTATTCCCGCCCGGTCATCGAAACGGCCGGGCGCAAGCCCGCTGTAGCTGACCAATGCTTCTTTGAACTTTATCCTCTTCCATGGCCTTTTCAAAGAAACCTTGTGTTCTCCGAAGGTTATCTCTTCTGCTCCCAAGAGATTGAGGCTGAGGAAATTGATGAGCTCTTCAGTCAGCTCCATCATGTCGTGGTAATCGCTGTAAGCCTGGTAGAATTCAAGCATAGTGAACTCCGGGTTATGCTCGGAGGAAATGCCCTCGTTTCTGAAGTTTCGATTGATCTCGTAAACCTTCTCAAAGCCGCCGACAATCAATTTCTTCAAGTAAAGCTCAGGGGCGATTCTCAGATAGAGGTCAATACCCAGGGCATTATGAAATGTCTTGAAGGGCCTGGCCAGGGCGCCGCCGGGGATGGCATGCATCATCGGCGTTTCAACCTCGATGTATCCTTTTTGGTCAAAGAACTCTCTGATCTGGGAAATCATAGAGCTGCGGAGCCTGAAAACCTCTTGCTCCTTGGGATTCATGATTAGGTCCAGGTATCTTTTCCGATAACGAAGCTCTGTATCCTGCAGTCCATGCCATTTCTCAGGAAGGGGATGAAAACACTTGGCCAAGAATTTGTAGGAATCGACTAAAACAGTCAACTCTCCGGTTTTTGTCTTGAACAAAACTCCTTCGATAGCGACGATATCTCCGATATCAATCAATGAAAAGAGCTCGTAGTCGCGCTTCCCCAATCCTTCTTCTCGAATGTATGCCTGAAGCCGGGAACGGCTGTCCATGATATGGAAAAACGAAGCCCGTCCCATACGCCGCATAGAGACAATTCTCCCCGGGACAGCCACTTTCACCTTTTTTTCTTCAAGCTCTTCTCTCGAAAGCTTCGAAAACTTCTCCACAATCTCGAAGACAGAATGGGTCGTCTTCACCTTATGAGGAAAGACATCTATTCCCTCTTGGACAAGCTTTTCCATTTTAAGCCGGCGGGCAACTTCCTGGTCGCCTTCTCTTGGCTGTTCGGCACGGTCCAAGGCATCTTTTCCTGGTATGACTTTCTTTTCAGCCATGTCTTTTTTCCTTCGATTGTTTCTTTTCTTTCTCCAGAGTCTTTCTTACAGCATCCAGAATTCCGTTGACGAATGTCGCCGCCTCGTCTCCGCTGTATCTCCGGGCAATCTCGATCGCTTCATTGATAACTATCGCCGGAGCGATGTTATCCTCATAGAGGAGCTCAAAGACAGCCATGCGCAGGATGTTACGGTCGATCAAAGCCATTCGTGAGATTCGCCAATGCTCAGAGACGGATTGAATGAGGCTGTCAATTTTCTTTTGATTTGAAGCAATCCCTTTTGCAAGCCAAGTGCTGTATTCTTTTATTTCGGCCGCCGTCTTCCTCGATTTCCAGTATTGATCAAGAGCTTCTTGCGGGTTCGAGTCTTCGAATTCCATCTGAAAGAGAATGCGGAGGGTGTGTTCGCGGGCTTTCCTTCTTTGGCCCATGAAGCAGCTTCCGGCTTATTTAAGTCTAGCCTCTTTGATTAAATTCAGAGTCTCCACAACAGAAAAGACCGCGTCCCAGCCTTTATTGCCTGCTTTTGTTCCGGCGCGCTCTATGCCCTGTTCAATGGTATCAACAGTCAAGACGCCAAAAGCCACAGGCACACCCTCTTCCATTGCGACCTGAGCCAAGCCCTTGGTGACTTCAGCGCTGAGAAAATCAAAATGAGGCGTATCGCCTCTAATCAGCGCTCCCAGGCAAACAATTCCATCCACCTTTTTGTCCTTGGCCAGTTTCTTGGCGATTATGGGAATCTCAAAAGAGCCAGGAACTCTGTAAACGGATATGTCTGCCTCCTCTGCTCCCAGTTTGTGGAGAGCATCGAGTGCGCCTTCGAGCAGCCTTTCTGATATAAACTGGTTAAAGCGGCTGACGACAATGCCAACCTTCAAGCCTTTTGCTTGAAGTTTTCCTTGGTATGTTTTCATGTTCATCTCCCTTTATCGGCCCTGAAAATTTGCCTTCCTTCTTTCCAGGAAGGCCTTTGTCCCCTCTTTGCTGTCTTCCGTATCGCAGGCTTTAGCAAAGAGCTCGGCTTCAAAAAGCAGACCTTTCTCCAGGGCCTTGTCTAATCCTTGATTGATGGCTTCGATAGCAGAGGAAATTGCCAGGGAGCTGTTGGCCAGTATTTCCTTGGCAAGGGCCTCACAAGTCGGAAGAAGGTCGCTCAGCGGAACGACTTTGTTGACCAGGCCCATTGCCAAAGCTTCCTGGGCAGTGACCATCCTTCCGCTGAGAATAAGCTCCATGGCCCATCCCTTTCCGACCAGCCGGGCCAGCCTCTGCGTTCCGCCAAAGCCCGGGATAATACCCAATTTGACTTCGGGTTGCCCCATTTTGGCATTATCTGAAGCAATCCGAATGTGGCAGGCCAAAGCGAGCTCCGTCCCTCCGCCGAGAGCATAGCCGTTCACTGCGGCGATGACGGGCTTCTCAAAATTCTCGATCAATTTTGTCAGCTCCTGCCCTTTTAAGGCATACTCCTTTCCGGAGCTGGAATTGAGGTTTGCCAGCTCGCTGATGTCAGCCCCAGCCACAAATGCCTTATCCCCTGAGCCGGTCAGAATGACGGCCTTAACCTCAAGGTCATCCCTTAAAGAGAGAAAAGCGGCCTTGAGTTCCCCGATTGTCTTTAAATTCAAGGCATTGAGTTTGTCGGGACGGTTGATAATAATCCAGGCCAGCTTCTCTTTCTTTCTCATCAGAAGATTTTCAAATTCCATTTTTTACCCCTTCAAATCAAAATCCTCATCTCGGCGTCCATTTTAAAATTTTAGATATTTTAACAAATAAGAGAATTTTTTGCACTTATTTTAATTGGGGAGGTTTTGGGAAATAGCTGCAGCTCCCAATCGGATTTTTAACGCCATTCTCCGTTCGCTCTTCTCGGCGGCTGCGGAACTCGCTCCGCTCAGACATCCTCGCCGATCAGAAAAGGGGACAGTCCCCTTTTTTTTGATCGCGTTAGAAAAAAGGGGACTGTCCCCTTTTCTGCTTGCCCTCGAAGAGCGAACTCCGAAGGCTAAATCCTCTATGGTCGCTGCAGCTATTTCCCAAAACCTTTATTATATTTTTCGTCTGTTATTGAATGATGAAGGTCCGGCCACTTTAATTCTCTATATTTTTATGGTAAGTATTATTAGTTAAAAATAATTCCGACAAGAGGAGGAAAAGATGAAACCTGCGGCAAATTTTAAAGAGCTCCCTCCAGAAGTGCTGAAGTGGAATTGTGATCTTGAAAAAATCCCTGTCTTAACCAGCATCGAGTGTGAAGCCTGCGAGGGAATCATCGGCCAGGAAAGAGCCCTCAAAGCCATCCAGACAGGCCTGGATATCAAGAGCCTCGGCTACAATATATTCATAGCCGGGATGGTGGGAACAGGCCGGACGACGACAATCAAACAGCTTCTGGAAAAATTGGAAAAAGGCGAGGAGACTCCTGACGACATCCTTTATGTGAACAATTTCAAGAACCCTGATGAGCCAACCTTGGTGGTCCTCCCTGCCGGAAAAGGGAAGCTTTTTAAAGAGGCCTTGGACAATCTGATAGAGATGCTCAAGACAAACGTCCCGGAAATGCTCAAAAGCAAATATTATGCAGAGAAAAAAGACAGCATCATCGAATCCCAGCAGAGAAAGCAAAAAGAGCTTCTCAAGAATTTTGAGGATAAAGTCGCCCAGGAGGGATTTTCAGTCGTCCAAGTCCAGATGGGTCCTTTTGTCCGACCCGACCTCGTCCCTCTGATCGAGGGCAAGGCAACTTCTTTTGAAAAACTGGAAGCCCTGGTCAAAGAAGGGAAAATACCCAAAAAAATCCTGCAAGATTTGAAAAAAAAGTATGAAACGCTGACTGAAAAGCTCGAAGAAATCTTTGAACAGTTGAAAGACATCGAGGAAGAAACCAGGACATTGCTCAAGGAATGGGACTCTCAGTCTATCACTCCCTTAATCCAGGGAGGCATCTCTGGCCTAAGAGAGAAATTCCCCTACCCCAAAATACCAGAGCACTTGGATGATTTGGAAAAGAATCTTATCGGCAGCATCGAGCTTTTTAAAGGACAGAAAAAGGAACAAAGAGAAATAGAGATCATCGACCCATTCTTGCCGTTCAGAGTCAATCTGCTTATCGACAATTCAGAATTGAAGGGCGCCCCGGTTGTCATCGAAACAAACCCGAATTACCTCAATCTCTTCGGCTCCATCGAAGTAGCTACCGCTCGGTATGGAATCCTCAATACAGATTTTACAAAAATCAAGGCAGGGTCTTTTCTCAAGGCCAACGGCGGCTTCCTGGTCATGAATGCTCTGGATGCGCTCATCGAACCCGGAGTCTGGACCACCCTCAAGAGAACATTGAGGAATCAAACATTGGAAATTCAAAATTATGCCTCTCTCTTTATGATCTCAACCACCCGGCTCAAGCCGCAGCCCATCAAATGCAACGTCAAAGTGGTCATAATTGGCGATGCTTACACCTACAACCTTCTCTATTACCTGGATGAAGACTTCAAGAAAATATTCAAGGTCAAAGCTGAGTTTGACTCTGAAATGAAGATAGACGATAACACCATTAAGGAATACATCACCTTCATCAGAAAGATAAGCGAAGAGGACAAGCTCCAGCCGTTCGATAAAAGTGGAATAGCCGCTGTTATTGAATACGGCATGCGCCTTGCCGGAAGGCAGAAAAAAATCTCAACCCGCTTCCACATCATCGCCGATGTCCTGCGTGAGGCCGGCTACTGGGCGAAAAAGGACAACCAGAAAACAGTCAATCGCGAGCATGTCGAGAAAGCAATCAACGAGCGCTTCGAACGGGTGAGCCTCGTCGAGGATAAGATTCAGGAGCTCATCGAAGAAGGGACGATCATGATCGACACCGATGGCAAAGTCGTGGGCCAGGTCAACGGGCTTTCTGTCTATGACATGGGAGAATTCGCCTTCGGAAAACCAACGCGGATAACGGCCAGAACATCCGTGGGAAGGGCCGGAGTGATCAACATCGAAAGAGAGGCTGACCTCAGCGGCCGCACCCACAACAAGGGCGTCCTCATCTTAAGCGGATACATGAGGGGAAAATATGCCCAGAAAAAGCCCTTCTCCCTCTCGGCAAGCATCGCTTTTGAACAATCCTACTCTGGAGTCGAGGGAGACAGCGCCTCATCCACCGAGGTCTACGCCATCCTCTCCAGCCTTTCGAAATTGCCTTTAAGACAGGATATCGCTGTTACCGGCTCGATCAATCAGAAAGGCGAAATCCAACCCATAGGTGGAGTGAACGAAAAAATCGAAGGCTTCTTCGATGTCTGCAAGGCCAAAGGATTGACTGGAACCCAAGGTGTGATCATCCCTTATCAGAACACCCAGGACCTCATGCTCAAGGACGATGTCATCGAAGCTGTCAAACAAGGAAAATTCCACATCTACCCGGTCAGAACTGTTGATGAAGGGATAGAAATACTGACTGGAGTCAAGGCAGGGGAAACGACAGAAGATGGGTCATTTGAAAAAGACACAGTGAATTTTCTTGTCGACCTGGAGCTTCAGCGCCTGGCTCAAAGCTGGAAGACATTCGAGCCTGCCCCAGAGAAAGAGCCAAAAGAATAACTCGAGCCCCTCTTTTTGCTTTCAATGTTCAATAACCTTTCTCGCAGCCACGAATGGCCATTCCCTGGGATTTTCAATATCAATATAATGAGGAGAAATCAGGCTTTCAGTTTTTTCTTTTTATATAAGTTGAAGTTTAGCGAACCGCCCTCCTGAGCATCTCAACCTCTTTCAAGGTGAGGAAGCGCCATTCTCCTCTTTTGAGCTTACCCAATTTCAATCCCCCAAAGCCTATTCTCTTGAGGCGAACGACCTCATACCCGATAGCTCGAAACATCCTCTTCAACTCTCTCTTCTGGCCTTCATGAATTTCCACCCTGAGCAGAGTGCTTTTTGAGCTCCGAGCGAGTCGCTCTATTCTTGCGGGAGCTGCCTTTCTGCCGTCAAGGTAAATTCCTTTTTCCAGAATGGCGAGTTCTGAAGGCACAGGGTCGCCTTTGACTTTGACTAAATACGTCTTCCCGACTTCATAGCAGGGATGAGTCAGCCGCAAAGTCAGCTCCCCGTCATTGGTCAGGAGCAAAAGCCCTTCACTGTCATAATCCAGCCTGCCCACTGGAAAAATTCTTTTTTTTAATCGAGGAAGAAGCTTCATGACGGTCGGCCTCTGGAATGGGTCTTCAACCGTTACGAGATAACCTCTTGGCTTGTTCAGCATCAAATAGACCAAGCCTTCTCCTTTCTTGACTCGCCTTCGCGCGACCTCAACTCTATCTTTCTCATCATCGATTTTACAGCCCAGCTGGGTGATCACCTTGCTGTTAACTCTGATCATTCCTTGCTCAATCATCCTGTCCACTTCTCTCCTCGAGGCAACGCCTGCCCGGGACAGAAATTTATTGAGCCTGATTTGCATTCTCAGTAATCCTTTCCCAAAAGATGAATGTTCCCGATGTTGACTCTTCTCAGCCCGGCTTCCGAAGCTGCCTGCCGACATTCCTGGGCATGGCGGCGGGAAGTGCAGGGCAAATCCTCGAAATAAAAATGAGGGTAAAAGCCGAGTAAAGAGTAAGGAATCTCAGGGTCAAGGCTAGCGATGAATTTTGCTATTTGATGAACCTCCTCTTTCTCGATGTACCCTGGAACAAGAAGAGTGCTGGCCATGACCAGAGGAGGATCTTTTCTCTTTTTTGTCCATTTCGCTGCAAGTTCAAAGTTAGCCTTTGTCTGTTCGTTCGGCCGGCCGCAGAGAGCAACATTCAGATTGGGATGGAATGTTTTTAAATCAAACTTCACGCACCCTCCGCTCTCCAGGGCAATCTCCAGGATTTCTTCTAGGAAACGGCTGTTCATCGAGCCATTCGTTTCCCAGCAGATTCTCAAGATCTTGTCCTTTCTTTGAGCGAGCGCAAGCCGGGAAGCATGGATGGAATGAAGGAGCTGCGGCGAGGGGTCGCCGCCAAAATAGCAGATGCAGGAGGTCCGTTCGTCCACAGCCTGCGCGAGCTTTAAAGAACTTTGAGGCTTCCTCTCTTTCAATCCTTCCCGGAAAATCCAGTTCTGGCAGAAAAGGCAGTTGAAGGTGCAGCCGTAATAGAAGACAGCCAGGTTTTTATAGCCGTATTCTGCGCTTCTGGAATGGGCATACTCGGGAAAGCCGGCCCCGGTTCCTCCAGGGCAAACCCAGGTTGCAACGCAGTTTGTGGGCAATGGGTCGTAATACCAGGAGAAAACTCCTTGCTTTGGAGGCGGGCCGATTCTCTTACCCTCTCTCCAATTTCTTAC
The DNA here is from genome assembly GCA_964645765.1 of uncultured Eubacteriales bacterium. Lineage (GTDB taxonomy): Bacteria > Acidobacteriota > Aminicenantia > Aminicenantales > Aminicenantaceae > CAZGMN01. Next base: position 25,523 of record CAZYBE010000025.1, read on the forward strand.
CCCACAATATCCAGCCTCACCCTTTGCCATCCGGCAGCGGTTAAAACAGTAGCTGCACGGCATCCCTTTCTCATCCTTTGGCGGTGATGGAGGAAGGCCGAAAGCTTTTCTTGAAGCAAGATGAGCCTCACGGATAAGAGGTTCGACGCGTTCAAAGTCATGCAGCAGACAATTGCGGCAGACGCCCAGAAATTCGGAGACAGGGCTATGTTCTTTTCCGCAATTTCGACATTTAGCCATCGCCTAGACTCACTATTTTCTAATATAGCCGGGGCTTGGCCAGAATCTCCATGACCCTGAGGTCAAAAAAAGCCTGGGCATTGGCTGGCTTCAAAAGAATAGCTGTATCAGCTCCCCGGCCAGTTCCTCCCACAGAAATGCAGGGCTCGCTCAAGGGAATAAGTCCGGAATCAGCCGCCATAATAGCAATCTCAACTGCGACCTTTGTCCCTTCGCCAAAAACGCGCAGAGTGTAAGCTACGATCTCTTCCAGCTCGTAAGTTCCCAGTTTTTTCCTGACAGCCCGGCCTACCCCTCCAAAGGCATGCTGGCAGGTTAGAATTTTAAAGCCCGATTTTTCTATCTTCTCTCGAAATTCCGGCTTCAGCTCCTGATAATCAGGCTTCACAAACCCTGTGGAGTGAGTGACAATGACCAAATTTTTTTTGGGGAAGAGCTTAGCGGCCATCAAGCCCGTCTCTCCTGTTGTCGTTGCCACGACAATGTTATCCACTCCCAGCTCATCGGCTCGCTTTGAAACAAGCTTAAGAACCCTTCTCGTATTCTCCTGGCCGGGCTTTTTGAAATAGATACATGGCACAGATATTTCTTTATCATTTTTTGCTGTCATGACGAATTCTCCTTATCTCCATCTTGGAAAAGGGGGAAGTCCCCTTTTTCATATCCTTGAGCGCAAGCTTTTTCTTTTCTAAGACCAGAGCCTTCATCGCGTGACATCATTGTGTTTGCTCCAAAGTTTATTGTCAAGAAGGAGGGAAAAAGGCTACGTCCCTTGCTTTATAAGGTTTTGGGAAATAGCCGAAGCGACCATATCGGATTTAGCCTTCGGAATTCGCTCTTCGAGGCTATTTCCCAAAACCTATTCCTTTCCTCTTTCGTATGAGATAATGTAGAATAAATAAGACGACTATGGCTAGAGTGAGCGTGAAAGAATCTGCATCTATGGCGATGGGCTCTCTCTCGTCGAATAAGCTAAGGACTTTTTTGACGCTCCTGGGCATCATCATCGGAGTTTTCACCATCATCGCCGTCGTCTCCATCATCCAAGGCCTTAATAACTTTGTCTATACCAAATTTGCCTTCTATGGAGCCAACGATTTTTCAGTCTCCAAATTCACAATGGGCGCCCGCTCGCTCAAGGAATGGAGAGAGATGCTCAAGCGAAAAAACATAACCCTTGATGAGATGGCACTCCTCCGCAGGCAGTGCCAATCCTGTGAACTTGTCGGTGCTTCGACTTATACCTCAAGAACCGTAAAATTCCGAAGCGAGTCTCTTAAAAATGTCGATATTAGAGGTGAGACATACCTTGACCACATGATCGGCTCGGTGCTCGAGCTTGAAAGAGGAAGGTATTTTCAAAAAGATGACGAAGACCACTCGCGCTCTGTCTGCATCATCGGATCGGAAATGGAAGAGAAGCTGTTTCCCTATCTTGACCCCTTGGGCAAATGGCTTAAAGTTGGAACCGACAATTTTTTGGTCGTGGGCATCGGCCAGAAGAAAGGAAAACTCTTGGGGATGAGCCAGGACAATTACGTCAGAATCCCAATCTCGACCTTCCAGAAAATCTATGGCTCAAGAGGCACGCTCAATATCAATATCCATACCTCTTCCCAGGAACAGATGGAAAGAGCTCAAGAAGAAGTAAGGACAATCCTTCGCGCCAAGCGCCATCGCACGTTTAAAGACCTTGACGACTTCTCTTTTCGCAGCTCTGAGACTTTTATCCAGATCTATAAGGCAGCGACATCCGGCATCTATTTTGCCGCGATTGGCATATCTTCGATTGCCCTGCTCGTCGGCGGCATTGTGGTCATGAACATCATGCTCGTCGCTGTCACCGAAAGGACAAAGGAAATCGGAATCCGGATGGCTGTGGGCGCGCGGAGGGCTGATATCCTCTTTCAGTTCTTGGTCGAGTCTGCTGCCATTTCTACCACTGGCGGAATCATCGGCATTCTCATCGGCTTTGGGATCGCCAAAGTCATAACCCTGGCCACTTCCCTGCCCTCGAGCATTGACCCCGTCTCAATCGTCGTCGCCATCCTCATCTCAGCTTCTGTCGGCCTCTTTTTCGGCATCTACCCTGCCAACAAAGCGGCAAAGCTCAACCCGATTGAAGCCTTGAGGTCAGAACAATGAGATTGGGAATCCTAAAAGAAATCTTCAGCATGGCTTTTGATTCGATCAAAACCCACAAACTCCGTTCCTTTCTTACGCTGCTGGGAATCATGATCGGTGTCCTGGCCGTCATCGGCATGGTCTCCATCATCCAGGGTTTAAACCGGGCCGTTCTCAGCCAACTCGAATCGGTGGGCACGGATTTGGTCATAGTCAGTAAATACGAGCCCATCCAGATGGGCCACCTTTCAGAAGAACAAAGGCAGAGAAAAGATTTAACTTTTGAAGACGCCGTCGCCATGGAGAAAGAATGCTCTTTGGTCAGGGCCGTGGCCGTGGACCTTGTCGCTGACGTATTTGGAGAACAATCAATCAAATACCAGAATACCAAAACTCAGGATGCCTATATTCTGGGAATGAATGAAAAGTGGACTCAGGTCCTTTCCATCTATCTGCCGGAAAGAGGACGATTCATCACAGAATCCGATGTGAATCACAGCACCCAAGTTTGTGTCCTTGGTTCTCAGGTCAATGAGATTCTTTTCCCCCATTTGAATGCCGTTGGAAAAGAAATTAGGATCGGCGCTGAAAAATTCACCGTGGTCGGCGTCCTCCAAAAAAGAGGAGAAATGTTCGGGCAAAGCCAGGATAACTTTGTCGGCATCCCGATCACAACTCTCATGAAATGTTTTCCTTACAACCTGGCAAGAATAGAGATCATCGCCACAGCCAAGAAACACGGCTACATCCAGGAAACTATGGAGCAAATCATCAACTTACTCCGGCAGAGAAGAAAAGTTCCTTTTGGCAAACCCAATGATTTTTCCATCTATACTCAGGACAGCCTCCTTGACCTTTACAACCAGCTGACAGGAGCTATCTATCTGGTGATGATTATCATCTCCTCTATCGGCCTTCTTGTCGGCGGAATCGGGGTGATGAACATCATGCTCGTCTCAGTCAAAGAGAGGACTCGAGAAATCGGAATACGCAAAGCCGTCGGCGCCCGCTCCTCGGATATCTTGAGACAATTTTTAATCGAGGCCATCTTTCTGACCGGAACAGGAGGGACTTTGGGCGTTCTTTTTGGCTTTGCTCTTGCCTATCTCGTCAGAGCGGTAACACCCCTGCCGGCTTCTGTCTCGGCGTGGTCAGTAATGCTGGGATTGTTTGTCTCTGTCTCAGTCGGCCTTTTCTTTGGCATATTTCCTGCCCGGAAGGCTGCCAAAGTCGAACCCATCATCTGCTTGAGATACGAATAAAAGGTCTTCCTCCCGCCAACATGATCAAATCAGCCCTGAAAGAAACCGGTCGGCGGAGACGATATGAATGGCTTGTGTATACTGGTGAACTCCGGGCTCCTTCATAACCTGATAGGCAAACGGAATTTTCAATTTGTCCTTGTAATAGAGAAGCGGCTTTGTTATATTTTTCTCAGAAAGCTTAGCCTCAACGGCAAACCATGGCTTTTTATCAACTGTGACTAAAAAATCCACTTCTTTCTTATCCACATTTCTGAGAAAGAAGAGTTCCATCCTGTATCCTTCTGTATCATAGAGATAATGGCAGAATTTCATTAAGTGAGCTGCAATCATATTTTCAAACCGTGCTGCAGGATCTTCTACTTCAGACCAATCCCATAAATACAGCTTGGGTTCTTTTTTTATCGACCGTATCTCTGTGCGGGAATAAGGATAAATTCTGAAGTGATAATAAAAAGCCTCCAGAATATTGAGCCAGTTCGAGACTGCCCGATGGCTGACTTCAAGGTCTTCTCGAAGGGCATTCACGGAGAGAAGAGAGCCCACGCGTTCAGGAAGCATATCGCTTAAAAGTTTCATCCGTCCCAAGTCCCTGACCTGTCCGATATCTGTAATGTCTTCTCTGAACATCCGTTCGATTTTCTCATTATGCCAGCGCCGCAGGAATTTCCGGTTTGCTTTTAATAAGGGCTCAGGAAATCCGCCGAATTCAAACAAGGCCTCAAATTCGGGCTTAAAATCTTTATCATCCCAGTGGATCTCCTCATAGAGGCGAATCTGGCTTTTTTTATTCAAAGCTTCCCCCAATGAAAACGGATGCATGCGGTAATAGTGATACCGGCCCTGAAGCGAATCTCCGCCTCTTCGATAAATATCTAGCCTGGCGCTCCCGGTAATGAGGAATTTGTAACGGTCTTTAAGCTTGTCATACTCTCCTTTGATCCAGCTTTTCCAGCTCTTCAATTTATGAATTTCATCAAGGATGATAATTGGGGTGTCGCCGGGCCATATAGCCTGTCTGATGACTTTTCTATCTGATCGATTATCCCAGTTGAAGTAGGCATATTTGTTAAACTTTTCGCCAATGATGTTTACTGCAAAAGTTGTTTTCCCTACCTGACGGGCTCCACCGATGAAAACCATTTTTTCCTTGAGGTCTTCATAAACGCAATTTGTAAGGTATCTATCCTTAAGCATGTTTTTATTATAAATTAATAGGAGTCGGAAAAGCAATTAATTTTGCTTATAAGCAAAATTTTTAGCTAATTATCTTGCTTAAAAGCAAAATTTTTCGTTTTCTTTCTCTCAAGCCTATAATCCATGCTACCGACATCGCAAAAATAAATACCGAACGATTTTCAATGTTAATGAAGGAAGAAGATATGGGAAGCCCTCCCTGCCCTTCTTGGTTTTCCTCCATGCGCATCGGCATAGAAAAAGTTTACCGTACTGTCTGTTTAAGATACGAGTAAAAGAGATCAGTCCGACTTCTTTCTTAGATGCTCGTCCGCCTTTTCTAGAGCTGTCCCTAAGTTCTCAATCGACTCTGAGGCAATCTCAATCAAAGAAGGCTGTCCTCCTCCTTTTCCTTTTATCAACGGAGAAACAAGAGGAAGGAGCTCTCTCAAATCTATTTTAATATTCTCAGAGCGGGCAAAGACAAGATGCCCTCTCTTTTCTTCTATAAGGCCGAAAAGAACAATGAAATCGCCCTGCCTGATGATGTTCAAGGCAAGAAATTTCATTTGCTCAGCTGTCTTGTCTTGAAAAATCTTTCTTATGATTTTTTCTTTGGCCTGGCGGACGATTTCCAGCGCTTCATAACGGACAACCTCCTCCTCCAGCTTCTTGATTCTCTTCCTCTGCGATTTCAAATCCAAAAAAATCTTCTCTACAGAAGCGAGGATTTCCCTTTCAGGAACCGTGAACCTGCTCCCCAGTTGCCTTATAACCCGGCTTTTCTGGGCATAGTCTTCCCTCGCTCTCCTGCCGCAGACAAATTCAAACCTGACGTTATTCCTGATTCTTTCCCAGCCAAGAACCTTTATCAACCCAACCTCACCAGCCCTCCGGACATGGGTTCCTCCGCAAGCTGAGTAGTCAAAGCCCGAGACTTCGACAACTCGAATCTCTCCCTTTTTTTGAGGGGCCTTCCTCAAAGGAATGGTCTTGATCTTCTCTTCAGGAACAAAATAGGACTTAACCTCCCTATCTTCAAAGACGACCTCGTTCGCTCGGCGCTCAACTCTCTCGACTTCTTCATCTTCAACCTTCCTCAAATCTATCTCGACAGTGGAAACGCTTTCTCCCAGGTGAAAAGAAAGCGTTTCAGCCCTGAAAAGCTCGTAAAAGCTCTGAGAAAGAATGTGCTGCCCGGAATGCTGCTGCATAAGGTCGAAGCGCCTTTGCCAGTCGATTTTTCCTTTCACTCTGTCGGATGAGACATCCTCTTCAAGAACATGGATTATCTTTTCCTCGTCTTCCAAGACTCTGATAACCTTAATTCCGTTTATGACTCCCCTGTCATCAGGCTGACCCCCTGATTCCGGATAAAAGCAGGTCTGGTCAAGAACGAGAGCCGGCTTCCCTTCAATGGTTCTCCTTTCTATAACATCGGCCTCAAACTCAACCTGGTAGGAATCCTGATAATATAGCCTTTTCGTTATTTGCCCCATATTAAATTATCCGCAGGAACAATAATACCAAAAACGCAGAGAGAAAGATAACCGCAGCCGGGCAGACGAGAATTTTATAGGTCTCACAAATGTCTGCTCGAAAATACTCTAAAATCAAAACAAGACAGAGCCACGCCGGGAAAAGGAGAATTCCGGCAAAGCCGCTTAAGTAGACATTTGCTATCCCTTTGATGTGCTTTATGATTTTGACACCGCTTGTGGTTCATGTTAATATATTTTTTATGAAGCTCTAAGAGGAGAGGGGACATGAAAAGATTTTCGGCTATATTTTTTTGTTTCTTGCTTGTTTCCCAGGCTTACTCGCTAGAATTGAAATTTCTAGGAGGCTTGACCTATTCAGAATCCAATCGAGTCGGCGGGATGTTGATTCCGGGGGAACAACTCAAAGGATCATCCTCCAGAACAGGGTTCCTTTTCGGCGCTGCAGCTGAATTTTCGTTAGCAAAGCACATAAGTTTTGAAATGGATGCGTTATATTTTCAAAAAGGATGCACAATTAAGTTCCATTACGGTGGCATTGGCACTTATGATCATTCCGAAAACTATAAATTAGAAGAATTGAGCTTCCCCTTGCTGGCCAAAATTAGTCTCTTGCCGGGTACGTCTCCCTATGTTCTTGGAGGAGCCGAATTTTCGTTTGTTCTTTCCCATTCAGCAGACGGGTATAGCCTGACTCAGCAGACAAAAAAGACTGATTACGGCCTTGTTTTCGGCGTTGGATTCAGCAAGAAATTGAAGAAGTCTTCTTTTTTTATTGAAGCAAGATATCATCTCGGGCTTCAAAGCTTATCAAAAGTTGAATCATTTTACTATTTTCATTATGAAAAGACGAGATCGCTTGTTCTCCTGCTTGGATTTTCGATTTAGTACCTCATGAACATGCCTAATTTTTCTTAACAGTGAGTTTAGGGTTTGAATCTCCCCAGGAGCGACAGCCTTCTTAGGAAGCCCATTTTAACGCTTTCTCGATCTGACTCTTTTAGAGCCCGACCATAAAAGCAGAATATAAAGCATGCTGAGCCTAAAGCCAAAAATCACAACTGTCGTCCTTTAGGCTAGAGACAACTGTTGTCTTGAAAATCTTTTCTCTATCAATTCCTGTTGACATTCTTGGCAAGAGATTTTGATTCATTGTTGAATACATCCAGAGGAATCAGACCTTTGGGGTGCCCAAAATTGCAAACAAGGATTATTAGTCAGGTTTTCTTGATTATAGGCATTCCTGTATTTAATAGGAGTATTTTGTAACTTATTGTTAATATGCTAAATAACCAGAGACCCATGTGAATTGCTTTTTTAATTCACGAGGAACAGTTTCTTTTAAACAGCGTCAGCATATCCCTTTGATCTGTTTTATAATCACTTCATTGACATCCATCATCTTCGGATGATAGATTTTCTGCGTGGTCAGCGACACAGCTTCGAGATTCAAGGCCGAGCAATCTCCTGCAACCACAAAAAGCAATTTCCATTAAATGAAAAAAAGATGAAATTTCAGAGAAATAGGATTTTGATCTGGATTCTTTTATTCATAATCGTTATTTCAACTGCAAACAAAAATGCTCCTGCAGCAGACAACAGACTTTTGCATTTTGGAATCTCATCCGTATTCGGAGCTGCAAGCGAAAGTTATCTCCATTACACAACGAAACTCAAGACTTCTAGAAGAATAATTTTAGGTACCGCACTGGGAAGCGCACCTGGGTTAGCAAAAGAAATTATTGACAGCACTAAAAAAGGGAATCGCTTCAGTGGAGGCGATATGGCTGCAGATATCGCTGGGGCTTTTGTTGGTGCTGTAATCGGGAATCTTGTTAACAACATCATCCAGGTTAAGATCGAAAAGAAGAAAGATGAAAAAGAGATTGCTATCTCTTTAACCTGTAGATTTTAGCCTGATAATCAACCCGCTTTTGACTTTTTCATATAAAAAAGCAGAATATGAAGCAGACTGAGTTTTAGAAGCCAAAAATCGTAGCTGTCGTCCTTTAGCCTGACAACAACTGTTGTAGGGATGATCGGATGAAAGGAGCGGGAATGAAATTTCGCATCAGTTTAATTCTAATTACGGCGCTGGCGGCTCTCATTTTAATGGCCGCTGCGCAGGGAGAGGAACGCATGACTACGTCCATCGAACGAAAAACCTGTCTGGCGCCCGACGGCGTGACCATCGTTTATTCGGCTGCCGGAGCGGGCGATACGGCCCTGGTCTTCATCCACGGCGGCCTTGCTGACCGCAGCTTCTTCGCTGATCAGCTCAGGGCTTTTGCCGGCCGCTACCGTGTCATTGCCCTCGACCTGCCAGGGCACGGAGAGTCGGGCGCGAACCGCACGAAATGGGGCATTCCGGAATTCGGCGCCGATGTCAAGGCCGTGGTCGATGCCGAAAAACTGAAGCAAGTCATTCTCTTCGGAAATTCCCTCGGTGGACCAGCGGCCATTGAGGCAGCGCTGCTCCTTGGCAGGCGCGTCATCGGCGTTGTCGGCATTGATACCTTTCAGTCCCTGGACTATCTTATCACGGCGGAAGAGGCGCGGCAGAGGGCCGAGGCCTTCCGCAATGATTATTCGGGCAGCGTCAAGCAGATGGTGCGGGCCCTTTTCCATCCGGATGCCGACCCGGCATTGCAGGCGGACGTCGAACGGCGCATGTCAAGGACTCCGCCCGAGACGGCCTACTCCATGTTTATGTCCTTGGCCGGCTACGATCAGGCTGAGCCAGCCCGCAGGCTGACGGTACCCCTCAGGGCCATCAACGGCGACCTTTATCCGACGGACATTCAGGCGGTCAGAAAAGTGAAGGCCGATTTTGATGCGGTGGTCATGAAGCACATGGGCCATTACCCGATGCTGGAGCGTCCGGACGAGTTCAACCGCCATGTCGCCGCGGTCGTCGAGGAGCTCAGCCGGCCTTCCGGCAAACACTGAAAATCAGGCCTTGAATTAAAAGATTGGAGGAGGGAAAGATGATGTCGACGTACCTGCGTACATTCTTTCTTATTTTCTGTCTCCAGGTCTTCGTTCATAATGCCGTTTTCGGACAATCGACTGAAACTCCACTTCTGAATTATAACTACAGTGGCGCTGGCAAACCCGGAGCCTCCGGTCGTGAATTTTTGGAGGTCATGGCGCATCGTGAAGTTCAGGAGGTCTTGCTGGAAGTTGCCGCTGAACCAAGAAATCCAGCTTTTCTCGAAGAGGCATTGAAAGGCACTGGCGTGACTTCAGAAGTTTTACAAATGCTGCGATTGATACGCCGCGAGGGCGATAAGTATGTGCTGGGATTCTCGCTCTTTACAAGCGCTGACCTTGATAAAATTCGGGCGGTTGCCGAGGTGGAAGGAAAAAGCCTTGCTGCCGCAGTTCTCGCCCGGCGCTCTGAAATCCAGGGAATATTGACACATAATGCTCAGCCGGGAGTTGACTGGAAAGCCAGGGCTTTTTTCATTATCGGCTGTGTCTCCCTCGATTGGGATGGCTTGAATCTTGTCAGGAAGAAAGGATATTTAGCCGTTCCGGAAAATGGGACTTATCTTCCCCGTGCAAGCCAGGTAGGAGGCGGAGGTTCTGTTCGCGCACTTTATTGGGGGAGCCATAGCATGCATGAGACTATCGCTGTTACATCTTTCGGAGACCATCATTCTGTGCCGAGGCATGCCCTCCCGGACCTGCTTTGGCCTCTGAAAAGCGAGCTCCGCCAAATGGAAGCACCGGAATCGCTAAAATCCAAGTTGGTTGATGCCGCTGATGCCCTCATCCGGCGGCGTGCCGGAATGATGATGCTTGCGCTTAGGAAAAGCGAAAAGACCAGCAAACAGCTCGCAGAGGCTTCAGGTATTACTGAAGTAGAAGCAAACAAACTCCTTGATCTCTTACTCGAGCTGAATTACGTCAGTGCAGTTGATGGCCGCTATCGGGCCATCATTCCAGTTCTGGATGAGGACGACGCACTCATGGTAAAAGAGTTGCGGCGCCTGGGCCGAGAGGTCATGCTAAAGTGGTTTGATGTACGCTACAAAGCTCTGTGCCAGCAGCTCAGCGATCTCACTCCTGTGCGATATGGTGTGCCTCTCTCCGAAGGCTTTTACTGGGTGTGGCACTATCTTTTTGGCATAGCCAATCGAGAGCTTGTAGCAGCAGGCTTGTTCGCTGACCCCTACGACGCCAGCCGCATTTTCAAGGGCTTCATTCCCGCAGTATATCTTCTTCACATAGCGCAGGGCCCATATTGAATTCGCAGCGAAAGTTAAAATGGAACACAATAGTAATGCCGTCGTTTGTTCTCTTCATTGACATCCATCATCTTCATTTGATAGATTTTCTGCATGGTCATAAATACAGCTCCGAGATTCAAGGGCACGCTATCTCGTGTGGCCACAAAAAGCAAACCTATCCCTAATATGCTCAGCTTCGAAGAGAAAATCCGCTTTCAAGGAGGCGCGCATGAATAATTCAATCCCCAAATCCTACCTGGGCCTGGTGATCGTATTCGGGTCTGTGTGGGGTCTTTCTGAAGCCGCCCTGGGTATGGGGCTGCGGAACTGTGCAGCCTTCGTTTCCGGCTCCATAATGACTGGAGTCGCTCTCTTTTTCATGGCGGCAGGCTGGGTTGTTTCCAGAAGAATTTCAGTAGTGCTGCTCATGGCGCTTATAGCCTCGTTCTTCAAGATGTTCGACGCCCTTCTCCTGTCACTTCCGATTAAACACGGCGCCATAGGCAATCCGATTTTTGCCTTTTTCATGGAAGCCATCGCTTTTGTTCTTCTTGTCTCCATAGTCAAGGATAAAATGACTCAAAAGCCTATCGGGCAGGCCCTGCTCGGCGGCATGGCGGCCGCACTAGGCGTGAACCTTTTTCCCCTCGTCAAATATACCACAGGAGTCCCGGCTTGCGTTGTTCCCGGGACTGGATATCCTCTCTCGCTCTATTATATCCACTTTGCTGTGCTGGCTTCCTTTGTTACCGTTCCCCTGGGCTTTCTGGCAGGAGCGAAAATGGAATCCTTTGTGGCTCGCCTGATCAAGAGCCGGTCACAAAAAAAGCTTGAATACATCCTCTCTCCTGCTGCGTTCATCCTTTGTCTGGTCATCGTCGCGCTGCTGCGGTTGACCTGAATCCGCAGCGGGTTATGAGGAAGGAGGACGGAATGAAAAAGACAATCCGTTTTAAGCTCAACGGAAAAACGAAAAGCCTTGAGATCGACCGCGACCGCATGCTTCTATGGGTGCTGCGCACGGATTTCAAGCTCACAGGAACCAAGTTTGGCTGCGGCGAAGGATTTTGCGGTGCGTGCACGGTCCTTGTCGACAACGAACCTGTACGCTCCTGCCAGTTACCTGTCGCAGACATCGATAAAAAGGAGGTCATCACCATCGAAGGCCTGGCCGCTAACGGCAAGCTGCACCCTCTCCAAGCGGCTTTCGTCGAGCACGATGCCCTCCAATGCGGATTCTGCACACCGGGGATGATCCTCACAGCCTACGGCCTGCTTCTGAAAAATCCCAACCCCAGCCGCAAGGACATCATCGAAGGCATGGAAGAAAACCTCTGCCGCTGCGGAGCTCACACTCGCATAATTCAGGCTATCCAAAGGGCTGCGCAAAATATGAGAGGAGGTTTGAAGCGATGAAAAAAGACGATTATCAGGCAATGGATTTTTATGATATAGCTCCTGGCCTGCCGCTCACTCGTCGCGAGTTCATAAAACTGATGGGAGGCGGCATCGTCATCCTCTTCGCTGTCGGAGAGCCTTCCTTACTTGAGGCGCAGCGTCAGCGCGGCCAGGCCCTGCCCGAGGATTTCAATGCCTTTCTCCGCATCGGTGAGGACGGCCGGGTTTCATGCTTCACAGGGAAAATTGAGATGGGCCAGGGAGTCATCACCTCCCTTGCCATGATGCTGGCCGATGAGCTCGAGGTTCCTCTGGATTCGGTGGATATGGTGATGGGCGATACCGACCTTTGTCCCTGGGATGCAGGAACCTGGGGCTCCATGTCCACCCGGTTTTTCGGCCCTCCCTTGAGGGCGGCTGCAGCAGAGGCCCGGGCGGTTCTGGTCGAACTGGCAGCCGAAGAGCTTCAGACTCCGCCTTCCGAGCTTATAGTTGAGGCCGGAGTCATATACAACAAATCCCAGAGACAGAAGAAAGTCAGCTATGCCCAGCTTGCCAAAGGAAAGAAAATCTTAAGGCGTCTGGGGAAGGATAAGGAAAAGGCTCTGGAAAAACCGTCGGACTTCACCATAGTCGGAACTCCAGTCCTGCGCCGAGACGCTGTGGATAAGGTCACAGGAAAGGCCAAATACACGGGAGACCTCCGGGAGGAAGGCATGCTTTATGCCCGAATTCTAAGGCCCCCTGCCCACGGCGCCAAGTTGATCAATGCGGATATATCCGGGGCAAAGACAATCGAGGCCGCCATTGTTATTCAAGATGGGGAGATGATTGCGGTGCTCCACCAAGACCCGGAGCTGGCTGACCAAGCGCTCAAAAAGATCAAAGCTCAATGGGAAAAGCCGGAAGCCGCTGTCGATGATAAAACCATCTTCGACCACCTGCTCAAAGTCGCGCCCCCAGGGGATGTTGTTTCCGAAGGAGGAAACCTGGCTGAGGGAGAAAAAGCGTCCAAAACAATCATAGAAAAAACCTACCTGGACGGGTACCATGCCCATGCCACCATCGAAACGCATACAGCCCTGGCCAAGGTCGAAGGGGGCAAGGCTACGATTTGGGCATCTACCCAAAGCCCGTTCGGGATAAAAGAACAGGTGGCTTCAGCATTGGGATTTCCCTCTAAGGATGTCCGCGTTATCACTCCTTTTGTCGGAGGAGGTTTCGGAGGTAAGGGAACCAATCGCCAGGCGGCGGAAGCGGCCAGGCTGGCGAAAATGGTTGGCAGGCCCGTTCAGGTTGCCTTGAGCCGGGCCGAGGAATTTTTCTACGATACCTTCAGGCCGGCTGCCGTGGTTAAGATAAAAGCCGGAATAACGGACGCAGGAGCGATCTCCCTGTGGGATTACGGGGTGTACTTTGCAGGAGAACGGGGCTCTCAACACTTTTACGACATCCCGAACCACCGCACCATGGCTTATGGCTCAGGATGGCAGGGCCAGCCTGGGTCCCATCCGTTCGCAACCGGCCCCTGGCGTGCTCCGGCCAACAACACCAACACTTTTGCCCGAGAATCTCAGATAAACATCCTGGCTGCTGAAGCAGGAATAGACCCGCTCGAATTCCGCCTGAAGAACCTGAAGGACGCGAGAATGATCCGGGTTTTAAAGGCGGCCGCCGAGAAATTCGGCTGGACGCCGGCCAAAGCCCCGAGCGGACGCGGGTATGGGATAGCCTGTGGAATTGATTCCGGCACCTACGTGGCCCATATGTGCGAGGTGGAGGTCGACCGGAAAACCGGGCATGTCCAGGTCAAGAGGGTGGTCTGCGCTCAGGATATGGGATTATCCATCAATCCTGAGGGCGCCAAGATCCAGATAGAAGGCTGTGTCACCATGGGACTGGGCTATGCCCTAGCCGAGGATATTCATTTCAAAGGCGGCGAGATCCTCGACCTGAATTTCGATACCTACGAGATTCCGAGATTTTCCTGGCTGCCCCAGGTCGAGACTGTCCTGATCGATGACAGAAACGCGGCTCCACAAGGAGGTGGCGAACCTGCCATCATCTGCATGGGTGGAGTCATCGCCAACGCCATCTTTGATGCCGTCGGCGGCCGCGTCTTCCAACTCCCGATGACGCCCGAACGAGTCAAGCAGGCCATGGGCTGAAGGAAGCGACCGGACCTCAATCCTGAGCCATCTTCCTTATTCCACAATTTTCGTTCCTCTTCTTCGTCTATTTTTTGTCTTTCTCGGCAGCGGCCTTGATTTCCTCGATATTCTTCTTAATGAATTCTTTGACCTGAGCCGCCTGCGCCGGTGCGATCTCCAGGGCTTTTTCTGCCGCCTTGAGCGCTTCGTCGTAGTTCTTCAGTTTCAAATAGACCTGGCTCAGGGTATTCCATGTCAAATAATTATCCGGTGTGAGTTCGACTGCTTTCCGGCCTGCTTCCAAGGCGCTTTCAAGATTTTTCCCTTGCCCTGACCAGAATTGGGCATACCGGCCGAGCACGGAAGCGTTGCCGATATTCGCCTTCAAGTACTCGGAGCCGTAAATGGCGAGCGCTTTATCGATTTGGTCAGCCTCGACAAAGACCTCGGCGGCGCCTGAGACAATAAACGGATTTCTGGCCTCAGTTTTTAGCAATTGTTCGACAGTTTCGACGGCCTTGACCTTATCGCCATTGAGAAGATAGAGCCGGGCCAGAGAAAGGTTCATGGTCATGTTGAGCCGGGGGTCGCTTGACCCGAGCTGAATCGCCTTTTGGGCCAGCTCGATTCCCTTATCGGAAGGCTCTTTGTCATTAATAATCCGCAACACCCAGGCCATGAGCGCTTGGCTGTCTTTGGGATAGAGGGCCGTGTATTCCTCATAGAACTTGGCTGCGTCCTCCTTCGAAGCCGTCCGCGTGTAATAAGAAGAGCTCAGGCGGCTGTAGGCTTCCTTGACGATACGGCTGTCCGGATATTTCTTAATGAAGGCCTGAAGAGGCGCCGGGTCCGGAGGACGGTTCGTCAGGGTTATGGCGCCCAGGTTGAATTCAGCGTTTTGGGTGTAGGAAACCTTCTCGTTTTCAAAGTCGGTCATGCCCATCTTGCCCTCGGGGTCAAGGCTGATGACCTGTCTGTAGAGCTCCGCGGCCTTGTCGTTCTGGTAGCGCCGCCCGTGTTTGGCCGCCAGCTTGAAGACAGCCTCGATGTTCTTCGGGTCTTTGGCGTAAAGCGCCGAAAGGCTCTTGAATGTCTCGATGCCTTGGAGCGCTCTATCGACCTGCTCCTGGTATTTCTCCGGGGGCGGGCGGTATCCGACAAACCAATCGACTTCGGAGCCGTCGGGGTCGAGTATCATGACGGTCGGCGTCGCCCGGATGCCGAATTTGTCGAAGATGAGTTTGCCGTCTGGCTCTTGAATCGCGGCTTGATAGAGGATGAAATTCTTGTCCAGAAAACCTTGAAACTGGGGATTTTCAAAAAACTGCTGAACCAGCAGTTTGCAGCTCCCTCAGGTATAAGAAGTGAAGTCGAGAAGAATCCTTTTATTCTCGCTCTTGGCCTTGGCCAGCACTTCGTCCAAAGAGCCCTTGAACCAGCTCTGGGCCGAGGCCGCTGAGGCAAGCAGAAAAATAATAGTGATGGATGCAGCTTTTTTCATGCGCACCTCCGCGAAGAATATACTATTTATTAATTGGCAGAGTCAATAAAAAACCCGTCTGCGCTCAAGCCGCCCTTCCTGAAAAATCGGACAGGATGGTATAATAGAAGCTCATGCGCTTCAGAAATGCCAAGAAAGCAGATTATCCTCAAATTCTCAATCTGGCCAAAAAGCTCGAGTTAGATTATTCCGGGATGGAAGCTGACGATTTTTTGGCTGCAGAAGACAACAGAAAAATCGTTGGAATCTGCGCTCTCAAAAAACATAAAGACTGCCTCGAACTTTGCTCCCTGGGAGTGGATGAAAATTATCGTAAACGTGGTCTCGGAAAGAAACTTGTCCTCGGTGTGATAAAAAAAGCCAAAAGTGAAGTTTATCTCGCCACCATCATTCCAGAGTTCTTTGAAAAATTCGGTTTTGAAAAATCTACCCAAATCCCCTTATCAATGGTCAAAAAATCAGACTGGTGTCAGGGATGCAAGAAAGAGCTTTGTACGATCATGGTAAAAAAACCGAAATGAATCTCCCCCATTTCCCGGAATTCAAGCGGATTGGCCTTGAAGATCAGGAATACATCCAATCTGTTATCGACGAATATCCTTCTGAGGCCTGTGAGGTCAACTTCGGCAATATTTTCATCTGGCGGAATTTTGAACGCTCCAAGCTCACCGTCCTCAACGACAACCTCTGCATCCTCTGTGAACCTCCATCTGAGCCGGCTTATTTTTTGCAGCCAATCGGAAACTGCAAAATCAAGGAGACAATCAAAATTTGCCTCTCCTCTGCTCACCGCCTCTCTCGCGTCCCGGAATCGTTTGTGGCAAGATACTGCACCGACTATAGGTGCGAACCCGATAGAAATAATTTTGATTATGTCTATCTTTCAAAGGATCTTATTGAGTTGAAGGGCAAGAAATACGATGGGAAGCGAAACAGGATCAAAAAATTTGAAAAAAATCACGCTTCCAAATATATCAGGTTATCCCGCAAACATCTCGAGGACTGTCGGCATCTTTTTGAGGAATGGCTCAAATCCAAATCCCCGGGCGATACACAGCTAGACCCACAGAAAGATGCTATTCTGGAAGCGCTCGCTTATTTTGAAACTTTGCGCCTTGTGGGTGGAGCCGTCGAAGTTGACGGCAGGCTTGCAGCTTTCTCCATCGGAGAGAAATTGAATACCGATACTGCCGCCATTCATATCGAGATCGTCAACCCTGCCTATGATGGCCTGGCTCAATTCATTAACCGGGAATTTGTCAAGAATGAATTGTCTGGATACAAATATATCAACCGTGAACAGGACATTGGCATTGCCGGTTTGCGCCGCGCCAAGATGTCCTACCATCCCCACCGTTTAATCAAAAAATATAATATCTGGGGATAGAGGTAATTTCCTTTTCCCCCTTAATAAGACAATCCAATAACTAACCTTCTGCTTCACTATGTTCACAGAAGTTAAGCGAACATTCTTATAACCTTCCGTGGAGATATCACCTGTTAAGGATTCTTTTTGAAAGGTCCACGGCAGATGCGGCATCTGGAGCATAGCCATCCGCATTTATTGCTTCAGCGTAAGACTGGGTAACAGGGGCACCCCCAATTATGAATTTAATATCTTTCTTCAGACCAGCGTCTCTCACAGCATCTATTATATCCTTCATATAAACCATGGTCGTGGTTAAAAGGGCTGACATTCCTAAAATATCGGGGTTCTCCTTTTGGGCAAATTCCAAAAATTTTTCCTTGGAAACATCAGCCCCAAGGTCCACCACTTCAAAGCCTGCCCCCTGCAACAGCATGGCGACTATATTCTTTCCAATATCATGCAGGTCCCCCTTTACTGTTCCGATTATGACTTTTCCCTGAAACTTGATTTCTGCTTTTGCCAGAAAAGGGTTCAGAATCTCCATCCCGGATTTCATCGACTTTGCCGATATCAAGACTTCAGGGATGAAAATTTCATTATTCTTAAATTTCTCACTTATTATGCCCATACCTTTTACCAGACCTTTATTTAAAATTTCTGCGGCAGAAATGCCCTGGGACAGGGCTTTCTCTGTTAATCCTTCTACAGAGCCTGCATCTCCTTTAACCACTTCTAGTGCGATCTCATCTAGAATATCCATACTGTCCTCCTTCATACGACTTTGCTCTTTGTAAGAAAATTTCAGACGACATAGTCATCCTTTTCCATCAAGCGGAGCTCTTCTTCAATTGCCTTCTTGACTTTCTCTGGCATTTCCCTCTCTCTTTTTAACATCTGTCTCAGTCCTTTGCCCAACCCGTCATCGATGAAGTGCGGTTTTATGAAATCAGAATTCCAGGTTCTCTCTTCGAAGGTGCGGCTCTTTAATTTTTCGAAGAAGCTCTGAATTCCTTTTTCCGCATCCCCCTCGATTTCACGGAAGTAGGAACCATAAATATGAAGAGAGTCGCTGATATCTACGTACCGGCCTAAACGAACCCGTTTCGCCATCCTCCCAGAGATTGCTTCAGCACTCTTTCTCATCAGCGTGGTCAGGGCGATAACGTTTTCAAACCAGGCCTTGAACAAATCCCGGCTCCGCCAGTGGGTGTTCATGTTGAAAATATACCCTCCTTCTCCATCCTCACAGAGCCGTCCCCAAATTCGCTGCAGACAGGGAGGATCGTCTGTAGGGGGGTCGAGTTTTGGGTTCCAAGTAATGGCCTGGGCACGCCGCGTATAGCTGGTCTTGGAAAGCCTGTCTATCATGTAGCCAATCTGATTTACAACTTTGTCCTCGATCTTGTACTCAAAGAGCCTCTGGTGGTAGGTGTAGGTCCAGCGAGTGTCCTTGCTGTCAGGACCCTTCAAAATTTCCTCCACCGGCTTAACCCAGTAATCATGGGCACCGTGAACCACTTCCATCACATACTCAGACAACCCGCCTAGACCATCAGCAAAGGAGCGGTGGAATCGAGGCTGGCCGTAGGGTTCACGAACAGTAATTATGACTGTGGCATCTCGGCTTGGGGGATCTCCTGGTCGATCGTATTCTGTCCGGATGCTTACACCTTTTTCCCATACCTCTTTGATGGCTTTCTCATAGGCGCGAGGAATGGTATCCTCATTGATGCTCAAAACAGGAATTATTCCAGATTCCATAAATCCTCCTCGAAAAAACGAAAAGACCTTTTCAATTTTATTTGAATATAAAATAATGAATCAGGAGAGAATAGTCAATTCTCTAAAAAGGAACCATGAAGAACAAGATATAAGTTGGTTCAGGATAATATGCAGTTCTTCGTGAGGTGGGAAGCAGAACAGTGGCAGGTGGGACTTGAACTCTCTCAGCCCTCAGGCCTTTCGAACTACCACCACCGGTAGCCTGCGGCGCTCTTTGCGGAGATCAAGGCCGAGTTGCTCTCGGACAGCTTTGCGGAGGCTTTCGTAGTCCTTCTCTACCGCCTTCAGGTCGTAGGTGTACTTCTCCTTCAGTCCCGTTTCGTCTACCACCGGTACTCCGGTAGAGTAGTCGAGGAACATCAGGAGCTGCTTCAGATCAGAATTGGTGCCCGACACGCTGTCTTGGCTGGCGCCCGCGCTTGCACGTTCGGGGCCGGGTTTCTGAAGCTTATGGCTCTGGCCGGGGATTTGGGTCAAGACGTATACTTTGAGCTCGCGCTCTTCGCGGGTCATGGTGACTTCGAGCACGCTGGCGAGGGCGAGCTGCAATGCCGGCAACGTGTTCTTGTCCTGCGCAGTTCCCTCCGCCTTCATGTCGTACTTCTCATCCGGGAGCGTCGTTTCCAGTATCACCCTGCTCTCTAGGACGCCAAACGCCCAAGCGATGCAGACCTTTGGAGGCAACGCTTGGCCGTTAACTCTGTAGGGGCCGTAGCCGCCCATCATCTGGTCCGACGCGGCTGGCCGCACCCATACCTCGAAGAGCGGGTTCGGCGTCGGCTTCGCCGATACCTCAGCCTTCTCCTCTTTGAGCCTCAGCGGCCGACCCGCCAGCGCGTCCTCCATCGTATCCTCATTGATCAGGGCAGGATGGGTCTCGGCGAGGACCTTGCCGTCGCGACCGATGATGTACGTTGTGGGAAAGCCAATGACTTCATAACGTTTGATCACCGAAGAGTCCACGTCTACTGCGACCGTTCCGTTGATCTTGGTCTTCTCCAAAAAATCGTGGACCACCTTTTCGCGGTCGTCGGAGATGGAAAGGAACTCGACGCCGCGCGGGCCGAACTTGTCGGCAAGCCTGTTGAGATGGGGAATGTTCTCCACGCAGTGGCCGCACCAAACGCCCCAGAACTCCAGGACCACGACCTTTCCTCTGAGGCTAGCCAGCGTGGGCACCGGGGCGGACGGGGGCGAAACGACCTTCTCCAGTGCGATCTCGGGAGCGGGCTCTCCCACCTTCGGCTTCTCCGCGAAGGCGGACGACACGACCAAAGGCAGCGATAGCAATATGAAAGTCACAAGAAGAAAGATATTTTTAGGTCTCATAATAACCATCCCAATGTAATATACGAAACTTAAAATGGATATGTTACGTTGATCAGAATTTCTTAAATATAAGAAATTGGTTTTCGGCGGCGCTGGCCGAGGGCGCATTTTCGCTCCTATTCTCCCATCCAACCATCGTGAGGAAGTATAAATCATGACAAAAAAAGATGTCAAGGACAGGAATTCAAAAAATGAACTACTTAGCCTGAGCCTATATTATCCGCAAAAACAATAATACCAGAAACGCGGTGAGAAAAATAACCGCAGCCGGCCAGACAAGAATTTTATAGGTCTCACGAATGTCTGCTCGAAAGTAGTCCAAAGTCAAGAAAAGGCAGAGGTGAGCCGGGGAGAGGAGAATTCCGACAAAGCCGCTGACATAGGCAAATAAGACCAGGACCATATCCGGATGGCCTGCGCCAAAAATCGGAAGGAGGATGGGAAAGGAAATGCCGACATAGGCATGATTGACTCCGGTCAATAGCGCCAAGGAAAAAGGAACTATGAAGAGCAGAATATAAGCTGAGAGCCCTTCAGGCTGAAAAACTCGGGTCAAGGAACCCAGAGCTCCAGAAACCTCGAGGATTCTTTTAAAGACCATGACCGAAGCCACGAGAAAGACTGTTCTCAACTGGATGCTTTTCCAGATGATTCCCAGTCTTTCCTGAAATTTCATCCGCACCAGAATCTGAGTCAAGAGCGAAGAGACAGCCATGGAGAGCAGCATGCTGAGCTTAAATCCAAAAATCAAAATAATGATCAAGAGAATGGGCCAGATGCTGAAGAAGAGGTTGAACAGGCTCTTCAAAAAATTATCGCCATCCCTCTCCTTGGGAAGAAAGGGAACGCGCTTGAAGAGGATGATTAAGCCCAGGATTGCGGCCAGGATGGTGAAGGGGAATTGAACAGTTGAAATTTTTTTTATCGGGATCTGCAAGATAGCCGCAGCAAGAATCACATTGACATATAAAGGCCAGCAATACTCCCAGATATGACGAAACCAGTAGTTGAGGAATGTCTTGAGCGGCGGAGAGAGTTTCCAGCGCTGGGATGCTTCTTCGACAATCGGCGCCGACATCAACGCTCCTCCCAGCATTGGCAGAAGGCCGATAAAAACAGGAGGAAGGGCCAGGATTAGCCGCGGCTCTGCAATGAGATTTTTTAAAGAATCAACCAGGGTCTTGAAATTCCCTTTTGCCTGAAGCAGTGTTCCGAGGTAAAGCACGAGAAGAATAATGGCGACAAGGCTGAGCGTCTCTCC
>CAZYBE010000026.1:0-42437 GCA_964645765.1 uncultured Eubacteriales bacterium
GTCGGGCGGCGAGCATGTCTGAGCGAAGCGAGTTGCGCAGCCGCCGAGAAGAGCGGATGGAGAAGGCGTTAAAAATCCGATTGGGAGCAAGGCTGTTTCCCAAAACCTCAAGAAAATTCGACTTTCTCCAGAGTCTTGAGCAGCTTCCTGCACTTCTTGGCTTTGTCCTCGAGAGGGACATCATCAATTAGAGGGAGAAGAACTTCCATCATTTCTTTCTTTATGATGTTGTCCAGCAGTTCAATCGAATAGTCTATGGATTTTCTTGTCCCGGCACAGATATTCTGATAAGCCTTGATCATATCTTCCTGGGGATAGATAAGACTCAACAATTCAAAAATCCGCTGGAGAGTCCGCGCCAAATTATTCTCCAAGTCCCTGGCCAGGAACTCTTTCTTTTTATCTTCAATCAAGCTTTGAATCTCGATAAGGGTAACATAACATTCTTTGATTCTCTGATTAATTTCAGCCAGAACTATTTTTTCTGGAAAATGAATCTGGGGATTTCTCGACCTCATCCCGTACATGGCTTCGATGAGCTCGGACTCAAGGTCTTTGTTCCTCTTCTTTAACTCCGAAGCCAGCAGGTCTGCTGCTCTTTGAAAGTCGGTTCTGGCCAAGATTTCCGGAATAGCCTTGCGCAATCGAATATCTTCCTCGTCGTCCCCGAGAAAATCTTTCAATGTTCCAATGATTTTAATCCCGTATTCTTCTAAAGCAGAGCTTGCGACCGCCTGAATGGAGGGCTCGCGGAGATGGGGGATGATCAGAGGCAAAACTTCCCTCCTTCCCAGCTTTCCGGCACTCTCAACAGCATAGCGGACCACGTCTGACGATTCATCCCTGAGCAGCTTGCTGAGGCTCTGAATGAGCGCTGGAGTTGGCTCCATCATCCCCATAACTTTAGCCGCCTCCATCCTGGAAACCTCTGCCTCTTTGCCTGCCTCACTCACCACTCTGTGGATGTGCTCTTTCATCAATTCCTGGTAAACGCTGAGCGACATGATTTCCTTAACCTCGGTGTCGAGGCTCTCATCTTCCAGAGAATCATCAAGCTCAGGCATCAACGCCTCTCCATCCACTTCAAGGAGAGAGTCCATAGAACTTGCTCGGACCTCATCCGATTTCCGCGAAATTATTTTTCGCAGCTCAGGGCTCATTCTTTCTTTTTTAATAAGGTCAAAGAGATTCATGGCGTATAAAACCGAGCTTCTCTTCTTGCTCTGGAGCGTGTCGAAGACCAATTTGGTCATGTCCACATCAATCTTTTCTGAAACAAGCTTGTCAGCATCCGGCCATCTTATCCTTAAATTCCTCTTGACAATATTCACATATTCTTTGGTGATCCACTGGTCGAGAGCAATCCAGAGAAAAATAATAACGATGACAATGAGGCTCATCTGCTTCAGAGAAAAGTGCAACAGTGTAAAAAACAAAAGGATAAAAATCGCAGCTAATCCTTTTGCCAGCTTATTGACAAACATATCGATGAAGACTTTGGCCTTATACTTGATCTCAGGAGAGATGGGAATATAGAGCAATTCCCTGACAGATTGACTGAGGGAATTGGAAAAACTGATGTCAGTTCCCTTTAAGGCAACTGCCCCAAAGAACGGAACAAAAAATACAGAGAATGAGCCGAGCAATAAGAAGACGGGAGTGATCAAAAGTGCGACGCGGATCCCAAAATTCCTCAAAATTCGGTTTGTAGCGAGAATATGAAGAAAGTAGGAAAAAATGAGCAAAAAGGTAAAAAAGCCTGCGAGGAAGGCAGTCCTCGCGTTTTTTATTGGGAATTTTGTCGCAATTTGAGAGTTGAACTGAAAATCAACAAGAGTCGTGACCAAAATATCAACAAAGACGATACCGGCCAAGAGCATCAAATGACGACTCTTTCTCAAGAGCCCGAAACTCTTGAAGTAGCCAACCTTGGGCTTAGGCATCTCGATAGAGGCAGCTGCCTCCGGCTTTTCCTCCAGAGAACGGACCTTATGAACGCTGTTGACGATTAGGATTCCGGCGAGAAGCATGAATGGACATATCAGAAGAAGATTTTCTGTCCCGATTCTCTTGGCCAGAAAAGAAGAGAGGAGAGAGCCAACAACTCCACCCAGCAGCCCCCCGCTGACGAGAAAGCCAATCAACCTTTTCGCTTGACGCGGGTTATAAATATCATTGATTAAAATCCAGAACTGGGTGACTAAAACGACCAAGAATATCTCTGCCCAAAACCAATAAATATAATAAAGCCATTTCCATTGATTCCTGAAGAATATCCAGAATAGAAACTGAGTCAAAATAAAAAATGCCAGGCTGAAAGATATATAAAGCTGTCTCTTCAAAACATTCAATAACTTGGTGTTCAAGACGACAACAAAACCCATCAGCACCGCTGTCAAGAGATAAGCGATAGGAAGTTTACCCGCTCCAAGTCGCTGAAGGAACATGGATATCTTGACGGGCTTGATGATCCAGGCCGAAGCGGTAATCAGAAAGAAATAAAAAAACATGAGAAGAGAGGGGGTCGTCTCCTCGGGTCTTACCTCGACATAACGGGATAAAATTTTATGGAGAAAGCTCTTGGTCATGCCGTCTCTTTAAAAATTGGGGAACTCTTAAGGAGACTCTGGCATCTTTGGACTCTTTCTTCGAGAGAAATATCTTCGATGATTGGAAGCAAGATATCTCTCATTTCTTTATGAAGAATATTATCAAGGAGTTCAACAGCATAAGCAATAGAATTCTTTGTTCCGGCTCGAATATTCTGGTAAGCTCTGGCAATATCATCGTGGGGATAAACGACTCCCAGCAACTTAAAAATATTCATCTGCGAGAAAGTCAAATTTCTCTCCAGAGCTTTTCTTCTCGATTCATTTTTACTCTCAGAGCTTAATTCATCGAGTTGGATGAGAATCTGGTAGTGCTTTTTTATTTCTTTAAAGATTTTAGATTTAACTGCCTCTTCCGGGAATTGAACAACTGGCTTTTCAGAGCGGATCCTATCCAGAGCATCAATGAGCTCTGAGTCCATATCCCCTCTATCCTCTGCCAATTCCCAGCAGAGGAAATCCGCAGCGTCTTGAGTTCCGATATAAGCCAGAATTGAAGTCACGGCCTTCCGCAATTCGATATTTTCTTTTGTATCTCCCATATAATCAGCCAGTGTTCCCACGATTTTTTGGCCGTATTTTTCAAGGGCAGAAACGGCATCTTCCCTCGTCATCGGATTCCGTAATTTACTGACCAGGGCAGGAACATACTCCTTTTTTCTTAAGTTGGCGGCGCTTTCAATGGCATATTTGCTGACCTCCGGCGATTCATCCTGGAGGAGCTCTTCGAGCTTCTGAACAAGAGGCGAATGAGATTCCATCAACCCTATGGCCTTTGCCAATTCCATCCTGGCTGTCACCGTCTCTTTGCTTTCATCCGTTATAGTTTTATCGAAATAGCCCTTCATCAATTCCTGATAGACATCAAGGGACATAATCTCCTTAACATCTTTCTCCAGGGCTTTGTCGTCGATAAAATCCTCAGTCTCAGGAAATAGAGTTGTATCCTGAGATTCAAAAAGAGCTCCCAAGGACGATACCTTCATTTCATCTGATTTGTAAGAGATCAATTTTCTCAATTCTGGAGTGAGCTTATCCTGCTTTATCAAGTCAAAAAGATGCATGGCATACAGGATTGAGCTTCGATTCTTGCTCTCCAAAGTGTCAAACACGAGCTTTGTGTAGTCGATGTCCATTTTCTCAGCCACTGCCCGGTCCGCCCTCTCCCATTTCATCTCCAATTTTTGTTTTACGGTATTGGTGTATTCCTTGCTTGCTTTCAGATTAAGGACGATCCATCCAAAAATAAAAAGGGCGGAAATAAAGCTCACGAATTGGACTTGGATTCTATGTAATAAAAAAATTATGATTACAAGTATCACCGCCCCGATGCCTTCGGCAAACCTGTTGAGAAACATGTCGATGAATATTTTTGCCTTGTTCTTAATCTCGGGAGAAACAGGAATGTAGAGAAGCTCACGGGCCGATTGATTGATGGAAAAAGAGAGGCTTTTGTCACTCGCCTTGATGGCAATGGCAAAAACAAGAACCTGCCAAGTGGCAATTCCCAGAGAAAGAAGGAGGAGGACGGCAGGGTAAAGCAATAAAGCAAAACGAATGCCATAGCGTTTGATAAGGCTGCTGGTCATCAAGAGTTGAAGCAGAAAAGCAAAAACCAACATTCCTGTATTAAAAAGCCCAAAGAAGACTGTCAGATTCCCTCCGAAAGGATTGGCTTTAACGACTATGCTCTTTGATTGCCAATCAATAAAAATTGACACAATTCCTGTGACTATGACCACTGCTGCCAAGAGTTTGAGGTAATAATCTTTTCTTACAGTATCGAAGCAATCTTTAAAGCCGGCTCTCTGCGTCTCTCTCCTTATTTCTCTGAATTTTTGAGTTCCTTCTCCAGAAATAATTTGTCTCTTTCTCTGCCAGGCGTATATATAATTCACGACAAGAGGACAGACAACAAGGAACCCAGAGGCTATGAAAAGAAGATTTTTACTGGACACATGATACCGTGCTAGAATAAACGTTATTAACCCCCCGGCCATCCCTCCCAATATTCCTCCACTGCCAAAGAAGCCGATCAGCCTTTTTGCTTCCCTGGGGTTAAAAACATCATTGACCAGAATCCAGAACTGCGTCACAAGAACAACAACTAACATATTGGCCCACATCCAATAGGCAATAAGCAACCATCTCCTGCTCTCCACCTCCCCTCTGGGCCAAAGAAACCAGAAAATGAGACAGGTTAGAATAAAGAAGAAAAGGCTGAAGCTTATTAAAAGATGTCTTCGAATTTTGATTTGAAGCTTGGAATGAAAAGCAACAACAATTGCCACGATAAGGGCCGTAGCATAAGCATAGGGAAGATATTGGGGACCAAGCTTCTTTAAAAAGTCTGCGTCCCGGATAGATTTAATAATTGTAAAGGGAGCGGTGATAAAGAAAAAATAAAAGAAAAGGAGAAGAGAGATGATTTCCTCGCCCGGCTTAATGTCGACAATATGCGAGAGAAAACTATGCAGGCGGTTCTTTTCCATATAAAGGCTCTATCCAAAAAAGCCAACGAAAATTATCCCTTAAAAAAGCTGTCGAGTGCCAATTCTTCGTCATCGAATATTTCAAAGACCTTGGTCAGCATTGTCACTTGAAAGACCAGGTAGAGTTTCTTCGATATCTTGGCGATTTTCAGCTTCCCACCCAAATTGTGAGTGGATATATAGCTGGCTAAAATCTCCCCAACTCCGAAGCTGTCGATGAATTCAACGTTCTGAAAATTGAGGAGGATGTTCCTCTTGCCTGTGTCCAATTGGTCTTTAACGAGCTGATGAAGAGTGATGTCGGTTATGTCTGACCTCCTGATTTCTCCTTCAATATCAAATATCAAGATATCGTCTTTCTCTCTTGTGCTTATTTTCATCTTATCCCTTCCTCTCTCGGATTTGATGGTATCGGCTTATCTTTGGCCGGCTAAGGCTTGTTTCCGTCACTTCATAGCTTTTATCAAAAGAGGAATTTAAAGTCAAATCCAATATCTATCTCACTGAAAAAAAGCGGATTATGCGCCTACAAAGGGTAGCTGACTAAAATTAGAGAGGAAGTCTATTTCTGTTCACTTATAAAAAGCGTGACGAGGACAAATTGATAGAGTTTTGGCTTTTCGCCGATGTCAAGTTCTGTAAACTTTATCCCATACATGAAGCTTTTACCTTCTTTTTTCTGCCAGATAATTTTCCCATAGATATTGACTTTAAGTTTCCGAGGCATGTCCAGTCTAAAAACCAAATCCGTTCCTACAGAAGAATCAAGGGGGCTCTCGATACACATCCCTTCAAGATTGATATTCACGATCCAGCCTTTTGCTCTTTTTTCAACTCTATCATTCTTCCAGAGTTGGATTCTGGCTTTTACCGGAACTCTTGGAGATTTTCTCCTTTCTATCTCTCTCGCCTTCTGACTCATATCCCTCTCGGCCTCGGGCCACTTAGAGCCAATTATTATCGCCTGCTCATAAAAAAGATAACATCAAAAAAATTATTCTGATGTTAGAGAATTTATATCATAGAAAAAAATTTATGTCAAAAGATTGTGTAAGATTTTTTGACAAAAGGTCATCTCGACGACTCTGAAGTCATCTGTCTCAGGATTTTCTTATTCATCGTTGCCAGCTTATTGACTAGAATAAAATCTTTGTCCGCATGAGACAACAGCTCCATAGCTTTTTGATATTCTTTTTTGGCTTCATTGATGTCATTATTCACAAGATAGATCTCAGCCAAGTTTAAATGAGACGCAGCGTAATTTGGGTTGTATTCGCTGGCTTCTTTTAGAAGCCCAAACGCCAAATTGTCTTTTTTCATCTTCATAAGAACTTCGGCAAATTCCTCATAAAAATAAGAATGATTGAACATCGAAGACCAATAGCCCATTTTCCTTTTTATTCTTTTTCCTTCTTCGATATTCCCTAGAACTTCCTCAACACGACCTTTTAAGTATCCCTCGAGGACTCTCAGATGAATGTAAAACTTATAGACTGGAAAATAGTTTGTCGCATTAACCTTATTGTCAACAATCTTTTTCTCCATCTTGCTCAATACTTCTTGAAGAGTCTTCAAATTTCCTTTCTGGGCTGCGATGCAACCGGCGAACCAAAAGGGAATACTTGGAGATTCATCAAGCCCTTTGCTGTAAGTATCGGCTGCATAATAATCGCAAACAGGCTTTATTTCTTGGGTCGCTTTTTCTAAATCCCCCCTCATGGAGTCGATAAGGGCTAAATAAAAATAGGCGTTAACCTTTTCTCTTTCTATTGTCGTTACTTTTTTGAGCTCTTCAATATTTCTAACGGCCTCTTTGAGAAAGCCTTTTAGAATAAAATTCCTCGCCAGGTTTGTGTAAAGGTAACTAAGCTTAGGGTTAATTTCTTTTCCTCTTTCGATAGCTTTTATGGCATCGTCGTACCTTCCGGCAAACATATACCCGGAAGCCAGGCTATCATAAGAGTTGGCTGTGACATCCAGTTCAATATATTTCTTGAAATGCTCCTCAGCAAGAAGATGGTTCCCCAACCAGGAATAACAAAAGGCAATATGATTGTGAGCCAGGGAGTAGTTGGAGTCCAATCCTATGGCCTGTGTGTAGTGTTTCACGGCCTCGTCGGCATCACCACAATGAAAATAAGACTCGGCAAGCTCATAATGATACTCTTTTTTAAAGGGGAAAGCTTCGATCAATTGTCTGATATACTGACGCTCTTCACTCGGCTTGAAATTTATTCGGGCCTGCAACGCCATGAGCCTGAGCAAGTCATACTCGATAAGCTTATCTTTCTTCTCAAGAGCTGTCTGAAGATTTTTTCCAGCATCCTCTCTATCTCCCCGAAAGAGGAGAACTTCAGCAAATTTCAATCTAGCCAGGCTGAACTCCGGGTCCATCTCAATGGCTGTTTTGTATTCATCAAATGCTGTGTCTCTGTCCAGCTTCTTCCAGGCATCCTCTCCCTTCAGGAAGTGGGAAAGAGAATCCGGACTATCGGTGCAAATCTGGGAAAGCGTTCTTTCTCCTTCTATCTTTCCTATCAAACCCTCTGACTCACGCGAAAGGAACGAATGGATTTTCTCAATTTTATCGGATATGAAGTCGTAATAGCCTTTACAATCAAACTTCTCTGAGCGTGCCGCTTTATCTTTTATTCTTATGGAAGCATAGACTTCAAACCCCGTCACTTTGGGGAAAACCTCAGCGTTAATCATCACCAGAGGCTTCTTTGGCTTTTCTTCGGCTGATTCTGTCTTCCTCTTATAAGTGATAAGGTCTTCTTGAGCATAGATGTTTAATTTTGTAGACGCGGTCAGGGAACGAAGGAGTAGAAATTCAAAAATATTTCTCTCTATCTCTTGGGGTTTCTCTGCGGCCAACTCGAATGAAATGAAATCTTCGTACTTGGCTTTTGACTGGACGAAACCTCTCCAGAGATAAAAGCCTCCGAGAATGACTAGCGCAGCCAAGACCAGTGCTGCTGCCCATTTGATTTGCGTCTTCTGGGCTTTCGTCCACTTTCTTTTTCTCTTTTCCTCGACCTTTATCCTTTCGACTGTTGGAATTTCTTTCTCTATCTTGCTCAATTCAAAAAGAAGCTCCTCCGCTGACTGATACCTTTTTTGCTTATCCTTCTCCATGCATTTGAGGATCAATCGGTTGAAATCATCGGGAATCTGGGTGTTGAATTTTCTGGGATCAGCAGGTTCTTGAGTCCTGTGCTTGAGAATAACGCTGAGAGGAGTGTCCCCTTCAAAAGGAACCTGGCCGGTGACCATCTCATAGAGGATGACTCCGAGAGAGTAGATATCAGAACGATTATCGACTTCAACCGCCTCTGCCTGCTCAGGTGACATGTAATGCGGAGTGCCGATCATCACTCCTTCACCCGTTATCCCTTTGGCTTTCAGCGAGCGAGCGATGCCGAAATCCATGATATGGGCGCTTCCCTCTTTATCAATTATGATATTCTGCGGCTTCAGGTCGCGGTGCACGACTCCAAGCCTGTGGGCCTCTTCCAGCCCTTCGCAGATTTGTTTGGCTATTGAAACCGCTTTGGCCACGCTCAGCTGTCCAACTCTTCGGATCGTGCTCTTCAAATCTTCGCCATGAACATACTCCATGGTGATGTAGCGAGTTTTTTCCTCCTCACCAAAATGGTAGGTGCGGCAGACATTCCGGTGGGATATCTTGCGGGCAAATTTCAGCTCGTTTCGAAAACGCTCGACGGTTTTCTCATCAGCAGCGACCTCTGGGCTCAAGAGCTTTAAAGCGACCTGTTCCCCTATTTCCTTATCAAAAGCTTTGTAAACAACGCCCATTCCGCCTCTTCCCAGCTCCTCCATGAGCTGGTATCTTCCGGCAAAGATACTGCCGATGGGTAATTCTCGGAAAGGGACATCGAGTGTCTTTGTCAGAGAAAAGGGAATTTCCTCTGGAGGCTGAATCCTTGCGCCGCATTTGTAGCAAAAGCGGCTGTCCTGGGGATTCTCAGAATGACACTGAGGGCACCTCGTTATCTCATTTTCCATGACTTTGTGGCTAAAAATAACAGCAAAAATGAAAATAGTCAAGGTTGTGTATTAAAAGGTTTTGGGAAATAGCTTCGCTCCCAATCGGATTTTTAACGCCATTCTCCATTCGCTCTTCCCGGCGGCTGCGGAAATTGCTTCTCGACAAGAAAGTCAACAGTAAGGGTCATAGACTTAATTCTTGAGTATCTTTATACTTAAGTTGCTATTATCAAAAAATATAATAAAATATATAAAGAGCCTTTTGGCCGAAATTTTGATCAAACGACATGAGAAATAAGCTCATTGCTCAGTCCATCAGAAAAACCAAAACCATACCCTTCATAGCTCTTTTTATCCTTGTCCTCTTCTCCCCTCTTTATCCCTCCAACACTCAGTGTGAATGGACTGGCGTCCAGAAAATTGTCGCTGTCGGAGATTTGCACGGTGATTATGACAGCTTCAAGGAAATCCTGATAGGAACAGGATTAATCGATAAGGACGACCTCCATTGGACTGGAGGAAAAACTCATCTGGTTCAGATTGGGGATGTCATGGACAGGGGGGATTATGCCAAGGAAATTCTTGAACTATTGATGAGACTTGAAACAGAGGCTGAACAGGCTGGAGGCAAGGTTCACTTTCTTCTTGGAAACCATGAAGAAATGAATATCACAGGCATAGCTCTCGAGAATAAAGATTACGTGACTCTGAAACAATTTAAAGATTTTCTCCCTGAAAGCTATAAAGAGAAGGAAGAAACAACATTCAAAGAAGATTACGAAAAACTTTCAAAGATACGCAAACCGGAATTAACTTTAGAGCAAACAATAAATAACCATTGGGAGACAGAAAGAGGGAAAGCCATCGCCGACCAGAAATATCGAGCATCAGAAAAATATATAAGTAACTTCAATGAAAAATACGGTAAATGGCTCGTCCAGCACAATGTTGTGATTAAGATCGATGATATCATATTCGCCCACGGAGGAATCAACGAAAAGTTCTCGAGCTGGAAGCTTGAAGACATAAACGACCGAGCGCGCTTGGAATTGAATAGTTATATCAAGGGACCTAGAATGAATTCAGAGGATCTCCAGGTTGTTTATCAGCCTAATGGGCCGCTCTGGTATCGGCGCTTATCTTTACCTCGACCTAATGAGGGATATTTATATTTAAAGCCAGTAGTTGATACAATCCTAAAAAATCTCGGGGCTCGATATATGGTCGTAGCTCACACTCCCCTCCTCATTAGGACCAAGGCTGACATGACACGATTCGGAGGAAGAATCTGGATCATCGATACCGGAATCTCATATGTCTACAGGCAAGGGGGCGGCCGCGAGACTGCATTAATTATTGAAGAGACAGGGACCGATATCAAATTTTCCGTCTGGCCCTTGGATTTCAATCAGGAAAGCAAGCAGCTCATTGAGCAGACAAGATATCTACAGGAAGGGATGGCGACAAAAGCCTTCGAGCTTCCTGAATTCATTGATTATATCTTGAGGGATGAATTGAGAATGAGAATTTTTTATAGGGGGGAACAATGAAAACTAAGACTGCTCTAGCATTCGTCTTCTTTGCCTTCTTTATTTTTTGCATTTGGGCTTATTGCAAACCCTTAACAGTCAACCAGGAAGGCACGAAACAACAAGAGCTTGAAACTTACCTAAAAACAGCCAAGGTTGGCTCTGATATGGAAGCTATGGGAGGAAGAACAGAAGCCTATGTTGTAAGGCTTGATAATGGAAAAATTAAACGCCGGGGGGTCTTCAAGCTTACCGACCGAACCAGGCCAACCGCTCTTCCAGATAGCTATAGATACGGAATTGCTGCTTACGAGCTTGATAAGCTTCTCGACCTCAACAGCGTTCCTGCCACTGTGGTAAGAGAAATAGAGGGCAGAAAAGGATCTCTAATGATATTCCTTGAAGGCACTTTAAGCGAAAAAGAACGAAGAATAAAAAAAATTGAACCCCCGGACCCTAAAGCCTTTGAAAACGCTCTGGAAGAGATAAAAATTTTTGAGAATTTGGCTTACTACCGCTCTTTATGCGGGGAGAAAGATTTAAATGATATTCTAATAATGTCCAAGGAAGACTGGAAAGTTTGGGCTATTGATTTTTCCGAAGCCTTTCCTCCCCGCTCAGAATTAATCCCAGACTGCCCAATCAGCCGCTGCTCAAAGAAACTCTATCAAAACCTGATGAAATTGGACGATAATGAGGTCAAAGCCAAGCTTAAGCCTTACCTCAGTGATGAGGAGATCAAAGCCTTGCTCCAAAGAAAAAACGCCATCATAAATAGAATCAAGCAGCTCATCAAGGAAAAAGGGGAAGAGGCTGTCCTCTTCCTCTGAAAATTCTTCAAACCAGACACTTAAAAAAGAGCTTTTGCCTATCTTCGCTGCGGGGAACCAAAACTCATACAAAAATTGACCAAAATTTGTGCAATATCCCATAAAATCAATTCAGTCAATCCTTTAAAAATAGAAATCCCCCATTTTTCAACAAGCTTTTTCACAGGAATAGTGGAAAAAATGAAGCATCCCAAATTCCTTGATAGTAATGAAATTGTTGCAAGGGGGGTCCTGTCACGGCGTGTCCCCGTCCGTCCTCGCTGCACCCATCCCCCCGTGGGGAACCCCTGCAGCTGCGGGCGTTGCGGGGAGCACGCCGCGCCACCCCCCTTCTAATGGAGACCGTTTGTTATCCCGGAATTTGGGAAGCTATCTGGGAAAAAGGGAAAAAGGATTAGTTGACATACAATCCAAATTTCAATATATTGCTCCTAAATTTAAGGGTTTTAAGCTGGAAGTGAATATTTCTGATTCATCTCAGTTTAATAAGGCTCAGCTGATTTGAAAAAAACAAAAATCCTGTCAAAAAAATTAAGGAAGGGGGAAATTCATGAATAATCAAGAAAAATCTGGGCGGATTTCCTATCGATTTCTCAAGATTTTTACAGATATTCACCCTGGTGAAGCGCCCACGGCTTTTCTTTTAACTCTCAACGTCTTTCTTCTGCTTTTGGCCTATTATCTCATCAAGCCTGTTCGAGAAGCCCTCATCATAGTCGGCAAGGATCCCCAAACGAAAGCTTACATTTCCGGGGTTCAAGCCATACTGCTCATATTTGTGATTAAAGCGTTTAGCGCTCTTGCGTCCAAAGCCCCGCGCCACCTTTTCATCACCTGGATGACGCTTTTTTTCATTTCTAACTTGGGCCTTTTTTACATCTTCCATCTCTTCGGCATGCCCATGGGGACTATGGGTATCATCTTCTTCACTTGGACCGGCATCTTCAATATTTTCATCGTTGCCCAGTTCTGGGGCTTTGCCAACGATATCTACACAGATGAAGCAGGCAAACGCCTGTTCCCCATCATAGCTGTCGGACAGACTTGCGGTGCTGTCTTTGGAACAAATATCGCCAAGTTGATTATTGGCCCCTTGGGAAAGAATTTTGCTTATATAATGATGTTGATAACGGCAGGTGTCCTGGGAATTTGCATTCTGCTGACGATCATCATTCATAAGAGGGAGATCAAGCGGATTCGAGAGAGGGCCCTAAAAGTTGATAAAAAAATTGCGGAAGAGGAAAAAATTAAAGAGCAACCCCTTAAAAAAGGCGGCGGATTCAACCTGATCTTTAAAAGTCAATACCTCCTTTTCTATGCTATGGTTATTCTTACCCTCAATTTTGTAAACGCCACCGGCGAATACATCTGGGGTGATGTCCTTAAGCGCACGGCCACCAAAGCCGTCCAGATGGGCACAACCGGCGGGCTCGATATTTCGCAATTTGTCGCCAAGATTTCCGCAGATTATCAGGGTTTGGCCAATATCATAGCCTTGATCATCCAGCTCTTTCTGGTGTCGCGTATCATCAAATGGGTTGGAGTCAGTGGAGCCCTCTTGTTCCTGCCCTTCATTTCCTTGGGAGGCTATGGTTTTGTCAGTTTCGGTGCCGCCTCTCTCGTCCTGATCAAATGGATCAAGGGCATGGAAAACGGAACGGACTATTCCCTGATGAACACAACTAAAGGTGCCCTTTTCCTCATCACGTCAAGAGAAGAGAAATATAAGGGAAAGGCTGCGGCTGACACATTTTTCTACCGCGGTGGAGATGCTCTGGCAGCCTTGTCTGTTTTTATCGGGCTCAATTTCTTGGGATTTAAGATCGCTAACTTTGCCAAAGTTAATGTGATTGTCGCCTTGATCTGGATTTTCTTCTGCATTTTGGTGATTCGGGAATATCGAAAACAAAAAGCAAAAATGGCTATCCCGGGAGCAGGACAGACTTTTTAGGAATTTTGTCTTTTGCGAAGGTCTTTTACCTTAATTATTCTGCCTGAATCCTGGGCGATATAGAGGTATCCTTCGTCGCTGACCATAAAAAGAGTCTCCCTCAGGGGGTGAAAGCAGATATCCGAAGGCTCGACGTAATTTTGCCGGTCGATATTTCCTCCAAACCCCGGTTGTCCAAGCCAATCATAAGGGAAGCGAATTGTTGGCGAATACTTTCCCGAAGTGCAAGAAACGAACGGGGATAAAACAATTTGATTTCCTATGAAAATAAAGTTATATTACTGCCAAAATGTCTTGGGTATGAATGAAGCAAGGAGAAAATAAGATGAAAAGAAAAACATTCTTTCTGATAGCTATCTTTCTCCTCTTGGCTCAAGGCTCATGGATTAAAGGCCAGTTCACACCCGCTGAAGTTTCAGAGAGAGAGCAATGGGAAGAATTCCTCAAGACCGCAGAGATCACAGGCTCCAAAGAAATTGGAGAGGGGGTGACAAAGCCCTATAGGCTCTATCTAAAAAAGGGAGATGTGGAATGGTCGGCTGCCTGGAAGAATCCCCATGGCATTAAATTTGGATACCTCGAAGGATGGCAGTATGAAATAGCTGCTTACCGCATGGATAAGCTCCTGGAATTGAACATGATTCCGCCCACAGTCGAAAGAGAGTTCAACGGGAAAAGAGGTTCCCTTCAGCTTTGGATTGAAAATGGAATGAACGACCTGGAAAGGCTGGAAAAAAATATCAATATTCCTCAAGATGCCTCTGATAGCTGGGAAAAAATGAAATACGTTGCCAGGGCATTTGACAGCTTGATCGGTAATGAGGACAGAACCCAGCAGAATATCCGTTACACCAAAGACTGGCGGACGATTCTCATCGACCATTCCCGTGCCTTTCGTTCTGCCGAAAAATTTACAAAGCAGCTCATGTTCGGGAAAAATGGCATAAGTGGCGACAATCCTTTTAGAAAACTCCCGCGTGTCTTTGTCGAAAAAATCAAAGCCTTGACCTTGGAGAGCATCAAAAATGCTGTCGGACCCTATCTGGAAGATAAAGAGATCAAGGCCATCATTGTGCGCAAGGGCCTGCTTTTAAAAGAAATCGATGAGATGATAAAAGAAAAAGGGGAGGATAAGGTTCTATATTGATAGCTTGCTTTATCCTCTTTTTTATACATCAACCCGGAAAAAGGAGGAGAGATAAATGAAAAAGAGATTGATTGTTTTTTTCTCTTTTGTCGTCGTTCTGGGGATTAACTTCCTGTCTATAGCCCAGTTCACTCCAGAAGAGGTCGCAGAGTACGCCAAATGGGAAGATTTCCTGCAAACCGCGAAGATTATCGACCAGAAGCAGATGAGCCAGAGCGAGGGCGTCACCAGGCCCTGGGTTTTGACTCTGGAAAAAGACGGTGTTACGCAGAGAGCCGCTTGGAAGGACCCGACCGGGATGCAAAGTGGCTACATGGAAAGCTGGAAAACGGAGATCGCCGCTTACCGTTTGAGTAAATATCTGGGGCTGGATATGGTGCCGCCGACGGTGGAAAAGGAAAGGGAGGGGAAGAAAGGCGCCTGCCAATTATGGGTGAAATATTGGAAGAATTTTGAGGATATTATTAATGAGAAGCTTCAGGCTAAGGGGATCCAGCACTCCTACTTCATTAGAAAATTGTGCCTCCAGCGTGCCTTCGATAATTTGATTGCCAACATAGACCGCCACCGGAGAAACTACCTCATCACCGAAGACTGGCGGTTGATCCTCATCGACCATTCCCGGACATTCGGGACCGCCAAAAAATTCACCGAAAAACTCATCTATGACGAGAATAACAAGGAGAACAAGAATTTCATCATGGATAAACTTCCCCGGGCATTCGTAGAGAAGCTGAAATCCCTGGATTTCGCGACGATTAAGGCCGTCGTCGGTGAATATCTCACAGACGTGGAAATCAATGCTTCTCTCAAGCGTCGGGACCTGATGATCGCTTGGATTGACAAGCATATCAAAGAGAAGGGTGAAGATTACGTCTTGTACGATTAATCAGAAGGGCCGCGCGGAATTATTCGCGGCCATACATCAGAATGCCTTTTATTTGCTGATTCGATTTCGTCCCTCTCTTTTAGCCCGATAAAGGGCCTGGTCCGCAGCCTTGACAACATCCTGCGCACTGGAAGAACGGCCTCCATCGTCAGCAACGCCGATGCTGATAGTGATCCTCTCCTGATTCCGCGACTCTTTATGCTTTCTCATCTTCTTTGCCTTTCCGCTCCGGCGCTCCTTGCTGCGGACGATGAATTTTAGTTCTTCGACAATCTGCCTCAGAATTTCCAGATGAGGAATAGACTCATTGACATCCTTTCCCGGGAAAATCATGGCAAATTCTTCTCCGCCATAGCGATAAGCCTTGCCTCCACCCGCTGATCGCTCGAGTTTTGAGGCGACCAAACGCAGAACTTGGTCGCCGACTTGATGGCCGTAGCGGTCGTTGAACTTCTTGAAAAAATCGATGTCAATCATGGCGATGGTGTAGCGGCTTCCGAGCTTGGAAAGCGCCTCATTGAAAGCCCGGCGAGTGGGCAAGCCGGTTAATTCATCCTGAAAAGCCAGGCCAAGAGAGGTTTCGATGACAGAGATGACCAGCGTAAGCCCTGCGGTGGCAAAATATATCGTCAAGGCTGGTCGAGTCTTATTTGTGTTCAGAGCAAAAAATGACAACACAAGAACCCAGATGAAGCCGCATTCGATAACACTGCGGCTCCTTAAATAGCGAATAGCGAGGATGAGGAAGACCAACCCAAAAGCAAAAAGCGCTGGCTGGGCCAATGGAAGAGTTTTAAATAGGGGTGTCTTGATGAATGAGTGTTTCAGAAAAAGGTCCGGGTTCAAGGGCTTGAAAACGCAAATCAAGGCGACGACGATGATTTCAAAGGCAACCAAGCCCAAGCGCCATAAATTGCGCTTTTCTAAAAATCCCTGCTCTCTCATCATGGAAATCAACAAAAGATTCAAAGGAAGGAGAAAAGAAATCGCATTGTAGGCCATGCCTGCCCCAGCTCCTATTGCAGGTTGGCCAGCCGCAAGATAGAAAACCGCCCTGTCAGAAACAGCCAGGATGAGAATGGCAAAAAAGAGCTGGCTGCGGTTAAATCGCCAGGCGACTAAAACCCCTGCAGCCCAGACAGCATAAGGATAGATGCGGACAAGCAAAGGCAGCTTTTCCGCCAAGAACAGCCGGTGGAGAAGGAAAGCAATCAGGAGAAGAAGCGCGCCAGGAATGAAGAAAGAGAAGAGCCTTCTTAAGGCTGTGGTGAGCAATCTCGCTCGGAAAAATCCCGGGTTTTTCAATTTCTCAATTCTTCTCTTTCAGGTCTTATTCGGCAATTTTCATGACTCTGCCAATTCTCATCTGGATGAAGTTTTTGCCATAAGCTTGGATCGATGTCGTCAATTTAGTTTGAAAATATATCACCAGGCGATGACCTTCGTCAATAAAGGAAGAGAGACAGGAGGAGGAGAAGGATATCAGAATTATTTCTTGGGCCTCTTGTAGCGCGGCCGATAATCGACCCAGTTTTCTATGAACTTGCGCTCGCCGGCTTTTTCTTCCGCCGCGAGAAGCGACTCGAAAATGGCTTTAAGATGGGCATAAGGCAAAGTGCCGATGACCATCCTGTTATTGATAATCATGGTCGGTGTGGAGCGGATGCCGTAGGAGA
The DNA here is from genome assembly GCA_964645765.1 of uncultured Eubacteriales bacterium. Taxonomy (GTDB): domain Bacteria; phylum Acidobacteriota; class Aminicenantia; order Aminicenantales; family Aminicenantaceae; genus CAZGMN01. The sequence continues at coordinate 17,135 of CAZYBE010000026.1, forward strand.
ATTTCTCTGATGTTTTTTCATATTCAGCTCCGGTATTGATAATCTGCTGGATTAAATCCTTGGTCTTCTGGTCGTTAAGCGCCGCCTCCACCCCATATTTTTTCGCAAGCTGCAGGCGCCATTCAGGATTTTTGGCTTTAGCAAAATTAGCGAAGATTTCATCGTGAATCTGGTTGAACTTGGCCGGGTCGTAAGCCGCAAAGAAAGAAAGGTCGCAGGAGCCGGGATGAAGATTTTTTTCAACCACAGTGTTGCACTTGGCCTCGAGCGGAAAAAATTGAAAGGCGATATTTATCTTTCCCTGGTACTCCTTTTTCAGCTTTTTAAGCTGCTCGTTCAGATACCAGCAGTCTGGACAGAGAAGGTCAGCATATTCAATCACCCGAATTGGAGCATCCTCGAAGCGTTCCGTGGCCTTGGCTGTCCAGAAGGGTGAAACGAGGCTTGGATTCTTGACTTCAGCCAGGCTGTAATATTCTTTAACCACGCGGGTCGCCACCCCGCCCGTCTGTGCATCCTGTTTAGCTGCATAGAAGAGATGGAAGCCGTAAGCCCCGATGAAGGTGATGAGGGCGAAAATAATTAAATATTTGAGCGAAGGAGCCAGAAAAGCCCGGATTGTCCCGAGCAATCCACGCCTCTCTCCAGCCAGGCCATATTTCCAGAATAGAAAAAGGCTGAGAAGAGAAAACAGATAATAGCCGCCGCAGAACAGGCAGAGACTTTTCAGGAAGAAAACAGAATAAACAAAGAGGGCGACAACTCCAAGGCCGTTGAGGAGAGAGAGAGATTTATTGGTCCGCTCTAAAACTGCAGACGGGACAAGCGCACCAAGAATGACCAGCGCTCCCAATATCAGCCCGAAATAGCCCAGGGGAACTCCTTTGAAATGCGCAATCGAGGAATAGGCAGAGCTGTCACAGTTGAAAAAGGGACTGATGTCGCAAAAAGAGCCTGAAAAAATTGTTAGAGGGAAATTGGCGTTGAAGAAGTGCCGGATGGTTAATACCGAAGCGACAACCATTCCAACTCCTGCGATAAAGCTCCAAAAACGCAGCCACCCTCTTCCATTAAGCGTCAAAGCTCTCTCCCTGGCCGTCTCCTTTGGAATTTTTCGGCTATTATAACATAATCAACAGAAGAATTTGGAAGCTATCAAACAGTTGAACAAACAAAGTTTTTATTTCCCTTTGCTGAATATTTGCTGCGATGTAAAATAACAGGAAGGAGGTCGACTCATGAAACGGAGTTTTATGTTTCTAATATGTGCTCTTCTACTCTTTGGTTCCACGAAACACCAAGATAAATTTGTCCAGAATGATTACGCGGACACAGAGACCTACATGAAGGCCAGACAACGCTTGATAGAAGCCGAATTGGCATTGCGATTTGATGCCGGAACGAGACTTACGCGAGAAGAAGAAGAGGCCAACCGTAGATTGATGGTGCTCAAACAAAAAGAATTCGAGCGGACACTCAGCCATTTCCCTCCTGCACACAATTTTCTTGAATCAAGGACCAAGGATATGATCAATCAATCTCCAATTCTCGAAATCATGAAACGTATGCCAAAGGGCGGCATTCTTCATGTCCATAGCCTGGCCTTGGGAGATTTCCGCTGGCTGGTTTCGCAGGCGACATATCAACCGAACTGCTATATTTATTTAGGAAAAGAGAAAAGGCCTGTCCAGGGGACGCTGCGCATCTCTCCCAAATCGCCAGGAGAAGGATGGCAGCCGGTCACCGACCTTCGCCAAGGCACAGGTGATCTGGCGGGGTTTGATGAAAAACTCTATCGCTCGATCACTCTGGGTGAAGAAGACCTGAGTGAGCCTGATATCTGGGAAGAATTCTCCAATTGTTTCCGGCGGTCATTTGGCCTGTTCAATTATGACCACGTATACGAAGGCTTTTGCCGTAAGATGCTCAAGGATGTCGCTGAGGAAAATGTCCAGTATATCGAATTCCGCGGAGTTCTTGGTGGAATCGATGAAATACTAAAAGAGATTCAGCGCAATCATCCGGAATTTAATGTGAAATACGTTCATTGCGGCAAGCGCTCCAACGACCACGAGCAAGTTGCCAAGAGTTTAAATTGGCTCTTGGAGCAACGCAAGGCCAATCCTCATCTCATAAAGGGGTTTGACCTGGTCGAAGAAGAGGACAGAACACACACGAATCTTTATTTCATCAATGAACTCCTGAACGCCCGACGTGAGGCAGAGAAGCACAATATCACCTTGTCCCTCTATCTTCATTCCGGCGAGAGCAACTGGGTGGAAAACGAAAATCTTTATGATGCCATCCTGCTTGATGCAAAAAGGATTGGCCACGGCCTTGCGCTCGTCAAACATCCTCTCCTCATGCAAATCGCAAAAGAGCGAAACATCGCCATCGAGATTTGCCCGATCAGCAACCAAGTCCTTGGTTATATTCCAGACCTGCGCAACCACCCCGCCATCACCTACATCAACAGCGGCCTGCCGGTTGTCCTTTCTCCAGATGACCCGGGCATCATGCGCTATACATTCTCTTATGACTTCTATGTTGCTTTCATGGCCTGGGGGCTTGATTTGAAATGCCTCAAACAACTGGCGGTGAATTCACTCCTCTACTCTGCAATGGACAGTGAGGAAAAAAATAAAGCTCTGGAGACATGGAAAAAGAAATGGGCAGGCTTTGTTACTTGGCTTGCCGCTTACCCTCTTAACTGACAAAAGATTTTCGCTGTGTTAATAGTCAGGGCTATTTATTATCTTTGCTTTCGCTGGTTTCTGGCTCCTCATCGATAATGACACCATATAAGTTGCCTGATGGCGGAGTACCTCTTTTCTCAATAGAAACCTTGCATTCTCGGAAATGAGGCTTATCCTTTCGGTTATGAGATATTAACACCTGGACCACTTTCCAGCTCAATTGGCCCTGCTGGGTCATTGCGGTTATCTCCTCCAAGGCCGTCCTGTTGTCATAGGGAGTGGGCCGATAAGGCCTTGGCGAAAGCAGAGCATCGTAAACGTCGCAGGCAGCAATGGTCTCTACCATGATATCTCTCAATGAGATGCCGAGAGGATATCCAGATCCATCTCTTCGTTCATGGTGTTCTTTGGCTACCCTTGCCGCAAAACTCCGCTGGTCTTGATGGAAATAACTGAGCAGCACATAGCCGGCTGAGGTATGGTGCTCGAGAATGTTCCTGTTTGTTCTTGTCAGAGGGTCGCTCTTTTTCAATATTTCAAGGGGAACGCATATTTTGCCGAAATCATGTATTGTGCCGGCCATTGCCTCCATAATCAAGTCCTCGGATTTTCCAACCAGGTCTCGAGCCAGAATTGTTGACAAAGCAAACACCATGAGAGTGTGTCGGTAAGTATAAAAATCTTGTTCTTTAAAATAGCTGAGGAACTCCAGAACAGGCGCAATGAAACTGATCTTCTTCATCAGGCTGAAGGCAAATTCTCTCTCTTGCTCCCCGAAGATTAAATTATATGGAGGCTCTTGGAGTAGGCGCCGTAGATCATGATAGATAGTGCCATGCTCTAAAAAAGGAATTCCCTTATAAGATGTGCCTCTATTTTTTGTGATTAATTCATCCAGGACCTTGGACGTTAGCTTATTGCCTGCTGGAAGCAGCAATCGGCTGTCTAATGTATAAACTGGAAAATCGAGCTCAATGGTCCTCATAAACTAAAATCCTTCAAGCTCGGGACAAAAAAAAGCACTTGATAACTCATTTAAAAAATCATGCCAGAATCTGGATTCGAGCCTCAATTGCCGCTCCCTCTTAATTGATATTGCCTATTAACGTGTTTGCAGCTTATATCTTAGCAAAATAATATGGTCAATTAAAGGTTTTAAGTTGATTGATCAGAAGCTTCGGCTGCTTTGATAATCTTATAGATGGTGAGAACGTTCTGATCGTTCTCTCTCTTGTAATCAAACCCATCCATAAAAGTGCGCGAGAGGAAAACCCCAAGTCCCCCCTTTTTTTCGCTCCTGATGATTTCTTTTATATCGGGTTTTTTTAATGTCCTTGGGTCAAAAGGAATTCCGCTGTCCCTTATCTCAAAAAAAATCTTTTCATCGTCCTTCCAGGTCTTGAGCAAAATCTCACCCTGTTTAAGGGGATAGGCATATCTGATGATATTTATGCATATCTCCAGCAATGATAACTCAATCTTGAAATAGTCTTTATCCGAGATGTTAAGACCGGAAAGATTTTTCTTTAGAAAATCTCTTATCTTATCTAAATCAGCCAGGTCATTTTCCATTTTCAACGTCCTTACTCGCGAGATTTTTCTATCGCGCAAATTCTGCATCATTTTGCTTCATGCTCTCCACATTAAAAAATTAAACTCTAATGCCTATACCTCAGACTCTTGCCTAATTTATAACAAAAGAAAAAATGATGTCAATGAGGAATTAGCATTTCCAATTCCGTGATTGGATAGAGTTTTGGGAAATAGCCTCGCTCCCAATCGGATTTTTAACGCCATTCTCCATTCGCTCTTCTCGGCGGCTGCGGAACTCGCTCCGCTCAGACATCCTCGCCGCCCGACTTCGTCGGGTTCCCTCAAAGAGCGAATATCGAAGGCTAAATCCTCAATGGTAGCTACGGCTATTTCCCAAAACTCTAACCTAAACATAGCAATCTGATATCACGGAATTGGAAATGCTTTCTGTGAGAAAATTGAAGAGCCTACTCTAAAAAGCGTCTTTCAGAAATAAAAAGCGATATCTGTCTCGATGATGGCTCTATGGCGAGGGCATTCTGCAGGTACTCCTCTGCCCTGCTCTTTTCCCCGAGAGCAGCACAGGCTTTTGAAGCCAATAGAAGATAATAAGCATTCTTGCTGCGTTCGATCATAGCTTCAGCTTCTGACTTTATCTTCAGGAGAAGCTCTTCTGATTCCTCATCTCTGCCGAGTTTCTTCAAGGCAAGAGCCCGGTAATAAGAATGCTCGCTTAGAACACCCGCCTGCATCCTTTCGACTCTCTTGAAATAGTCCTCGGCGATTTTCTTGTCTCTCATTCTCTCGTAGCACAGCCCGATGAAAAAATACTCTCGGCTGAAGGTTGGCTCAGGAGGCATCCCTGACCCTAGATTTTCAGGATAATCCATGGCTGCAAAAAGGTCTTTTTTCGCCTTCTCATACTTTCCTTTCGCCAGCAAGGAGTAGGCTCTTCCCAAGCAGGCAAGAACATAAACCTCTCTGGCGCCGGTCCAGCCTTCCCAGGGAAGGAAGGAATTCTTCTCCAGAATCTCCAAGGCCTCGTCGTATTGTCCGCTGTCCAGATAATACTCTGCCCTGCTCAGGAGATAATTGAAGTTCTTCTTGACCTCCTTAGGCGCACCTTTGTAAAGCTTATCCCTTTGAGCCTCTTTTCTGCTTATGGCATAGAGTTCATCGAGTGCGACATAAAGGCGAAAATCATCTCGAGCGCAGGAGATGGCCTTTTCATACATTTTCTCGGCCATTCCATAGTCTTTGAGTCTCTTCCAGTATATCTCACCGAGGTTTCTGTAGAGCACAGAAAATTGGGGGGAATATTCCGCTGCTTTTCTGAAGCACTCAAGCCCTTCCTCCCATCTCAACTTGGCAGTGAGCAGGTTCCCAAGATAATAGAGAGCTTTCCAATCAGAAGGATTGTAGCTCAAAGCCAGGCCGAGCACCCTCTCTGTCTCAGCTCTAAAGGGAAAGACAAAATCCGCGCTGCAGGAGGCTGCCTTCTTGAAGCTCTTCTCGGCTTCCTCTTTTTGTCCAAGTTTATCATTGAAGTAACCGAGATAATAATAAAGGAGAGGATGCTCTTTTGCGTCGGCGTTTTCAAAATAGGTCGCAAGCACAGCTACGGCGTCCTCGACGAGGTTCATCTCAGAATAGTCCGAAGCCGCTTCGAGATAATACTCAGGGTCAGACCTCAATATTTCAAGCTCGCTTCGCCCGGAGATAAGCTTCTTCTCTAACAGGGCAAGAAGGTCGATGGGATTCTCCTTTAAAATTTCTTCGATAAGCCTTTCTGCCTCTTTCCTGTTGCCAAGATGCCTTTCTGAAGCGGCCAGCATGACCGAAGCTTTTGCATCATCAGGGTTGTTTCTGAGAGCATTCTTCAATAAATTCCTTGCTCCTTGATAATCCTTTTCCTCTATGGACAAAGCTGCAAGCACATAAGGTGCGACATGCCTGTAAGCCGCCCTTCTTGAAAGGAGATAAAGGTCTTCTTGAGTCCGTTCCGAAATCCCGAGATTGATCTTAGCAAGAGCACGGTAATATCGTGCTGTGTGGTCATCCTCATCTCTCTTGAGGACTTTCTCGAAAAGCCCGAGCGCCTCTTTGATTTTCCCTGTCTGATAATAAAGAATGCCCAGCCACTTCAGGGCTGGAGTAAATTCCGGGTCAATTTCAAGCGTTTTCTTGAATTGGCTTATCGCACCCTCAGTATCCCAATGCTTGATTGAATAATAGCCCTTGAGAAAATTTATCTCCGCTGACTCGGTCTTTGCCTCTTGGAAATCCGGCTGAAGTTCAGGCGCAGACACTTCAGTCTTTTCTGTCGTATAATCTATGATTTTCTGTCCATTCCGATCAAGGAATTCAAGCCTGCATGTTTTCAAACTTTCTTCGAGCTCAACCACTTTTCCATAAAAGCCTTGAGGTGAAATGTTCAGCTTCTCTGAAAATACCTTCTTCTCCCCGCAAAAAAGGCTGACTTCAGCGCCTTCGAAGGCCTTGGTCGTATTGAGGGCAATCCAAACGCTTCTATCTCTCTTTTCGAAGTTTAGGGCGGCGTCAGGGACGGCCTTTATAAAACCGTGCATTCTCTTCACCGGATACCACCATTCCTCCCACTGCTCAAGAAGATGGGGCTCAAAAATCCAGGTGTCACCCTGGGTGAGAAGCCTTCCGGCCTGTATCTCAATATACTGGCCATCTTCATCTGTGAGGAGCTTTTCCCAGATTGCGCCGCTCGGAGCCGTCCCCCATGTCCAGAATTTTTTTCCCGGGCTTTCGTATCGCGAGGCATAATGGACTGTGCCATTATCTCGTTCGTAATTATAAGCTCCGTTGTAATCTCCCTCGCTTCCGCAGAAATAATCATGAGCAGAGGCTGTATTTTTGTACCAAGAGACGTCCTTCCCGCCAACTATCGGCCAGGGCATTGGATTTCTTCTTCCGCCGGCATAAGTGTATTCAGCAGGCGGAAAAACAACCCGGGTATCGTCCCAAGCATGGGTGGCAGCATTTACCCAGAAATAGCCGTTGTTATGGGTCAGAGTCCTGTTGAAAAGCCTTATCGTCGTCTTAAAATAAGACCTGTCTGGAAAAAGAGTGATGAAAACTTCCCATTCCATCCTCCTCGCCCATTCCACTGTTCCGACCACACAGGTTACACTTCCGTCGTCATTCTTAAGAATCTTGTAGTTGACAGGGGAGAAAGTGTTGACAGTATGCCCTAAGGTTGGGAAGTTCCACTCAATCCCTCCAGATAGCCATTCTCCTCGCAGAGCGACGAGTCCTGGCTTGATGACATGGTTGTAATAGATGAAATCAAAATTTTCGTTTGTCTTATCGAGGGCTGCTAAAATTCTTCCCCCAATGTCGGGCAAAACGATGAGCATGATGTAATCGTTCTCCAAGACGACAACTTTGTATCTCTTCATCATTTTCTCTCGGGTTATATCTGTCTGCATCGGATAGGGATAGACCCTTAGATTCCAGAGAGGGGGGTTAGGGTCTTCTGGGCCTGTGAGATAAGTCGGAATTTCCATCTCGACCTCCTGCACTCTGACCTCTGCCGAGATGGAAAGAGCTATAATGAAAATCGCGACAATAAAAAAGATTATTTTTCTTTTCATGCTTATCTCCTTCATTTGCCAATCCTTAATTTCTTACTCGAAGTCAACTAATACAAACGAAAGCCGCTGCTCTTTTTTAGATGATATGGTATCTTCTTCGGAAGTATGAAATCAAAGCTGAGGTCAAAGTTGAAGCCCACGGCTTCAACTGGTTCGCCATCGGATAAATAAAAATCGCTGATTATTCTGACGAGGGGACAACCCCGAACACTTGAAGCCTGTTGTTATACCTCTCGACTACGTAAACATAACCTCTCCTATCAACCGCAACCCCTGATGGAAACATCATCTGGCCATCGCCTGTGCCGGTGCTCCCCCATTTGGCTATGAACTTTCCGTTTCCATCAAACTTCTGGATTCTGTTGTTGCCTGAATCAGCAATATAGATACAGTTGTTAAAGTCTACGAATATACCATTCGGCATGTTGAATTCCCCGTCTCCCATGCCTGTCTTTCCCCAAGAAGAAATAAAATCGCCCTCTGAAGAGAATTTCTGGACTCGACCCCTGTCGAGAACAAGAACTTCATCCTTTTGATTCACAGCAACCGCAACCGGATAGGCAAAAGCTCCGTCTGTGGTGCCCGGTGCTCCCCATACTTTCTTCAAAGCACCGGCATTAGAGTACTTGGCGATACGGTTGTTTCCGAAATCAACTATGTAGAGATCATCTTTGCTGTCCACGGCAATGCCCAAAGGAGTATTAAAACTGAGCTTTGCGACACCAAACGTTCCCCACTTTTTATTAAACTTCCCAGTCTTATCAAATTTCAGCACGCAGCTATTTTTTGCATCTGTGACAAAGACATTGTCTTGACTGTCCAGGGCTATGCCGCCAGTCGACTTTAAGCCCTTGAATTCAGCTCCCTGGTTGCCCCATGCGGCTAAAAGTCTTCCTTCGGCGCTTATTTTTTTCAACTTAATCGCGCCTTGATCAACAAGATAAATATTATTCTCCTTATCGACCGTTACCCCTGCCGGCATCTTCAAGAAAGCTGATTGAGGGCCGCCCCATTTGTTGACTAATTGATACTTGTTTGGAATCAAGCTCGCTTCAACCAGAATGGCCTCCGCACCTTCTTTGACCTCCACTCCCCCTTCCCAATCGGCATAATTTTCTTTTTTAATAGTTAGTTTATGAAGGCCGAAAGGAACAATCGGCAAGACACAGTTGGTCATTTTTCCAGTGTCAGCGGCGTCGAGATAGACTTTTGCGCCAACCGGCGAAGACCTCACTTCCACATCCATCCCTGCTCTCTCTAATTTGTATTCTTTCTTGGTGGGAGAAGTCGTAATGAAGACTTCGTCTTTAAGCGGTTTATATCCCTCTTTGCCAATTTCAATGACAACCTTGGGGATAGTCGCTCTGGCGATTTTAGGAGAAAGACCTATTTCCTTTCCGTCAATCTTTATCATCGCTTCTTTTGGCTCAGTGGAAATCTCAATCAGGTATTCAGTGACTAACCCCTTATATTCATTCTCTGCCTGTTGGATCAAAGCTATGACTTTAGAGTCAAGGATGTTGCTTGTTATTCCCTTGGCATAAACTTCATTAACCTCAAACATATTCCTGAATTCTCTCAAAGCCGAAAGCTCATCACCCTGAGCACAATAGCCGAGTCCTATCCATAAGTAAATTTCAGTCGATAATTCTCTCTGTCTATTTTGATCTGTGAGACCGATGGTTTTAGCCACAAGAGGCCTCAGCAAGCTTATGGCTCTATCAAGTTCTTGCCCTGTTCTTATCAACTTTTTGCTCTCTTCCATCTTGAGCTGAACTTCAGCGATAATCTCTGCCTCCGGCTTTCCTCCCTTTGTTGTGCCTGCGGCTTCTGGCTGAGCCGCTTCTCTTTCACTGACTTCTTCGACAAGCATCTCATGAATGAAGCCAGTGGTTCCATCCTTTTCCCAGGTCACTTTGTACCACTCTCCTCGCTTCGGCTCTGCGGTTAAGATGGTGTTTAGAGGAACTCTTGTCAGAACTTTTCCTCCAATCTCACGAGTGGCTTGAATACTGGCATTGTCCACAGTCACTTTCACTTTTATGGCCGCAGCCTCTGAGCTGACAAGAAGGAAAAAAAGGAGAAAAACAGGTATAAATTTTATTCCCTGGTAAAGCTTCTTTAATTCCATAGCTCCCCTCCTCTTCGAATCTATCATATTTTATTTCTTTCCCTCTTTTATTATCTTCCAAGCATCATCCCTTTTTTCCATTGTCCAGATTCTTACACCCTCAAACACATTAGTCCTTGAACCTGTTTTCTTGTAAACAGCAGTGGCAATATAGGAAAAGCTCACCTCAGCACGGTTTCTGTCTTTAAATTTTGGAAGGATGTTGGAAATGCTTGACCATCTTATTTGGTCGTAATTATTGATGAGAAACGTTCCATAGTCTCGTTTTTCTTTACGTAAAGCGTCAGAGCCAATATCGCTGATGAGTGCCATGAGGTCCCTTGTCTCCTCTGCTTTTCTCTGATGTTCGATGACCTGCTTGATGTCCTCAATGGCTCTTTGTTCATAAATGGCATTATCTGCCAAATCCTTGTATCTCAGCGCATCCGCATTCGCTTTATCCAATTTTAAAACTTCCTCCATCTTCTGCAAGCATTGCTCAAAATCCTCATTATCATAGAAGCTTATTCCTTTTTTGAGAGTCTGGCCGATTAAAATTCTGGCTTCGGCTCTATCTCGATATTCTTGAGCCTGGAGATTGCCGGGCTCGACTGTAAGAATCTCTTTGGCAAGCCTTATAGTCTCATCATAGTTCTTCTTCTCAAAATTTTCTTTTGCCCTGTTCAATTTGTCCTCGACACTTCCAGGGACGATAGTTTTTACGGAAGAGACTGTTGTCGGAGTCGGCTGAGCTTCAACCGCCTTTTTCTCTGTTGGCCCAGAGACGGTTTCTTTAGGTTTAGGAGATGTTGGAGTTTTCGCTGCCTTTGGCTCCTCTTTGGCAGGTACTTGGGCAGTCAAGGGCTTGTTTATATTACTCTGGGCTTTGGTCGACAACTCTTTTGCGGCCAAATTACTGGGATCTGCGGCCAGAATCTCTTCGGCAAGCTTGGCAGCCTGGCCATAGTCTCCTCTATCAAAGCTCTCCCTGGCCTTATTCAACTTGTCCTCCACACTGCCAGCAGCCAGAGCACCAGGCTGGGGAATCGCCGGAGGTTTTTCCACTTTTGCTTTTTGGCTGCCACTCGAGAAAAAAGGAATTTTCCCTGTTGTCTGAAAAATATACAGGGTTCCGGCAACAGCGAGGACGACGACTGTGACCAGAGCAGCGACCAAGGCTGGTCCCAGCCTCCTTTTCTTTTTAACCTCTACCCGCGGGAGCTCCTCTTTAGCCATGGTGATGGCTATGGTCTTATCTGCCATGGCGTGGATCGCCCGCAAATCAGCAGCTAGCTCAGCGCAAGACTGGTAACGGTCGTTCGGGTCTTTAGCCAAGGCCTTGGTGATAGTCTGCTCAAAACCTACAGGCAAACCTTTTTTTACTTCAATAAGAGGCAGAGGCTCCTCGTTGATAATCTTATAGATGACAGTTGTTATGCTTTCAGCCTCAAAAGGCCTTCTTCCGGTGAGAATTTCATAAAGAATACAGCCCAAGGAGAATATATCCGAGCGCTTATCGACCTTTTTTCCCACAACCTGCTCAGGAGACATGTAGCTTGGCGTTCCAACGGCTGTTCCTGCCTGAGTCAAAGTCGAGGTCTCAACACGGGCCACGCCAAAATCACAGATGTAAGGCTTTCTCTCTTTATCCAGCAGAATATTTCCAGGCTTCATATCTCGGTGGACAATCCCATTCTTGTGAGCATAATCTAAGGCACTGCAGATCTGGCACATGAGGTCAATGACTTCCGGAGTTGAAAATTTTTCGCTTGAAGAAATCATCTTCTGCAGGCTTTGCCCTTCAATCAGTTGCATGACTATGTAGGTCACGCTTTCTTCTCTTCCAACATCATAAATGGTGATGATATTTGGATGGGATAATTTGCCTGCGGCCTGGGCTTCTCTCATAAACCTCTGCATGATCTCTTCATTCTCGGACTCTTCAGAGACCAAATCGAAGCGGATAGTTTTGATGGCGACATCTCGGTTTATGTGAGGATCACGCGCCTTGTAAACAATCCCCATAGCCCCCTTTCCGAGGATGGTGATTATCTCGTACTTGCCTATCTTTTTCATCTTCTCTTGAATAAAGAGGCTTTAGGCCTTCTCAAGTTTTACTCAATAGGATACATGGGCGAAATATTCCATAAGTCTTGATAGAGGAATTATGCCGCCGCCCAAGAAAATCTTAACATATTCCTTTTGTTTATTTTCCCTTAAAAAATATATTAGAAAGACTCCATTGTCAAGAAGCTTTAGCGCCGAGGTTTTGCCAAAGAATGCCGATTCATGGTAAAAATTCAATATTGATAGGCTATCCAAAAACAGTGGCTCTTCATTGCCCTTCGCCGAGACGTGAATAAACGATGAGGAATAAGAAAGCTTTACTTCAATCCTTTCCGAGAAAATTAGCCCTCTGGTATAGTAGGCACCATCGAAAGCTTCCCTGGAGGGAGAGCAATGACCCTTACAAGATCTGGGTTTCTGAAGTCATGCTTCAGCAGACAACTGTCCGGGCCGTTATCCCCTATTATAGAAAATGGCTCAAGCTTTTCCCTGATGTTAAAAGCCTGAGCCGGGCTCCTCTTCAGAAAGTTCTTAAAGCCTGGCAAGGATTGGGCTATTACCAAAGGGCCAAAAATTTGCATCTGGCTGCGCAGGCTATCTGCCATAGATTCGGAGGTCAAATTCCCTCTGACTTCGGCGAACTGAGGAACCTTCCAGGCTTCGGCCCTTACACGGCTGCAGCAGTTGCGAGCTTCGCCTTTGATAAGCTCTATCCAGTTGTTGATGCCAATGTCCGCCGCGTCTTGATGAGGCTGGCAGGCCTGCGCTCAGAGGCAGGAGCGAAAAATGACAAGGCTCTTCTTCGTTTTCTTGAGCCCTTTCTTCCTTCTAAAAAGATGGGAACTTTCAATCAGGCCTTGATGGAGCTCGGGTCCCAGGTCTGCCGTCCGAAGAACCCTCTCTGCCTTCTCTGCCCGGTAAGCGAGTTCTGTCGAGCTTTCAAAGAGGGAGCGCAGGAAATCATTCCAGCGCCAAAAAAGAGAAATTATCGAAAGGTCGAAGCCGTGGTGGCGATAATTCAAAGAAAAGGAAAGTTCTTTATACAGAAAAGACCGCCACAGGGCCTCCTGGCTGACCTCTGGGAATTTCCTGGAGGCAAAAGAAAGAAAGGAGAAACACTGGAAGAGGCTCTTGGACGGGAGATAAAAGAGGAACTCTTGGCCGATGCAAAAGGGATGAAATTTATGACCAGAGTCAACCATGCCTACACTCAATTCCAGGTATCCCTTTCTGCTTACGAGTGCAAGCTGAATGGCAGACTCCGGCTAAGCAAGGACAGGCATCGCTGGGTTTCTCTCAAAGGTCTGAGGTGCTATCCTTTGCCTTCAGGCAGCGCGAAAATCGTCGAATTTTTGTCGGCTGCCGGCTGCAAGCCGCGACGATATGAACCGGTCATCAAAAAATGAATACTGAGACAATGGAAATCAGCTACCAATTCGTCAATTATGGCGAAGACTTGAACCCGGAAATAGGCGTCTTAGTTCTGGATGTGGGCATGAAAACCGTTCCGGGTGTTATCGACCATCACCATCCCAGCTCAGAAGTTGAGTGCGCAGCCTCACTGATCACAAAACATCCGCATCTCGTCCTCGACCATTTTAAAAAAGAGGAGATGGAAGGAAAAAAGGAAGAGGCTTTGAAGCTGAAAATCATAACTCACCGCTTGCCTGACTTTGATGCCATATCTTCGATCTTCCTCGCTTTGAGGCTTTTGAAGACAGGAAGAGTCGACCCTCACATGGAAAAAATATCTTCTTATGCCCGAATGGTCGATTCTGCCAGCCTGCCTAAGGAAATAGACCTGACCTCTACTCCCTACTCAATCCTTCGAGGACTCTTTACTTATATCAAGAAAGAAGAGGAAGAGAGCAACCTGGAAAGGGTGAAAGAAGGCTTGAAATTCATGAACTTCCTCCATTCCAAGTCAGAAGAAGGATATGAAATCCTCGAGAATAGAATGCTCTTTTCAGGTATCGAGAGATACGAAAGGGCGATGAGAAAGGCTAAAGATGACTACTTCAATTACCTGCTTGATTTCAGCAAAGGAGATAAATTCATCCTTTTCTTGCCTCTGGCTCAGGGAGGCAGCAAAAAGAAGGTGAGCGGCCTTGTCGTCAAAAATCCAAGAAGCTTTCTCCTCAAAGAATGGGCTCGGAGAGACAGGGAAAATTCTCCTCTCGGTGAAGGCTTTACCTTTCTTATGACCAATTTTGGGGATAAGCGTTACATCAGCGGAGTCGACCCGGAAAAGGGAGTGAACCTTAAAGGATTAGGAGACCTTTTGAACCAGAAGGAGGCCGAGAAGAGGGCTCAGGAAGCAAGGCCTCTGGCTTTTCGCTGGTATGACGGGAATTGTCCCTTTTTCAATTTCAGAATCATCGATTCCCCTCAGGATGTCACCTCACTCAGCCATGAGGAGATTGTTAAAACTCTTTTGTCTTTTGGCCGAAAAGAAGAGGGATGATAAATCTTTTCTTGGATGTTTATTCAAATGGCGGAGAGGGTGGGATTCGAACCCACGGTTCCAGCTTAAAACCGGAACAGTCGCTTAGCAGGCGACCCTGATCGACCACTCCAGCACCTCTCCGCAAATCGCTGCAAGCTAGGTTATTCTATCATTTTTGATGATGCAATCAAAGTTTATCGGAAAGCAGGATATGCATCTCTATTTCCGTGATGGGGGTGAGGGTTGAGGGTTCGTCGCACGCTGATTTTCCCCAGCGATGAAAATCAGCTCCCATTCGGCCTCGCTGCTTTGCCATCGGCAAAGCAGCAGGGGGTTCCAAGGGGGCATGACCCCTTGGTCGCAGGACGCTTTGAAGCGTCCGAGAAGGGGAGGCAGCGAAAGCGTTGGAAGGGGGAACGCGAAGCGGTTCCCCCTCCAAGGACACTCTTCTCTCTTTCAGAGAGAAACCATGCCCGCTCAGGCCTCATAGGGGCCTTCTCACCCTCAACCCTCACCCCCCTCGTGTATAATTATGCATCACGGTTTTGGAGATTCATCAAAAATATGGGCATGGCGGAGGGAGAGGGATTCGAACCCCCGTTCCGGTTACCCGGAAAGCGGTTTTCAAGACCGCCGCCTTAAACCACTCGGCCATCCCTCCGCGCAAGAAGTCAGCGGGAAATTCTCTCCATGCCATCCATATAGGGCCGCAGGGCATGAGGAATGATGACCGAGCCATCTTCTTGCTGAAAAGCTTCGAGCAGAGCGCTCACGGTCCTTCCCAGGGCCACTCCTGAGCCGTTCAAGGTGTGGACAAACTCGGGCTTTGACTTTGGCTCTCTGCGAAAACGAATGCTGGCTCTTCTTGCCTGGAAATCCTCGCAATTGGTGCAGGAAGATATCTCCAGGTAATCATTCCGCGAAGGCATCCAGAGTTCCAAATCATAGGTCTTGGCACCGGCAAAGCCCAAGTCTGCCGTGCAAAGAGCAACCACGCGGTAATGCAATTCCAATCTCTTCAAAACTTCTTCAGCATCAGTGGTCATCCTCTCCAGCTCCTGGTAAGAATTTTCAGGCAGAGAGAATGTCATAAGCTCCACCTTGTTAAACTGATGCTGGCGAATCAGGCCTCTTATGTCTTTCCCGTAGGAGCCGGCTTCCCTTCTGAAACAGGGAGTGCAGGCCACAAACCTCTTGGGAAGAATGGAAGCCTCAAGAATTTCTTCCCGATAAAGGTTTGTCAGAGGAACTTCGGCTGTGGGAATCATGTACCAGTGGTATCCTTTGAGCTTGAAAAGGTCTTTTTCGAACTTGGGCAGGTTTCCTGTTCCGGTCAAGCTCTCTTCGTTGGCGATAAAAGGAGGGATGACTTCCTGGTATCCTCTTTCCCTGGTATGAATATCAAGCATAAAGTTGATCAGCGCCCTTTCCAGCTTGGCACCTGCTCCAAAGTAAACAGCAAACCTCGAGCCGGCGATCTTGGAAGCGCGCTCAAAATCCAAAATGCCAAGCCTCTTCCCTATCTTCCAGTGCGGTTGAGACGGAAAGGAGAATTTTGGCTTTTTACCAAATCTTCTGACTTCAAGATTATCTTCAGAGCTTTTGCCCTTTGGCACAGATTTGTGAGGAAGATTGGGAATGTTGAGCAGGATTTTCTGCAGCTTAGCATCAACATCCCTCAGCTCATCCTCCAGATTTTTTATCTCCTCGCCGACCTTCTTCATCTCCGATATCAACGATGATGCATCTTCTTCATCTTTCTTTTTTCGGGCGATGAGCTCAGAAGTTTTGTTCTTTTCAAAGCGAAGGTCTTCAACTTTTCTCAAACGATTTTTCTTTTCTGAAGAAAGACGCAAAAACTCATCCAGCTCGATTTTAAGGCCTCGAGTTGCTACTTTCTTGACGATGAGGTCTGCATTTTCCTGAACAAACTTCGGGTCTAACATCTCGGCGATTATAGCACAAATGATTTCTTTTTAAAAAGTTGACTCAAGTCAAGCATTCAAATATAGTTTAAAAATAATGAACAAAAAAAGTCAGTTCAAAGGATATATCCAAGTCTATACCGGGAACGGGAAGGGAAAAACCACGGCAGCCCTGGGGCTTGCCCTGCGCGCAGCCGGCCATCGACAGAGAGTTTACATCGGACAATTCCTCAAAGGGCAGATATACGGCGAGTTAATCTCCATAAAGAAGATCTTCCCGCTGATCGCCATCGAGCAATTCGGCAGAAAAGGATTTGTTCACGTCACAAAAGACCCGGATTTGGAAGATATCGACCGGGCAAAAAGAGGTCTAAAGAAATGTCTCGCTGCCATGCTTTCCAAAAAATTCAGAATCATCGTCCTCGATGAGATAAACGTGGCTGTTGACTTAAACCTCATCACAGAAGCAGAGGTCCATAAATTTCTTGACCAGAAGCCGGGGGATGTGGAAGTCGTCCTGACCGGAAGGTATGCGCCTGCCTCTTTCATCAAAAGGGCAGACCTGGTCACTGAGATGAAGGAAAGGAAGCATTACTACAAGAAAGGCGTGATGGCAAGAAAAGGAATTGAAAAATAGATTAGGCTGGCCGCTTCAAAAACGCGCAAGCCGGCTGCTTGTGCATCACGGAATTGGAAATGATTTCAAATATATGAGATTAAAAAAGAGGAATATTCTTCCCGATGGAAAAAGAGAGATTTGAAGAGTTGGTTCGAGAAGCGCTGGACAAACTTCCCCAGAAATTCAAAAAATATCTCGACAACCTGGCAGTGATTGTCGAGGAAAGGCCTTCAAGGGAAATCTACGACCAAACTCAAACTCCGCCATTCAGCTCAATCCTGGGCCATTACCACGGCGTGCCTTTCACACACCGCGGACCATTCTACGGAAATGTTCCGCCAGATGTGATTGTCATCTACCAGAAGACCATAGAAAGCATCTGCTCCACAGAAGAGGAGATAAAGAAAAAAGTCAGAGAGGTTGTCCTTCATGAAATCGGGCATTACTTTGGGCTGAGCGATAAGGAGCTGAGAGAAATTGAGAAAATCTAAGGAGAAAGCGATGACTGAGCGGCTTGAAGGAGTTTATGTTCCTTTGACCACTCCTTTTGCTGGAGATGAAATCTCGACTGAAAAGTTCAAAGAAAACATCGAGAAATATAATTTGACCGGCCTTGCCGGCTATGTCATTTCAGGCTCAACGGGTGAAAGTGTTTTCCTCTCGGATAAAGAGACAGAAGAGCTGGTGAAGGCAGCAAAGGAAGCTGCTTCTGCTGATAAGAAAATCATCGCCGGCACAGGCAGGGAATCCACCAAGGCGACAATTGAATTTACAAACAGGATGGCTGGCCTTGGCATTGATGCTGCTTTGGTTAAAACGCCAAGTTATTTCAAGGCCCGTATTGACCATGAGGCGCTGAAAAAACATTATCTTGCTCTCGCTGAACAGTCCCGGGTGCCGGTTATTATTTACAATATACCGCAGAATACTGGAATATCTGTCGATTCCAGGCTCATCATCGAGCTCTCCAAACATCCGAATATCGCCGGGATAAAGGACTCATCTGGAAATTTGGCTACGTTAGGCGAAGTCATTCCTTATCTTGATTCTCATTTCAATTTTTTGATGGGTGCAGCAAGCATTTTACTTGCCGCGCTGATGGAAGGAGCAAGCGGCGGAATCCTGGCTGTGGCCAATGCTGTGCCAACCCATTGTGTCGAGCTCTATAAACTTTTTTTTGAAAAAAAATTCGAAGAAGCACTCAAGATTCAGCTCGATATTATTCCTCTTAACAAAGCCATTATCCAAACCTTCGGCATCCCGGGCCTCAAGTATGGCCTTGATTTGCTCGGCTATTACGGCGGGCCCTGTCGCCTGCCCTTGCTTCCTCTTGAGGAAAAAGGAAAAGCTGAAATGGCTTCCATCCTTAAAAACCTTGGCCTTGTTGAGAAGTGAGCTCTTAGAAATCTCACCGATGAGTAAACACGAAATTAAACCTTCGCATCCTGGAAGACGCGAATTCCTCAAAAAGATTGTCGTCGGGGCTCTTTCTTTCTTCACTCCCCTGCCAAAGTCATTCTCAAAGGGGCAGAAAGATGCCGATCGCTTGAAAAAAGGCCAGATGTATTACCGCCGCCTGGGAAGAACAGAGCTATACATCTCCGAGATTTCACTAGGAGGAAGCCCGCTCCCTGACCAATCGCTCCTCCTTCAAATCATTGAAAGAGGCGTAAACTACATCGATACTTCATGCGCTTACAGCAACGGAAACAGCGAGCGTCAGGTCGGCCGTCTCTTCAAGGAAATCGGAAGGGATAAAGCCTATGTCGGGACCAAGTTCAAGCTTGACGGTAAAAACTGGAACGAAGAATCCATCATCAAATCCGTGGATAAAAGCCTGGGGCGTCTTCAAACAGACTATGTTGACGTTCTTCTCATCCACGGCGCTGAGGAAGAACAGCTCACTGATGAAAGAGTTCTCGGTGCTTTTGAAAAATTGAAGGGACAGGGAAAGTATAGATTCAAAGGCCTCTCCTGCCATTCGAACCACGACCGAACCGTAAGGAAGGCGGTTGATTGCGGCCATTACGATATGATCATGCTCGGATACAACGTCTTCGACATCCAGGAAACAGAAAAACCGATAAAGGTCTATGATGACTATCTTGGAGAGAGCGGGATAAGCCGCCTCCTGGCCCTTGCGACAGCCAAGGATGTGGGAATAATCGCCATGAAAACCCTCAAGGTCGGAGGAAGAAGGCAGAATCTGGAGAAATACAAGGCGGGAACAACCTCAATCTATCAAGCCATGCTGAAATGGGTGCTGGAAAACAGGAATGTGGCTTCAGCAGCCACTGAGATACTGAATTACCAGCAGATGGAGGAAGATTTGGGCGTGGTCGGCATGATATTATGGGGACACAATACTTAATTCTTTGCAATTAAGTGGTGTGTCCTTTTTGATTCCGAGCTAGCGTATATAATTTTTTGATTAGATAAAGTTTTTGAAAGCAAACCACCAAATGGAGGGAAATTTGAAAGGAAAAAGAAAAAATTTAGTCTTATTTAATCGTGTTTTTTCCATAGTGCTTCTTCTGTTGATTCATCCAAGCCATGCTGCGGCGCAAGTCGAGGTTAAAATCGAAAACGGCGTCACTGTTGTTCGCAACCCGAAAACTCCGGTTCAGGTGAAAGGAGCTCCTTCGTTACTGACTTTAAAGGAGTACCTTATCATCGGAAAGGAGACGGATAAAGAGGACTATTGGTTTGCCGCTCTGAATACGATTGCCGTTGATGGTTCAGGGAATATTTACACGCTTGACCCCAAGGACATCAGAATAAGGGTCTTTGATTCAAAGGGGAAGCTCCTCAGAGCCTTTGGCCGAAGAGGCAAGGGACCAGGAGAGTTCAGCGGGCCGGGCTCGATAGAAGTTATGATCAATGGGAATCTTGTCGTAAATGATTTTATGAACCGAAGATACTCTTTCTTGACTCCGGATGGAAAAAGCATCAAGGACATTTCCTACGCTTCATTCAACCTGGGCAGACTCAAATTCGACAGCCGGGGTTTTCTCTATGCTATTAACCGGATATTTGGTGAAAAGCAGGGCCAGGAGCTAATTAAATTCGACCAGAATATGAATCCCGCAGCAACGATTTCTTCCTTTGAAACAGAGAGAAAGCCAAGAGGGATTATTACTCACTTTCAGGACACCTGTTATTTTGACCTGACAAGTAAAGATGAGCTGGTGTGGATGACATCGTCAAAATATGAAATGAATGTCGTCAATACCGAGGTAAAACTCGTCAAACGAATCATCAAGGACTACGAGCCTAAAAAGATAACAAACGCTGACAGAGAACGAATCGAAAGAGAAGAATCTCCTGGCTTGCCGCTGAAAATCACGGTTGAGCTTCCACAAAATTTTCCTCCAGTCGAAGACCTCTTGATCAGCGATGAAGACCGGATTTATGTCCGAACATGTGATAGGGACAGCAAGGGCGGAGCTTTTTACGACATCTTTGACTCGGAGGGCCGTTATATCTCAAGGTTTTCCCTTCCCGAAAAGGAAAGTCTCTTTGTTGTCAAGAAAAATAAGCTGTACTGCATCATCCGCGAAAGCGAGGAGGGAGTTCCATTAGTTAAAAGATATGCCATGGAATGGAAGTGATAATTTGAGGCAATTTGAGGAGCAATTTGAGGGACACAATACTCAATTTCCTGTGAGGAATCAATTTAACAGTTAAGTATTGTGTCCCCAGAATTTCATTCACCAAAGTTTTACTTTTTTTCTAGAGCTTCCTTCTTCTTCCACGCAACCTTTGTCAAAATCAAAACGGCGACAATAATGACCAACATTAATCCCCTGGCAATCCAGAGATAAGGATGGCGGACTTTCTCCTCTCCTCTCATTAAGAGTTTTCCGATTGCATCCTGGTATGTCCAGACGACGAGAATGGTCAGCATGTAGAGCGGAGTTATGTACTTCATGACAAATTTGAGAAATCCGGGAATCTTGAAATCCGCCCCTCTGTGCATCTCCTTCCATCCCTGTTTAATCCCGAATACCCAGGAGAAGATGATGATTTCAATAACCCCAAAAAGGACTATGCCGAATGTGCCAGCCCAAAAATCAAGTTCATCCAAGAAGCCATATCTGAAGAAAATAACGACCATCATGATAGCCACAAACAGAAAGCTAAAAATTACTTTAACGGCTTTTGACCTAGTCCAATTGAATTCATCCACAAAGAAGGCGATCAGAGGCTGGACCATAGCCACTGAGGAGGTGATGCCGGCGATAAACAAGAGCAAAAACCACATGGCCCCGAAAAGCTGGCCCACCGGGATTCTCTGAAAAATGATGGGGAGGGAAACAAATCCAAGGTCAAAAGCTCCGCCCTGGGCAATGGCTTGAGTCTCAACAACTCCAAAAAATGCCACTGCCACCGGGATGGCGATGGTGCCCCCCAGAACTATTTCGGCAAACTCATTCACTGAAGAAGTCGAAAGCCCGTTGAGAACTATATCATCATTCTCCCGGACATAGGAGGCGTAGGTATGAATCATTCCCTGCCCAAGGCTGAGGGTAAAAAAGATTTGACCGGCGGCAACAAGCCAGACAGAGGCCTGGGTTAAGCGGCTGAAATCAGGGTTCCAAATAAAACCCATCCCGTTGACAATATTCCAGCCAGGATGAGCGGAATCAGGGGTTCCTAAGGTTAAAACGCGGATGACCAGGCCGATGGCGAGCAAAAACATAACAGGCATGCCGTATTTAGCGAGAATCTCAATGCCTTTAGAAATTCCCCTGGAAAGGAAAAAATAATTTAAGCCCAAGGCAATAGCCAGAAAGATTAAGGCTGGGATGATGGAAGAAAAAAATTGGTTGGATTCTACACCCTGATAACCTTTTAAAAATTGTCCCATCGTCTCCCGCGTTGTGTTGCCAAAATATTTTCCCGTTCCAGAGAAAAAGGCAAAAGCCAGAGTCCAGGACTCAGTAAACGTATAGTAAACACAAATAGTCAAAGGAAGGAAAATACCGAATGCTCCGATATATTTTGCCAGCCGATTTTTCCATAGCAGTGAGAACATGCCTGGCGTCGAGCCATGACCATGTGTTCCGCCAAAGCGTCCGATTGTCCATTCGACCCACATCAAAGGAATACCAAGCAGAAGTAAGGCGCAGAAGTAAGGAATCAAAAACGCTCCCCCGCCGTTGGCTGCGGCCTTGACGGGAAAGCGCAGAAAATTTCCAAGGCCCACAGCGTTCCCGGCCATGGCCAGTATCAAGCCAATTCGAGAGTTCCACTGGTCGCGTTTAGGATAAGGTCCGGCAAGCTCTACGGCCCTCCTTCGCTTCTTAAATAAAACTCGTGAGAAACAGAAAAAACTCAACCCCAGAACAAGACCCCATCCGATGATGAGCGCCACCCAGCCTGAGGCCGATAAACCTTGATTCATCACTCCTCCTTTTATGAATAGAGATAGCGCTTTCTCAAGAATTTAAAAGAATCAGAGGAAGAAGTTTTGCTTCTTAAAATCCATTAACCGAAAGGTACAGCTTCGATTAATTTCTAATTTATTTGAGGGTTTGAGAAAAATCTATAACAAATAATCTCAGTAATGTCAAAATTTTTTTTAAAATTTTTTAAAAAATTCTGAATAATCAAATATTGTTGGAGTATTCTGCGGCCTGCGAGCAGAACAAAGAAAAAAATTGTTTTTTTGTTTTTTTAATGTTTTTAAAAATCGCCAGACCTCGCTAACACTCTGAATACGATATCGAGCATTCGAGTGTCTTTTTCTGGCGACAACGACGGTTATACCAATTCTGCCAAGCGCTCGAAAAGCGTCTTCATCCGTTTCATCATCGCCGATATAAATCAACAATAGCTCTTCTTTGAGATGAAGCCATTCGAAGACCTTCAAGACCCCTCTTCCCTTATTCCAATCAACCTTTGGCCTGATTTCGAGGACCATTTTCCCTTCTGTGACCTTCAACCATCGACGACTTGAAGCTATCACTTCGAAAACAATTTCCCGTAATTGACTTCTTCGCTTTGGAGGCAAAAGCCTGTAATGAATGCTTCCGGACAATCCCTTATTCTCGACAAAAGCCCCCCGAAAATCTTTTGTTTTGCTTTTAATCATTTTTAAGGTTTTATGGAGAATAGGCTTAACCCTCGTTGCCTCTGGATGTGTCCAGTACCTGTCTTTTAAGTAAATCTCGAGGCCGTGGTTTCCGATATAAGAAATATCTTTAATCCCTACATATTTTCTTATTTCGGAGAGTGAACGCCCAGAAACGATGCACAGAAAAAACTTCTTCCTCAAGTCGTTCAATATATTGCGTTTCAAAGGCGGGAGCAAAGCAATCTCAGGAGACTTTTTAATCGGAACGAGGGTCCCATCATAATCCAGGAAGAGCAAAATATTTCTGCTGGACTTAGCTCTTTGAATGACTTCCCTCATAGGTAGACGATATCGTCTTGGTGGTATAAAGAAAGAAAAAGAAGAAGATAATCCCTGATGTGCCTGGTGATGAGAAAATTGTTTTTGATGTGTTCCTTCCCATTAGCGCCAAGTCTCACTGCATATTCGGGCTCGTTCAAAAGCTGTTTAATCCAATATGCTGTTCCTTCGATGGTGTGGGTGAGAATTCCTGAATACTTGTGAGTGATCTGAAGAGGAATTCCGCCTACGGCAGAAGCGATGACTGCCTTGCTCTTCCATAAGGCCTCACCGACGGTCAGGCCGAATCCTTCTTTCAAAGATTTTTGGAGAATGACATTGGACACCCTCTGCAGGGCATTGATCTCGATGTCGCTGGCAGGAGGAAGAAAGAGGACATGGATGCCTGGCTCCTGTTCCGATTCCCTTTCAACCTCTTCAAGGACTTTTCTTCCTTCAGGGTCATCTGTCGCCCCTCCCCCGGCCAGAACAAGCTGGCAATCGACGTGTTCCCTGGCAAGTCTATAGGCTTTGATGACGCCCAAGGGGTCTTTAAGATAATCAAAACGCGAAATCTGAGTGATGATCGGCTTTTCTCTGTTGATATGATACTTTTCGCAGACTTCATTCAAGACTGCTTCAGGAAGATCTCTGTTCTTATCGCTGAGGGGATCGATGGATGGCGAGATGAGAACCTGAGGGATCGAGAGGGGCCTCAAGAAAGCAGGCGCAGAAAAAACCGCACAATCATACATCTCGATGAATTTTTTTAAAAATTCCCAGATTTCTTTTTCTGGATTGGTAAAATCGATATGGCATCTCCAGATCCATTTCTTGCCGATTTTCGATTTTTGTTCAATGAGAGCAATTGGCTGGGGATCATGGATAAAGACGACATCTCCAAAAGAAGAAAGGTATTCTACATTGTCTCGATTCACCTCTAAAAAATATTCCCATTCACTTCGGTCAACATCGACCTTGATCCCGTGCAGTCCGTTGTGCAATTTCTTGGTGATCATAAAAAACTTCTCATTTCCTTTAATCACATCCCAGCTCGCTTGGACACCTAATTGCTTGAGAAGAGGAAGCATCCGGGCAAGGATTTCAGCGACTCCTCCTCCGACAGCCGTAGAGTTAATGTTCTGGATGGCCTTGCCTTCCAGCCTCCGGCCGAGAAGAAAGAGCTCCTCCACGATGCTTTCGCCGACGATGGGAGAGTAATCTTCAAGCTTTGACATTTTTGCCAACCAATTGAAGGATTTTTTTCCTCAAGCTTTCAAGAGTTATAGTGTAAGGGTCGATTCGGGATAGTTTTTTTGCAAGTTCCTTCTCTCCGATCGATTCAAACCAGAGCGAAAAATCATTTCCTTCTCTCTCCAGCCTTAAGCGAGCTTCAAAAATGTGAAAATAGATAGAGTTAATACTGACCTTCTGGACGATATCATAAAATTCTTTTAGATTGTTTGCCTTATAAGGGGTGGGAAGGACAAATGTCTGGCAGGACATGAAGTGAAACTCTTCTCCCTCAGGACAATTGTTATTTTGATCAGGCGCTTCTTTTAAATAAGCTTCCAAAGTGGCTATGAATTTTTCTTTTAAGTCTTTTATTCGGCCAAACTTGACTGTGTCCACGCTGGCAAGTCTTTCGCTCAGCTTATCAAGTCCTAAAGAATTCGCTGTCCAGAAAGCGAAATCATTGGGCGGTTCGGGTGAAAGAGAAATGTGCTGCTGAAGGAAATGATGAGTATGATGGTAAATTGAGGCGTCTGGAGCTTCTTTAATCCCCTTGAGGAGTTCAGTGACATTTTTGGCTTTAATGCCCAACAGTTCAACAAGATTCAAGCGAGTATAAAAGTAGAACGGATTATTCATCATTTCCTCTTT
>CAZYBE010000027.1:0-42076 GCA_964645765.1 uncultured Eubacteriales bacterium
TGGCCGCCGAAAACAATAAAGGTATCAGCGGCAATAACTATAGCATTTTTGTGCTTGCTGGCAACAGCCTCAGCTTTTTTAAGAGATATTTTTTGGGCAAGCTCATGCGGTTCTAACCCTGACTGCATATCCTCTTCGTAATTACTTGGTTCGGCCTCAAATCTAAGGCCGATTCTTTCCAGTAATTCCTTTCTTCTTGGTGATGCTGAGGCTAGTATGATTGTTTTCATGCCGCGTCCACTTGCCTGACTCCTTTCCTTATCCATTCTTGACCATAAATAATAAACGGGTAATCCCAGGAAAACAAGAGATAAGCCAAATAAGCTTTCTGCAGGGTTTGAGACAAGTTGATTGGCAACTATAGCAAAAGATGAAAGAATAAAAATAGCTGGCACCAGGGGATAACCCCGCATACGATAACCGCGGACGATACCAGGCCTGCGCCGGAATAAAAAAAGGCTGATAGCCATGAGGCCGAAAAAAAGAGGCGAGGATACAAAGAAAATTTGAAGCAGTTCTCTGATTCAGATTGGGTAAAACTCTAGGGGTTCTCTTTGAAGATTCGGTTATTTTGCTTTCTTCTTTAATCCTCTTATGACTAAGATCAGGCTTAAAACGACCAATAAGCCTCCTGCGAGGTACTTCGCCGTAGAATCAGCTTGAATTAGCAGCCAAATGGATGCGGCCAAAAAGACGATTCCCAGAATGACTTTTCCAATACTCAAAATTTCCTCCTCTTCTTTGCGATAATAATTTTTCTAATCATACTTGAATGGCGTGAAAAAGCAAAGTAAAAGTATTGGCGCAAGAATATAATAATTTCATTTATGAAGTCGCACGATATAACCGCTCTTTAAGCTCAGAAACCATGCTGCTGAAAACGATAGAAATATACACAAGCTGAGGAGGCATGTCAAGGAAAAGAAGTCTTGTCAGCGGAAGCTTTAAGCATCCCACCAATGGCTCATCTCTGAATTTTATTTTTCTTCGAATAAATTCAGTTTATGAGTTATTTAAAAATGTCTGCGAAAAAAACAAAGATAAGATCGCTTACAGGTATAAAGACGGGACCAATTGGAAACCGGTAACCTGGGGAAAGCAGCAGGAGCACGATCTCAGATGATGATTTCTTTGGGGATTTCCCTCAGGTTGAAATTTGAAGCCATGCTCCTGCAGTAAGCGCCGGCTCCGAGCACAGCCAGGATGTCTCCTCTCTCCGGAACTGGCATCTCCATTTCTTTTCCGAAGACATCCCCTGTCTCGCAAAGATTTCCGGCAACCGTGACCCGAGCCGTTTCCCCACTATCCAGCTTGGAGCAATTGACGATGTGATGGTAGGCTTCGGCATAGATGGAAAGCCTGGGCACAGCGTTGAAGGTCCCGGCATTGAAGCAGGCGAAGAAGTTCCCGTAACTCTTTTTCAGGTACTCAACCTTGACCAGCAGAACACCGGCGTCTCCAACCAGATATTTTCCAGGCTCTAAAGCAATGGCTTTTATCTGCAGCTCAGATTGTTCGATTTTGCGCCATATGTATTCTGCATAGTCTTTTAGCGGAAAGATTTCGTGCTCTGGAGAATATCTGGGTCCGAATCCGCCGCCAAAATCAAGAAACTCAAGGGGAAATCCCTGCTCCTGAAGCTCCAATGCTTTGTCAACCATCTTATCGACAGCAATTTTTATGCCTTCAAAATCCTCTCTTCTCCAGCCAGAGCCGAGGTGCTGATGCAGTCCCACCGGGATAAAGCCATGGTCAGCAGCTTTGGCAAAAGTTGGCATAACCTTGCTTTCCTCGACGCCGAATTTAATCGGAGTCCCGTCGAACGTCTTTTCGCCAGCCGTGATGACCTTCGAGCTGAATCCTCTTCCAATCCCCGGATTCCATCGCAAAGAGACCCTGATCTTTTTGTTCTTGAACCGTTTTTCTTTAACTTCTCTCATGAGCTCCAGCTGCTCTTCAGCATCGATGTTGACGATTATCCCCTGTTGAGCAAATGCCTGTTTGATGTCCTCAAGGCTGAGGCTTGTCCCGGTAAAAAGTATTTTTTCTCTGGAAAATCCAGCGCGTAAAGCTCGCCTTATTTCCCCGGGTGAAACGGCGTCAATCCCGCAGCCTGCGTCTTTGACAATTTTCATAATTCCTGGATGCGAATTGGCCTTCATGGCGTAGTAAATTCTAATTTCTAAGGAGGCCTTGTCAGCGAAAGCTTTAAGCAGCGTTTTATAGTTGGAGAGAATCCGGGCTTTGCTGTAGACAAGAAGAGGAGTTCCATGCTCAGCCGCCAATCTTGTCGCTTGCTTTTGACCGAGATAGAGTTTTCCGCCTCTAGCTTTTAAGAAATTGTTTTCCCACCAATGGCTCATCTTTGAATTTTATTTTTTTTGGAATAAATCGAGCTGCCCTTTTTTTGATTTCTTCATCAGCTCCTGGAGGAAGGGAAACTGGACGAGAAGAAGGTCAGGGATGTCCAGTTTTTCTCCAGTGACCATGTTTTTAATTTGAAGGGCATTGGCCAATGCCTGTCCTCGATAATGGTTATTGCTGATGACAAAGACTTTGCTGCTTTCTTTTCCCAGGTCTTTTATTCTATTAATCCATTCTTCGAGCTCATCTTTGGTGTAGAGATAGTTGTAGCGCTCGTCACGGCCCGCATCCTGTTTGAACCAATTCTTGTAGTTTCGGCCGTGAAGCCTGACGTAAGAAAATTTGGGGTTGGTGATGGTCGAGCTTGGCTTGATGGAGCTTTGAAAGATGGGCTGGTCGATGTTGCAGAAGCAGACCTTGTATTCTGTGAGAAACTCATAGAAGTCCGGTCTATTCCAGGAGGAATGCCTCACTTCAAGCGCCAAGGGATAGTCGGTGAAGAGCTCGAAGAGCTTGGTCAGGTATTCGATGTTCGAGGCCGTGCGCGCAAAGGACCAGGGAAATTGGATAAGGATTGAGGCCAGCCTGTTATTTGCCCTTAAGGGCTCGATTCCAAGCTTGAAATCATCCACATCCTTTTGAGTGAAGTCCTTTCTCTGGTGGGTGAATATCTGATGGAGTTTGACCGAGAAGAGAAAATCAGGGTAATTTTCGACTCTTTTTATCCAGGAAAAAGAGATGCGAATCGAAGGCGGCCGGTAGAAAGTGCTGTTGATCTCGACGATATTGATATATTGGGCGAGGAAGACAAGCGGATGGAAAGCTGCGGTTTTCTCCTTAGGGTAGACAATGCCCTCCCAGTCCGGGTAGCTCCAACCGGCTGTTCCGATAAAATAATTTGCCATGAATACTTATTCTAGACAAATACAGGGCTGAGGTCTACATCCTGTTCTGAGTGGAATAGGAGAAATAGTATTTACAGGTTTGTGGTATAAGAGGCTCAGGCTAGGTGGTGAAAAAACCGTTTGAAGGCTGAGCGGGCATGGCTCCTCGACCGAAGGGAGAGGAGAGCGAAGCCTGAAACCGAGCAGGCTTTGCCTCGCTGGGGCAAAGCCTGCGTGTTTTTTAACCACCTAGCCTGAGCCTTTACTTTTTTTATCAAAGTAAAAAAGATACATATGAGAAATAAAAAAAGATTGCTCAGGCAATAATTTTCGATTATCATGTTTAGGAAAAAAGACAAATTCGCCGATGAGAAGATTCCTCATTCTCTTTTTATCATGCTCATTCCTTCTCCCTCACTGCCAAAAAAAGGAAAGAGACCTCTATACCATAGGCATTTTTCAGGTTGACGATGCCCCCACCCTGAATGAGGTTCGGAAAGGATTTATTCGCGCCCTGGACGACAACAATTTGAAGGATGGAAAGACAGTCAATCTCAAGATAAAAAACGGGGAAGGGGATATTCCGGAAGTCCAGAGAATCGCCCAGGAATTTGTTGCCGAGAAAGTTGACATGATTGCCGCTTTTTCAACTCAATGCCTCCAGGCCGCTTTGAATGAGACCCATGAAATTCCAATCGTATTTTCTTCTGTCGCCGACCCCTACCTGGCTGGCGCAGGCATGTCTCCCACGCAACACCTGAGCAATGTCTCAGGAGTCTCTTCCAGAGGCCCGATTAAAGAGAGCCTGGCTTTTATCAAGCAAGTCCTGCCCAAGGCAAGAAGAATTGGAACTCTATGGACGCCGTCAGAGATCAATTCAGAATATTATCTGGAATTAGCCATGGAAGGAGCAAGAGAGCTCGGCCTGGAAATAGTGGCTGTTCCCATTGCCAACAAGAGCGAGATTGTTCATTCCGCCCAGGTGCTGATCAACAAAAAAATCGATGCCATCTATCAGATTTCTGATAACACCATCAACACTTCTTTCGGGGCGATGGGCAATGTCGCTGAGGAAAATGCTGTTCCGCTCTTCGGAGGATTCCTTCTCTCCACTCAGCTTGGAGCTTGCGCCGCATTGGGATGGGATTTTTTTGAGATGGGTTATAAGGCAGGAGAGATTGCCCTCAGGGTTAAGAAAGGAGAGAACCCGGCCAAGATTCCTTTTGAATCCATGAGCAAAGTGAAGCTGTATCTAAACCTGGATGCCGCAAAGAAGCAGGGCGTAAAATTTTCCGGTTCGGTCTTGAGGAAGGCGGATAAAGTCCTCGCTGAGGATAAAAAGCTGTAGGGTCATTCGAATAATTTTTGAATAATCAATGAGAAAATTATTTAAAATCTTCTTGTTCTCCATTCTCTTCATCCTGATAGGTTTCTTCTTTTTTATTTTCATCCAGATTCAGGGCTCTATTTCCAGGACAAAAGGAACAATTTCCTTAAATGGCTTAGAAGCAGAGGTCAGAATAGCCAGGGATCATTGGGGGATTCCCCATATTTTTGCCCGGAGCGAAAAGGACCTCTTTTTTGCCTGCGGCTATGTTCATGCCCAGGATAGAATGTGGCAGATGGAGCTTTCACGCCGAGCCGGCTTTGGAAGACTCTCTGAGATATTCGGCAAAAGAACCCTGGAGAATGACAAGTTCATGAGGAATATCGGCCTTAAAGAAGCTGTTCAGAGAGATTTTGAGAAGCTTTCCCCCAGGATGAAGGAGCTTCTCCAATTCTACAGCGACGGAGTCAATTCCTGGATAAACACTAGACACTTCAACTGGCCCCCTGAATTCATGCTTTTACGCTGCAGACCCAAAAGCTGGGAGCCATTGGATTCCTTGATCATCAAAGAAATAATGGCATTGCTTCTCTGTGTCGATTATAAGAGCGAAGCTATAAGGGGAAAACTGGTGAAGAAGCTCGGGGCTCAAAAAGCCCTTCAGATCATGGAAGAGGGGATTAGCCGTGCTTATTCTGAGATTGAAGGTTTGTCCTTAGCCGAAGGTTTAGTCCCTCCTCCTTCCCTGGGCAGCAACAACTGGGTTTTGGCGGGAAGCCGGACTGAATCCGGAAAGCCTCTTCTGGCCAACGACCCTCATCTTGAAATCTCGTTGCCTCCTATCTGGTACGAGATTCATCTTGTCTCTGCTGGATTGAATGTTATCGGAGTCTCAATTCCCGGCATCCCGCTGGTCATCATCGGCCACAATGAGTCCATCGCCTGGGGTATGACAAATTCTGGGGTCGATGTTCAGGACCTTTATCTCGAAAGACTCAATCCTTCAAGTGATTCATATCTGGATGGAGACGAATGGAAGCTGCTTCTCAAGAAAGAGGAAATGATCAAGGTCAAAGGGCAAAAGCAGCCTGAAAGAATGGAAGTGAGCTGGACAAGACGAGGGCCTTTGGTCTCCCCGCTTATCGTCAAAAGCCAGAGTCCTATTTCTTTGAGCTGGACGATCTATGAGGGCGGCCAAACGATGGAAGCCTTCTATCTTCTCAACAGAGCCAAAACCTGGCAGGAGTTTGTCGAGGCTCTGAAGCTCTTTGATGCGCCCTCTCAGAATTTTGTCTATGCTGATAGAGAAGGAAATATAGGCTATTATTTGAGCGGGAGGATTCCCTTAAGGACAGAGCTTGTCGGTTTGTTCCCTTTTCCTGGCTGGAAGGAGGAAGGAGCCTGGAAAGGATTCCTTGAGGAGGAAAAGAAGCCTTATCTTTTCAATCCTGGCCAGGGGTTCATCGTCACCGCCAACAATAAAATTGTTCCTGACGATTTTCCCTATTATCTGAGCTTTGACTGGGAAGCTCCTTTCAGAGCGGAGAGAATAAGAGAGCTGCTCTTACAGAAAGAAAAGCACAATGTTGATTCCCTTAAGAAAATCCAGAATGACATATTTTCAAAAAAGGGTGAGCTTTTCCTTCCGTATGTTTTGCAGATACAAGCAGCAGGAGGAAAAACTGAAGAGGCGCTTAACATTCTCAAAGGCTGGGATTTGCTTCTCTCTTCTGGAAAAGAGCCTGCTCTTT
This sequence comes from uncultured Eubacteriales bacterium, assembly GCA_964645765.1. Lineage (GTDB taxonomy): Bacteria > Acidobacteriota > Aminicenantia > Aminicenantales > Aminicenantaceae > CAZGMN01. The sequence goes on from CAZYBE010000027.1 coordinate 6,327, forward strand.
ACGAGGCTTTTATGAGATTTTTCCCTGAAGAAACTTTCAAGGACGACCTCGGCGAAGATTTCCAAAGCTTTAATAGCCTTTTCCGGCGAAAGAAGGCCGGGCTCCTCAGAATTCTGTCCGACCCCTTATCCCCTTGGTTTGATAAGAAGGAGACTTCAGAAGCAGAAACAAGGGAAGAAATCATAAAGATGAGTTTAGAGAGAGCCTATGAATGGCTGGAAAAAAACTATGGCCCTTCGGATAACTGGGATTGGATGAAGATAAATTCCTTTACATTCAGGCATGCCTTGGGCAGCGTTCCACTTTTTAAATTCTTCAACCGGGGACCCTATCCCATGAACGGCGATAGCTTCACTGTCCGGGTTATATCTTCATCCCGGAATGGAAATTTGGCAGTTTCCTATCGTCAGATCATCGATTTGGCTGATTTTAAAAACTCGGTCTGCGTCCTCAGCTCTGGCCAGAGCGGACACTTCAAGAGCCGCTTCTATGATGACCAGATTCCTCTCTGGATTCAGGGCAAATACCATCCGATGCTCTTTGACCCGAAGGATATTGAGGCGAAATCCGCAGGGACTTTAAAGCTCGAACCTTTAAACAAGAGAAAAGAAAATTCCTCTCCTGAGAAAGAATAACTCTCAACATTAATCATGAATTCTTATCCCTGTTGCCGGTCTTTTATTCTTCAGGACGGGCTGAGCAGAGATGATTGACTTATTTTTTCGCCTTAATAGGGAAAGAAATAAGGGATTGACCTTTGCCAATGTGAATCGAGTTCTTTATGGCCTGGTAGGTGAGCTCTGTTGCCAGAGAGCACGCTTTTTTTAGAGAATATCCTTGGGCTAAATAGGCAAGAATGCTCGAGGAAAGGAAACATCCTGTCCCATGGACATTCTTCTTGAGTTTTTTCTTTTTGAAAAAAATGAATTTTTTTCCATCATAGAGCAGATTGACTGTCTTCTCCGGGAGATGGCCACCCTTGAGCAAGCAGGGGATGCCGCTTAGAGAATAAATCATTAGGGCCGCTTTTTTCATGTCCTCCGTGTTTTTTATCCTTATTCCAGATATCAGTGCTGCTTCATTTAGGTTCGGGGTCAGGAGAGAGGCTTTCTCTTTGATTGCCCAGATGTAGGCGGGGATGGACTTTTTTTCTAAAAGCCAGGTGCCGGAGCTTGATTTGAAGACCGGATCAATAACCTTGGGGATTTGTGGATTCTCAGCCAAGATTTTGGCGACGATTTGAGCATTCTTTCCGCAGCCCAGCATGCCAACCTTGATGCCTGAGAAGGAGACATCCTGGCAAAGGGTCCGGTATTCGTCCCAGATGAATTCAGGAGAAAGGCAATGGACTTTCTTAACCTGCTTTGTGTTTTGCGAGGTTAAAGAGGTCAATATAGCCATTCCCTGGAAGCCAAGATGCTGGAAGGCTTTGAGGTCGAGCGAAGCGCCTGCTCCAGAGGTCGGGTCATATCCTGCAACTGAAAGGAGAATTTTTTTCATGGGAGGCGTAGCTCTTGAATCAGGAAAATTTCTATCAGACTCTGTTTCTATTGTCAAATCGAAATGCGAGAAAAGTTAACATTTCCAATTCCGTCGAAGAGCGAACTCCGATGGCTAAATCTTCAATGGTCGCTACGGCTATTTCCCAAAACATCATCCCGAGTTTTTATATGCTACTCGCAAGAAAGAGCAAGTCTTTCCTCTTCTGGAATAAATGTGTTAAGATGTTGGCGATTTCCAATGAAAGCAAGGGCGCGCATTGTAATTTCGGGAATGGTCCAGGGAGTTTTTTTCCGTGATCACACTCGAAGATGGGCCTCATCCCTCGACTTGACGGGTTGGGTAAGGAACTTGGGCGACGGTCGAGTCGAGGCCTTGGCTGAGGGAGATAAGGAAAAAGTTGATGAGCTCATCGTCAGGCTGCATGAAGGGCCACCCTTGGCCCGGGTGGAAAATGTTGACATCGAATGGGAAGATTATAAAGGAGAATTCAAAGACTTCCGCGTAACCTACTCAGGTTACTGGTGATAAAGAGTCTAAGGTTCTTTATTTTTTTGCTCTAAAAATTTATCCCGGCATTCCTTGGAGCAAAAATAATATTCTTTTCCCTCAATGACTTCCTTCAGCGTGTCTTCTTTTGGAAGATAGGTGTTGCAGATTTCGTCTTTGACCATCATGCCTGAAGGGCGTTTTGATAGCCGTGAGGCTTTGCTGGCTTTGTTTATGCCCTGAAAAAAAAGGTAAACCAGGTAGACAATATAGACAAGAAGGCCATAAAAAATAATTCTTATAAGTCCTCTGATCATCACACTAAAAATAGATGATTTGAGCTATGGTGTCAAATGACGCTTTTCTTCTTGATTATTGTCTTGCTAAAAAGTAAGATGAAAAAGAAAAAAAACAAGAGAGGAACGTGATGGACTTTATGCTCACTGAAGAACAGCAAATCTTAAAAGGGTCAATCAGAAATTTTTCTGAGAAAGAGATTCGGCCGCGCATCAAGGAGAGCGATGAAAAGGGAAAGTGGCCAGAGGAGCTGACAAAGAAATTGGCCGAGATGGGATTGTTGGGCATAGTCATTGCTCCTGAATATTCGGGCACAGGCTATTCGAATGTCGATTATGTCATCATTCTTGAGGAAATATCCAAGGTAGACCCCTCTGTTGGCCTTGTGGTTGCCGCTCATAATTCGCTCTGTTCGAATCATCTCAACCTTTTCGCCAATGAGGAACAGAAAAGGAAATACTTAACAAGGTTAGCTTCCGGCCAGACTTTGGGGGCTTGGGGCCTCACTGAGGCTGAAGCAGGCTCGGATGCAGCCGCAATAAAAACAAAGGCTGTGAAAAAAGGAGACCGCTGGCTGCTGAACGGCTCTAAGCTTTTCATCACCAACGGCTCTTTGGCTGAAATCGTGGTGGTGATGGCTGTTACGGACCCCAAAAAAGGAAGAGATGGCATTTCAGCTTTCATCTTGGAGAAGGGGATGAAAGGCTTCAGCCCGGGTAAAAAGGAAGATAAGCTTGGAATAAGGGCAGCCGATACTTCTGAGCTTATCTTTGAGGATGTTGAAGTTCCTGCTGAGAACTTGGTCGGAGAAGAAGGGAAGGGATACAAGCAGGCCATGGCCATTCTGGATGGCGGGCGGATCAGTATCGCCGGCTTTTCGCTGGGAATTGCTGCCGGAGCTCTGGAGTCGAGCTTGAAATATGCCAAGGAGAGGGTTCAGTTTGATCAGCCCATAGCCAATTTTCAGGCTATTCAATGGATGCTGGCTGATGGCTTCACCGAACTGGAAGCCGCACGCCTTTTGACCTACAGGGCCGCATTCTTGGAAGACCAGGGCAAGAAGATTCCAAAGGAATCGGCCATGGCAAAACTCTTTGCCAGTGAACTGGCGGTGAAAGCTTCTTCGATGGCTGTTCAGATTTTTGGAGGATACGGGTTTACGAGAGACTATCCGGTAGAAAAATTTTATCGGGACTCAAAATTGGCCACCATTGGAGAGGGGACTTCAGAGGTCCAGCGCTGGATAATTGCCCAAAAAGTTCTTTCAGAATATTAAAAAAGACTTGAGACAAGAGGTCTAAAGGGTTGAAAATGTTTTCTTCATTCTGTTCCAAGGAACGCTCATCGAAAAATGATAACTTAGAACCATAGTAAGGAAAATGCCAGACCTCGCCGCAGGAATAATTAAGGGAAACGTTCGAGCCATCGCCAGGGCCATCTCTCTGGTTGAAAACAACAGAGGGGCGGCTCAGGAGACAATGAAGAAGATTTTCCCTCGCACCGGAGAATCGCTCGTCATCGGAGTTACTGGCTCACCAGGTTCGGGCAAGAGCACCCTGGTCGACCAGATGACAAGCCTCCTGCGGAAGAAGCAAAAGAGAATCGGGATCGTTGCTGTTGACCCTTCCAGCCCTTTCAGCGGAGGGGCGATTCTGGGAGACAGGATAAGAATGATGGAGCACAGTGTCGACCCTGAGGTGTTCATCCGCAGCATGGCCACTCGAGGACATCTTGGAGGCTTGGCTAAGGCCACAGGAGAAGCGATTTCCATTCTCGAAGCAGCAGGGAAAGATATCATTCTTGTCGAAACAGTCGGAGTCGGACAGGATGAGGTTGAAGTTGTGAAACTGGCAGACATCGTTCTGGTCATTTTGACTCCTGGAACAGGGGATGAAATTCAGGTTTTCAAGGCAGGGATTATGGAGATTGCGGACATTTTTGTTCTCAATAAAGCTGATTCTCCAGAGGCTGAAAGAATGGAGAGGCAGCTTCGGGCTGTGCTGGATTTGGGTCTGGCTGAAAAAGCCATTCCTCCTGTGGTCAAAACTGTGGCTACAAAAGGAGAAGGAGTGAAGTCCCTGCTCGATGAGATCGAGAGCTTGGTCGCCGGCAAAAATCAGGAATTCCTTGCCTCCAGGAAGAAAAGATTGATTTCCTGGATGCTGAAAGACATTATCAATGAAAAAATCTATCAGGATGTGGCCCGGCATATCCCTTCCTCTGAATTTGAAAACCTCGTCGAGAAAATTTATAAGAGGGAAATCGACCCTTATACTGTTGCTGATGAAATCCTCGGGAGATTGAAAAAAGTCGTGGGCTCCCGAAATCCTCAAAGGAGACAGAAATGAAGGTCGACCATATTGGAATTGCCGTGAGAAATCTTGAGGAGAGCATAGAAAAGTGGACTGAATTGTTAGAGCTCGAAGTTAAAAGGGTTGAGGAGATAAAAGAGAGAGGTGTGAGGTTAGCCCATTTAAGCTCAAAGAGCGGCCCTTCCATTGAGCTGCTGACGCCATGCGGGGAAGGGTCTGCGCTTGGAAAATTCCTGAAAGAAAGAGGCGAGGGAATCCATCACTTCTGTTTTGAAGTCAAAAACATTGAAAGGGCGATGGAAGAGCTAAAAAAGAAAGGAATCCAGTTTGTTCAGGAAAGCCCTCAAAAAGGCGCAGGTCGAAGCCTCATTGCCTTCATTCATCCTCGCAATTTCAACAGTGTTCTTATAGAGCTGAAGCAGACGAAAAGATAGTTTTTCCTTCTAATCCCGATGATGAGCGCTGAGGGTTATCACCCAGCTGGCGAATGACCGGGCATCCTCTAAGTCTCCCTCGCTTGGATGACTATGGGCAGATGCAGCCATTTCCGTCCATGCCATATGCTCTGGAGATTTGCTCAAAGCCTCAAGGGCAGCCGGAGAAACCTTACCCCTGCAGGAGAAAGTGGCCAAGACTTTTGCTTTTGAAGCGACAGCGACCGCATGCTCCAAAGCTTCTCTTGATAGACGACTTCCTGTGTGTGAGCCATGAGTGCAAAAGAGTGCAATTTTTTTGCCTTGAGGGATTCGCATGAGCAGGCGCTCGATTTTTAATGGGACGCTATGGGAATGGACAGGAAAGCCGATAAACACGATATGGAATTCGTCCATTTTCTGGACCTCATCCACAGGTTTGATCGACTTCTCTCCTTCCAGGACTTCATAGATGGCCTCAGCGATTTTTTTTGTGTTTCCTGTCTGGCTGAAATAAGTCACCAGAATTTTTAACATCCTGCAACTCCAGTTTTTGAATCGAAGAAGCAGCATTCTTCCATAACTATCAAAAAAAAGCTAGGTGTTGTTAAAAGCGGTGAGCATCTCTATTTCCGTGACGGCGGTGAGGGTTGAGGGTTCGTCGCACGCTGATTTTCCCCAGCGAGGAAAATCAACTCCCATTCGGCCTTCGCTCTTCTCTCCTTCGGAGAGAAACCATGCCCGCTCAGGCCTCATAGGGGCCTCCTCACCCTCATACCCTCACCACCCTTTCTAAGCTATGCATCATATCATTATAGAAGAAGATGCTTCCTTAAAAGGGGACTGTCCCCTTTTATGATGACGCGGGTGGCATTTTAGGCAGATATATTGAAATTTTTGTCCCTTTATTTTTTCGACTTGAGACTTGGATGGACCCACCATGGTCTTCAATGATCTTTTTGGCGATAGGAAGACCCAGCCCTGTTCCCGAATCTTTTGTTGAGAAATAGGGCTCAAAAACTCTTTCCAGCACTTCTCTTTTCATGCCTATTCCATTGTCCTTGATTTCAAGAGTTATTCCCTCCTTTTCCTCAGAAGCTTTGACTTCAATCGCTCCTTTGTCGCCAATAGCTTCGATGGCGTTGGTGAAGATGTTCCTCAATGCAATTTTTATTTTGTCTCTATCTCCTTCAATATTAAAATTTTGACCCTCGTATTTTTCTTTGAACCTGATTTTTTCAGAGAGAACCTTTCTGTAAGGGGAAATTGTTTCTCCGGCAAGATCTTTCAGGTTAAAAAGTTCTATCTGAAGAGCTCTATCTTTAGAAAACTCCAAGAATTCTTGGGATATTTTTCTAAGGTTTTCAACTTCCTTGATGATATAAGAGACCGATTCTTTGAGAGTTTGGTCGAAATCTTGATCTTTATCCTGGAAAACTTTTAGCAGATGCTCGGCCGAGAGTTGAATGGGAGTCAGAGGATTCTTGATTTCGTGGGCGATTTTCCGGGCTATTTCTGCCCAAGCTGCTTTTTTGCTCATCTCAGCCAATTCCTGCTGCTGCCTTTTCAGGTTTTGAACCATGGCATTGAATCCATCGATTAAGGTCTTCATTTCGTCCTGAGGCTTATGGGAGATGGATATCTCGAGGTTCCCTGAACTCACTTCTTTTGTGCCGACTAGGAGCTTTTTTATAGGATTGACAATCGTGCTCCCTATACTGCGGGCAAAAATGAGGACAGCAGCAATGAAGAAGACCGAGATGAAGAATAGGAATTCGATCAAGCCTTCGGTGGCTTTTGCTATTTGCTGACGTTCTAAAGGGAAGGGAAGGGAGATAAGGAGAAGAGATTCTCTAAGGAGAAACGGTGCGGTAAGGGTGTGAAAAGAGTAGCTGCCGATCTTCTGGATTTGGGTGTAAAAGGGATTATTCTCATACTGAATTTTGTAGTAAATTTCTCCGTCGATATAATCAGGGAGAAGCCCATAATCAAAAAATTCTCTGCGGCTGGAGGAGATGAGCTTTCCATCCTGGTATAAATTCACATCGTTTGAAATCGTCGAGCTTATCCAAAGGACTATGTTTTCAGGAGGGATGGCCGGCGAAGCCATTTCTTCTTGCTGGAAAAGAATAAAATCTTCCATCACGCGCTGGGCAAGGCTTGCCTGAGCTTGGGCCTTTTCCGTGAATTGATGGCTGAAGATTTGCCCAAAGAAATTTCTGCTGAAAAAAGTGAAAAGGAGAACAGGGATGATGATGACCGCAGCAAAAGATACATAGACTCGGTTTGAGAAAGACCAGAAGGGATTTCTGAATTTTTTTCTTGATAGAATTCTTGATAAAATTGAGATGACTAAAAGGAAAAAGAGGAAAAAAGCAAGATAGAAAAAGAGAAGCTTTAAGAACTCAGCACTGTAATTAATGAAATTTTTTTTCGCCAAGAAGAGGGAATAGACTCTGTTATCTTTTCTAAAGTAAAAAGAGTTGAATTTTTTCCCTCTGTCAGTGAAAGTCAACCAGAGAGATTCCTGAGAGGAGCCGATTTTGGCCAGAATGGCGGGCGCAAGCCCCGAGGATATTTCGTCGGGGCTGAAAAGCAGCTTTCCCTCCAAGTCAAAAATTGCAAATCCGAAGTCGAGCTGGTTCAGAAAGGGTATGGAAGTCACTCGCAGAAGCTCAAAGTAAGGATTGGCAGAATAGAGAAAGGGGAGCATGTCGTAATCGATAGAGAGGTAGAGGATTGTCTTTCCAAGATGGTTCTCTGAATCAAACCAGTCTTTGTAGGCGAGAAGAAAGTCTTTGGCCTCGCCCATAAAGGGGATGTTGAGTCGAGAGAAAGACCAATCACGGCTTAAGGGAAGGTCAAAATCAAGGCGATAGAGTTTGGGCATATTTAGAGAAAAACGGGAAAGGATCTCTCCTCTAGGGCTTAAAATTTCCAAGCTCGAATACCAGTTAAATTTTGCAACAAGAGTTCTTTCCCAGAGACTATGAGCGAAGTCAAACGGTTGAGAGCTTTTTAAAAAAGAGATGATGGCTTCTTTGCTTTTATCGACCTCGGGCAAGGACTGTTTTAATAAAAAACTTCCCCAATTCTCCTCGGATTTTATGACGTTTTGAAGCGAATTCTGGATGAGGGACTGGTTTCGTCTAGAAGAAGAGTCATGAAGGGAAGTGTAAATAAATAGCGTGCATAAACACAAAGCTGGAAATAAAACTTCTTTTCTTTTAAGGAGCGAAGGGAAAAAAGCCAGGGATAAAGCCATGATGACAATGACAGCCTGGAGAAGGAAAAGAAGCGGAATATTTCTGTTCCTGAAGAAAAGAAGATAGGCATCGAACTCCAGCAGGAAAATAAGGAAAGAGAGAAAAGGCTCAGATGAGAAGCGAGAAATAATTTTTAATCCGATAAAGATTGCACAAAGTGAAAAGAGAAAAAAAAGCAGGATACTGAGGTGGAGGAGAAGAAAAGAGATGTTGAAAGAAAAGCGGAGCAGGTTTATGTTGGAGTTTAAAACCAATCGAAACAAAATTTCTTGAAAGGCAAAAATAAAGGCCAGCGATGTGAAAATAAATATAGAATTCAATGCCAGGAGAATGAGGAAAGAGGATTTTCTTTTTTTCTCCTGAAAGAGGGTTCGGGAATAATTAAGCCCACAGCCGATGATCAAGACGAGAAGGAGAGAGCTGAGAAAAATATCAGCCGGAGATTTGGTGAAATCCCATAGAGAAATAAAGCTTGCCGAAGAGGGATAGAAGAAAGAGAGAGATTGAACTTTTTCAAGGTTGCTCAAAGGGAAGAAAATTAGCCTTAGCCCCACTAAGGTCAACACAACGAGAAATCCAGGAAGGAGCTTCCTTTCTCTATAAAATGAGGGGGATTTGACAAGATGAATGAGCAGGCAGAGGAGCGAGATTCCGAGCAGGATGTAAAAAACTAGGAAGAAATTCTCTTTTTGACTCGAAATCTCCGCTGAAAGGGAAGGTGAGTTGAGCCTCACGGTAGCGACAATTTTGCCCTTCTCATTCCTAAGGGGAAAGAGCATCGTTTCAATCCCTTCCTGAAGCTTGGGCTCGGCTGTGTACTCGTCCCCGTGTTTGGAGAAGAGCTTTTCAAATCCGGAAACGTCTTCACGAAAGTCCCAATAGCTGATGTCGCAATTGCTTAAAAGTTTCGGCTTCAAGAAATGGTATTCTTTGAGGTCGGGTGTCTTGAATTGAGGGACGAAGGCCAAAAGCCGGTAGACAATAACATGCTCATTCTCTCTGACTTTTTGAGAAGATGCGAGATAGACAGAGGCTTTGTATCGGATGAGGAGAGAGCTTTTCTGTTCAAGAAAAGCGTCTTTTCTTTCAGCCGAGAAGAGAGCTTTTGGGTCGGTGATATTCCCTATCCAGAGGATCGGTTCACCTTGTCCGTTAAAATAACCGACTCCTTCCTTTTCTCTGTCAACGCTAATTTTTTTGAAAAGGCTGAATATTTCATTTTTTTTGACTGGAAAGGGAGAATCTGAGAGTAATTTTTGCTTTTCGTTTAGAGAATGAATAAGGCTGGCGAACTCATTTTTAATGCTCTTGGCCTGGCTGCGCAGTTCGCCTAAGCTTTTCTGATAATAGTTTGAGGAAATGAAGGCGGGGAGGAAAAAAGTTAGAACGAGGAGAACCGCCGCAAGTAAGCCGCTGGAGATAAATCCGTAGAAGAAAAATCTTTTCTTGAACGATGTTTTGGAGCTGTTCAAATTTTCTCTGCCTTGATTTCTATTATTTTCCATGTATTCTTGAGTTTTTCTTTAATCAAGTAGAAGAAGATGTGGATGGGGTATTGGTTGTTGTTTCGATTGTCCTTAAAGGACCATCTCGCTTTAAAGATGAAACTTTGATTTTCCGAAGAGAAAGGGAACTCTTCCTCTGGATAGAATTCCAATGTGTTGAAGGAAGAAAATATTTTTTTGAAGAGAAAGAAAGCCTGCTCGCGGCTGACCTGGTCAGAAAAGGAAATCGGTTCGGGGAGCGAAATGTTTATGGAACTTTCTGAGGAGAAGAGGGAATAGAGAGTTCTCGGATTATTTTGGAGAAAAGCTTTTTCGATGCTTTGAGTTGTTGGAGAAAGAGCAATAAAGAGTCCTAGGATAAAATGGAATATGAAGTTTGCCACAAGAAAAATATTATCATAGCTTTTCTTGATTAGGCAAGGGAGCGAAATGGGAAAATATTGGGGCATGCACCGAATTCGCACTCGGGACATATTCTGCTTACGGAGGATTGAGTTGAATTCGGTAACGTGTCCCTGTATTTTCAGCCTTTGCGGCTGCGGTCATTTATTTCTTCGGAGACGATATTTTTAAGCTCTTCCTTAATTATATCTATCTTCTCTAACTTGCTTGAAATCTTGGCAAAGAGGGCCGTCTGACTTTTTATGCCCTCGTCGATGAGGAAGGCAGCGCTCTCCGAGCGGCTTTTGAAAAGACCGGCATTGACCAGCATGCTCAGCTTTTTATTGCTTTCATCGTTGATGCGGATGGTGATGACTGTGTTCCTTGCCTCCAAGGCCCTGTCGATAACTTTTCGGATTGACTCTGCTGTTTTAACTGCGAATTTTTCGACTTGAGCTCCAAGATCCTCGAGAGCGCTCTGGTGTTTTTTTTGCTCTTGCCCTGTTTTCGCCTCTTTTTCTTCTTTTTTGTCTTCCATAATCGCCTCCTAATGTAATTTATAATTAAATTACAAAATACAAGATTACAGATTTCATGTCAAGTGCAAAACAAAGAAGAATGGCATTTTTTGTGCGACGGGGGTGAGGTTTGAGGGTACTCAAACCTCACCCCCTTATAAGCTATCTATCACGGTTTTGGAGATGCTTCCGCAAAGAAGGAGATACAACGGTTTCTGATGATTGAAGAAAACTTGAGTTTCTGCGTCCTATTCTTTTTTTTCTTCTTCTTTTTTTGTTTCTTCTTCGAGCTTCTTGGTCCTCATTGCATCTTTGATGCTGCTGATTCCTGCGATGAGAGCAATAAGGCCGCCGAGGAATAGGAGGGGAGGAATACAGCCGAAAATAAGCTTATAGAAATATGGCCACCAGACTATGACCAGGACGACACCACCTGCCATGGCTATTAAGCCGACGATGATAGCAAGGACTTTTGCCATAGGAACACCTCCTGTAAATTTACAATTTATGGAGTTTTTAGAGCCGCATTATAACAAATTGAAAATGAAGAAGCAACAGAAACAAAATTTCTTTGTAAGATAATATTTTGAGAAATAGCCTCGCTCCCAATCGGATTTTTAACGCCATCTCCACTTGCTAATACATCATGAGAATTTTGAAATCATTCAATTTCATCAATGATTATAGACCTGTTTAACGCCTTAGGATAAAATGAGGATGCAAATCAATTAGAGGAGGAAAACCTATGGTTGCAAAAAATTTTAAGAGAGCTGCGATAAGTATCTTCTTTATCCTTGGATTATTCTTGTCTTCCTTCGCCTTGGAGAAGAATCGTCTTTTCCAAATCGGCGATTTGAAAGTCGGCGCAGGCGAGTTGAAGTCTGGATACCTGAGCTTTCCTGAGAAGGATGGAATCGGCGGCTTTTTTCCACTGACCGTCATCAACGGCTCAAAGAAGGGAAAGATTCTGGCCTTGGTAGCCGGTGTGCACGGATGCGAGTATCCCCCTATTTTAGCCCTTTACCGGTTGAAAAAAATTATTGACCCTCAATCTCTCCAAGGAACATTGATTTTAGTTCATATCGCCAATCTCCATGCCTTCCAAAAGAGGATTATCTATTACAATCCCTATGACTGGAAGAATTTGAACAGAGTCTTCCCTGGAAACCCGGAAGGGACGATCACTCAACGCCTGGCTTATGTCTTGACCGAAGAGGTCATCAAAAAATGTGATTTTCTCATCGACCTTCACTGTGGAGACGCGAATGAGGCCCTTATCCCTTACTCTTACTGGATGTTAAGCGGCGACGAGAAAACAAATGAAGCGAGCAGGAAGATGGTCTTGGCTTTTGGCTTAAAGCACATCATCATCGATGACTCACGCTCAAAGGAACTCTCTGATTCTAAATATTTGGGAAACACGGCCATCCTTCTCTCAAAGCCGGCCATCACCACAGAATCAGGTTATTTGGGAAAGACCGATAAAGAATCTGTCGATTGCAACATCAATGGGATTCTGAGCGTCATGAGACACTTGGGTATGATTGAGGGTAAGCCGGAACCCGTCTCTGACCCTGTCTGGGTTGACCATTATGAAGTCATCTACTCCAAAGATGACGGCCTTTTTTTCCCTCTAACCAGAATGGGTTATTATGTCCATGAAGGAGAGAAGGTTGGCTACGTTACGGATTACCTCGGAGAGGTCAAGGAAGAATTTCGAGCTCCTTTCAGCGGAATGATTCTTTACATCATCAACACTCCTCCGGCTAACAAAGGAGAGCCCCTCTTCGAGATTGGAAGAATTAAGGAAAAATTCTGATGAAGTTGAGGGGCGTGATCTTTGATATGGACGGCACGGTGGTTGATGTCTCCTATGATTGGAATGAGATAAAAGCTGAGCTGGCCACCGAGGGAAAGCCCATACTCGCTTTTCTGAGCAGCCTGGAAGAGCCGGAGAAATCGGAGAAATGGAGAGTGCTGGAGAGATATGAAGATGAGGCGACGATGAAGGCCAAACTCAAGCCAGGCATAGCTCGATTCTTGGATTTTTTGAGTGAGAGAGGAATTAAGAAGGCGCTGGTCACAAACAACTCTAAGAAGAACGTCGATTTTCTGCTGAAGAAATTTGACCTTGAATTTGATCGGGTCATCTCGAGGGAGAGCGGCCTCTGGAAGCCATCAGGAGCTCCCTTTGCTGCCGTCCTGGAGAAATTGGGTCTGAGAAAAGAGGAATGTTGCGTAATTGGAGACTCTCATTTTGACATCAAGGCAGCAAACGAAGCCGGCATATCCTGTGTCCTCATCCTGAATGAGGATAAAGAGAGGTTTGCTTCGACAAATGCTGAAATCTTCAGCACAGTCGGCGAGCTTCAAGAGAGGATCAGAACTTTTCTAAGAGGTCAGAATTGATATCAAAAGCCTGGAATTGCAGAATATCTTTCGCTTTCTTCAAAGATCATTATCAGTTACGAGGGGGTCAACTACAGAATCATTGAGCCTCATTCGAAAAGATGAATTCGCCAAAGCAGAGCGGAGTCAATTCTTCCGTCTTTCTTAACTTCTTTTCTTCAGCTCAGCGCAGCTTATGCCCCTTGGATTAAAGCACTTGTTGCAGGAAATACACTCTGATTTTTCTATTTCACTGCTGCGAAATTTCTGAATAAGAAAGGGTTCACGGATGAGAGGGCGGCTTATAGAAATGAGGTCAGCCTTGCCCTGCTCGATAATCTTCTCCATGACCGAGAAAGACCTGATTCCGCCCAGGCCAAAGACGGGGATGGAGAGAGCTTTTTTAATTTTTGAGGCATTATCGACAAAGTAGCCTTCCTCTTCCTCGTTGAAAGGCCCTTTCCAGGAAGAGCCCTTTCCGGCCTCGGCCATTCCTCCGCTCGCTTCGATAGCATCGAGACCTTCTTTCTCCAGTATCTTTGCTATCTCGATGCTATCTTTGAGGGTCAATCCCTCAGGAAGAAAATCTGTTGAATTCATCTTGGCGATAAGCGGATAATCTTTGCCCAACAAAGCTTTGACGCCCCGGATGATTTCAACCACAATCCGCGAACGGTTGGCGAGTGTTCCTCCCCATTCATCTTGTCTTCTGTTGGTGTAAGGCGAGATGAAGCTGCTGAGAAGATAGCCGTGAGCGGCATGAATCTGAACTCCGTCAAAGCCCGCCTCCCTGGCCCTCCGGCTGCTCTGGATGAAACAATCGATGGTTGCTTTGATCTCCTCCTTGCTCATCTCTCTGGGCATGACCTTATAGATTGGCTCATAGACTGAAGAGGGCGCGAGCGGCACGCAGCCGCAGAGCTTTGGCTTTGTTTGGCGTCCGGCATGGGCGAGCTGAAGAAAGATGCGCGAGCGATAGCGATGGACAGCCTTGGGAATTCGGCTCAGGCCGTCAATCAGATTGTCAGCATAGACTCCGATCTGATAGGGGCTGGCTTTTCCCTGTGGGTTGACATAGGCATGTCCGGTGATGATCAGCCCGACTTCTCCTCTGGCCAGGTTCTCAAAGAGGGAGACCTGCCTTTCAGTGATCGAGCCGTCGTCAGCTGCCATAAAGTCATGGGTTGCCGAGCGGACAAATCGGTTTGGAATTTCGAGCGCTCCGATCTTCACCGGCGTAAAAAGAGGCGACTTTTCATTCATCAAGCGTTCACGCTCCCTCCGCTCGCTCGCCATGGCAATATAACAAAATTCATTGCGTTTGTAATGGCGGGCTTATCTTAGCAAAATTTGCTGGTTCAAATCCACGGGTGATTACTATGAAGTATCTTTTTTTTTGAAAGAAACAGAATTCATGCTCAGGCTGGGTAATGAAAAAACGAGCTGAAAATGTTTCTTGTTGTGCCGATGCTCTTGATTTATATACGACTATCGATGAAAATGAGAAAGAATTTTGTACACATGGAGAAGAAATGAAAAAAGAAAAATTGCTCATGATCCCGGGACCAAGTCCTGTTCATCCCCGCATCCTGAACAGCCTCTCTCAACCCACTGTTTCCCATGTCGACCCCGAGATGGTGGAAGAATTGAAGGAAGCCTTGGCCGCTTTGAAGAAAATCGTATTCTGTGAGAAGGGCGAGCCTTTCATCGTTGCCGGCGCAGGGACCTTGGCCATGGAAATGGCCCTTTTGAACACTATCGGGATTGGGGAAAGGATTCTTGTCCTCTCGCAGGGATTTTTTGGACAGAGGATGGCTCAAATCGCCAGGAGTTTCGGCCTGGACTGTGACCTCATCGAGAGCGAGTGGGGGAGGGCAGTTCTTCCTGAAGAGTTGGCAAGGAAACTCTCTGAGAAGGAGTACAATGCCGTGGTTTCGACTCATGTCGATACCTGCACCGGTACATGTGCCCCTGTGAAAGATTATGCTGACAGACTGAAAAATCGCGACCTCATTTTTATCGTCGACGGCGTCTGTGCCACTGGCGGGATTGAGGAAAGGATGGATGACTGGGGAATCGATGTCGTCTTGACCGCACCCCAAAAGTGTTTTGGAGTTCCCCCAGGCCTGGCCATTCTTGTTGTCTCGGAAAAGGCGATGGAAAAGCGCAGGAAAATGGGAAGAATTCCTGCTTATTATTCAGACCTTCTCAATTGGCTTCCGGTGATGAAAGACCCCTCAAAATATTTTTCGACTCCGGCTGTCAACGAAATCAGGGCTTTTTGTGAGAGCACAAGAATCGTCCTTGAGGAAGGAATGGAACAGAGATTTCTTCGGCATGCTCGAATCGCCAAAGGCATCAGAGCTGCATTGGCCGAGCTTGGGTTTTCTCTGTTCACTCAAGAGCCATTCTTGGCTGATACCCTTTCTGTTGTCAATTATCCTCAGGGAATTGAAGACCGGGCTTTTCGAAGAAAGCTCTATGAGGAAGGAGTCGTCGTTGCAGGCGGATTGGCTCAGACTGCAGGGAAGGTCTTTCGCACGGGACATATGGGAAATCTGTCAAAGGCCCAGGTGTATTTTGCGCTTGATTCTCTGGAGAGAACCCTCTCTTCCCTGGGACATAAGTTTGAAGCCGGGTCAAGCCTCAAGGCGGCAAAAGCGATTTTGGAGGGATAAAGAGTGTCTGAACTAAGAGAAGCGTTGAGCAAGGTTTATTTTATCCCAGCCCGAAGAGAGGATGGAGATGAAGTCTTGGCTCGAAAGGCAGAGAAAATTTTCCTTAATCTTGGCTTGAAAGAGCAAATGGATAAAAAATCCTTTGTGGCTCTCAAAATCCATTTTGGGGAGGAAGGAAACACCGGTTTCATAAAACCTCAGTGGCTGGGAAAGATTATCAGCAAGATCAAAAGCGTTACCCCTCGGGTATTTTTAACCGATTCCAATACCCTTTATCTCGGCCGGAGGTCGAATTCTGTCGACCATCTTCATCTGGCAAGAGAACATGGCTTTATGGAGGAAGCGCTCGGCGCGCCTCTTATCATCGCCGATGGCCTTATCGGCCGAAATGATGATGAACTTCAGGTCGATTTTCCTCTGGTCAAAAAAGCCAAGATCGCCAGCGCAATTCTGGATTCAGACTTGCTCATCTGTTTGAGTCATTTCACTGGCCATGTCCAGGCTGGGATTGGGGGTTCCATAAAAAATCTGGGCATGGGATGCGCTTCACGTGCCGGGAAGCTTGAGCAGCATTCAGATGTTCGGCCCTGGATAAATCCCAAAAATTGCACAGGATGCAGAGCATGTCTTGACCATTGCCCGACGCAGGCTATTACCCTTGAAGACGAAAAGGCGATTATCGAGGATGAAAAGTGCATCGGTTGCGGGGAGTGCCTTGTCGTCTGCAAGCAAGGGGCTATCAAGATCCGATGGGATTCTGACTATATGCTGGTCCAGAAGAAGATGAGCGAGTATGCTTCCAGTGTCTTGAAGCATTTTAAAGGGAAAATTGGCTTCATAAATTTTTTATTAAAGGTTACCAAAGACTGCGACTGCATGGCCCAGGATGCCCCGGCTGTGGTGGAGGATATCGGAATTCTCGGTTCGCTCGACCCGGTGGCTGCGGATAAGGCCTCAGTGGATTTGATTATCAAGCGGAGCGGCAAAGATGTCTTTAAGGCCGGCTACGATATCGATTGGTCAATTCAGCTCAAGCATGGAAACGAGGTCGGCCTGGGGAATTTAGAGTATGAACTGATTGAAGAAGGTATCTCCAATTCGGTGTCTCAAAAAGGTTTTGGGAAATAGCCTCGCTACGGCTATTTTCCAAAACCTATGCTTCACATGGCGAATGGCAGAATAACTATGGACAAAGTATCGGGGCGAGGGGACTCGAACCCCTGACCCCAGCGTCCCGAACGCTGTGCGCTAACCAAACTGCGCTACGCCCCGATAATGTGAGTCAATTATAGCCGTAAATAGAGAAATAAAAAAGCCAAAATGTGGTCAATTTCGCATAAGCAAGGGAGAATGAGGTGGAAATATTTTCTTGAGGTTAAGGACGGAAGGCCGTCATAAAAGACGACATAAAGCGACATAACACGACAAGAAGCGACAAATTTCTTTAAAATCTTGACTTTATCCCCGTAAGCGATAAATTTAAGATTGTCCCCGTAAAATTAAAAAGGTGCGGTTAATGTTGGTAAAGAGGGGGATAAAACAAATGTCCAGAGAAAGATACCTCTATGTCTCAAAACCGCTTCTAATTAATTTTTTCCTCGTGCTCATTTTCCTGACTTTGATTTTTCTCCTGTCCTTCAATACAGGACCGACTAAAACATCCTCCCTCTTCAAAAACAAAGAAATATTCTCTGACCTGGATAAAGCTAAAGAAATATTTTTTACGATCAAACTAAGAGAAAGCCTGGATAGGGGAAGTGTTCATCGCTTGTACTTTCAAGTTGAAGTGCCAAAGGAAATCGACGATAAGAGCCTGATGGCAGTTGCTCAGAAAATCGTTAAAGAGACAATATCTCAGGAATACTGCCACGGTATAAGAATTGATTTCGGCCGATACGGCTATGTGGATTTCGCTCCTTATGGAGAATGGGAAAAGGCTGGTGAAACTGCCTATCCGCGATATGAAAAATACAGATTCAAGTGTATCTCGAATCCTATTCTTTCCTTGAATAAAAAATAGTCTATTTTTTTCTCTCTGAGTTTGGCTAAAATTACCCCCAGGATCTTGTGGGAGGCCCAATCAAGACCATTTGGCCCGGTCCCGTCTTTTCGATGTGATAAGTCGGCCCATGCGTGGCGATCGCCGGCTTTTTTGGATCTTTGACCGCAGTTTGGCTATTTTCGTCTTGAGCAAAGCCTGGAGTTTTCCTCTACGGCGTGATGAAGCTGGAAGTTTGACCGGTCAACGTGCTCGTTTTCATCCCTCAGGCCGCGGCGTCGCTGCTCTGAAGCGCGGACCGTCGAGCTCGTTTCCGCCTGCCTTTTTATGAGCCTGCCGTCATTTCAAGAGGCTCTGGATGAGAGGCCGCAGCTCCTCGTGGCGGTTAGGGCTGCCTCCGATCATAATGAATTCGATCAGGCCTTGCTTGTTGATGAGGACGTGGGTCGGGTAAGCCGAAGCCCCGTATTGCTTAACGATGGAGGAAGACGCGGCGACGATCCTGTATTTAAAAGGAGTTTTGTTGAGAAATTCGCGGAGATGGCTCTCATCGTCCAGGGCGAACCCGATGAAGACGACCTCCTCGGGCTTGAATTCCTCGACGAGCTTGTTCAAGCCAGGCATCTCCACTTGGCACGGCGCGCATCCGATGTACCAGAAATTGAGGACCACAACTTTCCCCTTGAGGTCAGCCAGCCGCAGTGTCTCCCCGTCGAGGGCCTTGACCTCGAACCCGGGGGCAACTTTTTTATCACCGAGAGCTGCCGACGACTGTTTTTTCGTCTCTTCGGCGAGCCAGGCGTCGAACCCTTCATCGGTTTGATGTCGCTGCCGATAAATTTCCCTGAGTTCTTCATCGGCGTTTTTTGCGCCACAGCGGCTGGCCTCGAGAAAGGATTTTTCCGCTTTGTTGAAATAGCCGAGGTTTCGCCAAATCGAAGCTTCACGCATGAACAAGTCGGGCCGGTTTTCCTTCGAAAGGGCCTGGGCGGCCTTGATTTCGGCAAGCGCGGTCGAGAAATCGCCGAGTTTTTCATGGATGGCCGCAGCGGCTACGTAGGAGTCCAGCAAATAGCGTTCGGTCAAACTGCCTGTGTCGTCTCCGAACAGCCGAAGTTTGCCCGCGACCAGCCTGTCCAGGGCCTTCGTGATGAGCTCGGCGGCAATGTTCATATCGGAGTTATTTTTAAGGAACGCCGTTACCAGGGTGCAATAGGGTTTCGGGTTGTCGGGCTCGTCCTTGATCCAGGCTTCGCAGCCGGCCCGGACGAGCTCCAAGGGGGCATCCTTTTCGTATGAAAACCATTGTAGGATATAATCGCGGAGATTTTTCGACCTGGGGTTCCTCCGGAGGAGCTCGAGTTTCAGCTGATTGACCTCTTCCGGCCCTTCCTCCTTGAACTGTTTGGAAAATGCCTGATAATCATATTCTATCAGCGCCTCGACCGTGTCTTCCCTGTCTGGATAGGTCTGGACCATACGCCGCAACACTTCCCGGCTTGCTTTTTCGTCGTCGAGGAAAAGGTAGCCGCAGGAAAGAGACCAGAGCAGCCCCGGAGACTCCTTGATGCCCCGCTTTTTGAGGGCCCCCATCTCCCGGCCGATGATCGCCTTCTGATCGTTTTTCTTGAAAGCACCGTCGGCTAACCACTTGCTCCGGAAAACCAGATAATTGTCGGGATAGAGTTTTCGCTCATTCTTGAAAGCCTCCAGATATCCGGTTTCGGAGTAATCCGATGCTATTTTCCATAGCCAGGCTCCTTTCGCTGGAACGCCGTCTTGCCGAAAGATCATGCTTCTAAGGACGGCGTTCTGATCCGAGCCGTCCATCGTCATGAAAGATATGTAAATGAAGCTCGCCCCTTCGGGGATTCTGATGTTGCACTTGAACATTCCGTCCTTCGTGTCCATTTTCGCCCAGCCGTTCTTTGAGAACTCGGGAAACTTCAGCTCATAATAAATATAAATCGTGTCCCCGGGCAGAAATTTCGCACCCTTGACGGCGGGATCGTAGGTCACCGTGACGGTATCGCCCCACTTCGGATTTTCGGGCGCGAGCTTCGCCGGACCGTCGGCCGCGGATGCCGCAAACGAGAGAATAATAACCGCCGCGAATGATATCAATAGTGATATTACTTTCATCATTTCCTCCTTTTGATGAATCCAGGACGTTCGCAGGGAAACCGGGCCAGATCCCAATTTTATACACCTAAAGGATCAAGCGGCTCCCTTGACTCATCTAATATGTAGCCGAAAGAGGACTGCTTGAATCATAGGGAATAGAAATTTCGTTTTGGGCTACAACAGCACACTTCGCATTTTTGACCGAATTTTCTCTTTCTCCCGTCATGAAAGAATGTAAGTCATGAGAGGCGTAGGTGTCAAGCTGACCTGAAAGCCGTGTTATGCCCTCCCTTGACATCTTTTTTTGTCATGATTTATAATTCCCCACGATGATTGGATGGGCAAATGGGGACAAAGATGCTCAATCGACAAGCTCAGCCGAAAATGACATCCATTTAAAGACGTGGCAAAGTGAGTAAGGGGGTGATAGAGTGAAAAACAGATTAATGATCCTGTCAATGACATTAATCGCATTCTTCTTTCTAACAGGATTGACTCATGCCCAAGTATTAAGTCTAAAGTTTACCGGAAGCTTCAGCACTGTATCCATCGGAGATTATAATGATTTCGGCGAGGGCGTGGAAAAGTACATCAATGATTTCGCAGAATTGACGAGTGGGAGGACATCAGGTGAATTTAAAAGATTAAACCTAGGATTTGAGTATGGCGGCGAAATTCTGCTGAAAATATACAAAGGTTTTGAAATCGGAGTTGGAGTTGAATACATCCAGAGAAACAGCAAAAGTGAATTTACCCTCGAAACACCTTTCTTCTGGAACCTTAATTACACAATAGAGCCGTATTTCGAGGTTATTCCAATAAAGTTGAGTGTCTATTATTTCATGCCTGCTATTTCGCCTCTGAAGCTGTTTTTAAACGCTGGGGTCGGCTATTATTTTGGAAAAATAACGAACACTTCCACGATAGGAGCTACTGACTTCTGGTCGGAAACCAATTTCGAGGTAAAAGACAGGGCCTTTGGATTTCATGGCGGCATTGGCCTGGAAATTAAACTTGCTCCCAGAGTTGTTCTGTTTCTCGAAGGTGAAGCAAGATACTGCAAGCTTAAGAGCTGGGAAGGAGAAGAAACTTATCAAGATTCTGATGGATTAACAGATTTGAGAAAGGGAACATTATTTTACTATGAGAAAAAAGATACCGACACCGGGAATTTTTACCCCACGATTTCTATGGATATCCCGATAGGTATTTACCCTGACCATTTCGAAGCTGACATTTCTGGGTTTTCACTGAGAACAGGAATAATAATAAAGTTCTAAAAATCAAATTAGTCACAAATCATTCAGATTTTATTTCAGTTCTTTTAAGGCTTATAAAGCAGGCGCGTCCACCCTGGTTATTAATCCTTGGCAGATAATGATTTTTAAATGTGAAGCTCGATGATGTCTTCGTCCTCGAGGATATGGTCGCGATTGACCATTTGACCCTGGTATTTGTCTTTGCTCCAGATTCGGGCATATTTCAGCTTTCGGGCAAAATCCATATGAACGGCCTTTGCCATATCCAAGACCGATGACCCTCGCTTCAGAGTGAATGGAGCCTCGAATTCCGCCTTTTTCCCCGGAGCTTTGCTGTAAACACGGATGATGTGGAGAAGGGAGAAGATACGCTTTTTTAAATGTTCGAGACCGTCTCCGCGGCTGGCAGAGATGGCGAGAGGATAAAACTTCGGCTCAAGAGCCTTTTTTAATCGATTGAAATTTTCCTCTGCCAGGGGAAGGTCTGACTTATTAGCCACGATTATCGCTCTTCTTAAAAAGAAAGGGCTGTCAGGAGGAATGGATTGTTCCTCTGGAATGAGCTCGATTTTTTTCTCTTTGAGCCTGGCTAAAATAGCCTCCAGAACCTCGATTGAATCCTGGCCGGCTAAATCCAGAATAAACAACACCCCGTCTGCGTCTTTGACCAGTTCATAATGCCAGACTTCTAGATAGTCTGGTGTGACAGGCGGGGTGTCGATGAGTTGAATCTGGATATTTTCATATTTCATCATCGCCGGAGCCGGGCTGCGGGTGGTGAAAGGATAATCACCGATTTCAGGATTGGCATTTGAAATTGATTTTACGAGCATTGATTTGCCTGCGTTGGGAGGTCCAATCAAAACCACTTGGCCTGAGCCCGTCTTTTCGATGTGATAAGTCGGCCCATGTGTGACGATTGTCGGCTTTTTTTGAATCTCTGACCGCAGCTTGGCTATCTTCGTCTTGAGCAAAGCCTGGAGTTTTTCTGTTCCTTTATGCTTGGGGACGATGGAAAGGAGCTCTTCGAAAATGCTTACTTTTTCTTGAGGAGTTTTTGCGTCTTTAAGCTTTCTTTCCGCCTCAAAATACTGGGGAGGAAGGTTTGCCGGCATTTGTCAGCTCTCTCTGACTTTTGCCAGAGAAACAACTTTATCGCCTTTCTCAAGGCCGATGACTCTCACTCCTTGAGTCGCTCTTCCAGAAGCCCTCACTTGTTCTGTCTTTATCCGGATGACTTTTCCCGTCTTAGTGATGAGCAGTAACTCTTCATCTTTAATCCCGACTATTCCAATGGCCACTCCAATTTTCGAGTTGATTTTAAGATTAATGACACCCTTTCCGCCTCTTCGACGTCTGGGATAAAAGCTAATCTCCGTCTTCTTTCCAGAACCCTTTTCACTGGCGGTGAAGATAAACTTATCATTTTCCCCGGCGACAATCATTCCAATAATCTCATCTTTGGGGCTGAGGCGGATGGCCCTGACACCAGCGGCCTGGCGGCCCATAGCCCTGATTTCTTTTTCCTTGAACCTGATGGCTTTCCCCAATTTTGTCCCGATCAAAATATCCTTTTTTCCGTCGGTTAATTCCACTAAAAGCAGTTCATTCTTGCGCCCCAGACCGATGGCGATAATCCCACCTTTACGGATGTTCCTGAAATCGCTCAACCTCGTTTTCTTCATCTTCCCATTCGAAGTCAGCATGACGATGTAGAGGTCCTTTGAGAAATCTTTCACGGCGACGACAGAATTGACATTCTCATCCGGGCCAAATTGAATGAGATTCCTGATGGGCTTTCCCCGGCCAGAAACACCCACGTCCGGAATCTCCAGAGCCTTCAACCAATAGACTCGTCCTTTATTGGTGAAGAATAAAAGGTAGCTGTGGGTGGAGCAGATGAATAAGTGCTGGACAATATCCTCAGCCTTCATGCTGATTCCTCTTTTCCCTTTACCGCCGCGGCTCTGAAAATGATAATAGCTCAGAGAGGTGCGCTTGACGTATCCGGATGCGGTATAGACAACAGCGACATCCTCTTCTTTGATCAAATCTTCTGGCTTGAGCTCTGAGATGGTTTCCTCTTTGATCTCTGTTTTTCGCCCATCCTGGTATTCTTCCCTGATCTGTTTCAGCTCATCGACGATAATCTCCAGGATCAGCTTCTCACTGGCCAGGATTCTTCTCAATTTCTGGATGGTCTTTTTTAAATCCCTGTATTCTTTTTGGATGTTCTCTCTTTCCAGTCCGGTCAATTTTTGCAGCTGCAAATCCAGGATGGCTTGAGCCTGAACCCTTGTCAGATGAAAATTGGTGATGAGCCCGTTTCTTGCCTGGTCGACTGTCCGCGAGGAACGGATAAGGCTGATGACCTTGTCCAGATGGTCGAGGGCAATGGTCAGCCCTTCGAGAATGTGGGCTCTTAATTCAGCCTTCTTCAATTCAAATCGTGTTCGGCGTCGAACAACATCCTGGCGGTGAGAAATAAAATACCTCATCATGTCGGTGAGGCTGAGTATCTTCGGCTGCTTGTCGACGATGGCCAGCATGATGATTCCGTAGGATGTCTGGAGAGCCGTATGTTTATAGAGGTTGTTCAAGATGACTTCAGGGTATTCCCCTTTTTTTATCTCGATGACAACCCGCATTCCATCGCGGTCGGACTCGTCCCTTATATCCGCAATCCCCTCTATTTTCTTTTCATTGACAAGCTGAGCGGTGCTTTCCAGAAGCTTGGCTTTATTGACCTGGTAAGGGATTTCAGTAACGACGATTTTGTCCCTCTCATTCTTCCTCCCCCTCTCGATCATCGCCCTTGCTCTCAAGGTGATGATTCCTCTTCCTGTGCTGTAAGCTTCTTTTATTCCATCGAGACCGAAGATATATCCTCCGGTTGGAAAGTCTGGACCGGAGATAAATTTCATGATGTCTTCCAGTTTGGCTTTGGGATGTTGCATGAGGTGGATGATGCCGTCTATGACCTCGACCAGATTATGGGGCGGGATGTTGGTGGCCATGCCCACGGCTATCCCGGAGCCGCCGTTGACGAGAAGATTGGGAAATTTAGCAGGAAGGACATCAGGCATCTGGAGGCTTCCATCATAGGTGGGAACAAAATTGACCGTATCCTTCTCGATGTCCGCCAGGAGTTCATCTGCGATCTTTTTCATTCTGACTTCGGTGTATCTCATGGCTGCCGGCGGGTCTCCGTCTATGGAGCCGAAATTACCCTGTCCGTCGACCAAGGGGTAGCGAAGGCTGAAATCCTGAGCCATCCGGACCAAAGTGTCATAGACAGCCGCCTCCCCATGGGGATGATACTTGCCGATGACGTCCCCGACGATGCGCGCGGATTTTTTGTAAGGCTTGTTCCAGGAGCTCGAAGTCTCATACATGGCATAGAGCGTGCGGCGGTGAACAGGCTTCAATCCGTCCTTGATATCCGGAATGGCCCGGCCGATGATGACGCTCATGGCGTAATCAAGGTAGGACCTCTTCATTTCTTCTTCAAGACTGACCACTGTAGACTTAGTACTCATGGCTTAGACCTAAAAAATAAAATGACCCTTGATTCTTTTTCTTAAATATCCAGGTTCTGGGCTTCAAGAGCGTTCTTCTCGATAAAATCCCTCCTCGGCTCAACTTCCTCACCCATGAGCACAGTGAAGATGCGATCGGCTTCCACTGCGTCTCCGATAGAGACCTGAAGCAAGTATCTTATCTCTGTGTCCATGGTTGTCTCCCAGAGCTGCTGAGGGGTCATCTCGCCCAGCCCTTTGTATCTCTGGATCACTATTCCCTTTTTTCCCTTCTGGTAGAGGTAATCCAAGAGTTTTGCCTCGTTCTCAATCTTAACACTTTCGCCGTCGCCCAGAACATGGAAGGGCGGTTTGAAGTCTTTTAATTCTTTGTGGATGTCATAGAGGTGTTGATATTCGACAGACTGGATTAAGTCCAAATTGACCTTGCAGGCGACGCTCATGCCGTTAATCTGGAAATTGAGTGCTAATTCATAAAGCCCGTGCTCCTCGTCTCTGCTTAAAGTTGAAGATATTCCTTTTTCATGGAGGAGACTGCGGATCTTTTCCATTTTGCTCTTATTCTCGAGAAATTTTTCATCTTCAACCTCGTTGTCGAGAAGAATCTTGGTCAAGAAGAAAGGATAGTTTTTTCTCTCCAGGATCTGGATATAATTCTTCTTGGCGATGATGCGGGAGAGGAATTTTCTGAATTCCTCACCCTCAATCAATCCTTTTTTCTGGCCGACTTTGAGCTGGAATTCTTCTGTGATTTTTTTGATGGTGTGCTTTTCATAGGAGCGCTCATCCCTCAAGTAGAGAACAGCTTTTCCTTTTGTAATCTTGTAAAGAGGCGGCTGGGCAATGTAGAGATAGCCTTTCTCGATAAGCTGAGGCATCTGTCGGTAGAAAAAGGTCAAGAGCAGGGTTCTGATATGGGAGCCATCGACATCAGCATCGGTCATGATGATGACTTTATGATAGCGTAATTTCTCAATGTTGAACTCTGACTGTTCGACACCTGTTCCTAAAGCCGAAACGAGGATTCCAATCTCCTCACTCTTGAGCATTTTGTCAAACCTTGCCTTTTCGACGTTGAGAATCTTCCCTCTAAGAGGCAGGACGGCCTGGAAGCGGCGATCCCGGGCTTGTTTTGCTGAGCCTCCGGCAGATTCTCCCTCGACGATGAAAATCTCGCTCTCAGCCGGGTCAGTTTCCTGGCAATCAGCCAATTTTCCAGGCAAGGATGTCGATCCCAGGAATCCCTTGCGGCGGGCAAGTTCCCTGGCTTTTCGAGCAGCTTCCCTTGCCCTGGCTGCTTCCAATATTTTAAGAACGATTTTCTTGGCAACCGTTGGGTTTTCTTCAAAATAGGTCGAAAGCTGGTCATTAACCACGGATTCAACGATCCCTTTGACCTCGCTGTTCCCCAATTTTGTCTTTGTCTGGCCTTCAAACTGAGGATCTTTCATCTTTAAGCTCATGACAGCGCACAGCCCTTCTCTTGTATCGTCACCGGTCAGGTTCTGACTCAAATCTTTAATCAGGTTGTTGGCGTTGGCATAATTATTTATGGACCGGGTCAGAGCTGCCTTGAATCCGATGAGATGGGTCCCGCCCTCAGTCGTATTGATGCTGTTGACGAAGGTGAAGATTGTCTCAGAGTAAGTCGTATTGTACTGGAGGGCGAGTTCGAGAAAGACATCGTCTTTTGTCACCTCAAAATAGATGGGCTTGGGATTGAGAGGGGTTTTGTTCTGATTGAGGAACTGGACGAATTCCTGAATCCCACCTTTGTATTGAAATTCATGCATCTTGTCGGCTCGCTCATCCTTGAGGGTGATTTTCAACCCTCTATTCAGGAAGGAGAGCTCCCTCAACCTCTGGGTGAGAATCTCGAAATTGAAATCGACGGTATCGAAGATTTCTCTATCTGCCCTGAAGGTGACTTTTGTGCCCGTGCCCTTTGTCTTGCCTACTTTCTTTAATGGGGTTACAGGCTCGCCTCTCTTGTAAGTCTGGGTATAGACACCCCCATCCCTCTTTGTCTCCAGGTCCAGCCTTTCCGAGAGGGCATTGACCACGGAGACTCCAACGCCGTGAAGCCCTCCAGAGATATGGTAGGTTTTGGAGTCAAATTTCCCCCCAGCGTGGAGGGTGGTCATGACCACTTCTGCAGCCGGTCTTTTTTCCTTCTTGTGCATTCCAACCGGTATGCCGCGGCCGTCGTCGATGACAGTGATGCTGGAATCGACATGAATGATGACATCAATCGTTGTGCAATAGCCGGAAAGAGCCTCGTCGATGCTGTTATCAACGACTTCATAAACCAGATGATGAAGCCCCTCGGTGCTGGTGTTTCCGATATACATGGCTGGCCGCTTGCGGACAGCTTCCAGCCCCTTGAGGACTTTTATACTTGCTTCAGTATATTTTTTGTCAGCCATAGTCTTAAGATCTCAGAGAAAACCGGGTTACGATGGGAGGATTTTTGTATAACCCATTGGGCATTTTTAGCTTATTAATTATATACTAAGAAGGGTATTTTAGTAAAGGAAAATTACCCCTTTTTTTCCCCCCTATTTAATCCCATTTCCAAGCCATTTATCAGGGGAAAAATCGATATTACAGACATTTCAGCCAAAGCACCTTTAGTGCCAGGGAACAGGAGAAAAAATGGGGAGAGAGATGTTCGTCTCGACACGAAATAGCTTGACAGTCTATTCTCCTCTTTTTTAAAATTGAGCCACCTTAAGACAAGGAGGGAGTCATGGTCGAGACAATCGCTCAATTATTTCTCAATACAGTGAGATCCTACGTTAGAGACGGGTTAATGCTTCATAAAAAAGAAGGCCGTTATCAGCCCATTTCAACTCAGGATTTTGCCAACAACGTTAAATATTTCTCTCTCGGGCTTAAGGGTTTGGGCTTGAAAGCCGGAGATAAGATGGTCATCCTTTCGGATTCCAGAGCAGAGTGGGTCATGGCTGATATCGGGAACTTGTGCCTGGGCGGGGTGACTGTCCCCATTTATACTTCCTTGGTGCCAGAGCAGATCAAATATATAATTAATGATTCTGATTCTAAGATTGTTGTCTTTTCTGATAGCCTCCAGTGGCAGAAGCTGAAAGCGATTAAAGACGAGTTAAAAAATGTCAGCCACTACATCACCTTCTTGCCTGAAGCGCCTGAAGGAGCCTTGACTTTTGCCCAGGTTATGGAAAGAGGGAAGAAACTTGCTCAGGAGAATCCGGGTCTTTTTGAGAAGATGACTCGGGAAGTCAAACCCGATGATCTGGCTTCAATCATCTACACCTCAGGCACAACCGGGGTCCCCAAGGGAGTCATGCTGACTCACAGCAATTTCATCAGCAATGTTAAGGCGTGTGTGTCCGTTATCGAATTTTCAGAGAAGGATACTGTTCTTTCTTTTCTGCCTCTGTCTCATGTTCTGGAGAGGATGGTTACTTTTTGCTACCTTTATAAAGGCTGCACGATCGGCTATGCCGAGAGCATGGATACCTTGGCTGAAAACTTGCTTGAGGTTCGGCCGCATATTATGGTTAACGTTCCTCGTGTCCTTGAAAAGATCTATTCAAAAGTCATGGATAACGTTCTTCGGAGTTCGGCCTTGAAGAGAAAGATTTTCTTCTGGGCGGTTAAAGTCGGAAGGGAGTTTGCCAAAAGGAAACTTGGCCGTCAGCCCATTCCTGGATATCTCCAATTCAAGAGGAATCTAGCTCATAAGCTTGTTTATTCAAAGATTATCGAGAAGACTGGAGGAAGAGTCAGGTTTTTTATCTCGGGCGGCGCCCCTCTTTCCAAGGACATCGCTGAATTCTTCTATGCGATGGGTCTGGTCGTCCTGGAGGGCTATGGATTAACAGAGACTTCTCCGGTTATATCAGTCAACACTTTTGATAATCCAAAGTTTGGAGCTGTAGGGAAGCTCATCCCCGATGTTGAAGTCAAGATTGCTGAGGATGGAGAGATTTTAACCAAAGGGCCAAACGTGATGAAGGGCTACTACAAGAAAGAGAATGAAACCAGAGAAGCATTCAAAGGAGGATGGTTTCATACTGGAGATATCGGCCACCTGGATGAGGAGGGCTTTCTTGTTATCACGGACAGGAAGAAAGACCTGATTGTCACTTCAGGCGGCAAGAATGTGGCTCCCCAGCCCATTGAGAATCTTTTAAAGCTCAGCCCTTATGTGTCCAATGCCGTGGTTCTTGGCGATAGAAGGCGGTTTATATCAGCTCTTGTCGTGCCTAATTTTGATAAGCTGAAAGAATACGCAACGACAAACGATATTCCTTTTGAGACAAACAGTGATTTGACCCGGAGCGAACAGGTCCTGAATTTCATGGAAAGAGAAATTGACCGCATCACTCCCAATCTTTCTTCTTACGAAAAGGTCAAAAAGATCGCCCTTCTGGATAGAGATTTTGAGATAGAAAAAGGGGAGATGACTCCCACCTTGAAGGTTAAAAGAAATATTGTCGAGGAGAAGTATAAAGATATTATCAATGCCCTTTACAAGGAATGACCCGACTCTTTCTTTAGCCAGTAGAGAATCCTGCCGCAGTTTTCACAGAGAATAACTTTTTCCAGGCTCTTCAATTCGTTCAGAACCTGAGGTCTGATGCGGACATGACACATAGAGCAAAAATCATCATTGACGGGGGAGAGGGCGATACCGTTTTTTTTCGGAGAGATTTTAAGGTAGAGGCTGACCTGCTCTGAGGGAATCTTCGGCACGAGCTCGTCTTTTTCCTGGATCAAATTTTTTCTTTTCTCTTCGAATTCATTTCTCTTTTGTTGAAGAATGTCTTTCTCCTTTAAGAATTTCACTTGGCCTTCCTTGTATTTTCGGTCTGCGGTCTTGATTTCCTCCTCGATTTCGTCAGCAGCCAGCATTTCAGTGATTATCTTTTCCTCCAGCGCGTCCACTTTTTTTTTGGCTTCTTCAATTTCTTTAAGGAGAGAGCTATACTCTTTGTTGGTTTTGACCTCATTGAGCTGGAGGTTATACTTGGATATTCTTACCTTTATATCTTTAACTTCAGCTTCTAAATCTCTTCGTTTTTTCTGGTTTTGAACCATTTTTTCTTTGGCCAGAGTGATGATTTTCGAGCTCGTTTCAATTTTTTCATTGATTTTTTCAATCTGGGAGGGAATATTGTCGAGGAAAAGAGAAATATCCGTCATCTTTTTGTCAAGCTTCTGGAGATGGATCAGGTTGTCGAGGTCCACATTTTTTCCTCTCAGCAAAATGGGCCTACCAGGATTCGAACCTGGGACCTGCCGGTTATGAGCCGGTAGCTCTACCGCTGAGCTATAGGCCCTTTTTTCCTTATAACAAATATCAAATACCAAGTCAATTTTGGGTGAGATTTTGGGAAATAGCCTCGCTCCCAATCGGATTTTTAACGCCATCTCCATTCGCTCTTCTCGGCGGCTGCGCAACTCGCTTCGCTCAGACATGCTCGCCGCCCGACTCCGTCGGGTTCCCTCGAAGAGCGAACTCCGATGGCTAAATCCTCAATGGTCGCTGCGGCTATTTCCCAAAACTTGTCTCTCGAACATGGAAATACATTGTCACCAGTTTGGAAATGCTTCTCAATGGAAGCTAAGAAGGAAGGGTAAAAATAACAAAAAAGGGAACTGTCCCCTTTTCTGCTCTCATAGAGCAGACTGACTTTATCTCAGTTATTATCGGTGAAGGACTTGAGCTTGCGGCTGCGAGTGGGATGTTTTAATTTTCTCAAGGCCTTGGCTTCAATTTGCCTGATTCTTTCACGAGTCACCTTGAATTGCTGACCGACTTCTTCCAAAGTGTGCTCATTTCCGTCCCCGAGCCCGAATCTCATCCTCAAGACTTTTGCTTCTCTCTCTGTCAGAGATTTTAAGGCTTCCTCAATCTGCTCCCTGAGGTTGATGTTTATCACAGTATCAGGAGGAGAAGGGATGACCTTATCTTCTATGAAATCGCCCAGATGACTGTCTTCTTCTTCTCCGATAGGCGTCTCGAGCGAGATTGGCTCTTGGGCGATTTTTATGATTTTTCTCACCTTGTTGACTGACATGTCCATCTTTTTCGCTATCTCCTCACAACTGGGTTCTCTTCCAATCTCTTGGACAAGACTTCTTGAGACTCTGATCAGTTTATTAATGGTTTCTATCATATGGACCGGTATTCTTATCGTCCTTGCCTGGTCAGCAATCGCTCGGGTTATAGCCTGCCTTATCCACCAGGTGGCATAGGTCGAAAATTTATATCCCCTTCGGTATTCGAACTTATCGACAGCTTTCATCAAGCCCATGTTTCCTTCTTGAATGAGGTCGAGAAACTGAAGCCCGCGGTTGCTGTATTTCTTAGCAATGGAAACCACGAGTCTCAGGTTGGCAGCAACAAGCTCTTTTTTTGCCTGATCGCTAATCTTTTTCCCTGTAGCGATAGCCCGGAGTGTTTTTCTTAATGCTTGGGAATCAAGCCCAATCTCTCGCTGGTGCATCCTGAGGGATTTGTTGATTTCTTTGGTTTTCTGCTTTAGGTTTTCCTTTTCTTTTTTTCCTTTGGCGCGGTCGAGAGCCAGAGTCATCTCTTCTTTTGTTTCTTCTATTTCGTTGATGATTTTGAGCTTTTCTCGAAGATTATCGATGAGGGTTTCTCTGTGGGTGGAGCGGATATTGAGCTCTCTGATGAGACGGCTCATTTTCACAATCAGGCGGCCTCGCTTATAGATATTTCTCTTTATCGGGGAGATATTATCTAGTTTAACGCTGAGGCTCCTGATCTTCTTGATTTTAGCCAGGATTTGCTTCTTTTTTGCCTCGAGTTTCCCTTCGGCAATGTCATCTTCGCTAAGGTCAAACATTTCTAAGATATAATTTGGGTCTTCTTTTATTTTTTCTTCGAGGGCGAGGAGTTCGTTCAAAACCAGCCTTGTCTTGGAGAGGGCTTTGATGATAGTCTTTTCACCTCTTTCTATTTCCCTGGCAATGGCAATTTCTCCCTCTCGGGTCAGGAGGGAAATACTTCCCATCTCCCTGAGATAGAGCTTGACAGGGTCGGTTGTTCGCTCCAAGCCCTGAAGAGTGATCAGGTTGCTCTTTCTTCTTTTGGGATGAACTTCTCCTTTTTTAGTGTCGAGGATTTTTATCCCATAGTCGTCCACAGAGCTGAGGAAATCGTCGAAATCCCCCTCGGCTTCCATGTCTTCCTGGAAGGTTTTGTCTATTTCTTCAAAAAGAAGATAGCCCTGTTTTCTCCCTTTGGAAAGAAGCTCTTGGATTTCGTCCTTTTGGTATTTGTTAGCCGGTGACAATATTAACTCCTCTCTTTTGTCGAAGATGTTTCATTGTTATAACCCAGATTTTGATAGCTTCGTTTCGATAATGATGACAATTGCCTGGTGATTTCCTGTCTCTGGCTGAGGAGAGCCCGAAGTTTTTCTTTCTCTCCGTTTCTCTCTGACTTAATGATTTCAGCTTTCAATTCCTTGGAGCGATTTTCGAGTGAAAATTGTCTTAAGGCGTTGATGCATTCAAAGGCCTCCTCGACGGTCGCAGGTTGCTCTTTTTCCAGAAGAACCCTGGATAGAGAACTCAGGAGAATGGCATCTATTTTTTCTTTTAATTCATGGTGGCTTGGCTTTTTGCCGTTTTTAAAACAATTGGAGAGGGCAATAAAAATGGGCTTGCCCTTCAGGTCTCGAATATCCTCTTCTTTTATCTCTTCAAAAACATAAGGAGCAATATCCTCGTCCTCGTAGAGAATTTGAAGGAGCCTTTTTTCAGCAGGGAGAAATGGTTCTTTTTCCTCGGCTTTCTCCTCTCTGGATTTCTGCTGGATTATTCTGCGCAGTGCTCCTTCATCGATGGAAAGATATTCACTGACTTTTTTTAAATATTCGCTGCGGGTGATTGAGTCAGGGATCTTCGCGACCTCCCTCACCACGAGCCTGGCAACTCTTGCTTTCTCTTCAGGGCTGTCGTCCTTTTTTTCTTGGAGGAAAGAATCGATCAGGAACCTTAGACTTGGAGCGCTCTTTAAAATAAGGCTTTTGTATTCGTCAGCGCCGTATTTTCTGATGAAGTTATCGGGGTCAACGTCCTGGGGCAAAAGCACCACTTTAGCTTGAAGACCTTTTTCAAAACAGAGAGAAACCGCACGGCCTGCCGCACTCCTGCCTGCCGAATCTCCATCATAGCTGACGATCATCCTTGGGGCAAAGCGCAAGGCGAGCAAAGTCTGGTCTGAGGTTAAACTTGTTCCGAGAGAGGCGGCAGCATTTGTTATTCCAGCTTGATAAACAGAGATGAAATCCGTGTATCCTTCGACAAGGATCAACTCGCCTCGCTCCCGAATAGATTCTTTACAGAAGTTCATTCCATAGAGAATTCTTCCCTTGGAGTAGACCGGCGTGTCCGGCGAATTGAGGTATTTCGGGTCATCATCGAAGATGGTTCTTCCGCCAAAGGCGACGACTTTTCCGGTGAGGTCGAATATGGGAAAAATGACCCTCCCTCTGAAGCGGTCATAGTAGCTCGCTTTCTTTTGATTGAAAAGAACAAGCCCTCCCTTCTCCAGAAGTTTTGGGGAGACGCCTTTTGCTTGGAAATGGGAGAGGAGGGAATCCCATGAGTTAAAGGCATAACCAATCTTCAGCTCCTGGATGATTTCCTCAGAGACTCCTCTCTTTTTAAGATAATCATGGGCTTTCTCGCCTTCTGCGCTTGTGAAAAGATTTTTCTTGAAAAAAGCAAGCGTTTCTTCGTTGATTTTGAATAGTTGTTCTTCCAGCTTGCGCAATTGGGGAGAGACCTTGCTTTGCTGGGGAAGAGCAATGTTATACTTTTGAGCCAGGCTCCTCAGCGCTTCTGGAAAACTGAGGTTTTCCTTTTCCATGATGAGAGTAAAGATGTCTCCTCCTGCTCCGCAGCCGAAACAGTGAAAGAGTTGCTTCTCATCATCAACAGTGAACGAGGGGTCCTTCTCAGAGTGAAAAGGGCAAAGACCGACATATTTTTTCCCTCGCTTCTTGAGTGTCGTGTAGCGAGAGGCGATGTCGACAATATTCGCCACTTGTCTAATCTGGTCAATAATTTCCATGGATTATCGTTGCGCGGGTCTTTAAATAATTTATATTAATATAAGGACGGCTGACACAATTGTCAAGCATCTAAGTCATTAAAAAATAAAAAGAAAAGGCTTATAACCGAACGAGACAAAGTTGGCTCAGAGATGGTTGATCAAGCTTGCCAGATACCCTGCCCCGAAGCCGTTGTCAATGTTGACCACTCCCACTCCTCCAGGGCAAGAGTTGAGCATGGCCAGAAGAGCTGCCATCCCCTTCAAGCTTGCTCCGTAGCCAACACTGGTGGGGACGGCGATGATTGGAACATTGACGATTCCGGCAATAACGCTGGGCAGAGCTCCCTCCATCCCGGCGACAACAACAACCACCCGGGCTCCCTTGATTTTTTCGTATTCCCCGAAAAGCCGGTGAATGCCGGCGACTCCGACATCGTATATTTTCTCGACCTCGTTGCCCAGGATATCGCAGGTCGCGGCAGCCTCTTCGGCAACAGGAACATCCGATGTCCCTGCGGTTAAAATAACGACCTTCCCTTTTCCAGGCACAGGCTTTTGTTGTCTTAGATAGATGACCTTGGCTAAAGAATTATAGCGCACTTTAGGCATTTTTTTGGCTAAAGCCTTAAAGATTTCTGGCCCGACTTTGGTGATAAGCAGGTTGCTCCCTTTTTTGATAATCTCTCGGGCAATTTTTAAAATCTGGTCTTCAGTTTTTCCTTGGCCATAGATGAACTCGGGAAAGCCTTTTCTGAGTTCGCGGTGGTGGTCGATTTTGGCAAAGCCCAGGTCTTGATAGGGGTAATCTTTTAGGAGGTTCAGAGCTTCTTCGGGGGAAATCTTTTTCCAGTAAACTTTGTTCAGGATGTCTTTGAGTTGGGATTTCATTTTTGCAATTCTATCAAATCTCCATGAATAAAGCTACACTCGAAAAGCGGACTGTCCCCTTTTTTAAGTAAGGGTTTTAAGTTATACTTTAAAAAACAAGAAGTTCCTTGTTTGAATTTCAACAAAGCATATAGAGAGAGTGAATACTTTATCAGGCAGGCGATGAAAGAAAAAAGCACTATCCAGAAAGAGGTTCGTCTCTCCGGAGTCGGCATCCATTCTGGGGAGAAGGCCGATATCTTTTTAAGGCCAAGCTCCAGAGGAGAAATCGTCTTCTGTCGGAGCGACCTTGGGAACCTCGAACTCCATATCGACCCAAAAAAGACTGAGGCTGAAAATTCAACTTCTCTCGTCTCCAAAGGTTGCAAGATTCAGACTGTTGAACATTTGCTCGCTGTTCTCTATATGTTCGGAATTGATAGCCTGGTTATAGAGCTAAACGGTCCTGAGATTCCTGCGATGGACGGGAGTGCTTCTCCTTTTGTCCAAGCTATCCTCGATGCCGGGGTCAGACGTCTTCCCCAAGAGAAGAAGGCGGCAAAGATTCTTAAGCCTTTCACCATTGAGCAAGAGGATGCTTTCCTTTGCTTTTTCCCCGACTCTGGTTTTAGAATAACCTATTCTATTGAATATGATCACCCTCTTATTCGCAGACAGGAACTGAGTCTTGAGTTAAATTTGGAGAGATTTATCACAGAGATTGCACCTGCACGGACTTTTGGATTCTTGAAGGATGTCCCTTCGCTCAGAAGTCAGGGATTGGCTGCAGGCGGCACGCTTGACAACGCAGTTATTCTCGATGAGAAAGGCGTCATGAGCGGCCCCTTGCGATATCCTGATGAATTTGTGCGCCATAAGATTCTGGATTTGATAGGCGACCTGTCCCTTTTTGGCTCTCCTCTTTTGGGACATTTCAAAGCGCATAAGGCAGGCCACAATCTTCATCTCAAGGCTATTCGTTTTCTTCTGGACAATCCTGAGTATTGGACATATGAGAAAATGGGGACAGTCCCTTTTTATTAACATAATATCAAGATGATTGTTAGGGTGAGGGTTTGGGGGTGAGGAGTCCCCTATGAAGCCTGAGCGGGCACGGTTTCTCTCCGAAGGAGAGA
>CAZYBE010000028.1:0-41933 GCA_964645765.1 uncultured Eubacteriales bacterium
AGGCCGATATAATTTGTGCTCCCTTCTTCCTGAGCCCAGGAGCCGGTTTCGACCTGGCCAGGGTTGGTTCCCTTTGCCGAGGAGTGGCAGTAGGAAGCGTTTAAGAAAATGTTAGAGCCGATTATTCCGCTGAGCTCCAGCTCAATCCCCTGATAGTTTCTTCTTTTGTATTCGAAGTTGTCAAAAAAGTATTTATACCCTTTTTCAATATCAAGGAGAGCCAGGACTTCGAGTAAGTTTTCAGCATCTGTCCTTACATATCGCCCTTTGATTGCCCAATTCCGGCCGAGCCGATGGTCAAACTCGATGAGATAGCGGGTGAGAAAGTTTGGCTTGATTTTCGGGTTTATTTCAAAAGGCTGGCTCTTCTGCTCATTCTCAAACTGCCAGTTTGAAGTGTTGTGGAGCTCTGTCTCTGACGGATTGGAAGGTCCCTGCCACCTGTAAGTGCGGAAGGTCAGGCCAGCTCCTGAGTTTAAAAGCCCTAAAGGCATGGTCGTGATCAAATCAGAAAATCTTCCCCATCCTAATTTCAGGATGTTAGCCCCGTTCCCTGTGATGTCCACAGCAAGAGTGAAGCGGGGCGAGATGAAGTCGCCAAGGCTCCAAGACCAGAGCTTCTCTCCTTTATTATCGACGCAGAGTTGAGTCTGGCTGCGGACTCCAGCCATGAGAGTCAATCTCTTAAAGGTAATCTTATCCTTAAAGAAAAGCCCTATTCCCCGCGAGGAGTTGATAAAATTAAACTCGCCGTACTCATAGAAAAAAGTTGGAGTCCTTGCTCCTTCCCTCCAGCTATCAAAATAATATTTTGTTCCGGCGTCAAAGCCATTGTCAGGGTAGAGGTCTTCTTCTCTTCCGGTGAAGTCAACGGCAAAATCAGAAGAGAAAGTGTAATATTCGAAGCCAAAGTTAAGCTCGTGCCGGCCGAATGTCTCTGTCTGGAGATGCTTGGTCAACTTGAGGTTGAAGTCCAGTCTTTTCTGGTCGTCAGTGACGTTTCCGTAAGAATTGTGGACATTCCGGGCTAAGTCTTCGACATAATACTGAGCCGGACCAAGGTCTCCGTCCACAGGCTCGATGAATGAGTCTCTTATGATTTGTCCCACCCCGGCCTCGATGAAGGTTGAGGAGTTGAGAATTCCTTTGTAGTTCATGCGGATGATGAAATCAGAAAAGGTATTTTTTTCGAACAAGTCCTCGATTCCTATTCCGCCTTTCTGGCCGAGGGATTTATTGAAGATCGTTGTCAGAGAAAGGTTGTGATTGCTGTTTAAGGCATAGGTGAGCTTGGTAAAGATGTTGTCGTTTCTGTGGGTTCGGCTTCCTCCTGGCACAAAAAGATAATCGGCTGTGGTGTCTTTTGTCTCTTCTGTATTGACGAAGAAGTTGTTGGAGAGGAAAAACCAAAGCTTATTCTTGATAATAGGCCCGCCGAGGTTGAAATACCAGTTGGAGTTGGAGAAAGAATCGGGTTCGCTGGCTGACGAAAGCTGGTCCTGGCGCGAAGACTGAAAGCTCTTGTCGGTGAACAGGAGTGAGAATTCGCCGGCCAGGGTGTTGCTTCCGCTCTTGGTGACCATATTGATGATGCCGCCGTAGGCAGAGCCGAACTCAGGGCTGAACGGGTCGGAGATAATCTGCATTTCGTCGATGGAATCAAAGTTGAGCTGCGCTCCCGAATTCCTGAGCCTCACCCCGCTGATGGAGAGGCCGTCGACAATCCAGTTGTTGCCCTCTTCTCCCTCGCCGCGAAAGCTCGGCTGGCCCTCGATGGCCCTTCCCCGGCGGGTATTGACTCTGACGCCGGTGACTCCTGGAGTCACCTTGACCATATCAACCACAGTTCGATTCTGGGAAGGCAGTCTTTCCAGGTCTGTGCTCGTCAAATGGAAGCTGGTGTCGGTTGAGGTCTTATCGATTAGAGGAGCTTCGGCAGTGACAACAATCTCTTTCTTCAGCTCGGCCGCTCTCATCGTCACTTTCAAATCAGTCACCTGTCCCAAGCGGACAATGACATTTTCCTCCGTAACAGAACTGAACCCTTCAAGCTTGAAGGCCAGAGTGTACTTTCCGACAGGAAGGAGCGAAAAAAGGAATTCGCCGTCTTTTGAAGAAAGCGAATTCCGGACACCTTGAAGGCTTGGGCTTCTGGCTGTTATCTCGACCCCAGGCAGTCCCTCCCCTGTCTCATCCACAACCTTTCCTTGAATCTTGCCTGTCTCTATGGCCCGAAGCTCGAAGGAGAGAAGACAAAAAAGGGAGAAGAAAAAGAGACTAATTCTTTTGCCGACCATATCTTGTTGTACTCGGCTCTTTCCCGCTTATTTCTTTTTTGATTTGGGTTCTTTCTTCCCGTATTTTTTGATGAATTCCTCGGTGAGATGCTTTGCTTCTGTGTCCGTGTATTGCTTGGGAGGAGTCTTCATGAAATAGGATGAAGGGCCCTCGAGCGCCCCTGCCAGCCGGTTATCCAGCGCCAGCTTACAGCAGCGGATAGCGTCGATGACCACACCGGCGGAATTGGGTGAATCCTCGACTGAAAGCCTGCACTCGAGCTGAGTGGGGACATTGCCGAAATGGCGGCTCTCGATGCGCAGGAAGCAGAGCTTGTTATCTTTTTGCCAGGGGACATAGTCACTCGGGCCAACATGGACATTTTCAGGGTCGATATTGAGTCCCCTGGCCTTTATCTGAGAGACCACGGCATTTGTTTTTGATATTTTTTTGGAATAGAGCCTTTCCCTTTCCAGCATGTTGAGAAAATCCGTGTTTCCCCCGGTGTTGAGCTGGTAAGTCCTGTCGATCGGCATTCCCCGGTCAAGATAGAGATTGACCAGTGTCCTGTGGAGGATGGTGGCGCCAACCTGTGATTTTATGTCGTCGCCAATCGTAGGCAGGTTCTTTTTTGCAAACCTTTTCTGCCAGTATTTCTCGCTGGCGATGAAGACCGGAATACAGTTGATAAAGGCACAGCCCGCATCCAGGACTTGCTCAACATACCATTTTGTTGCCTCTTCACTTCCCACAGGAAGGTAGTTGATCACGATGTCCGTCTTGGCTGCTCTGAGGATGCCGCTGACATCTGCCGTGGCGCCGGGCGCTTTTTGAATGATCTGAGAAAGATATTTTCCAAGGCCGTCGTGAGTCATGCCCCGATCAACTCTGACATTCAAATTAGGAACGTCAGAAAATTTAGTGGTGTTGTTAGGCCAGGTAAAAATGGCCTCGCTTAAGTCTTTTCCCACCTTGTTTTTGTCGATATCAAAGGCCGCCACAAATTCGACGTCGCGAATATGGTAGCCGCCGAGGTTGACATGCATAACCCCGGGGATAAAGTCTGTCTCCTTGGCATTCTTGTAGTATTCAATGCCTTGAACCAGGGAAGAGGCGCAGTTTCCCGCGCCGATTATCGCCACTCTGATTTTTTCCATTCTTTCACGCCTCCTTTCCGGAATGCTTTTCTTTCTCGACCTTCTTGACATAAAAAGTCCTTTGGATGGCGGTGATGTTGGAGATGACAGCAATGGCAGCCAGAAAAACAATCATGACGGGGTTGAAGATTTTAAAGAGCGAACCGATAATAGCGCCCCCAGAGAGCAGAACCATTCTTTCAGCTCTCTGCATGATTCCAATCCGGCAGTCTATACCCAATCCTTCGGCCCTGGCTCTGGTGTAGCTGACCATGGTTGAACCAAGAAAAGTCCAGAAGGTGACCCAGAGAGCCCAGTTGTTTCTGAAATGGAAGGCAAGTCCCAGGTAGATGAAGAATTCAGAGTATCTGTCCAGGGTTGAGTCGAATATGGCTCCGAAGAGGCTCTTCTGGTTTGTATCCGCAGCCACTTTTCCGTCGATGATATCGAAGAAGCCGCAGATGATAATGGCGATTCCAGCCAAGAAAGGCTGTTCGAAGGCAAAAAGAAGGCCTGCTCCCAGCCCTGCAAGAAGACCGATGATGGTCAAAAGATTGGGCTTAATTTTGAGGTTGACGAAGAAAGCGGCGAACTGATTCATAGAATCGAGGGTGAAGGTTATCAGCTTTTTCGGGAGAAGACGTATCGGCTCGTGAGTCTGGCTTTGCATCTCGGATTTCATTGAACTGAATGAAAGAGCATAATTACTCTATTATCAAAAAAAATTCAAGTTGATTGAACCTTTTCTTTCACTCGACCTTGATTTTTTTCCCTTTCTCTGACTTCACACGCTCTTTTTTTTCCAGAGCCTCAATCCTGTGATCTATCACGGAGCGCAGGGCGAGGAGGATTTCCTTTTTCGCTTTGAGGAAGTGGTCAAAAGTTTTTTCAGGGATGACAAGGGAAAAAAGCTCTTCAGGAATGCTGATTCTTATCTCTCTCGTTTTTTCTTGGTTCATTTCTTCACCTCCAATAAGGGGTAATAAGGGGACAGTCCCCTTTTTCAAGTGAAAAAGGGGACTGTCCCTTTTTATTAATGACGGAAACTTATCCTCAGTTTTTCTTCTTCAAACTTTGCTCCTTTTATGGAGTAGCTGAGGAGCGTTTGGGGAAGAAGAATATTCCTTTTATAATTTCCAACCCTGACGAAGAGTTCTTCACCCTTCTGAAAAAGGTCCAAATCTTTCTTTTTCACAAAAGGCAGCCTCAGGAAGAGGTCGAACCCGGCATCAGCCTTTTCAATCGTAATCGGCCTTTGGCTGAAGAATATTTGAGTCGGGTCTTTTTTGCCGTAGACTTTTTGAGCCACCTCCTGAAGCAGGTCCAGGCCCACAATCTCTTGAGAAAAAAGCTCCAAGGGGATGATGGGCAGAGGGGAAAAACATTCCTTGATCAGCTGCTGATAAGAAGCCTGGATGGTCTTCCATTTCTTGAAATAGATGTCCTGAACTTGGGGCGGGATCACGCGGTTGACGATGATGAGGTCGACGGCGTAGCCAAAAAGGCTGAAGAAGGTGAAGGCCCTTTGCGTTTCTTTAATTACCATCTTTTCTGGGTTGATCACAAGGCGGATAGTCGTCTTTCGGCTGTCTTCCAGGATCTCTTTCATCTCTGCCAGTTGAGTCGTGAGCCTTTTCAGGGCTTCGAAGATTCTATCCTCGGGAAAGGGGAAGGGAAGGATGCGGCTGGCAACCGGCCTGATGGCCTTGGCTGCTGTCCTCTGGATGGGAAAAATGTGCTTGAGGTACCAGTTTGTTATCTCCGGAGCGCTCAACAGCCGCAAAGTGTCGCCTGTAGGAGCGCAGTCGACGATGACCACCTCGAAATCTGATTTTTGATAGTAATTTCGGATTTCCATCAGGCTGAAAAGCTCTTCCATGCCAGGGAAGATGCTCATTTCGCCTGCCTCTATGGTGTCCACTCCCTGGGAGGCGAAGAGCTCAGTCAGATAGCTTTTGATCTCTCCCCATTTTTTCTCGATTTCCTCAAGAGAGTTGATCTCCTGACCGTAAAGATTGGGAGAGATATTCTTGAGGTCGTTGGAAAGCTGGGTTTCGAAGGAGTCAGAAAGGCTATGGGCGGCATCAGTGGAGATGGCCAGGGTTTTGTATCCTTTCTTGGCTGAGAGCAGGGCTGTGGCTGCAGCTAACGTCGTCTTGCCGACTCCGCCTTTTCCAGTAAAAAGAATGATACGCATTTAACTCATTCAGTTAGATTTCCGAGAAATTCTGGTATAGATATTCTATCACTCTTCAGGGGTAAGTCAACCGTTAAGAGGTTTTGGGAAATAGCCGCAGCGACCATAGCGGATTTAGCCTTCGGAATTCGCTCTTCGAGGGGACCCGACGAAGTCGGGCGGCGAGGATGTCTGAGCGAAGCGAGTTCCGCAGCCGCCGAGAAGAGCGAATGGAGAATGGCGTTAAAAATCCGCTTGGGAGCGAGGCTATTTCCCAAAACCTTGGCAAAGAGTGCATTAATCCCTTGCCCCAGAATCGACATTGGTTATGCCTTTAGCTTCTAATCGAAGGGGTTTTCGCTTTTGTAGAGCATCCCTTTCGGCTGGTTGAAGGAGACGTCCTCAGCGCCCAGCACTTTCATCGCAGCAAAGAAAGATTTTCCAGCGTGTTTAAAGGCAACCGCAGTATGGTGGGGGAATCTTTTCTCGATGAGGATATGGCGGTAAAATCGGCCCATCTCTCTGACCGCAAAGACACCGATGCCTCCGAATGACCTGGGGTCGATGTCGAGCACTTCTCCTTCAGCAGCATAGGAGCGGAGAGTTGTATCGGCTGTCGATTGCAGGCGGAAGACGGTTATCTCTCCAGGCTTGATTCTTCCTTCGAGGGTTCCTCTGGTTATCTCCGGTTTTTTGCCAGATTCCAGGAGCCGGTTCATGATCAGCTGGTATTTTAACTCACCGCGAATCAGGCAGGAGGAAGCTGTGTTTCCGCAGTGAAAGCCCATAAAGAGGTCGCTGGGCTCATAGTCTCTGATAATTTTTTTAGATTTTTTATACATATCATAAGGGACAGTGTTGTTGATGTCGAGCAGTGTGGCTGGATGCTCGGTGGCGCAGGTGGCGATGTATTCACTCAAGGCGCCGTAGATATCGACCTCGCAGGAGACAGGGATGCCGGCCGAGGCGAGCCGTGAGTTGACATAGCAGGGAACAAAGCCGAAGTAATATTCAAAAGCCGGCCAGCATTTGTTGGCAAAAATCCCGAATTCGGAAGCTCCCAGATTCTTCGACATGAATCCGGTCAGAGCAAGCTCATACTGGGCAAGCTTTTCCAGAAGGTCAGGATAAGCGTTTCCTTTTCCCAGCTCTTTGGACATATCTTTGGCAATGGCTTTGACCTTCGGGTCGTTCTTGGCGCGCAGAAAGATATCGTAGAGGTCGAGCTCTGAGTTTTCCATGACCTCGACGCCGATATCATAGAGAGGCTTGATAGGAGCATTGCAGGCGAGAAAATCCTGGGGCCTTGGCCCGAAGGAAAATATCTTAAGCTTTCGCAGGCCGAGCAGGATTCTTGCCACCGGAATAAATTCTTCAATAAACTGCGCCACCTCTTTCGCGATTCCCACCGGATACTCTGGAATATAAGGCCTGAGATGCCTCAAGCCTGAGTTATAAGATGTGTTAAGCATCCCGCAATACGCGTCGCCTCTTCCCTCGATCAAGTTGTCTGCGGATTCTTCCGAAGCAGCAGCGAACATCACCGGGCCTTCGAATTTTTGGGCAAGAAGCGTGGTTGGACCCTCTGGCCCGAAATTCCCCAAGTAGATAACCAGGGCATTTATCTTTTTCCGGCTGAGCTCATCCAGCGCTTTGAGCGTATCCCTTTCATTCTCAACAACAGTCTCAAGCTTGGTGATAGGGATTTTTTTCTTCCGGCATTCCTCAATGACCTTATCCCTTCTTTTTTTTGAGAGCTCCACAGGAAAGCAGTCACGCGAGACAGCCACCAGGCCTAGATGAATTTTTGGCATGTTGTTCATTTTTCACCCCTTCTTTTTTGCCCATAATAGGCATCTGGACCATGCTTTCTTTGAAAATGCTTTTTTAAAATGTAATCCGGCAATGGCCCTTTTTCAGGATTGGCCAGAAGAGTTCCCAGGGCCATTTTTGCCACTTTTTCAAGAATCAAACTGTTCTCGACGGCTTCTGAAGGCGTCCTCCCCCAGCAGAAAGGGCCATGCCCGGCAACCAGAACTGCAGGCATCTGCCAAGGATTCAAGCCAGCAAATCTTTCGATGATAACTTTCCCGGTGTTGCCTTCATAATCCTCTTCGACTTCATCCTGGCTCAAGTAGTGTGTGACAGGAATCGGGCCATGAAAGTAATCGGCATGGGTTGTTCCTAAGCAGGGGATTTCCATTGCAGCCTGGGCAAAGACCGTCGCATGTTCGCTGTGAGCGTGGCTCACACCGCCAATTTCCGTGAAAGCTTTGTAGAGCTTTAAATGTGTTGGCGTGTCTGAAGAAGGCTTGAGATTCCCCTCGACAACTTTCCCCTCCAAATCAACGACCACGATATGCTCTGGCTTCAATTCCTCGTAAGATATTCCGCTGGGCTTGATGGCCATGAGGCCCTTTTCCCGGTCAATGCCGCTGACATTGCCGAAAGTCAAGGCGACAAGGCCACACTTGACCAAATCTAAATTGGCCTGCCAGACTTTTTCTTTTAAATCGTTAAGCATCAGCTTCCTTCGAGCTGCTTATCGCGCAGCGATAGCAGGTCTTTCATGACATTATACAACGTCCCCTGCCATTCTTTAGTTCCGAAGGCATCATGGAGCTGGCGGTACAGGGGGTAAAGTTCCTGATAAATCCTATGCCTCTCTTGATTTGGCTTGAAGATTTTTTTCTGTATGCCGCAGATGGCAGCCTGGGCGTCGCTGAAACTCTCGTAGCCGCCGCTCTCTTTCCCAGCCACGACAGCGCCAGCTATGGCCGAACCCAGGGCGCAGGTTTGAGCTGAGCGGGCAATCTTCATCTCCTTGCCGATGACATCAGCATATATCTGCATGACCAAAGGATTTTTCTCAGCAATACCGCCGCAGTTGATGATCTCTGTGATTTTGACTCCATATTCTTCAAGTCTATTGATAATTGTCAGCGCGCCGAAGGCTGTGGCTTCGACGAGTGCCAGGTAAATCTCTTCTGGCTTTGTCTGGAGTGTCTGGCCAAGAAGAAGCCCGGTTAGCCTCTGGTCGACAAGCACAGTCCTGTTGCCGTTATTCCAGTCAAGGGCGAGAAGCCCGGACTGGGCCGGCTTCAATCTTGCCGCCTTTTTTGTCAGGAATTCATGCGAGCCAATCCTCGCTCCTCCTGGCTGAAGATAATTGACGAACCAGTTGAAGATATCACCTACAGCCGATTGCCCGGCTTCAATGCCAAAATATCCAGGAAGCACAGAGCCGTCAACGATGCCGCAGACTCCGGGGATGTCGGCCAGCGGCTTGTCGTTCGGCCAGACCGAGATATCGCACGTGCTTGTGCCGATGATTTTGACCAGTTTTCCAGGGGAAACGCCAGAGCCGACTGCTCCCAGATGGGCGTCAAAGGCTCCTACAGCCACAGGAATGCCAGGGCGCAGGCTCAGTTTGCGCGCCCATTCCGAAGAGAGCTTTCCTGCA
The DNA here is from genome assembly GCA_964645765.1 of uncultured Eubacteriales bacterium. Lineage (GTDB taxonomy): Bacteria > Acidobacteriota > Aminicenantia > Aminicenantales > Aminicenantaceae > CAZGMN01. The sequence goes on from CAZYBE010000028.1 coordinate 9,053, forward strand.
GGTATGTCTGCCGTATAAGTTTTTTTGTAGAGCCTGGCACGAAGAGCGGCCAGCTTGGGATGGAGCTTGGCCAGAAAGTCTTGGCCCGGCAGCCCTGCCCAGGCATCGTTGAACATCGCCTTATGCCCGGCAGCACACCGGCTTCGCTTGATGAGTCCGGGCTTTGTTGTGTTTGTCAACAGCGCGGGGATGTAATCGCAGCATTCCACCCAGCTTGCCGCCGCATCAAATACCTTAGGGTCGGCTCGCAGGCAATGGAGAATTTTGCTGAAAAACCATTCCGAGGAGTAAATCCCGCCGCACTTGGCCAGATACTCAGGGTGCTCCTTTGCCGCAAGCTCTGTGATCTCGGCTGCTTCAGCATGTCCGGTGTGGTCTTTCCAGAGCCAGGCATAAGCATTGGGATTGTTTTTAAATTCTTTGTGCATGCTCAAAGGCATGCCGTCTTCATCGACTGGAATCGGGGTTGAGCCTGTGGTGTCGATGCCGATGCCTATGACCTGGATGGGCTCAAATTTTTTATAAGCCTTTTTTGCTTTGGAGAGAGTTCTTTTGATAACAATCGATATTCCTTTGACATACTCTGCCGGGTTCTGCCTTGCCAGGTTTGGGTTGGAGCGGTCGAGGATGATTCCTTCCTGGCCGCTTTCATAATCATAGATGGCGGTTGAGACCTCCTGGCCGTTTCCAGCATCCACGAGCAAGGCTCTCACCGAGTTTGTGCCGAAATCAAGGCCCAGGCTGAATTTCCTCTTCTCCTTTTTCATCGAGCCTCCATTTCACTGAGGTTTATGTTTTTCTGCTTTTTGAACAAGCCAAGCTTTATCGATTCGATGACCTGTCCTTTCTCCTTCTCTCCGCTCATTCCATCGAAAACGACAAACTCCATCTTCTCTTTTTTATTCCTATAATAGATTATCCAGTAAGGATAATAAACAATTTTTGTTTCAGGAAGAGGCGCGATATCCATCCTCCTGTATCTCAGGCTTCCGCTTATTCTCATCAGGTCATACATCAGGAGATGCTTGCCTTTTTTTATGGCTTCCTCCTCCTCAAGGATTCCGGGCAGAACATGGTCTTCCTTGACCTCTTTTCTCTGAATGACTGCAGTAGTTTTTTCATTTTTCGAAGGATGGAATAAGTCTTTAAAAGCTTCGAATTCTCTCTGTAATTCACCCTTAAGCTCGAATCGTGTCTTCTTCCGAATGTTCATCGGGGTGCCTTGCAGCCGGTCAACAAGGAAGAGGCTCTCTTCAGTTTTTTTTCGGCCGAAGAAAGGGGTAAGCTCAATTTTGTATCTGAATAAAACATAGGGAAGATAGAGAAGCTCAGCCGCATAGGGAATCTTAAGAGTTTTTGAGCAGAACTTTCTTACGGCCTGATCAGGGTTTGAGGAAAGAGGGGCAAAGGTCAAGATATTCATGCTTTTTTCAATCGTTTCAAGCGGATAAAGCCTCCAATGCTAAAACCCAGGCCGGCGAGAATGATGCTTGTGTCGCTGATGATCGAGCTTATCCGAAAGTAAGGAGCCATGGTCCGAATCGGGCTCAGAAAAAAAACGATGAGCCCCAAAATGAGGAGGATGACGCCTATGGAAAGCATCTGAATGGCGACAATAAGCTTTGGGTCAGCACCTTTTTTTTCTTCCATGATATTTTCCTCCTAATTCCTCCAGAATATTTAGCCGAAAAAGAAAAGAAGAAGGACCTGGACCAATAAGATTGCGGTTGCCCAGTACTTGAGATTTAGGTACCAGGGCGGGCGAGTGATTTTTCTCGGCGCCATCTCCGTCACTCTCATTGCTTTTGTCTCAGCACGCTCCTCGACAATCGCGCCGACCATCGATTCAAAATCGCTTTCCCAGGTGATTCCCTCAACCTTTTCCTTTTTCGGCGGTTTTGTCAGGAGGCTGACAAAAATGGTTACCAATAAGGTAACGACAAAAGACCACCAGCTGATTTGAAAGAAGATTTTGACTCCGAGGCCCTGCTGAAGGATGATGGCAAAGACAGCGCCTGTGATGAAGCCGACAAGGCTTCCCGGCGTGTTTGCCCTGCGCCAGAAGATAGCTAAAACCAGGACACCCATGAATGGTCCTAAGGCCATGGCCAGCAGGGTCTGCTCCAGCCACATGATGAGAGGGACTTTCAAAACGACAGGAACAAGAAGCAGAGAAACGACGATCACGGCAAAGGTAGCAACCCGGCCGGCGATAAAGTAATGATGGTCGCTCTTTCTTTTGGCCAGAAACTTTTCATAGATATCCTTGATGAGCATGGTCGAGGAAGAGTTGAGCACACTGCCGATGCTGGAAAGGCCGGCAGAAAGTAACCCGGCGATAAAAAGACCTAACATTCCTGTGGGCAGCAAATTCAGAATGAGTTTTCCATAGGCGGCATCGGCCTTTTCAACGAATATTCCATAGCGAGCGAAGATTATCGGCGCAGCGATCATCGGCACGACATAAAGAAAAGCGCCCAGAGTTTTCGGTATGGCGGCGACAACGTAACCGAGCTTTGAGTCGTAGAGCGAGCGGGCTCCCAGGTTTCTCTGGACCATCGATTGGTGCCCTGCACACCAGCCGATGGTAATGACCATACATTGCCCGAGGATAATCCAGGGACCCGGGCCGTAAGGATGGTGGATATCAGGCAAGACCGTGAAGTATTGAGCGCTGACACCCCACTGGCTGATTAAAATATTCTTGATCCCTCCAAAGCCTCCCACAAGATGCAAAAGGATGAAAAGCAAAGGCATGGTGCCGAGCATCATGATCACAAACTGGACAAACTCCATCATGATCGCTGCCCCAAGCCCTCCCAATAATGTATAGGTGCCGACAACTCCAGTCAGGACAAAAACAGTCGGCCAGAAAGGAATATGGAGGATATTCTTGAGAAACATCCCTCCTAAGTAAAGCTCGGCGGCGATGGTGACGAGAAAAATAATGAGCCAGGCAAGGGAGTAGATTGTTCGAATTCCTGTGCCGTATCTTTTTTCCAAAAATTGAGGGACAGTATAAATGCCTGCCCTCCAGTAAAAGGCGATAAAGAAAATTCCGGTGAGAACGTAGCCAAAAGGGCCCTGGAACCATTCAAAGTTAGCCTGGATGAGTCCCCATTCGTAGGCTGCGCCGCCATGGGCCAGATAGCCGTGAAGGAAGCCGATGTTCGTTGCCCAGACAGCGCCCATGATCCAGAACCAGGGGGCTGAGCGCGCAGCCAGAAAATAGTCAGCGGTATTCTTGATGTTCCGGCTGAAGAATATCCCGGCTCCAAACATGAGCACCAGATAGACGACGATGATGAAAAAATCAGCGTGCATTGTTTCACCTTTTAATTCATGATTTGGATTTTCTTGTAGCGGCGATAATATGATTTTCTCAGGTATAAGCCGAAGACAGTGGCAAAGATGCAAAATCCAAGACCGATGCTCAAGGCAAAGACCCAATCCCAGGCTGAGTATCTCGGCTGGGGAAGGTCGAACCCGCGGGGATGATGGCTTATCCCCCAGATGACGGCATTCGCTTTTGACTCTATGCCTTCTGTGTTTTTCCCTTCGAGGATTTGAGCCAGGCTATTCAAGTTTTCTTCAATCTCGGCCATGCGCTTGAAATATTCACGGAATTGCTCATTTGTCTTTACGCCTTCAGTGATCATAGGCTTGACTTCTCCCTGCCAGATTTCTTTTGCCCTGGCAAAGTTCTCCAGGGCTGCGGCCCAATCATTTTTGGCCGCAGCGCTTTTTACGGCTGTGAGCTTGTTGGCCATCTCCTGGCGGACGTCGATGAACTTTTCTTGGGCGAGGCTATTCCGGACAAAACAAATAGCACCCAGTGTGACTAATAAAAAAACGGCCTTTCTCATGATTTTGAACTCCATGGATTTTCCCTATTCATAAAGATATTCGTCAGGGATGAGCCAGATGAAAATGATTGTCCCGAGCATGACCAGCATATAAGCTATAGCGTAAGGGTTATGCCAGCCTGTCCAGTTAAGCATATGAAATCACCTCCTCTGGAAAGATTTAAGAAAATTCCCATGCTCCATCGAATTTCGATAATTCTATAAAATTCCAAAGCACAAAACAAATAAAAAAAGGGGTTTTGGGAAATAGCCTTGCTCCCAATCGGATTTTTAACGCCATTCTCCGTTCGCTCTTCTCGGCGGCTGCGGAACTCGCTCCGCTCAGACATCCTCGCCGCCCGACTTCGTCGGGTTCCCTCGAAGAGCGAACTCCGAAGGCTAAATCCTCAATGGTCGCTACGGCTATTTCCCAAAACCTATGTCTCGACAAAAAAGGAAAAAAGTAGCCTGTCCTCTTTTTTCTGAAAAATTCCGGGGCACAAAATAAATAAGATTGGAAATCCGGAAACGTTGAACATAAAGCACTTTTTTGATAGGCTATAGCGGCGGACAAAAGAAACTCATAATTCTTCTGAAATGAAATTTTCAGATTCAAGATTCTCAAGGCAAGAAACCTCCAAGGCTGTCAGGCTGAATTTCTGTCATTCAACTTCGAAGCAAAAACCGCTATATCTGCCTTATAAATTATTTTCATTGTCCACGAGTGATAAACCTATCATGGTGAATTAGAAGAGAAAGGAGTGATCAAAACATGAAGAAGCAATGTCTTATCTGGAAAATAATCCTTCTCGTGGCAATTTCAGGCTTTATCAATGCCTGCGGGAATAAACTGAAAACAGATTACCCGCTGAAGCCTGTGCCTTTCACTGAGGTCAGTTTTAGCGACCAATTCTGGGGCCCGCGCCTCGAGACCAATCGAGCCGGGACCATTCCTTTTGCCTTCAAACAGTGTGAGGAGACTGGCCGGATTGCCAATTTTGAAATCGCAGGCGGTTTGAAAAAAGGCACTTTTTCGACCAGATATTCTTTCGATGATTCTGATGTTTATAAAATCATCGAGGGCGCCTCTTACTCTTTAGCTCGGCATCCTGACCCAGCGCTCGATAAGTACCTCGATGAGCTCATTGCCAAGATTTCTGCAGCCCAGGAAAAGGATGGCTATCTTTTTACAGCCAGGACGGCGAGCCTCGGTTCGCCGCTAGAGATGGCTGGGAAAGAGCGCTGGTCGAACCTTCAGTGGAGCCATGAGCTTTACAATGTCGGCCATCTCTACGAAGCTGCTGTGGCCCATTTTAAAGCAACGGGAAAAAGGACTCTGCTCGATGTGGCCTTGAAGAACGCAGACCTGATTGCCAGAGACTTCGGCCCAAAAAAGCTGAGGCGGGTTCCAGGCCACCAGGAGATTGAGATAGGCCTGACAAAACTCTATAGGGTGACAAAAAATAAGAAATACCTGAACCTGGCCAAGTTCTTTTTGGATGAACGAGGGAATGCCCAGGGCCATCAGCTTTACGGTGAATATGCCCAGGACCACATTCCAGTCGTTAAGCAGACCGAGGCTGTCGGCCATGCGGTGAGGGCTGCCTATATGTATGCCGGCATGGCTGATGTGGCTGCGCTGACAGGAAACAGAAGCTATGTCGAGGCCATCGACCGCCTCTGGGAGAATGTGGTGGCTAGAAAGATTTATCTAACCGGCGGAATCGGTGCCACTGGCGCCTGGGAAGGGTTTGGACCGGATTACGAGCTTCCCAATGCCAGCGCCTATGCCGAGACATGCGCTTCCATCGCCAACGCCCTCTGGAACTATCGTATGTTCCTTCTTCATGGCGATTCGAAATACATCGATGTCCTGGAGCGGATTATTTATAATGGATTTCTCTCAGGAATTTCTTTAAGCGGCGACCGCTTCTTCTACTCCAATCCCTTAACCTCTTTTGGCCAGCACGAGCGGAGCCCCTGGTTTACCTGCGCCTGCTGCCCGGGCAATGTCAGCCGCTTCGTGCCTTCTGTTCCAGGTTATGTCTATGCTTTTTCAGACGATAGCCTCTATATCAACCTTTTTATTCAGGGCAAAGCCAGCGTCAAGACTCGAACCAGTGCAATCCAGGTTGAGCAGGAGACTGAATATCCCTGGAAAGGAGAGGTCAGGATTCGGATAAGTCCGGAACAGCCTTCCAGTTTTACCTTGCACCTGCGCATCCCTGGCTGGGCCCAAAATCAGCCTATTCCCGGCGACCTTTACCGTTATTTGGAGACATCGAGTGAAAAGCCGGCTTTAAAGGTGAATGGAGAGATTGTTCCCCTCATCCTTGAAAAAGGCTATGCTCTTTTGACTCGAACCTGGGAGAAAGAAAGCACAATTGAGCTCAGCCTTCCTATGCCCATCCGCCGCGTGCTTGCCCATGATGCCGTGAAAGCGGACCGCGGCCGTGTCGCTGTCGAAAGAGGGCCGGTCGTCTATTGTGCCGAATGGCCGGATAATGTGGGTTATGTCAGGAACATCGTTCTCGAAGATAGCTCGCGTTTGAGCGAAGAATTCAAGCCCGAGCTCCTGAGTGGTGTAACAATTATTGTAGCCGAAGCAAAGGCTTACCGTTATAAAGGAGGCCGGCTTGTCAGCCAAAAGCAGAAGCTAACGTTAATTCCTTATTATGCCTGGGCCCATCGGGGAAAGGGAGAGATGGAAGTCTGGCTTGCCCGCCAGAAAGAAGTTGTCAAGCCCTTGCCTGAGCCTTCCATCGCTTCTACAAGCAAGGCGAGCGCCTCAGGCGGCAGAGGAATTGAAGCCCTGAACGACCAGTTCGAGCCTGAAAGCTCGAATGACCACTCGACTCGCTATTTTCATTGGTGGCCGAAAAAGCGGACTCTGGAATGGGTTCAGTATGATTTCAAAAATATAAATCGTGTCGCTGAAGTGTCTGTCTACTGGTTTGATGACACTGGAACGGGCGAGTGCCGAGTGCCCAAATCCTGGAGGGTTCTCTACAAATCCGGAGAAAAGTGGCTTCCTGTGAAGAACCTGGATTCTTATGGCGTCGAGAAAGACAAATACAACACAGTCCGTTTCAGCCCTTTTCGAACTCAAGCCCTCCGGCTTGAGATTCAGTTGCCTGAAAAATTTTCAAGCGGAATTCAAGAGTGGAAGGTAAAATAGCTCAGGCTGGGTGGTTCGAAGACACGTCGCTTTTGCCCCAGCGAGTCAAAAGCGACTCGATGTCAGGCTTCGCTCTCCTCTCCCTTCGGTCGAGGAACCGTGCCCGCTCAGCCTTCCATACGGTCTTCTCACCACCCAACCTGAGCTATTTTATATCGGAGAGTGTCCCGATTTCACATTGAGGGAGGTAAAATGATGAATAAGAGAAATAAGGTTAAAGCTTTTTTCTTTAACTGCTTCATTGTTTTTATAAGCCTTATCGCTTTTGGAGCAAATTTTGCTCAATCTCAGAAAGAGAAGAGTTCTGCGGTTGAAGAAAAATTTGTGATAAAGAATCCATCATTTGAAGAACTTGAGGATAATTTGCCCAAAGGATGGAAGACGGCTCAGTGGCGGCCGAAAGCGGGCTTCGAGGTTGACTCCATTGGCCACAGCGGAATGAGGAGCGTGAAAATTTCCTCTGCTGAAGGTGCTGACGCATCCTGGACAACGGTTGTTGCCGTAAAGCCATATTCCAAATACCAGCTCAGCGGCTGGATCAAGACTCAGGATGTAAAAGCGATAACAGGAAAAGGCGCTCTGTTCAACCTCCATAACCTTCAGCCTCTTCAGACAAAGGCCATCACCGGCACCCAGGACTGGACTCGAGTTGAGCTTGTTTTTGACACAGAGGCCAACGACGCTGTTCAGGTCAATTGTCTTCTTGGCGGCTGGGGAAAAGCCTCAGGCGCGGCCTGGTTCGATGATGTCCAGCTCGAGCTTGTCTCGAGCAGGAAGCTAAAGCCTCAGGTTTTTATTGACACAACAAAGACCCTCCAGCCGATTTCGAAATACATCTACGGCCAGTTCATCGAACATCTCGGACGCTGCATCTACGGTGGAATCTGGGCTGAGATGCTCGAGGACCGAAAGTTCTTCTATCCGGTTGGAAGTGGAGATTCTTTCTGGAAAATTATCGGTGATGCTTCAAACGTCAAGATGAATCCCATACTTGCTTATGTGGGAGTGCATGCTCCTGAGGTTCGATTAAAGGGGAATGGAGAGAAGGGAGGAATCTTCCAAGAAAATTTAGCCCTGATCCAGGGCAAGAGCTATGTCGGCAGGATTGTCCTTGCCGGCGACCCCGGCGCCGCTCCGCTTCAAATCAGCCTTGTTTGGGGGACAGAGGATAATCAAAAAGCTGTGAATAGGATTCTAGAGCTCGGAAGCGAATATAACACTTTTCCTTTATCTTTCAAAGCCGAGGAGAGCAGCGAAAATGCCCGGCTTGAAATTTCATCGAGCGGCCACGAAGCCTTTCGAGTGGGAACAGTATCGCTCATGCCTGCAGACAACATCGAGGGAATCCGTCCGGATGTGCTCAAGCTGCTCAAGGAGCTCAATTCTCCTGTTTATCGCTGGCCCGGCGGAAACTTTGCCAGCGGCTATAACTGGAAGGATGGAATCGGAGACTCTGACCGCCGCCCTCCAAGGAAAAATCCAGCCTGGAGGGGAATTGAACACAACGATTTCGGCATCCAGGAATTCATGAATTTTTGCCGCTTGGTCGGTGCCGAGCCTTATATCACGGTCAACAGCGGACAGGGGAACGAGGTTCTGGCAGCAGAAGAAGTCGAGTATGTCAACGGCTCTGCTGAAACTCCGATGGGAAAGCTGCGCGCTTCAAACGGCCATCCAGAGCCTTTTGGCTGCAAGTGGTGGTCGGTCGGAAACGAGATGTACGGAAGCTGGCAGCTTGGGTTCATGCCGCTCGCCGATTATGCCAAGAAGCACAGCCGCTTTGCCCAGGCCATGAAAGCCAAAGACTCGGGTATCGAGCTCGTCGCTGTCGGAGAAGTCGGAGCCTGGGATGAGCTCATCCTGGCCGAGTGCAGCGACAGCATGGACCTCATCAGCGAGCACTTTTACTGCGGGGAAGGCAAGGGCCTGCTAAGCCATGTCTCGCAGATTCCCCGTGAGGTGCGGCGGATTGCAGAGGCTCAGCGGAACTATCGAAAGACCATCCCTGCGCTCAAGGACAAAGATATCCGCATCGCTCTCGACGAATGGAATTACTGGTATGGACCTGACCTTTATGGCGAAATCGGGGTACGCTATTTTCTTAAAGATGCTCTGGGTGTTGCTTCTGGCCTCCATGAGTATTTCCGGCAGGCTGACATCATCTTCATGGCCAACTACGCCCAGACAGTCAACGTCATCGGTGCCATAAAAACAAGCAAGACCGCAGCCGAGTTTGACACCACAGGGCTTGTTTTAAAGCTTTACCGCTCCTGCTTTGGTGAAATTCAAGTAAAAGTAAGCGGTGCGCCTGAGCCTCTGGATGTGGCAGCAGCCTGGAGAGAAGGGAAGCAGAAACTGACTCTTGCCATCGTCAACGCGACTCATTCTGAGCAGACCTTGTCCTTATCTTTTAAAGGAATGAGGATTTCAAGAACAGGCCGTCTGTGGCGAATAAGCGGCGATGACGAGATGGCTTACAATGAGCCTGGCAAAGAGCCAAGAGTCAAGATCCAGGAAATCGATGGGGCTCCGTTCATGAGCCGTTTAGCCGTTCCGCCAATCAGCATCTCCCTCTTTGAGCTGGAGCTGAAGAAATAAATTTTTAAGCAGGCTATTTGGAAGCTGGCTGCAATTCCCAGTAGATGGCGTATCTCTGGTCAAATAATTTGTAAAAAGGCACAAGAGTCACGTCAGCGGGCTTTCCGACATTGATCGTTTGAAAGGTCAAGGCCTTGCCCGCGACTGGATTGATCCCTTTTGGATTTGTCATCAAGCAAGTGCATGGATATTCACAAATTATTCACACCCTTCTCAAACAAGGACTTGACTAGTATAGCGAACGTCATTATTATATTTCGTATTAGTGCTAAAAAAAGCACTTTTTAGAAATACAATGAATTACATTAAATTGCGCGATTCCCTTAAGGATTTTACTATTTTTTCCCTCCACGATATTCTTCAGGTCGATCCTGCTTTTCACCGAAGGCGATTGAATGATTGGCAAAATAAGGGATACATCAAGAAAGTCATAAAGGGATTTTACATCTTTTCGGATCTTGCTCTTAACGAGAACGTTTTGTTTGAAATTGCCAACAAAATATATAAACCCTCCTATATTTCCTTAGAATCTGCTCTTTCCTATTATGATTTGATACCGGAAAGCACCTATGGCGTTACTTCTGTATCATCCCGCCGTACATACAAGTTTATAACCAGCATAGGCGAATTTAGCTACAAGACTATCAGACGAGACCTTTATTTCGGATACTTTATTCAAGCCTATAATCAAAAAAGTTTTAAGATCACACAGCCTGAAAAGGCGATTCTTGATTATTTGTATTTGAATCCTCATCTTAAGAACGAAAAAGACTTTGAGAGTTTGCGGGTGAACCCTGGGATATTTTTTGAAAAAATAGATACAAAGAAACTTATGGATCACTTGAAAATATTTTCGCAAAAATCTCTTAGGGATAGAGTATCGCGTTTTTTAGATTATTTGAATGCTCAAAAATGACCTTTCACCATGCTTGACATAAGACAGATTGAATCATTTTATCCGGAATCTTTGAGAATATTTAAGAGGAACCTGCTTAGAGAATACCTGCAATATAAGATCTTGGAAATTATTTATGATTCCAGATATGGAAATAGGCTTGCATTTATGGGTGGAACAGCCATCCATATTATTCATTTCAACACAAGATTTTCTGAAGATCTTGATTTTGATAATTTTGGATTAAATAAAAAAGAGTTTGAGAATCTCGGGGCAACCATAAAAGGAAAGCTTCAACTCCAAGGGTGTCCTGTAGAAGCAAGGCCTGTCGTCAGAAAAGCCTTTCGTCTATACCTTAGGATATCCGAATTGCTCTATCGAAATAATCTCACAAAGGACCCGCGAGAAAAAATTCATTTGCAAATTGATATGGAACCTCAAAATTTCGAATATAAGTCAGAGCAAGTATTGATCAATAAATTCGATGTCTTCGGACGAATCTCTGTTGTACCTGTGGATATTTTGTTAGCCCAGAAAATATATCGTATTTTTGCCCGAAAGCGTCCCATGGGAAGAGATGTTTATGATACTCTTTTTCTTATGGGAAAAACGAAGCCCAATCTGAATTATCTGAATAAGAAACTTCATATAGGAAGTATTCCAGAATTGAAATCTAAGCTTATTCAAAGATGTAAGAACCTCAATTTTAATCAATTGGCCAAAGACATTGAGCCTTTCCTATTTCGGCCAAGTGATGCAAAAAAAGTTTTGTTGTTTGCCGAGTACATTGAAAATTATGAATTTTAAAAAGCGGTGAAAACCATTTAAATACAATTCAAAATCGAACGAACTTTGTCTATCGAGCGAGAATACTATGGATATTCGTGATATTGATCGGCTTATTGCTCAGGCTGAAAGCCGGCTAAAAAGCTTGGAGTCTGAACGAGTGGAAATTCTTGCGAAACTTGAGGAGCTTCGCCGAAAGCGAGAAGCTGCAATTCAAATCGAAGAAACACTAGCTCCATTTCTCAAGTCCATTATCACCAAGGATTCATCCTCTGATGAAAAAATCGCACTATTCCGCTCTTTGTTTAAAGGCAGAGAAGATGTTTATGCGCTAAGATGGGAGAGCCGGAAAAGTGGAAAATCCGGGTTCCAACCGGCTTGCCGATACGAATGGATTAAGGGTTTGTGTCGAAAACGAGAAATCAGATGCGGAGAATGTCCAGCCCGTGATTTTTTGCCTATCACAGATGCCATTATTCGTAAGCATCTTCAAGGATTAGACTCTGAAACTAAATCTAAAAGAGCCATCCGTCAAGATTTTACCGTCGGTATCTATCCTCTGCTTTTGGATGAAACATGTTGGTTTTTGGTGGCCGATTTCGATAAAGAACTTTGGAAAGAGGATGTTACCGTCTTCAAAGATACCTGCCGCCGGTTCAATATCCCAGTTTCGATAGAGCGTTCACGTTCCGGAGAAGGAGCTCATGCGTGGATTTTCTTTTCCGAGCCAGTTCAAGCAGTCACGGCACGGAGGCTGGGAACATTTTTGATTACTGAGACATTAGACCAAAGGCCTGAGATAGGATTTGATTCTTATGATCGGTTGTTTCCAAGCCAGGATACTCTGCCTGAAGGAGGATTAGGCAACCTCATTGCTTTGCCTATGCAACATAAATCCCGAGAGACAGGCAACACGTTATTTCTTGACTCTGCATTCAGACTCTATTTAGACCAATGGGCGTTTCTTTCGTCTATACGACGTCTGAGCAGGAAAGAGGTTGAAAATATTGTTGAAGAAGCCAGGCATCAAGGCAAGATCATTGGTGTCCGAGTTCCAGTTACTGAGGAGAGTGATGAAGAACCTTGGAAAATTTCACCATCGCGGAAGAAGGACGAATCTCTGATTTGTGAGCAACTCCCAGAGAAAATTCACATGATCCTGAGTGATTTGATTTATATCAAAAAAGAGAAGCTTCCCTCCGTTCTCAGGAGTCGACTTATCCGCCTTTCTGCGTTTCAGAACCCTGAATTTTACAGAGCCCAAGCCATGCGCCTTTCAACCTACGGCAAACCCCGTGTCATTTCATGTGCAGAAGATTTTAAAGATTATATTGGACTCCCACGCGGATGCCGTGAAGAAGCTCTGGAACTATTGAATTCCCTTAAAATCTCCGTTGATGTAAGGGATGAAAGAAACTCAGGTAACCCTATCAGCGTCCATTTCAAGGGCAGTTTGCGCTCTGAGCAAGAACTTGCCGTAAAAGCAATGTCAATGCATGATACCGGCGTTCTGGCTGCGGCCACTGCTTTCGGCAAGACCGTGATTGCCGCCAGATTAATAGCAGATAGAGCGGTCAATGCCTTGGTGCTTGTCCATCGTCGGCAAATCCTTGACCAGTGGGTCGCTCAACTTTCTGAATTTCTTGATTTGGCGCCCGATCAAATTGGCCAGATCGGTGGAGGAAAGCGAAGGCCCACAAGATTTATTGATATAGCTCTTATTCAGAGCCTAAGCCGGAAAGGAACAGTTGATGATATCGTTAGTGACTATGGCTATCTTATCGTGGATGAATGTCATCACATTCCTGCGTTTAGCTTTGAGAGAGTTGCGCGTCGATGTAAAGCTAAATATGTTTTAGGGCTCTCGGCCACTGTCACGCGGAAAGATGGTCATCATCCCATTGTCTTCATGCAGTGTGGCCCGGTAAGGTACCGTGTCACAGCCAAACAGGGAATCAAGATGCATCCTTTTAAACATCGAGTTATCTTCCGAGAGACAGATTTTAAAATGGCGCTGAGTTTTAAAGATAAAAAATTGACTATCCATGAAGTCTATAATGCCTTGACTAGTGACCATGCAAGAAATGTGCTCATTTTTGAGGATGTTATGAAGAGCATTGTGGAAGAAAAGCGTTCGCCGATATTAATCACTGAGCGCAGAGATCACCTTAAGATGTTTGAGGAGAAGTTTAGTCCTTTAGTCAAGAATGTCTTAATTTTCTTAGGCGGGATGGGACAAAAACAACGAAGGTCGCTGTATGAAAAGATAAAAAGCATCTCAGATGAAGAGGAACGCCTTTTAATTGCGACAGGTAAATATCTGGGCGAAGGCTTTGATGATGCGCGGCTTGACACATTGTTTTTGACCATGCCAATTTCATGGAAAGGGACTCTGGCTCAGTATGCCGGAAGGCTTCATCGAATTCACTATAATAAAAAAGAAGTTCGTATCTATGATTATGTTGATTCTCATGTCCCTATGCTTGTGAGGATGTATAAACGACGTCTTTGCGGTTATCGGGCTCTTGGATATGATATTGGATAACGCTTTCTTGGATTGATGAGAACGAATATTCTAATATTGTTTAGATCGAAAATTATACTTGATTAATCTGAGCACGAAAATAATGGGTTTAGATTTGATAATACTTTACAAGGTTCTTTGAATCGAAAACGGATTCATTCAGACAAAAAGGTTGTTTTATAACGTCCAGGCTATCTTTAATTTTTCATGTTATAATAAAAAAAAATAATCGTCCTTGAGAAAATGAGCAAAGACATGAAAGATTTGGCCACAGAAAAAACAGAAGATGCACCCCCTTTAAATGTCCTTATTGTTGATGATGAATTGAACATACGCAAGATGCTGGCCCTCTATATGGAAACCGAAGGACATAGCGTTGTTTCCGTCAGCAATTTCCAGGATGCCGTAAATGAAGCTTCCCGAAGGTCCTTCGACCTGGCTTTCGTCGACCTTCGGCTTGGCACTGCTGACGGGCTTGACCTTATCCCTGCCTTGCTGGCCCAAACGCCTTGGCTCAAGATCGTGATTATCACCGCCTATGCTTCGATTAATTCGGCCGTTGAGGCCATGAGACGTGGCGCGGCAGATTATATTCCCAAGCCTTTTACGCCGGCCCAGGTTAAGTTGGCCGTCCACAAGGTCTTCGAGATGAGGAAATTAGAGGAGAAGATCGCTTCGCTTCAGGAGGACCTTGGCCGGCTGAATCCTGAAATCAGTTTTTCATCGGCAAGCCCTTCGATGCAGCGCGTCATCAACCTGGCGAGGCAGGTGGCTGCCGCGGACGCGACGATTCTTTTGCGCGGAGAGAGCGGAACCGGCAAAACGATTCTGGCCCGCGGCATCCATCAATGGAGCCATCGAGCCAACAAGCCCTTCTGCCTTATTTCATGCCCTGCTTTTTCTCCTGAGCTCTTGGAGAGCGAGCTCTTCGGGCACGTGAAGGGCGCATTCACGGGCGCTGTTCGAGATAATCCCGGCCGCATCGCCGCCAGCGAAGGCGGGAGCATATTGCTGGATGAGGTCGGCGACCTGCCCTCCCATCTCCAACCGAAGCTCCTGCGCTTTTTACAGGACAGGGAATATGAGAGGGTGGGAGACCCGACGACTCGAAAAGCCGATGTCCGCATCGTCGCCGCCACCAACAGGGATCTCGACAAAGCCGTCCGGGACGGTCAGTTTCGAGAAGAGCTCTACTATCGACTGAACGTGATTCAGGTTGAGATTCCCCCTTTGCGGGACCGGCCAGAAGATATCACTGTTCTGGCAGAACGGCTCCTGGTCTTCTTTGGCCGAGCCAACCATCGAGTCTTCCAGGGTTTTACCCCGCAAGCGCTCCAAGCCCTCCAGCAGTACCAATGGCCGGGGAATATCCGGGAACTGAGGAATGTCGTCGAACGGGCGGCCATTCTCTGTCAAACTCCCCGCATCGGCATCGAGTGTCTTCCAGAAAATTTATGGTCGCAAGATTCCGGCGCAAGGCTCGGCGACCCTGTTCCCATCGAGAAAATCGAAGAGGAGCACATCCGGCGGGTTTTGGCAACGACAAAATCCCTTCAAGACGCCGCAGAAGTTCTCGGCATCGACCAGGCCACCCTGTGGCGCCGCCGAAAGAAGTATGGGATTTGATAATAGCAGAAAAGTTTTTAAGATGAGAATCCTCGTCATGTTCGGTTTCTGAAAAGTCGTCATCCCACTCCTCATCAATCTTCTCCGACTTTGCATTTTTCGGTTTTCTTTTCTTTTATCCTTGAAAATTGCAAGGAGCTTTGTTGAAAACGCTAAAAATAACTCTAAGCTCCAGGGTTCTGGCTTGGCACGAAGTTTGCACAAGAAACGAACGATAAAGGTAGGAAAATGTTTCGCCTTAGACAGAAGTTATCCCTTGGGTTCGGCGGGCTGTTGCTCATTATTTTGATTATCGGCATTCAGAGCATCATCCGTCTCTCCCAGCTCGGGCCGGCTATCGACGTTATCCTTCGGGAAAACTACCGCAGTGTTATAGCCTGTCAAGAGATGAAAGAATCCCTCGAACGCATGGACAGCGGCATCCTCTTCGTTTTTCTTGGCGAAAAAAAGCAGGGAGTCGAGCTCATCCAGAAGAATGAGGCCGTTTTTGAAAAGGCGCTCCAGGCGGAGCTGAATAACATCACTCTTCCTGGAGAAGGGGAGAAGGCCAATCGTCTGCGTGACCTCTTCAGTCAGTATCGAGCGACCCTCCTTGAAACGCTGGGGTCGAAGACATTCGCTAATAAGCAGCAGGATGCCTATTTCAAAAGACTTCTGCCCTTATTCATGCAGATTAAGGAAACGGCGGACGCGATCCTTCAGATGAACCAAAAGAATATGAGCGATGCCAATGATTGGGCGCGAAAAAGCGCAGCCTCGGCCAAAAGCCGGATGTATGTTCTTCTGCTTGGCGGGATAATACTCGCCGTCGTTTTTATTTTTTTCACAAGAAGATGGATTTTGCGGCCGATCAATCGCCTTATCCTCTCGGCTGAAGAAATCAAAAAGGGAAACCTTGAGCTTGTCATCCAGAGCGATTCTCGGGATGAAATCGGACGCCTTTCTGAAGCATTCAACCAGATGGCTTCAGCCCTTCGGGAAAGCCGCCGCAGCGATCAGATAAAAATGGCCCGTATCCAAAGAGCCACTGAGCAGGCTTTTAAGAGCCTGCCTGATGCTGTTGCCATTGTTGACCCCAGGGGCAAGGTGGATGTGGCAACAGAAACAGCAAGGAGTGTCTTTGGGCTTGAACCCGATAAGCAGACCCGGAGCTTACCCCACCGATGGATGAGTGAAATCATTGCCGAGGCCTTGAACACAGGGCGAACGATTGTGCCCAAAGGAGAGCGAGAAGTTATCCAGCATTTCGTGAATGGAGAAGAGCATTATTTTCGTCCCGAAGCTATCCCGATCCTTGACAGCGATGGCCAGCCGGCAGGGGTTGTTCTGGTCCTTCAGGATGTGACTCAGGAACGCGAACAAGAGGAGTTGAAGAAAGGCATCATTTCCACGGTCTCTCATCAACTGAAGAGCCCGCTCACTTCCATTCGCATGGCCCTTCATCTACTTTTAGAAGAAAAGATTGGAAGTCTCACAGCCAAACAAGTGGAGCTTCTGGTTGCGGCCCGTGAGGATAGCGACAGGCTGCATGGCATCCTCAATAACCTGCTCGATATCAGCCGCATTGAATCCGGAAAAGTGGAAATGAATTTTCGCAAGGTCTCTCCCCATACCATGGTTTTTGAAGCTACGGAGCCTTTTCAAATGGATTTCAAAGACCGGGGTCTGCTTCTCGGGACAGAGCTTTCCGATGATTTGCCGGAAGTGTGGGCTGACACGGCACGGATGAACCATGTATTTGCTAATCTTCTTTCAAATGCCCTTAGATACACTCCCCCTGGAGGAAAAGTCTCTGTCGCGGCCAGAGCAGATGAAGAATGGGTCTACTTCTCTGTTTCGGATACAGGAAAAGGCATTCCGAGTCAGTATCTCCCCAGGATTTTTGAGCAGTTTTTCCATGTGCCCGGCCAGGAAGCTGAGGCCGGAGCAGGCCTCGGGCTGGCGATTGTCAAGGAGATTGTGGAAGCCCACGGCGGCACAGTCAAGGTTGAGAGCCGCTTGGGAGAAGGAAGCACCTTCACTTTCACTTTGAGAAGGGCTGACCGAATTCTGGATGAGAAGGCTCAAAGATGACGGATATTTTATACATACTGATTTTCGTCCTTTTTTTCGGCTTTTGCGCTCTTTTCGCAAAATTCTGTGAGAGGATTTAGCCCGGCTAAGGATAGAGGTCATTGCAGGCATCGCGGCATTCATTATGGTCATTTGGCTATTCATACGTTATGGTGACAGAGGCTTGACAGATGAATGAGGTTATTATCGCCATAATAGGCTTAGCTCTGATTGTTTATCTTTTTGTGTCCGTGCTCAAGCCCGAGAAGTTTTAGAAAAGAGGTTAGCGGATGGGTATTTTTGGATGGATTCAATTGTCTGTTTTTGTGGGAATAATCCTGGTTTTCACCAAACCAATGGGTCTTTACCTTTTTAAGGTTCTGGAGACACGGGAAAAGACTTTTCTTACCCCGGTCATGGCTCCTCTTGAAAAACTCTTTTACCGACTTCTTGGAGTGAAACCAGAGGCGGAGCAGAGCTGGAAACAGTACACCTTTTCCCTTCTTGGCCTCAGCCTGGTTGGGGCGGTCTTCACCTATGCCATTCTCCGGCTTCAGCATCTTCTGCCCCTCAACCCCCAACATTTCGGTCCGGTGAGCGGTCATCTCTCGTTTAACACGGCGGCCAGTTTTACGACAAACACAAACTGGCAGAGCTATGGAGGGGAATCCACGCTCTCGTATTTTTCCCAGATGGTGGGTCTTGTCTTCCATAACTTTGTATCTGCTAGCGTGGGTATTTGCGTTGCTGCTGCTCTGGTGAGGGGAATTGCCAGGCGCAGCGCGAACACCATAGGCAACTTCTGGAAGGACCTGGTCCGCCTTCATCTGTATGTGCTGCTTCCTTTCTGTCTGGTCTATGCCGTTTTTCTTGTCTCCCAGGGTGTCGTCCAGAATTTTAAACCTTACCAAAAAGCATTATTGGTAGAACCGATAAACACAAAAATTACAGAAAAGGATGCTGATGCTCATTCCCTGGTTTCTGAAAAAAAAGTCGACGTCCAGTCCATTGTCCAGGGCCCAGTGGCTTCTCAGGAGGCCATCAAAATGTTAGGAACGAACGGAGGGGGCTTTGTCAACGCCAACTCCTCCCATCCCTTCGAGAACCCGACACCTCTTTCAAACTTGATCGAGATCCTCTCCATTTTTCTCATCCCGAGCGGCCTTACTTATTATCTTGGCCGAATGGTAAAAAACCAGCGCCATGGTTGGGCCGTATGGCTGGCCATGGTTGTCCTTTTCCTGTTTGGTCTCTTTGTGTCCTGGTCGGCGGAAACGGCAGGTAACCCGAGGCTCCAGGCGTTGGGTGTGGCAACCTCAGACGGGAACATGGAAGGGAAAGAGGTCCGTTTCGGGGTTTTTGATTCGGTCCTTTTTGCCACAGTGACCACGGATGCTTCTTGCGGCGCGGTCAACTCCATGCACGATTCTTACACGCCGCTGGGCGGGCTTATCCCTTTGCTCAACATGCAGCTCGGTGAAGTCGTTTTCGGCGGTGTCGGAGCAGGACTCTTTGGGATGCTGGTTTTCGTCATCTTGGCCGTTTTTCTAGCAGGTCTGATGGTCGGCCGCACACCCGAGTATCTCGGCAAGAAGATTGAATCCTATGACGTCAAGCTCTGCGTGCTTGCCATTCTCGTGCTGATCTTTGATATCTTGGGGTTCACAGCATGGGCGGCGGTGAGCTCGTGGGGATTATCGGGGTTGAATAACACCGGGCCTCACGGTTTAACTGAGATTCTTTACGCCTTTTCCTCTGCCACAGGGAACAACGGCAGTGCCTTCGCGGGGCTAAATACAAATACGTACTGGTTCGACACGACCATGGGCCTGGCGATGCTCATCGGACGGTTTGTGTTTCTTGTCCCTGTCCTTGCCCTGGCCGGGCATCTGGCAAAGAAAAAATACGTTCCGCCAACCGGAGGAAGCTTTCCGGTCTCGGGCGTGCTGTTCGTCGCCCTTCTGGTCGGCACGGTCCTGATTGTAGGGGCCTTGACTTTCTTCCCTGTTCTATCGCTCGGACCTGTTTTGGAACATTTTATAATGATCCATTCGAAGATTGTCTTTTAGAGGAATTTGATCTATGGCTTCGAGAAAACATTCTCTTTTCGACCGCACAATCATTACTCAGGCTGCATTTGATGCTTTCAAGAAGCTCAACCCCAGGTCGATGCTAAGAAACCCTGTCATGTTTGTCACCGAAGTAGGAGCCGCCATTACCACGGCGGGTATTTTTTTTAGACCCGGAAATGAACCCATGGCTTTCGTCTTCCAGGTGGCGCTCTGGCTATGGTTCACCGTGCTCTTTGCTAACTTCGCAGAAGCAATGGCTGAAGGCCGCGGCAAGGCTCAGGCAAAAGCCCTCCGAAAAACCCGGACTCAGACCATAGCCAATCGTCTCCTCCATGACGGTTCCTTGGAGAAAGTTCCTGCGGAACAACTGAGAAAAGGTGACATGGTGCTTGTCTCTGCTGCTGAGATTATCCCGGCTGACGGTGATGTTATTGAAGGCATTGCCTCGGTGGACGAATCGGCCATTACCGGAGAATCCGCTCCTGTGATCCGCGAGGCAGGGGGCGACCGCAGTGCAGTGACCGGCGGGACAAGAGTCCTGTCAGATTGGATCAAGGTTCAGGTGACAGCAAATCCAGGAGAAAGCTTCCTGGACCACATGATTGCTCTGGTCGAGGGAGCCCATAGGCAGAAGACGCCCAATGAGATCGCCCTGACCATTCTTCTCTCAGCCCTCACCATCATTTTCCTTGTGGTTATTATTACACTGAAGTCCTTCGGTCTCTATATGGGCTTGTCTTTCTCGGTCACCGTGTTGGTGGCGTTGCTCGTCTGTCTGATCCCGACCACAATCGGCGGGCTGCTCAGCGCTATCGGCATTGCAGGAATAGACCGGATGGTCCAGAAGAACGTGTTGGCCATGAGCGGCCGGGCTGTTGAGGCTGCAGGGGATGTCGATGTGCTGCTCCTCGATAAGACCGGCACCATCACCTTGGGAGACCGCCAGGCAACGGAGTTTATTCCTGCTTCAGGCGTCCGGGTCGAGGAGCTGGCAAACGCGGCCCAACTGGCGTCGCTGGCCGATGAGACCCCGGAGGGCCGGAGCATCGTTATCCTGGCCAAACAATACGGTTTGAGAGGTCGCTCGACCTCTGAAATTCCCAATGCAAAGTTCATCAACTTCACGGCCCAGACGAGGATGAGCGGGGTCGACATCGACAGCAGATGGATCCGCAAGGGAGCGGCCGATGTCATCCGGGAGCTAATCAGAGAGGATTTTCCTGCAGAGGTTCAGAAGACCGTGGCTCAAATTTCTTCTTCAGGCGGGACGCCCCTGGTCGTTGCTGAGAACTCCCGGGTTCTTGGAGTGATTCATCTGAAAGACATTGTGAAGGGAGGATTGAAAGACCGCTTTGAGCGCTTTCGGGCCATGGGCATCAAGACGGTGATGATCACCGGTGACAATCGCTTGACAGCCGCTGCGATTGCAGAAGAGGCAGGTGTCGATGACTTCATCGCCGAGGCCAAACCCGAGGATAAGCTGGAGCTCATTCGAAGGGAACAGGCGGTCGGTCATCTTGTGGCCATGACGGGTGATGGGACCAATGATGCTCCTGCTCTTGCCCAAGCTGATGTCGGCGTCGCCATGAATACCGGAACCCAGGCCGCCAGGGAGGCAGGAAATCTGGTGGACCTCGATTCCAACCCGACCAAGCTCATCGAAATCGTTGAGATAGGCAAACAGATGTTGATAACCCGCGGGGCGCTGACGACTTTCAGCATCGCCAATGATGTGGCCAAGTATTTTGCCATTCTTCCGGCGATGATGGTCGGCATGTTCCCGATGATCAGTCCGCTCAATATCATGAAGCTGGAGTCTCCGGCAAGCGCCATTCTCAGTGCGGTTATCTTCAATGCCCTGATCATCATTACCCTGATTCCATTGGCCCTTCGTGGAGTGCGTTTCAGGCCTGTGAGCGCTTCGAGCTTTTTGCGGAGAAACCTTCTGATTTACGGGTTGGGAGGAGTCATAGCTCCTTTTCCGGGCATCAAGCTGGTGGACCTTATCATCAATGCTCTTCATCTTATATAATGAGGAAGGATGTTAAATATGAACAATTTAATGACAGAACTTCGCAACTCCTTGATTGCCACTCTCCTTCTTGCCGTCCTGGTCTGTGGGCTTTACCCTGCAGCGGTATGGGTGGTGGGACAGGGGTTGTTTCCTCACAGAGCCGGGGGTTCTTTAGTCATTTCAAACGAAAAAGTCATCGGCTCATCGCTCTTGGCCCAAGGATTTGTCGGGCCTCAATATTTTCATCCGCGACCATCAGCAGCAGGCGAAGGATACGACGCTGCTCATTCCGGAGGCACAAATTGGGGACCGACATCGAAAAAACTGATGGATACTGTGCGTGACCGTGTCGCCGCTTATCGTCAGGAGAATGACTTGGCTGCTGAGGCTTCTGTTCCGGCCGATGCTGTGACCGCCTCAGCCAGCGGCCTTGACCCTCACATCAGCGTTAAGAACGCGCTGCTCCAGGCGAAACGAGTGGCGAAGGCAAGGGGCTTGAGTGTTGAATTTGTTCTAAAAAAGGTCGAGGCCCATACTGAAGCCCGGACTTTTCGAATTCTGGGTGAGCCGAGAGTAAACGTTTTGATGCTCAATCTTGACCTTGACGCTAGATTATGAACAGAACAGTTGATAGCAAAGCCGATACCTTCCTCAGGATGATCCGCCATGCCCAGCGCGGACGTCTGAAGGTCTATCTGGGTTATGCGGCTGGAGTCGGAAAGACCTTTCAGATGCTTCTCGAAGGCCGCAGACTCAAAGAAGAAGGAATCGACGTGGTCGTGGGTCTTGCGGAGACACACGGACGAATCGAGACCGAAAGGCTCTTGGAAGGGCTGGAAGTCGTTCCCCGTCGCAGGCAAGAATACCGGGGTATTGTCATTGAAGAGATGGATGTGGATGCCGTCCTGGCCCGAAAGCCCAGGGTGGCCCTGATTGATGAGCTGGCCCACACCAATGTTCCGGGCAGTCGCAACGATAAACGATATCAGGATGTCCAGGACGTTCTTGCCGCCGGGATCCATGTCATCACCACCTTGAATATTCAGCATCTGGAGAGTCTCTACGACACCGTGGAAAAGGCGGTTAGGGTCAAGGTCCGCGAACGTCTTCCGGACAGTGTGATTGCCGAGGCCGACCAGATCGTCAATGTGGACCTTTCCACAGAGGACCTGAGGGAAAGATTGAAGGAAGGCAAGGTCTATACGCCGGAGCGGATAGAGGTCGCTCTCAATCACTTTTTCAGGCCCTCAAATCTCGAGAAGCTCCGGGAGCTCACGCTCCGCGAACTTGCCTCGCAGATTGACCTGCGGAGACGCGAGACCTTTGAAGACGAGGAATCCCCATTCCCGGATCAGGTCATGGCCTGTTTAAGCTCCCGGGGGCCCAACAGCGAAAAATTGCTCCGCTATACCTCCCGCCTTGCCGGAAGACTCAATCGGAACTGGTATGCGGTCTATGTCCAGACGCCATCCGAGGAGCCCATGGTGATAGATGCCCATACCCAGCAGAACATTTCCGATACTTTAACCCTTGCCAAGCAGTTGGGGGCTATCGTCTTCACTTACAAAGGGGATGATGTCGTCCAGACTCTATTGCAGTTTGTCAAAGAATACCGGGTTGGACACGTTGTGATCGGACGTCCCAGGCCAAGGTCTCTCTGGGATAGAATTCGCAGGAAGGCAGGCATTGTTAACCGTCTTATTCATGAGGCAAAGGGGATAACTATCACTGTTCTTGACACTCAAGAACAGGAGCTGCCCCAATTTCAGGCTTCCATGGAAGAAGAAGAGACACGAGCCGCCATTCCGCCGGTTTCTGAAGAGGCGAGTCCGCAAAGCTTGTCTCGATTGCTCTCTCCTGAGCGAATTGTCATCTGGAATGAACCTGCAGGAAAAGAGGAGATAATAAAAAGACTGGTTGAGACAATTGGGCGAAAGGATGCGCGGATTGGCTCGGCGAGACTCTTGAACGCCGTTTTCGAACGGGAACAGCAAGGCTCGACTTTCTTCAATGAGGGGGCGGCCTTTCCTCATGCGAGAGTCGAGGGGCTGGCCAACTCGGTTGTGAGCCTTGGACTGACCCGGCAAGGGGTTTCCGACGAGCCTAAAGAAAAGCCCGTTGAGTTTGTGTTCCTCATTCTCTCCCCAGCTCAAAAACCTGATGAACAGGTCAAAATCTTGGCTTTAGCCAGTCGGGCCGCACAAAACCGCTATTTTCGCCAGAGCTTGCTTTCTTGTCAGACTGCGGAAGAAATCATGACGGCAATTTATAACTGGGAATTGACAGAAAAGTCAAAAACGCTATGATTGTCACGAAAATTTGGGCGCAGCAGTTTCGTTGAGTTCTTAAATCGTCTGAGATGGCTAAATTTCTTCTTGCTTCTGCCCCTTTAGTTTGTTGAATAAATTGGGGATGTGTTATAATCCGGGACAAAGCCGTCCTAAAATTTTAGCGCCGGGGTGGCGGAATTGGTAGACGCAAGGGACTTAAAATCCCTCGCTTGGCAGCAAGCGTGCCGGTTCGAGTCCGGCCCTCGGCACTCTATCATTCACTCGTCTTGAGATCAGGGAGAATGAGCCCGGGAGGATCTTCTTTAAATTTTAATTCTTGATATCATTCACACTCAAAACAGCAGACTGCAGGCTTTGTAGATAATTGCCCCGCAAAGAGCGGACATGGGGATGGTTAAAATCCAGGCCCAGACAATTTTTATTGTGACCTGCCATTTGACCGAAGCGACGCTCTTGGCTGCACCCACTCCTGATATGGCCCCTGTGATCACATGGGTTGTGGAAACAGGCACGCCCAGATGGGTGGCAAAGAAGATGCTGGTTGCGCTGGCTGTTTCGGCACAGAAGCCGTCAATCGGCCTCAACTTGACAATTTTTTGGCCCATGGTTTTCACAATCCGCCAGCCGCCGGTTAGGGTGCCCAGAGCAATCGCCGCGTGAGCGGCCAAGACAACCCATAAAGGAATGTAAAATTTTTTCAAGAGTCCGCCTGAAAAGAGCAGACTGGAGATGATTCCCATTGTTTTTTGGGCATCGTTTCCGCCATGGCCCAGGCTGTAGAGAGCGGCTGAGACCAACTGCATTCTTTTTGACCAGACATTGATGACGTTTAGAGGCTTTTTATGAACCAGCCAGGTCGTGGCAACCAGCAGTAGATTTCCGATCACAAGGCCCATGAGCGGTGCCAGGACGATAAAGATTAGAATCTTGATCCATCCCTTTATAATCACAACTCCCCATCCCGCCTTGGCAACAGCTGCCCCTAAATATCCTCCCATAAGGGAGTGCGAGGAACTGGAAGGCAGGCCCAGATACCAGGTGAGAAGATTCCAGGAAATTGCGCCGATCAGCCCACCAAAGACAACAACTGGGTCAACAACGGTAATATCGATCAGCCCCTTGCCGATTGTCTTGGCCACCTGGGTGCCGAAGATGAGAAAAGCGACGAAGTTGAAAAAAGCGGCCCAGATGACTGCCTGCTTTGGGCTCAGGACTCTGGTTGAGACAACCGTGGCTACGGAATTGGCAGAATCATGGAGCCCGTTTGTGTAGTCAAAAACTAAAGCGATGAAGACCGTGAAAATGATGAAGAAGAAGCTCCAGCTGGCCATTCTTAGCCGCTTTTGACAACAACGCCTTCGATGGTGTTACTGACCTTTTGGAAAACATCCATGATGAATTCCAAAGTCTCCAGAATGTCTTTCCATTTGATGATTTTTACCGGGTCACGCTCTTCAGAAAAGAGCTTGCGAAGGGCCTTCTCGTAGGCCAGGTCACCCTCATCCTCCAGGTCGTGGATCTTGAGGATGAGCTTCCAGATGGAATCCGTATATTTTTGATGCTCGAAACATTCGCTCAAGAGCTCGTTTAGAGCATCTGCAGCGCTTCCGATGAGCTTGGCAAATTCATCAAGAAATTCTTTCTTCTCGGACATTTCGAAGAGGTAGATGTTGTGAATGCTGTGCTCCAGGAGGTCGATGATATCGTCCAATTCATGGACCAGCTGGTAGATGTCCTCCCGGTCAAAAGGGGTGATGAAGCTCTGGTTCAGGAGGCTGATGATTTGATGGGCTTTCGCATCAGCCCTATGCTCAATCTCTTTGGCTCTTTGCCAATAGGAAAGGAAGTCTTTAAAATTACTGGCGAAATCCTTAAAAATGGAAGTGATTTCACAAAGACAGACTGACATATCCTTGAAATGGCTGAGGAATGCGGGTTCTTTAGGAAGAAAGAACTTCATCAATTTCCTAAGGGTTCAATCATTATAATAAAAGGGCATTGATTGCAAGCAAAAAAGCAAACAAATTATCACCTTGCTTTTTCTTATCTTCAGTGATGGAGATTGAACTGCGGCCGATTTTAATGGTTATCGCTTGTTGGGGATAGTTCCAGAGATAGACTGCTTACTTTTTTTTCATATTCTGCCAGTTCAGGTTAGAGCCGACATTGGGATTAAAGTTTGGGTTGTCGGAGAGAATGTATTCGCCCAGGCTGTTTGTCCAGACATTTTGGTAGCCGCTGGGAAGCTCCACAGATTTCCCCTCGATGGGATTGTAGTAGGACTCAACGCCTCTGATATACTGGCTGAAGTTTTCAGCAATTCCATCATTGACTTTCTGACGGTTCGTATAAGAATCCATCATCATCTGGCTAATCTCATTGCTTGTCTGGCTGATGATTCGACTCAGCTGGCCGATACTCTGAATCCGCTGAATCTGCATCTTCGCCAGATGCTCGATGACCTGGTTGTATTTGCTAAACCACAAAGGGTTTAGCCTGAAGGAAAAGGCGATCGTCTGGAAAAGCTTGGCCTGAGAATCAAGCTTCCCTTTTTCAGCCTTGAATGAAAAAAGATAATCGACAAACCAGACGGTGTTGGTGGCCATCCCGTACATGGTTTGGATTGGAAAAGAAATTGATTCAACCACGCCATAGATTTCCTCTTCGAGTGTCGCATTGCTCCGGCCGTATTCAATCCTTATTTTTGCGCTGTCCGCTGAGCTTATGATGCCAGGCTGGGATTGCTTGCCAGCGCCGAGCGCCCTGGCGAGCTCGGGCAGTTTTTGTTCGCTTATAATTTTTAAGTTTATGAAATTCTTTCTAAACCTGGGCAAGACGATATTCTTGAGTGCTGTGAGAGTATCAACTGGTGAGCGGACTTCATTGCCGAAATACCTCGAGCCAACAGGGAACATGGAGAGCAGCATGGAATTGTTTGTCCAGAAGAATGGCTGATTGGGGAAGACCTCAAACTCTTCCCTTCCCTTCGGATTTCTGACTTGGAAGGAAGCGATAGCCGGCATGCTGGGGTTATCCAGTATCCAGCTGATGCCGCCTTCAAACTGCCAATCCGAAGGCATCAACATCCGGAAGGCTTCAATTCCTGTTCCCTTCTGGTCGTTGTAAATAAAGGTTTTGAAGCGAATTATTTTTTCAAGAGGCCCCGCTGCTTGAGCTCTATCCTGACAGTATATCGCCGTCGCGGCTAATAAAAGCAAAAAAGCAAGACTCGATGTCTTTTTCATCTTTCCACCTTGTGCGATAATTCAACCACAATCCATTCAATTCTGCTCATTTTTAAATAAAAAATCAAATGAAAGGAATTGCCAAATCCAAAGTAAAAGGTTGCTATATTGGAGTCCTGGAACTCTCTTCACGTAACAGAAATGCTCTTTTATATTCAGCCGGGGGCGAAATATCCTGAAATAAAAATTAAATTGTATTCTATGATAAATACTGGAGAAATCAGAATCAAATGTTAAATATATGGTTTATAATATTTTTATTAATTTCGTCCCTTATTTTTTTCGGATTTAGACATTATTCATCCTATTTTCCCAGTTGCTGATATAATACCTTTCTTTAATGCTGAATTAACTTATAATACAGGGAAAATGCGAAGTCAAAAATATGTTATAATATATTAATCTTTTTTGGCCGGCTGGAGAGAGTCCCACCTTTTTGGTTCCCATCAACCCCCCCTTTTGCTGCACAGCCGGTATGTTTTTAATACAACAATTCAAAGCGGGTCTAGAATATCAGCAAATTAGTGCGACAAAAAAGGACATAAAGCGACAAAAAGCGACATTTTGTAAAAAAAGCCCCACTTTTCTTGAACTTTATGAGAAATCTAAATAAATTATGGTTGATCAGACATTTTAATGGGTCCCCAAGTGGTATAAAATGACTCCGAAAGGAACGGAGTCATGCAAGATACGGAGCTTATCGGTATGTTTTGGGTCTTGAGGAACCTTGGAAAGTGGAGCGAGTGAAGCTGGATGTTTCCAGGGAGAGAGTTGACATCTGGGCCAGTCATGCGGAAGGTCTTCGATGGCCGTGCCCGGAGTGTGAGAGGATGCTGTCTGTTTATGATCATGCTCCCGAGCGGGTCTGGAACCATCTGGACACCTGCCAGTTTAAGACATTTCTTCATGCGCGAATTCCTCGGGTCAAGTGCCCGGATCATGGAGTGAAACAAGTGCAGGTGAGGTGGGCGGAGGAAAAATCGCGATTTACAGTTCTTTTTGAGCGTCTTGGGATAGAGGTTTTGAAAGAGACGAACATCCATGGGGCGAGGCAGATTCTGCGGATTAGCTGGGACGAAGCCTGGAATTTGATGGCACGGGCGGTGCGGAGGGGGAAGAAGGCGAAGAGGAAGAGAGTTTGTCAACAGATAGGTGCGATGAGAAATCGCTGGGGAAGGGGCATAATTATCTGACGATCGTCTATGACCTGAGAGAAGCGACGGTGGAATATATCGGGGACGACCGGAGAAAGGAAAGTCTGGACGGGTACTTTACAGGTCTGACGGGGAGACAGAGGAGAGGAATTCAGGCCATCGCCACCGACATTTGGGACCCGTATTTAGCCTCGATCCGGGAGCATGTTCCGGAGCCGGAAGGGAAGATCGTTTTTGACCGCTACCATTTGATGACGCACATGGTGAAGGCGGTGGATGAGGTTCGGAAAGAGGAACACCGACTGTTGCAGAAGGAAGGGCAAGAGACGCTGACGGGGACGAAGTATTTGTGGCTGTATTCGCGAGAGAACGTCCCGAGTAAAAAGCGCCGATTGTTTTCTATGTTGAGGCAACTGAAGCTTCGGACGGCGCGGGCGTGCGCGATCAAGGAAAGCCTGAGGGAGCTGTGGGGCTATCATCGTCTGGGCTGGGCCTTGAGTCACTTTCGGTCGTGGCACGGCTGGGCTGTTCGTTCTCGATTGGAACCAGTGATCTCTTTAGCCCGGATGTTCCGCAAATACCTGGGGAATATTTTGACCTATCTTCGACACCGGATCACGAATGCCGTGAGCGAGGGGTTGAACTCGAAGATCCAGACGATCAAGAAGATGGCTTGCGGCTTCCGGAATCGAGATCACTTTAAGACAGCCATTTATTTCCATTGCGGTGGCTTACAACTTTATCCAGTTACCCACAGAAAAGTCTGATGACCAATTTTTTTAAAAGAATATAGATGGAAGAAAAATTAAGGAAATCCGGGATTGATGTTATCGGCGACATTTCCTGGGGCACCCACCTTTGCCTATTTTACCAAACGAAAGATGATTTGGTTGAAATCTTAGTGCCATACTTCAAGACAGGATTAGAAAATAATGAGTTTTGCATGTGGGTTTGCTGGGATCCCCTGCGGATGGAGGAAGCAAAGGATGTATTAAAAAAAAGATTAAATAATCTAAATGACTACATTGCCAAGGGTCAAATAGAGATAGCAGATTATAGCCGGCAGCAAATCGAAAGGGAAGATTCCGGATTTGCTATGATGAAACAATTCTGGATTGACAAGGAAAAGCTGGCTTTAGAAAGAGGATTTGCTGGACTGCGTCTTGCTGGCAATACCTACTGGCTGGAGAAGAGAAGGTGGAAAGATTTCAAGCGGTATGAAGAGGAAGTGGACGATATAATCAAAAGCCACGGGATGCTCGTCATCTGCCCTTATTCACTCGATAAATGCAAGTCTTCAGAGATGATAGATGTGGTTGGCACCCATAAGTCTTCACTTATAAAACGTGAAGGTAAATGGGAGATTATCGAAAGCGCCAAGCGCAAAAAGACGGAAGAGGCTCTTCGCCAAAGCGAGGCTAAACTCAGAACCCTTGTTAAGCATATCCCTATGAAGATATTCATCAAAGACACTAACTCAGTCTACCTATCCTGCAATAAAAACTATGCAGAGGATTTAAAGATTAGCCCTGAAGAGATAAAAGATAAAACTGACTACGACTTCTTCCCCAAAGAGTTAGCGGAAAAATATAGAAGAGACGATAAAAGGATAATCAAGACCGGAAACACAGAAGATATAAAAGAAAAATACTTTGAGCAGGGAGAAGGAAGATGGATTCATACCGTTAAGACTCCCTATAAAGATGAAAAAGGAAATATTATTGGTGTATTGGGAATCTTTCGCGATATTACGGAATCTAAAAAATTAGAAGAAGAAAAAGAAGAGCTCCTAAAAGCTATTGAAATTGCAAAAGAAGCGGTAAATATAACAGACTCAATAGGATATATAATCTACACAAACAGCGCTATGAACAAGCTTTTTGGTTACAAAAAAGGCGAACTGATCGGGAGATATGCCTCTATCTTAAACGCAGGCCCGCAACCAGAAACAGGGACAAAGAAGATAAAGAACGCCATAGAGAAAGAAGGAGTTTGGGAGGGTGAGATCCAGAATAAGAGAAAAGACGGTATAGAATTTATATCGTATGCAAGGATAAGTGCAGTTAAAGATACAGATGGCAAAATCATAAACTTTATTTCCACCCAGCACGATATCACCGAGCGCAAGAAGGCAGAGGAAGCGCTAAGAGAAAGTGAAGAGAAGCACCGCAGCTTGGTCGAGCGTGCGAATGACGGAATCGGCATCACCCAAGACAAACTCATGAAGTATATGAATCCTCACGGAGCAGAGATTTTGGGATATACGGTCCAGGAAATCATCGGCACTCCCTTTACAGATTATATCCATCCAGATGAGGTCCACAGAGTTGTAAGCTACTACACCGGGCGCATGAAGGGTAAGAATGTGCGCTCAAAGTATGAGTCAGCCTTAATTGACCGTCAAGGTCAGAAGATTTTAGTTGAACTCAACGCGAGTTTGATTTCTTATCAGGGGAAAGAGGCTGATATCGTAATTTTCAGGGACATCACCGAGGGAAAGAAGGCTGAGGAGGAACTGAGGGAGAAGGAGGCTTTCAATTTCGCTTTATTCCAGTATAACCCTGTCCAAACCATGGTCGTTGACCGGCAGGGAAAAGTGGTCAAGGTCAACATGGCCAAGAGGATGTCAGGAGACAGGCTGCCGAACATTGGGGACGTGATGTATAAGGATTATGCCAGAAAACATGAGATTGATATGCATGCTGAGCTGACGGAATGTTTGAAGTCAGGCAAGACAAAAAGCTTTCCTGAATTAAAATACGGAGACAAGTTTTTAAGTATAACAATAGCTCCCTTTCCCCAGGGTGCTATTATAACATGCCTGGATATAACCGAGCACAAGCGGGCAGAGGAGGCACTGCAAGAGAGTGAGAAGCGTTTCAAAGAATTATGGGATAACGCTCCTGTTGCCTATCATACTCTGGATGCTCGAGGGATTATCACCTCTGTCAATCAGACTGAATGCAAAATGCTTCAATACTCATCAGATGAAATGGTTGGAAGATCTGTCTTTGAATTTATTTTACCAGAGCAACAGGAAGAGGCAAGGAGGAGATTTGAACAGAAGATATCAGGTAGGGGCGTCCCGAGATTTGTGAATAGAATATATGTTAAAAAGGACGGTTCAAAAATTTACGTTGTAGTCGATGATATTCTGGAAAGAGATAGCAAAGGGAAAATCATTGGAGCAAAGTCAGCAGTAGTCGATATTACCGAGCGCAGGAAGGCTGAAGAGGCACTGAGTGAGTCTGAGGAGAAATACCGAACATTAACAGATAATGTGAATGTGGCCGTATTTAGAAGCAGGTCCGGACCTAAAGGCAGGTTTATCGAAGTGAATCCTGCGATGGTAAAGATGTTTGACTATAAGAGCAAAAAGGAATTTCTTAAATTGAATGTCTCTGATTTATATCAAAATCAAGGAGATAGAAAAAAGTTTAGCAGAAAAATGTTAAGAGATGGATTTGTAAAAAATGAAGAATTAAAATTGAAGAAAAAAGATGGGACTCCAATTGTTTGTTCCGAGTCAACCGTGGTCGTAAAGGATGAGAAAGGAAGAGCAAAGTATTTTGACGGTATCATTGAAGATATCACCGAACGCAAGCGAGTGGAGGAAGATTTGAAGGAATCCAGGGAGCAGATGCGCAATCTTGCTGCCCATCTTCAGTCGGTGAGGGAGCAGGAGAGGACTTTCATTGCCCGTGAGATTCATGATGAGCTGGGACAATCATTGACTGCTTTAAAAATGGATTTATTCTGGTTAAAAAACAGAACACCAGCGGATCAAAAGCCCCTGTTTGAGAAAACAGAACAGATGACACAGCTGGTTGATACGACGATTCAAAGAGTGAAAAAAATCTCCTCAGAATTAAGGCCTGGACTCCTGGATGATTTGGGACTTTTAGCCGCCGTCGAGTGGCAGGGGGAAGAGTTTGAGAGTCACACCGGAATAAAATGTGAGATGACTATAGATGCTCAGAATATGGAGTTGGACCAAGATTTTTCGACGGCTGTTTTCCGTGTTTTTCAGGAGGCACTGACCAATGTTGCCAGGCATGCCGATGCAACCCAGGTTAAGGTGGGCTTAAGAGAGAAAGCTGGCAGGTTAGAGCTGAAAGTGAGAGATAATGGTAAAGGAATTCCAGAAGGAAAGATTTCTGATCCAAAATCTTTCGGCATAGTCGGGATGAAGGAGCGGGTCTATTTTTTGGGCGGGAAGATAGAAATTAAAGGTGTTCAAGATAAGGGGACAATAATAAAAATGATTATTCCCCTTCTTCAACGAGGAGTAACCAAATGATAAAGATACTCATTGCCGATGACCACCCGGTTGTCCGGAAAGGGCTGGGGGAGATTGTTAAAAGAGCATTTGATATGGTCATGGTTGATGAGGCGAGCAATGGACAAGAGGTCTTAGAAAGGGTATTGAAAAATGATTACGATGTTGTTTTATTGGACATCTCCATGCCGGGCAGAAGCGGGCTTGATATATTGAAAGAATTAAAAGGCCAAAAGCCAAAACTATCTGTTCTGGTGCTGAGTATCTATCCTGAAGAACAGTATGCTGTGCGCGTGCTTAAGGCAGGCGCCTCAGGGTACTT
>CAZYBE010000029.1:0-18921 GCA_964645765.1 uncultured Eubacteriales bacterium
AAATTCTACCTTCACCCGCTTTCCAATCTTCAGCTCCTCAAAATTGAAGTCCACTATCTGTCCTGTCAGCTTCACTCCGTCATCGAGCTCGACAATTCCCACGGCATAAGGAGCCTGGTCGACAAACTGCTGGGGAGGAACACGGATGATGGTAAAGGTGAGCACTTTTCCTGTTTCAGCGAGTTTCTTCATCTCGAATTCTCTGTTCTTGCAGCGCGGACAGATGAGCCGGGGCGGGAAGACTACGAGCCCGCAGTTCTTGCACTTGCCGGCTTCGAGCCTGTAGCGTTGAGGATACTCTCTCCAGTATCTCGATGGTGTCGGCATTTTTTCCTCCTTACTCCCTCTCCAAGATGTGGACGAGCGTGCTTCCGCCGCTGCCGCCCATGTTCTGGGTCATCCCAACCCTTGCACCCTTGACCTGCCTCTCGCCTGCCTCGCCTCTGAGCTGCTTGACAATCTCCACAACCTGGGCGACACCTGTTGCTCCGACCGGATGGCCTTTGGCTTTTAAGCCGCCGCTGGTGTTGACCGGTATCTTGCCCCCGAGTGAAGTTACTCCCAGCTCCACAGCCTGTCCTCCTCTCCCTTTTTCCACAAGTCCCAGCGCCTCGGTGACGCAGATTTCAGCGATGGTGAAACAGTCGTGGACTTCAATCACATGCATATCTTTAGGCTCTTTATTCGCCATGGAATAAGCCTTCTTTGCAGCCTGGTAAGTCGCTTCAAGCCAGGTGATATCCTTCCTTGAGCTGAGCGCGATGCTGTCAGTGGCATGTCCGCTGCCGATGATTTTCACCACAGGCTTCTTCATCTTCCTGGCCATCTCGACAGGACAGAGGACGACTGCTGCGGCACCATCAGTAATTGGCGAGCAATCCAGGATTCGAAGCGGGTCGGCGACCATCACTGAATTGAGAACCGAATCAACCGTAATCTCATAAGGAAATTGGGCTAAAGGATTCTTGGAGCCGTTGTGGTGGTTTTTGACAGCGACCATGGCCAGCTGTTCCCTGGTCGTCCCGTATTTTTCCATGTGTGCCCTGGCTATTAAGGCATATAGGCCTGGAAAGGTTATGCCATGAAAGCCTTCGTATTCCTGGTCAGCAGCCGTGCCTAAAGCATAGGTGGCTTCATGCCCGCTGACATCGGTCATCTTCTCTACGCCGCTGACGAGAACAACATCGCTCATGCCAGAAGCGACATCGATAAATCCCATCCTCAGAGCAAGGCCGCCTGAAGCGCAGGCTGATTCGACTCTTGCCGAAGGCGTGGGAACCTGGCTCAGATAATCGGCGAGAAGAGAAGCGAGATGCTCCTGGCCGACAAAAAGGCCAGAGGACATGCAGCCGATGTACATCGAGTCGATTTTTTCGACACCAGCGTCATCCAGAGCAAGAAGTGCTGCTTCGACAAAGATTGTTCTCAACGACTTCTCCCACAGCTCCCCCCATTTTGTCATTCCGAGACCAATGACAGCAACTTCTCTCATTTTCTTCTCCTAAACAGCCTTTTTGATTTTTTGGCGGAACTTGGCGTAGACACCATAATCAAGGTAACGTTTATTTTTATCGAGCAATTCCCTTGTTCTTGGAGCAAGGTCTCTTGCCTCATCAATCCTTTCCGTCACCTCGAAGATGAAGGCATCGCTTCCTGCCCCTGAGCCATAAGAAACAATCAGAACCTTATCTCCAGGCTTGGAGATATCCAGCGTTGCCGTCAAGCCCATGGGCGAGGAGCCAGAATAGGTGTTGCCCAGCTTGTTGACCAGCCAGCCAGGCTCAATCTGCTTCTTCTCAAAGCCCAGGAGGCTGCCAACCCTGAAGGGGAATTTCCCGTTTGGCTGGTGAAAGATGACATAGTCGAAATCCTTCGGCTTCATTCCTGCCTTCTTCATAATCCCTTCAGCCGCTCCGATGACGTGCTTGAAATAAGCCGGCTCACCGGTGAACCGTCCGCCATGTTGAGGGTAAAACTGGTATTCCCTCCGCCAGAAATCCGGAGTGTCGGTCATGTAGGAATAAGTCTCCAGAGCCTTGGCAATCAGCCTTTCACGGCCGAAGATGAAGGCTGCTGCGCCGGCTGCCGCAGTATATTCCAGGGCATCTCCTGGAGCTCCCTGAGAGGTGTCAGCTCCAACAGCCAGGCCGTATTTGATCTCACCGGCTTTGACCAAGCCCAGGGCCACAAACATCCCTTCAGTCCCGGCCTTGCAGGCAAATTCGAAATCGGCGGTGTGGACTTCAGGACTTGTTCCGATGGCCTCAGCCAGAACTGTTCCGCTCGGCTTGACCGCATAAGGATGGGACTCAGAGCCGACATAGACGGCACCAATCTCTATGGGGTTGATTTGAGCTCTTTTCAAGGCATTCTTGGATGCCTCCACAGCCATGGTGATTGTATCCTGGTCAGGAGAGGGAACGGATTTCTCCTCCAGCATCAAACCTTTCTTGTAGCTCGGAGCATCTGCTCCCCAGACTTTGGCGATTTCCTCAACCTTGATCCTGTTTCGCGGAACATAGGCTCCGTAGCCAACAATACCTTCCATTTATCGCCTCCGTTTTTTGAGATGAAAGAGTTTTGAATCAGACATGAGGAAAAGATGATGAACAATACAAAGAAAATGAAATTCAATTAGAGGCTATCGTGTCATATCTTGAATTCTAAGTCAAGAATTATTAGGGGACAGGCCGCTTTTTTACAATAATCAAAAATCTTCTCTTTTCTCGCTTAAGACTAAGAATAAAAAAGCTGCCTGTCCCCTTTTTTTATGGGTGTTCTAAAAACATGCCGGTCGCCACGACATCAATGATAAAGCAATGAATTGTTTTTAAATAAATTGTTTATAAAATGAAGATAAAATTGTAAAATAGATGTCAAATAAGGAAATGAAAACTTTGAAGGTGGGTTTGCGTCTCTATTGTTGGTTGAGTCATAATAATTCAAATTAGGGCAAAGCCGATGAAAATAGCCGATTTCTCGATCAAGCGGCCAGTGGCTTTATTGATGTTCTATCTGGCCGTTATCACCTTGGGTTTTGTCTCGCTTCGAGAATTGAGCGTCGACCTTCTCCCGGACATTAGCTATCCCCGCCTTTCTGTCGTCACCCAATGCCGTGGAGTTGCCCCAGAGGAAATAGAGACTCTTGTCACCGCACCCCTTGAGACTGAAGTGAGCCGGATTCCTGGGATTCGTCGCGTGGAATCCATCTCCAAGGAAGGCGTCTCTTATATGACTCTTGAGTTCAACTGGGGAATAGACATGGACTTCACCATGCTCCACACCAGGGAGAAGCTCGATAACGCTCGCCACAGTCTGCCGGAGGATGCTGAAAACCCGACAATCATTGCCTTGGACCCGCAGAGCAAGCCGATCATGGTTCTGACCATCTCGGGCGATAGAGGCCTTCTCGAGCTCAAGGAGTTTGCTGAGGAGCTGGTCAAGCCGCGCCTGGAGCAGATTGAGGGGATTGGCTCAGCCGAGGTCACTGGCGGAGTCGAACGGGAAATACACATAGAAATCAATCCCCAGCTTCTCGCTCTCTACGGACTGACCATTGACGAGGTCTCCAATCAAATCAATTACTTCAACCAGAGCCTGCAGGGAGGAACCATCAGAAAAGGCAGGTTCAAGTATGCGCTGAGAATTATAGGAGAATTCGAAGCTGTAAGCGAGATAGGAGAAATCAGCCTGCTGACGACAAAGGAGAGAGGAGTTGTCAGGCTCAAAGATGTGGCCACGATACAAGACTCGATAAAAGAGCGGGAGGGAATGAGCCGCCTGAACGGAAAGGAGAGTATCGGAATCCTGGTCAGGAAGGAAGCCGGAGCGAACACGGTTAAAGTCACAAGAATGGCAAAGACTGTGATCGAGCAGATAACAAAAGAAAATCCTCAAGTCAATATCATGACCGTTTCTGAGCAATCTAAATATATCGAACAGGCCATTTCCACCACCCTGGATGAAATCATCGAGGGAGCCATTCTCGCTTTCCTGACTCTGCTCATCTTTCTTCAAGAATGGAAAACACCTCTGATCATCGACACCGTCATTCCCATCTCAATTATCGGCACTTTTAATTTACTTTATTTTAATAATATCACCCTCAACATCATGTCCCTGGGCGGCCTGGCTCTGGGAGTGGGCATGCTCGATGACTGTGCGGTCGTTGTCTCCGAGAATATCTTCAGACACAGGAGCCAGGGAAAAAGCCTGTCAGAAGCGGCTTACGTCGGAACAAAAGAAGTGGGAATGGCGGTGACAGCCACAGCCCTGACGACTATCGTCGTTTTTCTTCCGGTGATCTACGTTCATGGAGTGGCTGGCCCGTTGTTTAAAGATACAGCCCTGACAGTAACTTTCTCCCTTCTCTCTTCTCTGCTTGTCTCTTTGACTCTGCTTCCCATGCTGCAGTCGCGGAAATTTGAGCTGCAGGGTGTCAGAAAAGAATCTACCGAGAAAGAAAAAATAAGCGCCGAGAGAGCGCCCGGGCAGAAAGCGAAACTGGGGTTTCTGCTCTATCCTTTCAAGGGATTAAAATGGCTTCTCTATATGATTTTTAAAGGCATTTATTTCGTCATCAATTTTGTCTTGAGCTACATCGTTCAGCTCCTTGCTCTCATCCTTCATTATCTGAGCCTGCCCTTCAAGCCTATACTCAATGCAATTTTTAAAGGATTCAATTTTGTCTATCAAAGATTTGTCGCCCGCTACCTGCAATTTCTCAAATGGAGCCTGGACAACAAGGGAAAAGTCATCGCCAGCTTTATTGTATTCTTCGGGCTGACTTTCTTTATGGGCACTCAAATCCGCCGCGAGCTGATGCCCAAGCTTGAAGCTTCCTCCTTTGAATTGTATCTGAAGACGCCTGTTGATTATTCGCTCGAGCAGACTGCAGAAACCGTTACTGCTGTGGAGCGATTCTTGAAAGAGAATGAATCGGTCAAGCTGACCTTTTCCCAAATCGGGGTGGTCAGCGGCATGGAAAGTCTGAATCCGGACATTTCCCTGAACTCAGCCAAGATTTACATCGAGGTGAAAAAACCTTCTCAGATGGAAGGAATTCTGGAAAGCTTAAGGCGCATGTTGGCAAACTATCCCGACCTCAGCTACTCCATTATCAGAGAACAATCCACACTGGCCCAATTCCTTGCTTTCTCGACGGCAGAAGTCGGGCTCAAGATTAAGGGAGACGACCTCAACAGGCTCAGAGAGATCTCAGAAGAGCTGGTCGGAAAGCTGAGGAGCGTCAGCGGAATCGCCGACCTCAACACAAACATCGGAGAAGGCAAGCCTGAATTCTTGATGAAAATCAGAAAAGAAGCCCTTGAAAAATACGCGAACATCTCGCCCTGGGCAGTAGCCAATTTTCTGGTTGGTGCCGTGAGGGGCAAAAGGGCGACTCAATTCAGAGAGTTAGAGAAAAGATACGACGTTCTGGTGCGCTTTGAAGAAAGCACAAGAGAAAGCATCGAATCAATCTTGAATGAGGAATTTCCTCACAGCGGGAGATTGATTCCTTTGAGGGAACTGGTCAGCTATGAAATCTCCAGGGGACCTAAGGAGATTCGGAGGGAAAATCAACAGCGGGAGGTTTTGGTCACGGCAAACCTGCGGGGAGCGAAGATCAGCCAGGTTGTGCCCAGGATTAATGAAAAGATCAAGGAACTGTCCCTGCCAGCAAATTATCAAGTCATCTTCAGCGGCGAGCTCGAGGAGATGAAGAAATCTTTCAAAAGCCTGATCTTTGCGCTTATCCTGGCCATCCTTCTCAACTACATGATCATGGCCGCACAATTTGAATCCTTGCTTCATCCTTTTCTGGTCATGCTCACCCTGCCCATGGGAGCAGCCGGCGCATTCTTCATTCTGTTTATCACTGGACAGACTCTGAACGTGATATCCATCATCGGGATGGTGGTTCTGGTCGGCCTTGTCGTCGACGATGCCATTGTCGAGGTAGATTTCACCAACCAGCTCCGCAGAAGCGGGAAAGCTCTTCGAGAATCAGTTTTTGAAGCCTGCCGGCTGAGGTTAAGGCCGATTTTAATGGCATCTCTGAGCACAATTTTTGGGCTTATCCCTTTAGCCCTGGGTCTGGAAAGAGGAGCAGAGCTATTGAAACCCTTAGGAATAGTTGTTATCGGGGGGCTCACTTTCTCCACCTTTCTGACGCTCATCCTTATTCCGGTGACCTATGAATGGGTTGAAAAACGGCGTTCGAAAGCTGAACAATGAAGTTTTTTATCGATAGGCCGGTTGCCACAGCCATGGTCTATCTGGCTTTGCTGGCCCTCGGAGTCTATTCTTACCTAAACACCCCCCTTGAGCTCGTGCCCGAGGAAAGTTACCCGAGAGTCTTTATCAGAACTCGCTGGCCTGGCGCTCCCCCTGAGGTTATTCAAACTCAGGTCACAGCCCCTCTTGAGGAGGTTGCAGCGAATGTCAAGGGAGTGAGGAAGATTACCTCAACCTCTCAAATCAATTCCTCGATCATCACCCTCGAGTTTGACCCCAAGACCAACATGGAATTCTCAACCCTCGCCCTCAGGGAAGAGATTGCAAAGATTAGAGAGAAGTTGCCTTATGGAGTCAGGCCTGAAGTCCAGCCCTATATCCCTGAAGACTTCAGCGTCAAGCCTTTACTCAATTACACAATCTCTGGAAATTATTCTCTTCAGAAATTGAGGGAGATAGTCAAGGATAGACTGGAATTCGGGATAGGCGCGATCAAGGGAGTGGCAAGCGCAAGGATCAGCGGCGGCTCAGACCCTGAGCTGAGAATCATCATGGATGAGAAGAAATTAAAGGCTTATGACATTCATCCCTACGAGATAAGCTATGCCTTAAGTCAGAGGCTTCAGACATATCCAGCAGGAAGAGTGAAAGATGGAAGCCAGGAGTTTATCTTCAAAGTCTCTGATGCCGTGAACAAAACCAGGGAGCTCAGCGAGACCATCATCTCTTATTCAGGAAACAATCCTTTAAAATTAAAAGACCTGGCTCAGCTCGTCCCTTCTTATACAGATATTTATGAAATAAGAAGAATAAACGGCCAGCCAACAGTCACACTGACAATCCTTAAAGAACCAGGAACGAACACCTTGAAGGTTGTCCGTGAGGTCAAGGCAAAACTGGAGCAGGTGAAGAAAGAATTGCCGTCTGATTTGATTTTCAGAATTGTGAACGACGAGAGCAAGGAGGTTCGAAAAAACCTGAACAACCTTTACCTTCTGGCAACGATCATCACTGTCATTGTTTTTATCATGATTTTCATTGTGCTGAGAAGCCTGAAGCCCTCACTCTTGATTCTCTCATCCATACTCTTTTCTGTAGTCATTACTTTTAATCTCATTTATATCTTCAAGATTTCGATGAATGTTCTGACCCTTGGCGCTCTGGCTCTGGGCTTTGGTATGTTCGTCGACAACGCTATCGTCGTTTTTGAGAATACTCTTCGTCTCCGGGAAAAAGGCCTCTCCCCTCTTCAAGCTGCTCTCCAGGCGCCAAAAGAAGTGTTTGTAGCTGTTCTGGCTTCAACCTTGACCACGATAAGCGTCTTCTTCGCCTTCGCCTATTTTCAGGGCCGCCTGAGAATGTACTACCTTCCCTTGGCCATTGTCATTTCTTCGGCTCTTTCCGCCTCTCTCCTTGTCTCTTTCTCTTTAATTCCTGCCTTGAGCCCTGGGCTAATCAAGAGACCGAGAAAACTCAGAGAGGAGAAGTTTCGAGGCTCCTTCGAGAAATTCCTAAAATTTACGCTTCGCCATCCTCTGGAAATTATCTGCATTGTCATCGCCATCCTTTACGGGACTTACAGGTGGTTTAAGGCAGAAGTGACAATCGGTGAATTCTTTCACTGGTATTCAGAGCAGAGCCTCAGCGTCTATGTCAGGATGCCTCCTGGGACCGAGATTGAAACAATAGATGGCGTGATCAAAAAGTTCGAGGCAAGAGCCCTGGAGGCAGATTACGAGAAGGAGATGAACACTTCTGTTTCTGCAGAGTACGCGCTGATAACCATTACTTTTCCTCCTGAAATCGAGTACTCCTACCGCCCTTACCTGCTGAAAGAGCAATTGATCCAGCTTGCCACCCAGTTTGCAGGAATAAACATCAGCATTTCTGGATTTGACCCACAAAGCTACTATTCAAGCGGCCTTGGCAGCGGGACGTATTATGAATCGAACATAAAATTTTATGGCTATAATCTAAAAAAATTAGGTGAAATCACATCCGAGCTCGCCCAGACATTAAAAAAGAACCCCCGTATCAAAGATTGGAGAATTACCTCCAGCCGTTATGGTTGGTGGGGAGAGGATTCCTTTGAGTATATCTTGAAAATCGATAACGAAGCCATGAGAAAATACAACATCGACCCCCGCTACCTCTACTCCCATTTCAGCTCTCTTGTAAGAGGAACTTTCGGCATACCGCTCAAAGCAAAAATCGAGGGAAAGGAAACGAACATTTCGATAAAGTTTCCTAAAACAGAGTCAATGGACATCAACACTCTTCTTAATTCTTTAATAAAGACACCAGGAGGCGAATATTTAAGGCTCAAAGAAATCACTATTTTGCAGGAAAAGCTTATTGCCAGCTCCATCGACCGGGAGAACCAGCAATTCCAGCAGACAGTAGCCTGGGAATTCAGGGGGCCTTCCAAAGCTGCAGATAATTACAAGAAGGCTATTTTCTCAAGCCTGAGATTGCCTCCCGGCTTTTCGGCAACTCTTGGAGAGGAATGGAGATGGATGACTGAACAAGAAAAGGGCCAGATTAAATTTGCCATTATCTTTTCCCTGATTATCATCTTCATGATTCTGGCTGCTCTTTATGAATCGCTCATCCAGCCCTTTATCGTCATGCTGGCCGTTCCTCTGGAATTAATCGGAGTCTTCCTGGCTTTTATCATCGCCGGCTATCCCTTCGATTCCTCGGGTTACGT
This sequence comes from uncultured Eubacteriales bacterium, assembly GCA_964645765.1. Lineage (GTDB taxonomy): Bacteria > Acidobacteriota > Aminicenantia > Aminicenantales > Aminicenantaceae > CAZGMN01. Next base: position 8,948 of record CAZYBE010000029.1, read on the forward strand.
GGGAGTTATCCTTCTTGGAGGAATTGTCGTCAACAATTCCATCCTTGTTGTTGACAACATCAATCATAAAAGAAAGCAGGGGGTTCCGCTCCTCGAGGCTGTTTTGAAAGGGACCAGGGAAAGAGTCAGGCCCATCTTCATGACCACCAGCACAACTGTTTTTGGAATCCTGCCCATGCTCTTGATCAAGCTCGAGGTAGGGAAAAGGCAGATCTGGTCTTCGCTGGCCCTCTGCACCGCAGGAGGGCTGGTTAGCTCAACCATCTTTATCCTGATCATCATCCCCATCTTCTATTTCTACGGGGATAGAATCCGCTTCTGGGCTCAAGAGAAAATCCTAGAGTTCTTAAAGGCCCTGAAGGGCTGACCAACGGAACTTTTTCTCTGGAAACTTCGTCTACAATGGTGAATTGAGTGCAGATCGATAACATCGTCAAGGAATGCCTGGACGGCAGCGAAGGAGCATGGCGTATGCTGATGAATGCTTATTCCAAGAGGATATTCAACATGGCTTACCAGTTTGCAGGAAGCTTCGAGGAAGCTGAAGACCTGACCCAGGATATTTTTCTCAAGCTTTACAGCGTTCTCTCCAAATACGACTTCAAGAAGGATTTCAGCGCCTGGCTCCTTACTCTGAGCAAGAACTACCTCATCGACCAGTATCGAAAGACAAAGTGGGAAAAGAAAACAAGGGATGAATTTGATGAGCATCTCCTCGCCTCAGACACAAAAGAGAACCCTGAGATTGGGCTTATGAAGGAAGAAAATAAGAGGACACTCTGGAGCGCCCTGAAGAGCCTTCCCTCTGAAATGCGGATCACGGTCATCCTCAGGGACATCCAGGGAAAAAGCTACGAAGAGGTGGCAGAAATCATGAGCCTCCCTCTGGGAACGGTCAAATCCCGTATCAACAGGGGAAGGCTCCAGCTGGCTAAAATCCTCAAGGAAAAAAAGGAGATAGAAGATGAAGTGTGAAAAAATCGAAGAACTCTTATCTCCTTATTTGGAGAATGAGCTTAGCCCAGAAGAAAAAAAGCTTGTTCAGGAGCATCTTGAATCCTGCAAGGAGTGCCGGATTCTCTTTTCCTCTCTGGGTGAAGCACAACGGTCCCTGTCTCGTTTTCCAGAGCTTGAGGTGAGTGAGAGCTTATTGGGCCGCCTCTATTCGATTCCAGCCAAAAAGAAAAGATTCAGGCTGAGTTTCGATTTTCTGCTCCGCCCCTCTCTTCAGCCTGTTCTGGCTGCAGCGACAATTTTCCTGACTCTCATCTCGTTCTATGCTTTCAACCCGAACAGAAAAGCCATCGATAAATCGGTCGACCGCCAGTTTCACCTCGGGCTGAACAAGGTGGAAAAGCTATACGCCAAGGCAGAATCCTTCACCAGCAGCCTTGGTGAATACAAGGATAATATTCTCGTTTCTCTCAAAAACATGAAAATTTTTGGAGGAACTGAAAAATAAATTCTTTATAAATATGGAGGTATGAAATGGAAGAAAAAGGTGTTGTCAAAAGATCACCTAGATCTCCAGTCTTAGCGGGATTCCTTTCTCTTTTCCCTGGAATCGGCGCCATCTACAACGGGCAGGTTTACAAAGGGTTTTTGTTCATCATCATCTTTGCCGGGCTAATTACATTACAAGATCGTGGAGAAATCCAGCCTTTTGTCGGATTGCTGCTGCCCGCGTTCATTATCTACACCATCATCGATGCTGTCCAGACTGCAAATAGAATAAACATGAGATCTGCTGGCGGGGAAGAAGTGGAGAGGATAAAAGAAGAGCTCCCTCAGGTTGTAAAAACCGGCTCCATTTTCTGGGGATTGATCCTGCTAGCCCTGGGAGTCATTCTCCTTCTTGCCAATTTTGACGTTATCGACTACGACACCCTTTTTGACTTCTGGCCTGTTCTGGTCATCATCCTCGGCCTGAAGCTCGTTTATAATTATGTGATTAGGAAGAACAACAAAGGTCAAGGAGAATAAAATGGCAAGACACAGAAGAAAAGACGCACTGGCCTGGGGGCTTATCCTGATTGTCCTGGGCATCATCTTCTTGCTCGCCAATATCGGAGTCACACGCTGGGATGTCTGGGATTTCATTGTCCGGCTCTGGCCGCTGGCCCTCATCATCTGGGGAGCCTGGAAGCTCTATTTCGGAATAAAAGAGAGGAAAGAAGAAGAAAAAGGTGAATAGAGCTTGAGATGAAAGCCAAAGAGATTATTCTCCTGATTCTCATTGTTGTCGGCGGCGTCTTCCTCTACCATGCCCAAACCGGGAAGCTCGACGTCGCTTTTGGAATCGACGGCCATTTCCTTTTCCCTCTTCACCAGTTTAAATACGAAGAATACATGCAGCTTCAGCCGCCCTTCCCTTCCCGGCTGCAGGTTATCAACGCCCACGGCAACGTTGAAATCCAGGGAGCCGATGAGCAAAGGATGACCATCTCTTTCCAGAAAAAAATCTGGAGGAGAAAAGAAAAGCAAGCCAAAGAAGTCTCGGATGCGCTCAAAATATCTGTTCAAAAAGACTCAAGCGAGCTCCTCATCACGACCAACCGCGATGAGTTCAGAAAAAGAAATTTTGAAACAAGCTTTATTATCTTTCTTCCAAAGAGCATGGAGGTTGATGTCGAAAATTCCCACGGCTTGGTCAAAGTCCTTAATGCTGGAAGCACAGATATCACCAACCCTCACGGCAAAGTTATCGTTTCTCAGGTCCAGGGAGAGGTCGTCATCAAAAATAGCTATGAGGATGTTGAAATCAAAAATGTCCAGGCCGGATGCCGGATAGAAAGCAAACATTCAACTGTATTGGTAAGCAATGTTGGAGGAAAAGCAGAGGTTTTCCATGTTCATGGCCATGTCCATCTGGAAGACATCTCTCAGGAGGTCAAGGTCGAAGGCTTCCACAGCGAAGTTTTCGGCCAAAATCTGGGAGGAGCTTTGGAAATTACGACTTCTTATGAGAAGGTTACTCTTTCTGATGTCGGGCCGGCAAAAATCAATTGCCGCCATTCTCCTGTCGAAGTCGATGGGGCAAGAGATTTCGTGGACATCACCGACAATTACAGCACAGTTAGAGTCAGCAATCTCCAGGGCAATCTCGTTGTCGACGGCAGAAATTTAAAAATCTACGGAAAAAAAGTTGTCGGGCAGGAAATCTCTGTCGCCTCTTCCTATGAGAATATCGAACTAACGGATTTCTCAGGCAAGACGACAATAAAAAATTCCCACGGGGAAATCTCCCTCCAGCCTCTCCCCCTGACCCATCCGCTCGAGGTAAAAGGCGAATACGCGAATATCCGCCTTTACTGGCCCAGTGGAGGAAAATACCCGATCGAAGCCAAAGCCAAAAACGGGGAAATAAAGTGGAAGCTCCCGGTCAAGCTTTCCTTTCATGAGGAAAACAGGTTTTCGACCATTAAAGCCTTTCTCGAGGAGACAGGCGCTCCTTCTATTTTTCTCAGCACAAGCTACGGAACAATCTGGGTCGGAGAGTAAATAAAAAAAAATTATTGCTTGATAAACAAAAAGCTTCTTTCTATACTATACCTCTTAAATCGAATCCTTAATATCTTTATAAGGAAGAGATCATGACAGAACAAAAATCTGGAACCGAGAAGCGCCGTTATCCAAGGTCTAAGCCACCTGTTTTATACAAGCCCGCTAAAATCATCGGACAAAAGCACCAAGTTCCAGACATCAGCCTTGGAGGCATGAGGATTTTCAGCAACAAATACTACGCGGTAGGACAAACTTTAAATGTCGAACTCTCTCTTCCCAGCGGGCTAACTGGAGCATCCATCACCCGTGTTGTCTGGGTAGATGCTTATCCTAAGGATTCATCCGCACCTTATGAACTCGGCCTTGAGTTCATTTATTTGCCCTTTGGCGCCGCTAGGGAACTCGAGTCTGTGATTAAAGATTCTCTTTCCTCAAAACAGAAAGCTGAAAACTGAGAATCCCTGCATCTTTCTCAGCACAAGCCAGAGAACAATCTGGATTGAAGAATAGAGTGGGGGGGCTATTTTTTGAGGGAGTAAATCTTCTCCATCAAACAGCCGTTGATCTTGATATTGAAATAAGAAATGGCGTTTGTCAGGTCCTTCTTGTACTTTGTGACATAACGGACAAAATTCGCTTCCTTCTTAAACCGCAGCAGGTTCTCAAACTCTGACACCTCATCATGAAGCTCAATCAGAAAGTGATTGACGCTTCGGTATTGAGCATTGATGTCGATCAAATCTTTGGCTGTGAGCTTATCGAATTCCAGGTAAGGAGGAAGGGATTGAAGGATTAAAGAGCTTTCGTTGCGCAGTTCGTTGACAGATTCCTTTATTTCCTGGAAAAAGGACTTATGCTCCAGAGGATCTTTCAATTTCTCCTCTGCCTTATCGAGCAAGATTTCATACTGGTCTTTCAAGGAAGCGATTAATTCTTTTATACCCAGATACTTTCTCTTGAAATGAAAAAGGTCGATAAAGTCCCTGCCGATATAAATCTTGTCATTGTAATTGGTCAATAATTCCCGGGCAGAATGAGTATAAAAATTTATCTCGAATCGCCTCCCGCCCGAATCCTTCTCCCTTAGCCTGGCTAAAACAAGAAAATTGTTCTGCTCGATGAAATAGCTGTTCACCACCAGGAGCACAGAGTAAGTCGCCAAATTCTGAATGATACATTCCCTGAGGTAGTCAAGAAGATTCTCACTCTTGCTGATAAAGTCACTGATGGCCTCATTAGGAGTGGGGGTGATAATAGAATAAGAAGGAGAAAGGAGATAGAGAACAGGGCCTGTGCCCAGTTCGAGATAGAGATTCTTTAAAGCATTCTGATGAAGGTCGTCGAGGTGAACGGACCGCAGCTCAGGCAGGCTTTTGAAATCAAGCTTTGCCAGCTCCTCGACTTCGTTCATGATGCATCCTTCCCTTATTTTTCGAGAGAATAGTATCACCAGGAAATAAAAAAATCAACCCTGTTTTTCTGATTGTAAGCATCCTAAATTCCGTGATAATCATAAAATTGTGGAATGGGGTCCTGTCACGGCATGCTCCCCGTCCGTCCTCGCTGCACCCATCCCCCCGTGGAGAACCCCTGCAGCTGCGGGCGTTGCGGGGAGCATGCCGTGCCACCCCGCTGTCAATCATTGGCCCTCACGGAATTTAGGATGCTTCCTTTTTGATCTTCAGATATCCCTCGACTTCCGATTAAAAGTCCAATCTTTATTCAGGTATCGCTCTTTTTCAATGCTCGAGATAGCTCTTTTTTCAGCGTCATCAAAAATCTTTGGCCTTAATTTGACTCCAAAGAACTCAGAAATTCCAGATATGAAGTGCTCGACCGCCCAATCAAAGCTCACCGCTTTTCCCAAAGCTTGAGAAAGAGAGGTCATCCGCAACAGGCTTTCCTCCCCTTTTAGAAATGAAACAGCATTCAGAAGGCCCTCATCTTCCTCAAGCGGAATGGAACCATGCTGGATGAACCTTGAGCCAGCTCTTTTTTGGGCACTTCCTATAATTTTCTTCCCGTTGACTTCGACCTCGTTTCGAGCCGGATAGGAAAAGCAGGGAAGATTCCCTCTCAGGTAGGAGTCTGGAGGGGCGTCAGCCAGGCAGGGCTTTAATCCCATTCTCCGGAGACCTCGCATCAGAGACTCTGAAATCAGCCGATACGAATCGATGAGCTTCGAAGTGAAGGTTTCGCCATCCGAGGAGCAGATGGAGTAGGTCACCTCCTTGTGGTGCAAGACGAGCTTTCCTCCAGTCATCCTTCTGACGATATCTACTCCCTGCTCTTCGCAATATTTTAAATCAACCACTCTCCGAATATTTTGGCTGTATCCCAGAGAAATTGTCGGCCTTTGCCAGCGATAAAAACGGACATAGGTGCAGGGCGATTCAGGAAGCGAATGGAAGAGGTAATCGTCGACAGCCATGTTCCAGGACCCCCTGAGCGGTACTCTATCGACGATGAGCAGCCACTTTTTATTCTTAGTCCTGGCCATAACTCAAGAGCCTTTCTCTATTTCCTCTGAAAAGCCCAAAATCGAAGCAGAGTTAAATTTTTAAATAAAAAATATGGAGCGGGCAACGGGATTTGAACCCGCGACTCCGAGCTTGGGAAGCTCGTACTCTACCGCTGAGTTATGCCCGCTCACTTTCTGTTGCCCTAAAATCAGCGCAAACTAAGGTTTTTTAATCACAAAAAAGCTTCAGGTTTAAAATTTAATCTCAAACCCACCCCTTGTCAATACGCAAACGCCTTGAAAAGAGTAGCATAGTAAAATGGGTGCATAACTTAATTAAAGGCAATTACTAATACAACCGCATTAAATAACATTAAATAAAATGTCATTGCGAGTGAAACGAAGCAATCTCAAAAGAGAAAGAGATTTCCACGCCCTTCGGGCTCACAATGACAATGTAAAAGCATTCAATGCGTATGTATTAGTCCTTCGGTTTAGCCTGCCTTTTCTCTGCATCCTCTACTGTGGTGCCAAGAATCCAACCATATGTTATTTTGATATCTTCATCATTACATTTGCCGTACTTGACATATTTCCAACGCTCTAAATAGCCTTTTGTGTTAATGATGAAAACCCATTTATATTTCCCTATTCTGTCAATCGTATAAATAAAGTCATGCCAAGTGAGGCTGTATTTATTACGGAATATGTATCGCCAATCATCATAGGCATCATCTGGCTCCTTCAACACATACGTATAATCATCATTAAGCTGCCACCACTCACCCGCCTTTGCCTCCATGAATTTCTCTTTCTTTCCTTTCTGATTTTCCTCTTCAGATTTCCCTAAAAAACATACAAGAAAGAAAACCAAAATGAATAAAACCATTTTTTGCTTTTCCATCATCTTATTCCACTATTTGCCATCATGAAATTTAGTCGAGATTAAATGGTTAATTTTGTAATATAATGCAAATTCTTTTTTAAGCATCATAAACCAGAGCAGAACCCTAAGGAATAAGCCGCTAACCCACTGATTTTTAGCGATTAGCCCTTTTGCCCCTGGAATACCCTTGAGTTATGGCCGCTCTTTCTCAAAAGATTGCCATTAATTTTACATTAATCCCTTTTTATCGATGCGAGCAAATAACGGAAAGTATCTTAATGCTTCTGAGGATTTTTTTCAATATTAGAGCTTTTTTGTAAGACATAACTAAAATATATTTCTTCACCAGATTTAAACAACTCGTATCTTTTTGAATCCACTGTTCCCCACCAATATTTAAGTGAATTATGCAGAAATCTCGGTGCTTTCTGTTGAATTAATGTCACTTTTCGTTCATGGTCTAGCTCTAAAGCTTTAAGGACGTTAGGAGTTATCACCTCTTCCCTGATAAATTTTAAGCCAGACCTTTTTAGACGCACATACAAAGGATAAATTTTATCTTTATGGCGAAAGTCAGCAATAAGGAAATATCCATTTGGATGGAGAACCCTTTTAACCTCTTTTAGAAAATGTTCCAAATTCCCATAACAGTGTGATGATTCTATATTAATCACAACATCAAATGTATTGTTTTCAAAAGGTAGAGACTCAGCATTTCCGCAAAAGAAGGAGAGTCTAGGAGTCGAATAATAACTATTACAAAAATTAATGGCGTTCTCAGAAAAATCTATGCCCATAACAGAACTTGGCCTATGGCGTTTCATGATGAAATATGAACCTCCTCCACAGCCACAACTCACTTCCAGGATATCTTTTCCCTCAAGATTGATAACGCTAGCCACGTGATCATAGAGCTGAATGCAATATCGGTATTTTTCATCTGATCCATTTGAAACTAGCTTTTTTCCTTCTAGAATAGTATCGGCAAATCCGAAATTCCAGAAAAGCAATCCCTCTTCTTTACCTTTGGTGGCAAGATATTGATACAAAATTCGATAAAGCTTGCTTCTTGATTTTTCAGGCACATTATATTCTAGCAAACGGAAAATGTAACCAAAAAATCCACATTTTGCTTTTTTCCCCACCTTTTTTGCCTCACATTTTATTCTATATTTCTAGAAACATCAAATTCCTTTTCCAAATCAGACACGTGAGTTTTGGTTGCCATAAAAGCTCTTCTTCACTTATTTAATAAAACTTATTCGAGAAAAAGTTGTTAAGAAATTGTAAAAAGTTTGTTAAGAGTTTGTTAAATTGCGGTAAAGGTCGATTCATCGCTGACATTTTGATGATCCCCGTCTTGAGCCCAGCTCTGGTCATGATAGGCAGGACTGGCTTTGTCGGATTCTCTTGACAACCCTGCAAAAAAAGTTAAAAGATGAGTTCACATTCCAAATTGAATAAAAATGAAGATTAGCGCCAAGACGAATACAGAATCCGGCAAGCTCTGGAGTAAGCTGACATGAACGGAAAGCAGAGGCTCCAATCTGCTCTTTCCCATCGTTCCCCGGATAGGGTTCCGGTTGATTTCGGAGGCACAGCTGTAACTGGCATCCATGTGCTGGCAGTTTCCAAGCTTCGGGAATATTTCGGGCTGGAGAAACGGCCGGTTAAGGTTATCGAGCCCTACCAAATGCTGGGCGAAGTGGGAGACGAACTGAAAGAGGTCATCGGCGTCGACAATGCCGGCATCACGCCCCGCAACAACATGTTCGGCTTTCCCAACGAGAACTGGAAGGAATTCCGGATGCCCTGGGGCCAGGTCGTCCTGGTCCCTGAAAAATTCAACACCACCCGAGAGCCTGACGCTAGTCTTCTCCTCTACCCCGAGGGCGACACCTCAGCCCCAGCCAGCGCCAAGATGCCGGCTGTCGGCTACTTCTTCGATGCCATTATTCGCCAGGAGCCCATCGACGCGAGCCGCCTCAATCCAGAGGACAACCTCCAGGAGTTCAGCCCAATCTCTGAGAAGGACTTGCTTCACTGGAGAGCAGAGGTCGAGAAGCACAAGGACTCTGGCCGAGGAATCGTTGCCAGCTTTGGCGGCACAGCCTTCGGAGATATCGCTTTGGTGCCGGCCATTCAGCTCAAGCATCCCAAGGGAATCCGGGACATCGTCGAATGGTATGTCTCGACCTTAATCCGCCGTGACTATATCCACGCTGTATTTGAGCGGCAGTGCGAAGTAGCACTCAGGAACTTGGAGAAAATCTTCGACATAGTCGGAAACAAGGTGGAGGCGGTTTTCGTCTGCGGCACAGACCTGGGAACCCAGAACTCCCAGTTCTGCTCAGAAAAGAATTATGAGGAGCTCTATGCGCCCTATTACAGGCGGGTCAACAACTGGATTCACCAGAATACCACCTGGAGAAGCATGAAGCATTCCTGCGGAGCTGTGGAGCCTTTCATCAAGCATTTCATCGATTCTGGATTCGACATCCTCAATCCTGTTCAGCTCAGCGCTGCTGGAATGAATCCCAGGCGCCTCAAAGACCTCTATGGAGAACGGATTGTGTTCTGGGGCGGCGGGGTTGACACCCAGAAGGTTCTGCCTTTCGGCACACCTCAGCAGGTGGAAGCACAGGTCATGGAGAACTGCGAGATTTTCGCCAGAAATGGCGGGTTTGTCTTCACCACAATCCACAACATCCAGGCCAACGTGCCGGTGGAGAACATCGTGGCCATGGTCAACGCTGTCAGGAAATTCAACGGACAATCTCCTGTGCATTGAGTTTTGGGACCAGTGGCTCTGGGATTATTTTTTGGGTGAGGCTTTGTCTTTGATTTTTTCATATAGGAATGCAGCCTGAATAAAAGATTCCGCTGCATTCTCAAATTCCTTATTGGCAAGAGACAAATTTGCCTTGTTTTCATATTCGATGGCCTTCTGGTAAAGCCAGGGGTCTAAAGATACAGAATAGCTACTTTCGACTTCGCCTTTCAATTGTCTGATATAGGCTGCCAGCCCCTTTAAACACCCCTCGTCACCCTGACACTGAATGCTGAGCCGAAAAATTCTCTCCAATACGACAGATAATGTTTTAGCGCCGGAAAAATCTTCTT
>CAZYBE010000029.1:19021-37923 GCA_964645765.1 uncultured Eubacteriales bacterium
CGAAAAATTCTCTCCAATACGACAGATAATGTTTTAGCGCCGGAAAAATCTTCTTTCTTGAAAGCATCGGCAGCATCCTGCTCTCGCCGGCTTGCCAGCCGATAAAGCAGATTCTTTTCATCCACATTGCTCTTTCGAGCCTGGCTTTTTGCTGCGTCGAGGAGTGCCTGAGCCTTCTGAGCCCCTTCCCTTTCCGCCACAAGCGACAAGAGCTTGTCCATTTCTGCCTGTCCTTCCCTTTGACTCTTGCTGGCTTCCTCAGCCTTTCCCTCTTCCTGCAGCTTTCTCCATTCCTTCATCTTTTCTGCGGCTCTATCCAAATGCTCGGAAAAAACAGAGTTTTGGGGGAGAACGCCCTTCAGATTTTCTAGAAACTTCTCAACATCGTTAATATCCTTTATGTCCTTTGGATTCATGGACTTGAAGGCCTCAGGAATATATTTGAGGACTTCAGGGTTGAGCCAAGGCGAAATATTTCTTTCAAATTGAGACTTCTCATACGGCTGTTTTTTTGTTTCTATTTTAGGACCCTCTACTTTTCCCACTCTGGCTGGGCCTGCAGCTCCTGACTGAACCAATTCTTCTTCATATACTTCTTCAACCAGCATCTCATGAATGTAGCCAGTGACTCCTTTCTTCTCCCAAGTCACTTTGTACCATTCTCCTCGCTTCGGCTCTGCGGTCAAAATTGTGTTTAAAGGCACCCTGGCCACAACCTTTCCTCCAATCTCACGAGTCGCCTGAATACTGGCATTGTCTACAGTCACTTTTAATTGCAACGGAGCCGGTAAGAACTTTCTTGCTTCCTGAGGAATTTGCTGGCCTGTCGGAGAAGGACCTTGCTTTTTGGAAAAAGGGTTCCAGATAAACAAAGCAATAATAGCTAAGACGGCAAGAGCTAAAACTGGCAGGACAAGCTTTTCAAAACGAAAAGTGACTGTTATTTCCTTTTTGGCAGCCGCGGCTTTCTTAGCAATCGCTCTCTCTGCTGTGGGCAACCCCTGTTCGACCAAGGTTAAATCCTTAAGCACCTCTTCTGCACTCTGATACCTCTTTTGCCTGTCCTTCTCCAGGCACTTGAATATGAGCTTTGTCATTTCCCCGGGCAAATGAGGATTGAGCTCTTGGGGATTCCGAGCAAGTTCATTCTTATGCTTCATGATGATGGTCAGCGGAGTTTCGCCCTCAAAAGGAACCTTTCCGGTGACCATCTCGTAGAGGATTATTCCCAGGGAGTAGATATCTGCCCGCTTGTCGACTCCCTTTGATTCAGCCTGCTCTGGAGACATGTATTCTGGAGTGCCAATCATCACTCCTGAGCCGGTGAGGCCCTCAGCTTCCGAAAATCGCGCGATGCCAAAATCCATGATTCGCGCATTTCCTTCTCTATCAATCATGATGTTCTGCGGCTTTAAATCTCTATGGACAAGACCCTGGCGATGGGCTTCAGCCAATCCCTCACAGACCTGCTTGGCAACGCTTACAGCTTTTCCTGGTGTCAGCTGTCCTGCTCTTCTTATGAATCCTTTCAAGTTCTCGCCATCCACATACTCCATGGTGATAAAATGCATGTATCCTTCTTCGCCGAGGTCATGCATGCGGCAGACATTCCGGTGGGAGACCTTGCGGCTAAACTTCAGCTCATTCCTGAAGCGCTCGATAGCTTTTTCATTGACGCTGATTTCAAGATGGATGAGCTTAAGGGCCACGATTTCTTTTATCTTCTGGTCGAAGACTTTATAGACCCTGCCCATCCCTCCCTTGCCCAGCTCTTCAATAATCTCATATCTTCCGGCAAGGATGGAGCCGCGGGAGAGCTTATCTACTAGTTTTTCCAAAGTCAGGGTGGGCAAAGGAGCACCCTTTTCTATATAAAGAGGCGTGGCGCACTTGTGGCAGAATCGGCTGTCAGGCAAATTTTGTGTATGGCAGAGCGGGCAAATCATTCTTTAACCTTTCATTTTTTAGACGGAGCGCAAGAGCATATCTTTCATGGATTACTCTCGTTCGGTTTCATAGCCATCTTATGCTTTCACTATACAATTAGCACGCCTCATGAAGGCTGTCAATTTGAGGAGTGGATTGGCTAAAACGGCGAAATTCGGGATGAGAAACGCATTTTCTGAATTAGGTGTCGTGCCCTCGGATTCCTGTGCATCTGTCAGGCAAGATTCATCTTCTTCAAAAGGTCCGCAAATCTTGGGTCCTCTCGCAGGGGGTCAAACATGCGCAGGACTTTCAAATAATCCATCCAGTGGTCTCTAATCTCATAAGCCTTTTCCAGATATTCAAAGGCCTTATCTTTCTCCCCCAGCCTGGCGTGGATCATGGCAATAGCCACAGGTGAAACATATGTCTTTTTCGAAATTTCCGCCAATTCACCGAGTATCTTTCTTGCCTCTTCGCTTCTCCCGGCCATCGCATAGGCATATCCCAAGGCCGCCACGGTGATACTGGCCCCTCTGGTAAGCTCGATCGCTTTCTGAGCTTCGGCAAAAGCCTGCTCAAACATCCCCATCTCTGGATACATCCACCAGCCGAGGAAAAAGTGAGACGGGAAAAAGCTGGGGTCCATCTCGACCGTTTTCTTGAATTCCTCCACGGCTTTATCATACAGGCGCATCTGATAAAGCGTAACCCCCAGAACCATGCGGAATTGCGCGGACAGAGGCTCTAAATCCACGGCTTTCTTGGCCTCGGCAGCAGACTCCACCCATCGATCCATGGCTCCCAGAAAGAGAGCATACCAATGGTACGAGTTCGCATAGTTGGGGTTGAGCTCGATGGCCTTCTTGAATTCCATTTCTGCGGCCGGCCAGTTCCATTCATATTTGTCCAGAATAAAGGCCCTTGAGGTATGAACCTCGGCAAGGCTGTCATCCAGCTCTAACGCCTGCTTGGCCGCGGCCATGGCTTTGGGAAAAGCCTCCTGAGGAGCGAGAAAATAAAATCCAAGGTTGCTGTAACAATCGGCGATACCAGAATACGCCAAAGCATAATTCGGATCCTTCTCAATCGCCTGCCTGAAACACTGCATGCCTTTCTGGATTCCTTCGACCGTCCGCTTGAACCAGAAGTGCCGGCCCTGCAGGTAGAGGTTATAAGCCTCTGGATCCTGAGTGTGGCGTTTGATCAGATTTTCTTTTTCTTCTCCCAACACGCTAATTTTCAGATTATCCACGATGGCCAGGGTGATTTCTTCCTGGATGGCGAAGATGTCCTCGAAATTCCGGTCATATTGGTCCGACCAGAGGTGGTAGCCCTCGGCGACGTCGATGAGCTGGGCGGTGATGCGGAGTCTGTCTCCGGCTTTCCGGACACTCCCTTCGAGCACTGTTGCCACGCCCAGTTGTTTTCCGATTTCGCGGATATCGATGTCTTTTCCTCTATAGGAAAAGGCGGATGTCCGCGCCGCAACTTTTAGCTTCCGGATTTTGGTGAGTGCGTTGATTAACTCATCGGCAAGGCCGTCGCAGAAATACTCCTGGTCCCGCTGAGGGCTCAAATCTGCAAAAGGAAGGACAGCAATGGAGTTCTTTTTTATTGTCGTTGTCTTTTCTGTTTGGGTTGGAGGGGAAACGAGCGCTGTCTTCATCGCAGCGAGTGAAACCTTGAGTTCGGCCAACTCCTGATGAAGCTCCTCAGCCCGCTGATACCTCTTTGCTGGTTCCTTCTCCAGGCACTTGAGAATAAAGCGGCCCAGGCTTTCAGGGATTTGAGGATTCAAAATCCGTGGGTCTGGAGGAATCTCCGTCCTATGCTTAAGAACCAGGGAAAGTGCCGAATCAGCTTCGAACGGCCGCCGTCCTGTCAACATTTCATAGAGAATCACGCCCAGGCCGTAGATATCTGAGCGCTGGTCGGCCTCTTGACCATCAGCTTGCTCAGGCGACATATACTCCGGCGTGCCGATGATGACTCCTGCTTCTGTTGCCTCCCCTGCCTTTAATGAACGGGCAATCCCAAAATCCATGATATGAGCGTTGCCCTCGCGGTCGATCATGATGTTCCGCGGCTTGAGGTCGCGGTGGACGACGCCCAGCCGGTGGGCCTCTTCCAGACCATCGCAAATTTGTTTGGCGATAAATATGGATTTGTCGATGGTCAAACTGCCTGACCTTCTAATGAAGCTTCTCAGGTCTTCTCCCGCCACATATTCCATGGTGATGAAGAGCGCACCTTCAAACTCATGCAGGTCAAACATCCGGCAGACATTTTTATGGATAATTTTCCGGGCCAAGCTGAGCTCATTCCTGAACCTGTCGACCGTTTCCTCGTCTGCGATGACCTCCGGGTTGAGGATTTTGAGCGCGATCTCTTCGTCGACCTTCTGATCCATGACTCTATAGACACTCCCCATACCTCCCTTTCCGAGCTTCTCGACAATTTCGTACCGCCCAGCAAACAGGCTCCTGCGTGCAAGCTCTTGAGTCTGGGCCTTGATTGTTCGAGTCGCTTCCCCAGAGAACTCTTTGGATGTCTGGAGTGAGGCACCACAGTTTCCGCAGAACCGAGTGCCATCGGAATTATCATACTGGCATTTCGGGCACTTCATTTTTGGAATCCCAGATTCAGTTTTTTGAGCATTGCCTTATAGGCGGCAAGAATTTGCTTTTTGTGATCGCAAGAGAATGGTCCCCAAAAGATGGGGAACCTTTGCCGCTCAGCATGCAAAAAGTTTATTCTCAGAAGATAGCGGGTGTCAAGGAAGAAAAAAATCAGCCGCGAAGGCGAAACCGGAAAAAATATATCTCTCAAATTTCTCTTTTTTGTTCTTATTCAAAGAATAGTTATCACAGAATTTGGAGGACACTATTAGTGGATTGCTATTTTTGGCTGGATGGGTAACATAAAAACATGAACACCGACCAAATGATTACCTGGGCAGAGATTTCAGAAAAAGCCTACGCCCATAATCTTGCTTTTTTTAAACAGCGAATTCCTGGCCGCACAGAATTTTCAGTGGTTGTCAAGGCCAATGCCTACGGCCATGGAATTGGTGAAATCTCCCGCCTGGCCATGAAGCACGGTGCAGATTCCCTCTGTGTCCATACACTGGATGAAGCTCTTTTTCTTCGGGGCCTGAGGATCACCCAGGATATTCTCATCATGGGACCAGTCCCTCGCCTCCGATTGAGAGAAGCCGTGGCCAATGATTTTCGCCTGGTTTTATACAACCGCGAAACACTGGCTGATTTAAACAAATTGACTCAGGAGATAAATAAGCCTGTTCGGATTCACTTGAAACTGGAGATGGGGACTCATCGCCAGGGGATTGATGCTGAGGATTTAGCCAATTTTTTGAAAGATTTAAAGAATTTCTCTTTGGTCAAATTGGAAGCTGCTTATTCCCATTTCTCAAACATCGAGGATACGACGGACCACAGCTACGCCTTTTATCAGCTCGAGCTCTTCAACAGGATGACCGCTCAAATCCAGAAGAGCGGGTTCCCAGAGGTTAAAAAACATGTGGCCTGTTCAGCAGCCATGCTTTTGTTTCCTGAGACACACTTCGATATGGTTCGGCTTGGAATCAGCCAGTATGGCTTATGGCCTTCCCGGGAAACATTCGTCTCCTACAAGATGAAGCACGCTCAGAATAGCGAAGAGGCTCTGCGCCCTGTTTTGAGCTGGAAGACTCGCGTGGCTCAGGTCAAGAGCGTCCCGGCCAATCGTTTTATCGGCTATGGATGCAACTACCAAACCACGCGTGATTCTCGCATCGCCGTGCTGCCCATCGGCTACTCAGACGGCTACGACCGCCGCCTGAGCAACCAGAGCTATATGCTTATTAATGGCCGCCGGGCTCCGGTTCGAGGCCGGGTCTGCATGAATTTTATCATGGTCGATGTGACTGATATCCCTGATGTGAAAGTGGAAGACGAAGCTGTGCTCATCGGCCAACAAGGAAATGAAAAAATCACAGCCGACTATCTGGCCCAGCTCATGGGCACGATTAATTATGAAGTCGTGACCCGCATCAACTGGCAGATTCCCCGCATCATCATCTAAAAATGGCAAAAATCACAGCATTCACGGGGTTCTCAAAAGATACCATCAAATTTTTTGACGGGCTTCGAAAGAATAATAATAAGGATTGGTTCGAACAGCACAGGGACATGTATGAAAATTCTGTCCTGGAGCCGGCCAAGGCTTTTGTTCTGGCGATGGGAGCACGCCTGCGAGCAATCGTGCCCCGGATTATTGCTGTTCCAAAAGTCAACAAATCTCTGTTTCGAATCAGCCGCGATACACGCTTCAGCCTGAATAAGTCTCCTTACAAGACCCATCTTGGGATATACTTCTGGGAAGGGATAAGGCCGAGAATGGAATGTCCAGGATTCTATTTTCATCTGGAACCGCCCAAAATGATACTGGGCGTTGGATTCTACATCTTCCCCGACCGGCTCCTTCATCTCTACAGGCGCGCGGTTGTGGACCCAAGAATGGGAAAGGAGATTGCAAAGGTCATCGAAGAAATAACCAGGATAAAGGGAGGGATATTGGGCGGACAACATTACAAGCGTATCCCAGCAGGATTTGACCCTTCTCATCTCAATGCTCGACTTCTTCTCCACAATGGCTTGCATTTCGGCCAGGAAACGGACATTCCGAAAGAATTCTTCTCCAGCCGCTTGGTCGAATATTGCTTTGAAAGGTATGCACGTTGCGCTTCTCTTCACAGATGGCTCGTCAAAGTCTTTTCCTGAATCTTTGAAGCAAGAATGAGGATAAAACTGTCCAGAAAAAGCTGCTTCAGCTCATTCTCTAAGAAGACTTTCTTATTATTTTTATTGTCTTGATTTCAAAGGGCTCGATACTCAAGCGGAGTGAATCGCCGCTTGCTTCTAATTTTCTGATGGGCCTTTCCATCAAATCCGTCTCAACTGCTTCGATGGGCCAAGGAAAAGCTATCTTCATCTCTGTCTTTTTGCCATAAGCTTCATAGAGCCTCATCACTAGGCCCCTCCTGTCATAACCCATCTCCTTCTTCAATGAACTCGCAATGACATTCTCAGGCTCAGCTCTGACAAAAGAGTAGGCCGGGGGCAACTTGCCAGCATGAATCATCGCCACTCTTGCCAGCAACGGATTATTCAACTCATAGCCTCTTCTGATACTGTCTGCCTCCTTCCACGTTCCTTTATGGGGATAAAGAGAATAGAGGAGGTCATGCCCTCCCCTGTCTGCTTCAGGGTCAGGATAGGTTGCGCCGTGGATGACCGAGAGCCTCATCGTGCTGCCTTTGACGTCAAACCCATATTTACAATCATTGAGAAGGCTCACTCCATAATTTCCAGAGCTATCGCTGACATCTATCCATTTCAAGGCCGGCACCTCAGTTCCGTCTGCCTTCCTGGAGATGGAGCCAAAAGGTATCTCAAAATCAGCCGCCTCATTCTTGACATTCACCGGAAACGAAGCTTTTATCATCAAGCTTCTCTCCTGCCAGTTGAGCTGGAGATGGCAGTCGATGCGTGGAATGTTATGGTAAAGAATAATATCCTGCTGGAAAAAAGAATTCCTGAAGATATTCTTAACCCGGATTATTCCTCTGACCGGGCCATTTTCGAGGATTTCAATTCCTGCCCCTTTCTCGCCGATATTCCAGAATTTATCCTTCAGGCCAAGCTCCCAAGCAGACATCGATTCCGGCTCATCGACGATGGCCTGGAGAATATTTCCCTCTCCGGCCAGAACTTCCCGGTTATTGGCTTTGTCGAAAAGGCTCTTTATCCAGCCGGTTACAGGGTTCAATGAAACCCGGAAAAACTCATTCTCCATTTCGCTTTCTGAGACCCGGAGCCAGGTCTTGAATGCTGCAGAACTTTCGCTGCTAACAATCCGATAAACCTTGTGGCCAAGCGAAGGAACGTTCGAAGCCACAAAGACAAAACGGCAGAAGTCTCTGTTATCCTTCTGGAATCTCCTGATGATTTGAAGCGGGACTTCTTTTGCGTCAGCGTCCAATATTTTTATCGCGCTCGAATTCTTGGCTAAAGGAATTTCTCCGAAAACCGCGTCTGTCCTTTCCCAGAGGAGCGGGTTGTAGACAACGAATGGTTTCCCTTCTCCCCTGGTATCGATGTTGCTGGTGATTGTCTCCAAGGAAAAATCAAGGGCTCGTCTTCCCCTTTCAAAAGCTTCTTTATAGAATCCTTCAGTCTCATCATAGACCACCCCGATGCTCGAACCGTCCAGGATGTCGTGGAACTGGTTTCTGAGCACAACCTTCCAGGCTTCGTCCAGGTCTCTTTCCGGGTAATAATCCCTGAAGCCTGAGGCGACGGCCAGCGCAGAGAACTTCTCTGCTGTTAGCAAAAGATTCTCGGATTTTCTGTTGTTCTTCTTTGTTTTGGCCTGGGTCGTGTAGCAGGCAGGGAAAGTAAAATTCAATTCTTTCTTCAGGACAGGAAAGGACTGCTTCGATTGTTCGAGCATCTGAAAATACTTTTCAGGATTAGCAAATTCCATTTTGGGCTGGCTCTTGTCATCCTTGAATTTTATGATGGCTTCCAAGTCAGAGTCTCTTGGCCCGCCTCCGTGGTCGCCTTCTCCATAGAGCAGCATAAAGCCCTTCAAATCAGATTTCTTCGCGGCCTCGAAGATTACGTCTTTGATTCCATCTCTTAGGCTGACCACATACCAGCCGGGTGGAATATAGGCTAAAACTCTGGAGCCGTCAGCTCCTTCCCACCAGAAAGCCAGAATGTCCTCAGGCCCGCATCTTTCGAAGACATAATACTTGATTCCTGACTTTGAAAGAATCTGGGGAAGCTGCCAGTTGTGGCCGAAGGCATCCGGGTTCCAGCCGACTTTAACGTCGACACCGAATTTATCCATAAAATATCTTTTTCCGTAGAGGAGCTGCCTGACCAGAGATTCGCCGTCAGGCATATTCAAATCAGGCTCGCACCACATTCCGCCTACAGGAATCCATGTCCCTTCTTTGACTTTTGATTTTATTTCCTGAAAGAGTTCGGGATAATTCTTCTCTATCACCTCGTAGACCGAAGCCTGGCTTTGAGCGAATGTCAGGCCAGGCATTTTCTTCATCCGCTCCACCGTGCCTTGAAAGGTATGGGTAGCGATGTCATCGACTGTCTCTTCCCATCTCCAGAGCCAGCTCAAATCAATGTGGGCATGTCCGACGAGATAGCCTGTATAATCCTGGGGAATGAACTGGAGCTTTTTTTCTTGCGAATAATTGATCTGGACCAAAAAAACAATGACCAGAATAAAAATAAAGACTTTAAAATTTTTTTTCACTTCCCTCCTCCCTATCTAATACAAACGCATTAAATAAAATGTCATTGCGGGCGGCCAGCGTGAGCGTGGCAATCTCCCTGTCATTGCGAGCGACCGAAGGGAGCGTGGCAATCTTTTTATCTTATGAGATTGCCGCGTCGCTCCGCTCCTCGCAACGACTCTGTCAGATTGCGCAGCCTGTTCCGAGCAAAGCGAGGAATCTCCTCTTTCACTCGCAATGACATTTTACTTACCGTGTTTGTATTAGTATAAACATAATATTTCACCCGCCATCACAAGCAGCGGAGCGACCTAGCGATCCATGGAGCCTTTAAGCCTCGCGGCGGTGGCGGATCTGGTCCAAGCTGACAGCGATGACGATGATTGCTCCAATAATAATTTCCTGGATGTAGTTGGGCCAGCCCATCATCGTGCATCCGTTCCTGAGGAAGGCCATGATGAACACTCCGATCATCGAGCCTAAAATGCTTCCCTCGCCTCCGCTCAGGCTGCCGCCTCCGATGACCACTGCGGCGATGATATCGAGCTCTAAACCAACGGCCACAGTCGGGTCGCCAACTGTGAGCCTTGAGAATTCCATGACTCCACTCAATCCACAGAATAGCCCGGCAAGAGAATAGATGATGATTTTTGTCCTCTTTGTCCTGATGCCGCAGAGCCGGGCAGTCGCTTCGTTGGAGCCTATGGCAAAGACATGCCTGCCGAAGACTGTGTAGCGCAAGATAACAGCCATCGCTACAGCAAGCAGAATCATCAGCCAGACGCCCGGCGCCATGAGCAGCCAGGAAAGCTTAGGGCTCTTAGCCATGAGATCGTTGACCCAGGTTATCGGAGCGTCGATTTTTTGGTTTTTTGCCAGCCACTTGGCTATTCCTCTGGCTATTCCCATCATACCCAGGGTGACAATAAAAGGCACCAGCCTGAGGGAAGTGATTAGGCTTCCGTTTACAAACCCGACAAGACCCCCGGTTATTACCCCAAAAAAGATGGCGATAACCGGATGGAATCCGGCGTTTATGGCAAAGGCGACAATCACGCTGGAAAGGGCAATATTCGAGGCTGCAGAAAGGTCGATTCCTCCGCTGATGATAATCACTGTCATTCCCAGGGCACCCAGGGCGATAATCACCGATTGAGTAGCAACGCTCTTGAAATTTGCCGGCCGTAGGAACCTTTCCTGAACATCAGGTATGGAAGAAAAGATGACGAGCACCAACAGCAGCCCCAAGAATGGAGCAAGCAGATTGATTAAGGCCTGGAGCTTTTTTACTTTCTTCATGTCTTGATTATCAACTTTACATCGGCTTTCCGGTAGTGACCGCTGCCATCAAGCTCTGCGTATTCCATGCTGCCGAAGGCCGGATATCCGTGAGCTCTCCCCGGTGAAAGACTGCAATCTTATCGCATATTCCCAGAAGCTCGGGAAAGTAAGAGCTTATGAAAAGAATCGCCTTGCCCTGCAAGGCAAGCTCTCCTATCCATTCATAAATCTGGGACTTGCTGACGACATCAATTCCCTTGGTGGGCTCGTCCAGAAGAAGGATGTCTGCTTTCTGGTGGAGAAGCCTGGCCAAGGCGACCTTCTGCTGGTTTCCTCCAGAGAGGCTGAAGGTTCTCTGCTTCGGGCTTCGGGCTTTAATCTTCATCCTCTCCATCCAGTCCCAGACAGCTCTTTGGCGCTTTTTCAAGCGGAGAAAGCCAAGACGGGAGTAAGGAGAAAAATGGCTGAGGGTGATATTGTCAGCTAAAGATTGGGCCAGAGCCAGCCCTTCCTGCTGCCTGTCCTCGCTCAGATACCCCATGCCCTGTTTGATCCGCCTCCAAGGAGTACCCTTGAATGTCTCGACGCTGGCAACTTTTATCGAGCCTTTCTCGATGGAATCCAGGCCGAAAGCTGTGCGCAGCATCTCTGTCCTTCCTGAGCCGATTAAGCCGGCAATTCCCATGATCTCGCCGCGGCAAATCTTCAAGTCCACCTCTTTCTGCATCTTCTTGCCCTTGAGCTTTTGAAAGCTGAGCAGAATCTCCCCTGCCTTGTGCTCAACCCGGGGAAACATCTCCTTAACCTCCTGTCCGACCATCATCCGGATGAGCTCCTCGAGAGAAGTCTCTCCGATATTCCCAGTGCCGACTTTCTTTCCGTCTCTAAGAACAGTGAAGCTGCAAGCAACCTGCTGAACCTCTTCTAAGAAATGGCTGATATAAATAATGCTCACATCCTGCGACTTGAGCTTTTTTATCAGCTCAAAAAGCAGGAGGGTGTCTTCCTGGGATAAGGAGCTCGTCGGCTCATCCATAATCAATATCTTTGCCTTGCCTATCAGGGCTCTGGCTATTTCTACGACCTGCCTTGCACCGATGCTCAATCTCTTCACCGGAATGTCGGGCGATATCTCGGGATGATGAACAAAATCAAGGGCCTCTCTAACTCTTTCCCTCATCGCTTTTTGCCTGGCAAAGCCCCAGGAGTGAAGCTCGCTGCCGAGCATGATGTTCTCTTCGACAGTCAGGTGAGGAGCCAGGTTGAGTTCCTGGTAAATCATGGAAATTCCTCTTTTGCGGCCGTCAAGTGGGCTGGAGGGAGAATAGGGCAAGCCTTCCAGGAACATGGCTCCCCTGTCCGGCTTTATGGCTCCGCTCAAAATCTTGACCAGGGTGCTCTTCCCTGCCCCGTTTTCTCCGAGCAGGGCATGGACATCTCCCCTTATCAGCTCAAAATCGACCGCCTCCACAGCGCGCGTTGCGCCAAAGCTTTTGCTAATTTTTTCCATTCGAAGGGCTGGGGCAGGAATTTGTTGTTGAAGCATCAATCAAGATAAGAAGATAAATCTGGTAAGAGAAGAGATTTTATCTCAGGCTCATCCATGTTTTCCCTTGTCACCAGATAGACTCCAGTGTCTATCCTCTTTTCGACCTTCTCTCCTTTTAAGAAAAGAACCATTTGCTTGACTCCAAGATACCCAATCTTCATCGGATTCTGAAGGATAAGGCCGTGGAGCTCTCCGTCTCTCAATCCCTGAACAAGCTTTGGGCTGCTGTCAAAGCCCACAAATTTGACTTTCCCGGCCAGTCCCGATCCCTGGAGAGCGCGGAGAGTGCCGAAGGTGCTCGATTCATTGGGACAGAAGATAGCGTCGACATCCGGGAACCGGCTGAGAAGATTCTCAGCCATCTGATAGGCTGTCTCTGTGGTCGAGCCGGCATACTGGTCCTGGACAAGGAAAGAAATTCCGGGGAAATCTTTTTTCATGGTGTCGATAAAGCCTTGCTCGCGCTCAGTGGTGCTGGCTGAGCCTTCCTGGTAGCGGATGAGAAAAATTTTTCCTTTGCCCCCAAGAAGCTCTCCCAGCCTTCGAGCCCCTATCACTCCTCCCTTGTAATTATCCGTGGCCACATAGCTTATGTAATCCTCGCCCTGAAGCCCGGAATCGATGATGACCACAGGAATATGCTCCTTGACGGCATCCTGAACAGGACGGCAGAGAGCACGTTCATCAAGGGGGGCAAGCACGATTCCGTCCACCCCGCGGCTTATAAAATCTTCGACAACAGTGATCTGCTGGCTACGGTCATCTTCCTTCTGAGAGCCCTTCCAGAAGATTTCCACCCCGAGCTCTCTCGAAGCCTTGACCGCTCCGGCATGGATGGATTTCCAGAACTCATGGGTCGTTCCTTTGGGTATGACGGCAATCTCGAAAATTCTCTCTTTGCCTGGCTCAGATGATTTTTGCTCCTTCTTTGCACAGCTCAAAGAAGCCACGAGTAAAAAAATAAGAATAAAAATAAATTTTCTTGCCTTCCCTTTCATGCTAAAGAGTATATCCAGAAGCGAGCATTCAGTCAAAAGGCAGAAAATCAAACATTGCTTTACCAAAAAATAATGGACAAACTGAGGAAAGTCAAATTTTTGCCGCTCAGTAAAATGCTCGACAAAAACGATATTTTTCCCTAATTGGCCAATGCATTGGCCAAGATAAGTATAATTTGGCCAATATAATGGCCAAAACGGCGATAGAACGGCTTTCCGGAGTCAAAAAAAGATTTACTTCAAGGACCCTTTTATCTTTCAGGCTCTATGGAGTTGGACAATCTGAGGCAATTTGCTTTTTGTCGTGGCACAAAAAATCACTGGGCCTTAGCCAGCTTCACATCCACCCAGAAGGAATATTTCTTCGGCCCCGTTGGTCCAGTAGGGGTTTGACCCAGATAAGTTCCTGTGGGCCTTTCCGCACCTAAATCCGCTCCGGTTGACACAGCTCCAGGGCCGCGCCCCTTCTGCATCTTTTCTTTCATTTCCTTGGTCATTCCGCCCCATTCGAACCCGACTATGATCTCTTTTCCCGGGTCTGCTCCGATTCCCGCCGGATGAAGTTCTCGGGAGGCCAGAGGAATCCGGAATTCATAGGCGACGAGATTCTGTTGTGTCATTATCATAAATCCCGGAAGGTCGATACCTTGGTGAGCTTCTGTTGGAAGAATTTCTTCACCCTTTTTATTGACGGCAGCGGCGTCAAAGATGACATATCGGGGCTTGGCTTTGATTTCTTGTTTCTTTTCTTCGGTTAAGGTTAAGCCCTGTGACTCCATGCGGGCAATGAGCTGGTCTCCGTTGACCATCTTTTTGACAAATTTCACGCCGTAATCCTTGCTCTTCTTTCCAAGGGTATTGAAATAGAGGGTGATTCCGGTCATATCGATCGAGCTGAGAAACTTAGGGTCCTTGAAAATAAATAAGACGTAAAGGTTGCGATCATCGTTTCGGAAAGCATATTCGACAGCGACGCTTTTCTTAAAGTCCATCGAATCCTCTAGCCACTCCTCATTCAGACCATCGACACGAAGAGGAGAAGACGTCCACTTGCTTTGAACAGCATTCTCAGCCAGAAGAACAACCGGAAAAAAGAGAAAGACGACAGAAATCATCAAGAGACCTGATAAAAGCCTTGTCTTTTTCATGTGAGTCTCCTTCAATAATTTATATTATATTAAAAAATATATATTACAGCAAAAATCCTGCCAATAAAAGTTTTTTCGGCAGCTGAATTCATAGATGTAAAGGCCGGGGTCATATTCGTCGCCCACTACTTTAAGTTATTCCCGACGAAAATGAGGCTAAAGTTGACATCAGCAAGATTGCTATCTATAATCTGAGAATCCTTTCTGTAGAGGGAGGAAAAATGACTAGATTCTACCCCGCTGACAAAGACACAGACAGCCATCAGGAAGGAGGCATTCCCCGAAACATAGCCAGGCTTGGGCCGTTGCTTTCTCTTAAAGGCGAATTGAGCGGTGAAGAAGACGTCATGATCGAGGGACATATTCAGGGCAAGGTCAATCTGCAGAATAATAACCTTCTGGTCGGGAAGAGGGGAAACATCGAAGCTGATATTCATGTCAAGAGTATAACCATAGAGGGAAGTGTCACCGGAAATATCAATGCTTCAGGAAAAGTCTTTATCTCCAAAGAAGGTCGAATGAAGGGGGATATCACTGCTTCTGTCATTTCCATCATGGATGGAGCTCAGTTCAAGGGAAGCGTAAAAATGGGGGAAATGCTCCAAATGACTTCATCCCCTGGAAAAGAACCAGAATCGCTTTCAAAAAAAGAGGAAAAGGATATAGAATAAACTTCTTGGCCCATCAAATTGGGTATCCCTTCTGAGGCTCACACCCCAGGCTGCATTTTTTGTATAATAGGCTGATGAACAAATTCAGGCTCCACTCTGAGTTCAAGCCAAAGGGAGACCAGGATAAAGCCATCCAGGAACTCTGTGAAAGTCTGGAAAATAAAGCCAAGCATCAAGTTCTAATGGGGGTCACAGGCTCGGGAAAAACCTTCACCATGGCTAACGTCATCGAAAAAGCCGGAAGGCCCGTGCTCGTCATCTCCCACAACAAAACTCTTGCCGCTCAACTCTACCAGGAGTTCCGCCGTTTTTTCCCGGAGAGTGCTGTGGAATATTTCGTCAGCTACTACGACTACTATCAGCCTGAAGCCTACATCCCGGCCACGAACACCTATATCGCTAAGGAAGCGACGATCAACGACGAGATCGACCGGCTCAGGCTTTGCGCCACAAACTCCCTCTTCCAGAGGAGAGACGTCATTGTCGTCGCTTCGGTTTCCTGCATCTACGGCATCGGCTCACCCCAGACCTATCATTCGATGAGCTTCACGCTTGAAAAAAACCAGAGCATCTCGCGCAAAGACATTCTCAAAAACCTGGTCGATATTCAGTATGAAAGAGAAGAGGCGGATTTTAAAAGAGGAACATTCCGGGTGAGAGGAGATGCCGTCGATATCTTCCCATCCTATGAAGACTTTGCCTACCGGATTGAGCTTGAGGAAAACAGAATCCTGAGAATTTCCTCCATCGACCCTCTCTTGGGCAAGACTCTGGATTCCTTCGATAAAATCCTCGTCTATCCCAGAACATTCTTCTCCACTCCTCAGGATATTCTCAACGACTCCATCAAGGGCATCGAAAAGGAGCTTGAGCAGAGGGTCGACTTCTTCAAGAACCAGGGTAAATTCATCGAGGCAAACCGCATCGAGGAGAGGACTCTCTTTGATCTGGAGATGCTGAGGGAATTCGGCTACTGCCCTGGAATAGAGAATTACTCTCTCTATCTCAGCCGGCGCAAACCCGGCGAGCCTCCCTACACCCTGCTCGATTATTTTCCGCCTGATTATCTGGTGATCATCGATGAATCCCATGTGACCGTCCCTCAAATCGGCGGTATGTATCATGGCGACCGCTCCAGAAAGCTGACTCTCATCGAGCACGGCTTCCGCCTTCCCTCGGCTCTGGATAACCGGCCGCTCGAGTTCAAGGAGTTTGAAGAAAGGGTCAATCAGGTCATCTATGTTTCGGCAACTCCTGCTCCCTATGAGCTTCGAAAAGCAGGGAAAAGAGTGGCTGAGCAGATTATAAGGCCCACAGGCCTTATCGACCCTGAGGTCGAGGTTCGCCCCATCAAGGGGCAGGTCGAGGATCTGATGGCTGAGGTCGAAAAAAGGGCGAAAAAGAAAGAAAGGACACTGGTGACGACTCTGACCAAGAGAATGGCCGAAGACCTGACCCATTACTACCACGACCTTGGGCTTCGCGTCCGTTATCTCCATTCAGAGATTGAAACCCTGGACCGGGTTAAAATCCTGAGAGACCTCAGAAAAGGAAAGTTTGACGCCTTGATCGGCATCAACCTGCTCAGAGAAGGCCTGGACCTGCCCGAGGTCTCGCTGGTGGCCATCCTCGATGCAGACAAGGAAGGATTCTTGCGCTCGGCGAGCTCCTTGATTCAGACTTTTGGAAGGGCGGCAAGGAATGTGGCCGGAAGGGCCATCCTCTACGCTGATACCGTAACTCGTTCGATGAAAAAAGCCATCGCCGAAACGACAAGACGCAGGAAGCTTCAGCAGGAATACAACGAAAAAAACAACATCACTCCCCAATCGATCATAAAAAGAATAGATGAAGTCCTGACTTCAATCTACGAAAGAGATTATTTCGATTACACCCGAATCCCTGAAAACAAGGATATCTATCTCTCTCCTGAGCAGAGAAAACAAAGAATGGAAAAACTGGAAAAAATGATGAAAGAGGCAGCCAGAAACCTTGAGTTTGAAAAGGCAGCCCAAATCAGGGATGAACTCACAAATTTGAAGAAAAGAGAATTGGAGCTGAGCCTCTGATGAAGACTGAGTATCAATTTTAAGGCTGGGCATGAGCGAAAATTTGAGAAAGAAAATTGAAGGCTTTCCCAGAAAGCCCGGCATCTACTTTTTCAAGAACAGAGATGGCGAGGTCATTTACATCGGAAAGGCTCATTCCTTGCTGGATAGAGTCAGGTCATACTTCCAGCCGACTTCTGATTTGAAAATAACGAATATTCTTGCCGAAACAGATGACATAGATTTTATTCTGACCGGCTCAGCGCGAGAGGCGGCTTTCCTCGAGAATAATTTTGTCCGGCGCTACCAACCCAAGTTCAACCTCAGGCTCAAAGATGATAAAAGCTTCCCTTATCTGAAATTGACTGTCCAGGAGAGATACCCGGCAGTGAACTTCACGCGGAGAGTCGAGGAGGATGGCGCAAGATATTTCGGGCCTTTCAGCCCTGCGCTCCAGGCACGGAAGACAATCCAGCTTCTCTCGAAGTATTTCCGCATCAGAATCTGCGAGGAGCCTGTTCCGGGGAAAAAGAAAAGGCCATGCCTGGAATATGACCTGAAGCTCTGCTCTGCTCCCTGCGTGGATTACATCTCAGAAGCAGAATACAGAGAGAGAGTCAACAATGCCCTGCTCTTCCTTGAGGGAAAAACAGAGAAACTGCTCAAGATCCTGAGGCAGAAGATGGAGGAAGCCTCGGGCCGCCAGGAATACGAGCAGGCTGCAAACTGGAGAGACCTCATCCAGACCATCGAGCAGGTCAAAGAAACGCCAAAGCTCATCTCAGTCGAGCCTGAGAACAAGGATATCTTTGGCTTCTCCAAAGACAGAGAAAATATCAGCCTTTATGTCTTCTTCATGCGGGAAGGAAAAGTCATCGAATCAGAATACATGTTCTTTCAAGAAAAAGAGAAGACCTCAGACAGTGAAATCCTCAGCGAATCTCTGGAAAGGTTTTATAAAAGCCGAAGCAGCCTGCCGGATAAAATTCTTCTGCCTTTCGAGCCAGCAAGAAAAGAAGGGCTCTCTAAAACTTTCTCTGATTTGAAAGGGAAAAAAATCGAAATCATCATCCCCGCTAAAGGAGAGAACAAGAAGCTTGTCGAACTTGCCGGCCGAAATGCGGAAAGCCTTGTTAAGAAAAAAGCCGAGGCCTGGTCACCGCTTCAAGAACTCAAGAAAATTCTTGGCCTGGAAACCGCACCCAGCCGTATCGAAGGCTTTGACATCTCCAACATTGGAGGAGAAGAGTCTGTTGGCTCCATGGTTGTCTTCGAGAATGGACTTCCTTCCAAGGACAATTATCGGAAGTATAAGATCAAGACCGTGGCTGGAGCAGATGATGTCCGAAGCCTTCAGGAAGTTGTCCGAAGAAGATATTCAAGGCTTCTTGAGGAGAAAAAAGAGCTTCCAGACCTTATTCTCGTCGATGGAGGAAAAGGGCAGCTCAATGCAGCTCGAAAGGTTCTTGAGGAGCTCGGCTTGGGCGAGCTTTCTGTGGCTTCTCTGGCAAAGAAAGAAGAGATTATCTTTACTCCTTCTCGAAAAAATGGAATAAGGCTGGACAGGACCTCCCCGGCCTTAAAGCTTTTCCAGAACATCAGAGATGAAGCCCATCGCTTCGCCCTCTCTTTTCATCGGCTGCGAAGGAAGAAGAGGAGCTTTGCCTCGCAGCTTGACGGAATCTCAGGATTGGGAAAAAAGCGAAAAGCGGCGCTGCTCGAAAAATACAAGGATTTAAATGCCATAAAGAGGGCCGCCCCTGATGAGCTGGCAAAGATTATCGGCAGCAAATCCGCAAAAGCCCTGCTCGATAAGTTCAATGAGCTATGAGCGAAATAAAAAAGGAGTTATGGGTCAGGTTGTGTGTTTCGAAAACCGTTTGAAGGCTGAGAGGGCATGGTTCCTCGACCGAAGGGAGAGGAGAGCGATCTTGGAGGGGGAACCGCTTCGCGTTCC
>CAZYBE010000030.1:0-37632 GCA_964645765.1 uncultured Eubacteriales bacterium
GGACGTAGAAACCTCTTAGTATTTTTACATCCAAGCTTAAGGTAACAATCTACTATGTTGTGACGCAGTTCACTGCTGAAGCGTCTCTCCTGACCCAAGTAATAGGACGGGCGAATTTGACCCGCTGCGATGCCCTCAATGCGGCGGCACGATGAAGCTCATCGCCTTCATCACCGACTACCAGGCGGTCGATCGCATCATCAACCACCTCAAATTGACCTTTACGGCAGCGAAACCACCCCCGGCCCGGATAGCTTCGCAGGAACTTTTGATCGCGGCTGAGGCCGGAGCAGAATATTTTTAATGATTCTTTCTTCCCCGAGGGAGAAATCTTGGTGAATTCTGGCTTCTTGTTGTCACTTCCGGGCTTCCGTCCCCTTCATTCGGCCCTTCATGCGGCCTTGACATTCTCTTTGGCTACGAATTATTATCTTTCATGATGGGATGAAGGGAAAATGATGGCAAAATGTCTCGGCGTACTGCCATCCTTGAAAACCAAACTCCTATCCCTAAAATATTTTTAACATATTACTACGTTCCCTATTAATCTATGGATTATCTAATTTTTACAGACGAATCGGGTAGCTGGAGTGAAGGCGATTATTACCTTCGATCTTGGGTCAAAATATCACCAAAAAACTATGAGATGCTTAGGAAGGATATTATTTTTATTAAACACGAGACTAGTATTAAAGAATTAAAATGGAAGTCAATAAAAAATAATATTAAGAGGATAGAAGACACAATAGGAACAATATTTAACATAGGTTTTAATGTTTTTATTACTATATCGATTCCTAGACATTTTCAAGATCGCTTAAACGATAACAAATACACTATCCTCAGAACGTTGCAGGACATAAGACCCGAACAATCTACTGGCGGAGAGCAAGTGACAGAGACTATTAAGAATAAAATTATTAGCGCGGCACAACATACTATCTTTTATAATTTTTTTGAGAAGCAACATATTAAAAACGCGAAAAAGGCTTTGGTTCATGACATCCCCAGCGAGGCTTATCAATATATTGTCGATACCCCTCAATGTTTAGATAGGGAGTGGGATAAAATTGCTAAGGAATGCGAAATTGTCAACGTTAAAATTGAAAAAAAATCTGAAAGAGTTCCTGGTATCGAATTAGCCGACATAATTGCTGGCTGTATTCATGAGTATTTGAATGGCAACGAATATGCGGGTGAATTCTATAGAAAATACATTAAAAATAAGATGTTAGACATGTACTCTAGTGCAATTCCTAATCCTAATTTAGTATTTTATGAGGATTTTAACAGCGATGAAAGAAGTAAGGTTAATATTTTTAG
This sequence comes from uncultured Eubacteriales bacterium, assembly GCA_964645765.1. Taxonomy (GTDB): domain Bacteria; phylum Acidobacteriota; class Aminicenantia; order Aminicenantales; family Aminicenantaceae; genus CAZGMN01. The sequence continues at coordinate 1,324 of CAZYBE010000030.1, forward strand.
ATAGGTGCAGAGACAATAATTATTGAGCATAGATATTTTCAATAAAGGTTCTAACGTCCTCCACAGTGGTCCACTAAAATTGCCGGAATAGGCAAAGATTTCTTGCTTATTTATTTCCCTTAAAATAATATAAAATAGGATATGAATAGGTTGATGATTTAATTAAGTAATTATGGAAATAATTGGTACCATAATTTTGATTTGTATTGTCTGGGGGATAATATCCAGAATTATTGAGAAGCACAGGCAAAAAATCCGCGATCAAGTCGCCCACGAGATTTTAGACGGCATTGATTTGCAAAAAGAAAAGGAGAGTGTAATAAATTTTAACAAAAGCCTTAATTTTGTTGTAGACAAGAATAGATGTCCTAAATGTGGCAGTGTTTTGATTGCGCATCGTCAAGTAGTCTATTGGTCTAGACAGCGACAATTTTACGGTGGTTATTTGAAATGTAGCAACTCTCCAAAATGTAAATTCACAAAGCGAACTTATTAATATGGGATATTACGAACAAAAGAAAATAGAATTAGAAAATCTACTTTCTACAATTAGAAATGAGAAGGCATATTTCGAGAGTGCCGCCAACCAAGAACGTAAAAAATTGGATGAGCAAATTGTTAGAAACAAAAAACTTCAAGAGGGCGTTATCCAAATGGCCAAGGAAAGACAAATTGGTTTTCCTTGGTTAGCAAAGGCGTATGATGAGTTTTTCCGACTTGAAGAAGAAGAGATTACAAATTTTTTAAGAAACAAAAAACATCCAGCCATATCTGCGGCAGAAACTGTCAAAGAGCAATCGCGCCTGCGTCGACAAGCCGAGTATGAGAAAAAAATTGGTCAATATCTTGTTGAATATTATGAAACTATTGCCCCCTTTCTGATTGACTTAAAAGAAGAAGTAGATATTGCAACTGAACAAGAACGTGATCTTCTCAAAGAATATTCCGAAGAAGAATTAGAGGACGTAACAACACAATATCTCACAAAAGACGAATATAGAAAATTGCCTAGCATAGAGAAAAACCAAATGGCCCTTGATAGATTCTGGAAACGCCCAAAATCTAAGTGGCTTATTGGACGTCTATATGAAAGATATATTGGTTATCTATATGAAAACCAAGGGCATGATGTTGAATATGTCGGGATTTTCAAAGGTTTTGAAGATTTGGGAAGAGATTTGATTTGCCGGAAAGAAAATGATTTTATTGTTATTCAATGTAAGAATTGGGCAAAATTTAGAACCATTTATGAAAAACATATATTTCAGTTTTTCGGGACAGTTTTTCAATATAGAGATGAAAATCCCGATAGAAAAATCAGGGCAATTTTTTATACCTCAACTGAACTTTCTGAACTGGCACGAAGATTCGCAAGTGAACTCGGCATAGAATTAAAAGAGAACTTTCAGTTTGATAAAAATTATCCATCTATTAAATGTCATACCTCAAAAGCTGATAGTTATTATGCACCACGTGGTACCAAAATATATCATCTTCCTTTTGATCAGCAATATGATAAAACAAAACTTGAAAAGAAATACGGCGAGTTTTATTGTAAGACTGTCAAAGAAGCTGAAGATGCTGGATTTAGGCGGGCTTTTAGATATCGGCCAAATAAACAAAGATAAAATTCATTCTAGCGGCGTGCCAGCTAAGGCAGACTGTATGAATGATTCTTAATTAGGCTATTATTTTATTAGCTCGATCGAGACGCGTCGGTGGAGGAAGCTAAAAATCGTTGAAATTCCTCCTAAAATCTTGATTCTGAACCGCAGTGCACAGCCGAATTTAAATAAGCAAAATATACTGTCTTGCCAATACGAGATTCAGAGCTAGAATGATGATGTTTCTACCTCAGGAAGATTCTCAAAAAAACTTCTAACGTCCTACACGGTGGTCCACCAGGAATCAAATTTGCCAGCAAGAGCGTTAGTTTTAGGTTCAAAGAGGCCGCTTTCTGGAGGTTCGAGCGCGTTATTCCTGTCTTTAATCCCTCTTAGACCCTTCTCAATAATTTGGAGGGCTTTTCATTCTGAATAAAGAGTTTTTTGTCTTTGAGAAAAAGGTTTCTAAAGCCGGGATACCCAGGCTTTGGTGTTCCTTTTTGCCAAACCTAAGAAGCGAACTTGTTGATTTACTGTTTTATAGGGTTGAAAAAAGTGTCTATTGTTGTCAAACTCAAGCTCAAGGGCTGGAGGCCGGAGCGACAGAACTTTTCGATAAGCCAGCGCTTGGGGATGTGATCAGTGACAATCTCGGATTACATTTTACTTCAAAAGATTACCATAGCCACATTCTTTGTTCATATTTCAAGATCATCAAATTCATTTTTGGTCCAATTGCAGTCTCCACATGTAATAGTATCTGCGTAAATTGGCGTAAATGTCGGCCCACTCTCTTGATCGCCATCAACATCAACATCAATAATATCTCTTCCAATTGTAATATTTCGTGATCCACATTTAGGGCATGCTTTAAATTTCCTGATTCCTTCTTTATGTTGATCTATTGTCTTTAACCGAATGAGCTTATTCAGTTCTTTAACAGTTAATTTATCTCTTTGATCATCTACTATTCCTTGCCTTATATATTCGGGCATTTTATTGAATAGTCTATTTTGATCATGGTAAGCTTTCTTGTAATAATAGTGGCTAATAATCCATGTAATTAATGCTCCAAAAATAATCCCAATTGCAAGTTCCATCATTATTTCCTTCTACGTCAACCTATAAAGAATGTCAATAAACTCGACAGACCTGAGTTATTTCGTCTTGTGTATAGCGGGCACTTTGGCCTTTCGATGTAATGGGAGGTTATTTAAACGAGGGAATATAGAATTTCTCTAGATTATGCTCAGTCCAGGTTCGAATGAACTTTATACATTGCACGCAACCTCATAAGACTTTAACCTCTAACTCATACCTCAGTTTTTTGTTCCAAGTCTCACCCGCCAAGCCGGGAGGGAAATGAAACAAACTATCAGGATTTGAGTCATCTAGGAGCTGGCGCACTCGGTTGCGCTTTCAGCCGGAAAGCCAATCAAGGCTTCTCGAACCGAGGTCGAAAGAGCAGCAAGCACCTTCAAGATTGCCTCGGAAGAAGCCAAACGAATAGGAGGAGAAATCATCTCTCTTGACCTGAGCGCTCAAACAAAGGAGAGATGGGGTCTGGTCAGACGCTTTCCGATTGGAGTGATAAGCGCCATAACTCCATTCAATTTCCCCATCAATCTTGTCGCCCATAAAGTGGCTCCAGCTTTGGCTTCAGGGAACACGGTCGTCCTGAGGCCCTCATCGCAGGTGGCCATAACCTCAGTTCTTCTTGGAGAAATCATCAACGAGACCGATTATCCAAAGGGTGGAATGAACGTGGTTCCTTCTGGCCACGAAGCTGCTGAAAGCTTGTTGAGCGATGAGAGAATCAAGATGGTCACGTTTACCGGAAGCCCGGCCATAGGCTGGGAGCTAAAGAAGAAAGCTCACAAGAAAAAAGTGACGCTCGAGCTCGGCGGAAATGCAGCTGTAGTCATCGAACCCGATACAAACCTCGACTTTGCCCTGCCGAGAGTTGTCTTTGGCTCCTTCTCCTACTCTGGACAAATCTGCATATCAATCCAGAGGATATTTCTGCATGAAAAAATCTATGAGCGGTTCATGGCCGATTTCATCAAGGCCACAAAAAAACTGAAAATGGGAAACCCCCTCAAGGAAGAAACAGACATCGGGCCGATGACAAACCTCGAGGCAGCCAAGCAGACAGAGGAATGGGTCACAGAGGCAGTAGATAACGGGGCGCGAATCCTTTGCGGCGGAAGAAGAGATGGGGCGATGTTCGAGCCGACAGTGCTGGAGAACGTCAAGCCCGAGCTCCGCATCTCCTGGCTCGAGGCTTTTGCGCCGGTGGTCGTTGTCTATCCTTATAAAGATTTTTCTGAGGCCTTAAAAGGAGTCAATTATTCCATCTACGGCCTTCAAGCAGGAATTTTTACTAATGACCTAAAGAGAGCTTTTCAGGCTTTTGAAGAATTGGAAGTAGGCGGCGTGATCATCAACGACATTCCCACCTTCCGCATCGACCACATGCCCTACGGCGGGGTGAAGGAATCAGGGTTTGGCCGCGAAGGCCTGAGATATGCCATAGAAGAGATGACCGAGATGAAGCTTATGGCAGTTAATCTACTGTGCTAAAAAATTACAGCAAATGTGTCTTCCTGCCTTTATTCTCAAAAATTCACAAACTATTTAATAATATAAAAATCAGACTGGGTAGTGAACAAACTCCTTTCTACTACATTCCCCTTGACACCCATTCTGCAGAATCCTAAACTAAAATTTCATTCATACCTTAAATTTTATCCTTACCCGGAGGTCATAGATGAAAGTCATAAGCTTAACCAAAGTCAGGGACACGATCAAAGACCTGGTTCAGAAAGCAAACTTCGAACTCCAGGATGATGTCCTTGCTGTTGTCAAAGACATGGAAAAGAAGGAAGAATCCCCAGCAGGCCAGGAAGTCTTCAAACAGATGCTCGAGAATGTAAAAATTGCCAAGGAAGAAAAGCTCGGACTCTGCCAGGACACCGGCCTGGCTGTTTTCTTCGTCGAGCTCGGAGAGGATGTCGAGCTTAAAAAAGACGATGGGATAAAAAGCTTGAGAGAGGCGATTACCGAAGGGACGCGGGCCGGCTATAATGAAGGATTTCTCCGCAAGTCTGTGGTCGAAGACCCTATCCGACGAAAGAATACAGGCGACAACACGCCTGCCTATATCCACTGGGAGCTTGTTCCAGGGGATGCTTTTAAAGTGACCTTTATCGCTAAAGGCGGGGGAGCGGAGAACATGAGCGCCATCCGCATGTTTGCCCCGGCTGAAGGGCTGGAAAGCATTGAAGATTTTGTGGTCGAGACTGTGGATATCGGCGGCTCCAATCCCTGCCCGCCGGTTGTTGTCGGAGTGGGTGTCGGCGGAAATTTCGAATATTCTGCACTCTTAGCCAAGAAGGCCTTGCTGAGAAGGCCGCTTGGGTCTCATAATCCTGACCCGTTCTATGCTGATATGGAGAAAAGGCTGCTGGAAAGGATAAACAATTTAGGGATCGGGCCTCAGGGAATGGGTGGAAGAATCACTGCTCTGGCTGTTCATGTCGAATCCTTTCCCTGCCATATCGCCTCGATGCCGGCTGCTGTCAACATTCAGTGCCATTCCCACCGGGTGATGAGCTTCGAACTGTAAAAGCTAAGTCCGTTGAGCCGTAACTGTGTATCCTTCCCGAGGGCTGATGGAGCCCAAAAGGCATTTCAACTCAAGCACAGGACAAGGAGAGCAAGATGATTGAGATTCGGTTTCACGGAAGAGGCGGCCAGGGCACTGTCGTCGCCTCCAAAATACTGGCTGACGCCATCTCCAAAGAAGGAAAATATGTCCAGGCTTATCCCGAGTTTGGCGTGGAAAGGCGCGGTGCCCCGGTCTACGCCTTTATTCGCATCGACGACAAACCCATCTACGACAAGAGCCGAATCTACAAGCCAGACCATGTCGTTGTTGTCGACCCAACCTTGATTGAAGCCATTGATGTCACCGAAGGCTTGAAAGAGGGCGGCTGGATCATCGTCAACACCGATAAAAAACCCGGGGAGCTCGAATTTCCAAAAAAATATAAAGTGGCCACGATCAACGCCACGGAGATTTCGGTGAAACATAAACTGGGCACGCTGGCTTCACCCATAGTTAACACCGCCATTGTCGGAGCTGTGGTCAAGATTTTGAAGCTGGCAAAGATTGAATCCGTGCTCGAAGCTGTTCGGGAAGGAGTCCCGGTCAAACAAGAGGATAACGCAGCGGCAACAAAAGAAGCCTACGAAAAGGCTCAGACAGGATGAAATCCATAGAACAACGTCTTAAGCGTTATGGCTCAGGCCGGGTGTCTCGAACGGTTTTCTCGACACCCAGCCTGAGCCAATTCAAATCGAGAATTTGGCGATGTTTCCTTTCTGAGTCGATACTTACATAGATCTCCTATAAATATGGTATGATATAAAGTTAATCATGCTATTTTCCCTTTCTTATTCACTTAAAACATAGACAAGGATTCATCATGAAAAAAAAGAAAGAAGCGCAAAAAGTCGTCCTTAAAACTGAAAAAGATTTTCCGCTGATGCCCATGTCTGTAGGCTCGATGCTCTACAATAAAACCGGAGCCTGGAGAAATATCAGACCTGTCATCGACCTTGAAAAATGCATTCAATGCGGCATCTGCTGGAAATTCTGTCCTGACGTTTCCATCGATATCGAAAATGAATGGCCTGTGGTCGATTATGAATACTGCAAGGGCTGCGGAATTTGCGCCGAGGAATGCCCGACAAAATGCATAACCATGGTCGAGGAGGAAAAATGAGAAAAGTCATCATGGGAAACCATGCTCTTTCCTTCGGGGCCATGATCTGCCGTGTCCAGGTCGTTTCTGCCTATCCAATCACTCCTCAGACCCAGGTAGTGGAACTTCTCTCGGAGATGTGCGCTGATAAGATTCTTGATGCGAAGTTCATCAAGGTCGAATCCGAGCATTCGGCCATGGCTGCCTGCCTCGGTGCTTCCTTGGCCGGGGCAAGGACATTTACCGCAACTTCTTCCCAGGGCCTGACCCTGATGCACGAGCTCCTCCACTGGGCTTCAGGAGGAAGAATGCCTGTGGTCATGGGAAATATAAACCGCTCCATGGCTCCTGGATGGAGTATCTGGTCAGACCAGAACGACAGCCTATCCCAGAGAGATACTGGCTGGATGCAGTTCTATTGCGCAAGCAATCAGGAAGTCTTGGATACAGTCATCCAGGCTTTCAAGGTTTCTGAAAAACTGCTCATCCCCAGCATGGTCATTCTTGATGCTTTCACCCTTTCCCATACCTATGAAGTCGTGGACATCCCTGAACAGGAAAAGGTGGATGAATATTTGCCTCCCTTTAAGCCCCCGATAAAACTCACTCCTGACGAGCCCCATGCTTTTGGCGGCCTCACCTCACCCGACCACTATTTTGAACTGAGGTACAAGCTTCAAAAAGACATGGAAAAAGCTCCAGCTCTGATTGAAGAAACGGGAAAAGAATACAAGCAGAAATTCGGCCGTTACCTGGGATTGGTCGATGATTACTGCTGCGAAGATGCAGACTTAATCCTCGTCACCTCTGGAACAATGGGCTCGACAGCAAGAGTAGCAGTGGATGGACTCCGCAAAGAAGGAATCAGGGCCGGAAATTTGAGGGTAAGAGTCTTCAGGCCTTTCCCCTTCAAGAAAGTGCGAGAGATTGTCAAGAAGGCAAAAAAGATTGCAGTCGTCGACCGCAACATCTCCTATGGACACCATGGGATCTTCTATCAGGAAATCAAATCTTCCCTTTACGGGCAGGATGGCTGCCCGCCCACTTTTGGCTTCATCGCCGGCTTAGGCGGAAGGGATATCACTCCCTCGACATTCAGAGAAATTGTCCAGTATACGCTGGAGAGAAAGAGGCCGGACGAGGAGATTGTCTGGATAGGAGTGAAAAGATGAGCAAAGAAAAAACCATGAAACTCTCGCTTCCAGAAGAGGAGCTGATGAATTCCGGCCATCTGGCCTGTCAGGGTTGCGGGGCAGCACTGGCTATGAGATATGTGCTCAAAGCGCTGGGAAAAAAGACAGCTCTCTGCATCCCTGCTTGCTGCTGGTCGGTCATAGACGGACCTTTCCCCTACACATCTCTCGATGTCCCCATCTATCATTGTGCCTTTGAGACAGCGGCTGTCTCAGCATCAGGAGTTAAAGCAGGCCTGGAGATGGTCGGAGACGAAGAAACGACAGTCGTGGCCTGGGCTGGAGACGGCGGAACTTTTGACATCGGCATCCAGGCCCTCTCAGGAGTGGCAGAGCGCAACGACGACATCCTCTATGTCTGTTACGATAACGAGGCTTATATGAACACAGGAACGCAGAGAAGCTCAGCTACTCCCTATGGCGCTTGGACGACAACCACGCCTGTCAAGCACTTCAAGGAAAGGCCTAAGAAGGATATCGTGGCCATCATGGCCGCTCACAGGATTCCTTATATAGCCACAGCCAGCATCGGCTATCCTGAAGACTTAGTCAAAAAAGTGAAAAAAGCAAAAGAGATTAAAGGGACGAGGTTCATCCATATCTACGCCCCTTGCCCTTCTGGTTGGAAGTGCCGTCCGGAAGACACAGTGAAGCTCTCAAGAATGGTTGTCCAGAATGCGATCTTCCCTCTCTACGAGGTCGAATGGGGAGATAAATACATACTGAATATCAAACTCAAAGACAAAAAACCGATCAACGATTATTTAAGGCTCCAGGGCAGGTTTCTTCATCTTATTGAAAAAGATATCGCTTTTATGCAGGAGGAAGTGGATAAGAAGTGGGAGAGGCTGCTTGGGCTTATGAATAAGTGCCAATAAGAAAAAAATGAAAAAAATAATTTGTGTTCTGTTTCCTTTAATTTTTTTCTTATTCGTCTGCGCCGGGCCCAAAAAGCCGGCACCTCAAGACCCAAATTATCCTGATGCTCCTGATTTTGCTTTCAAAGACCTCAAAGGAAACGATGTTTCACTCTCTGCTTGCAAAGGCAAAGTCATTTTCTTGAATTTCTGGGCGACTTGGTGCGGTCCCTGCCGGAAAGAAATTCCAGGTTTTATCGAAGTCTACAGGGAATACAAAGACAAAGGAATGACCATCATCGGAATCTCACTCGACGAAACCGGCCCTGATTCAGTCCTTAGCTTCGCTGAAAGCTTCAAAATCAACTATCCTGTGGTCATGGGGACGCCGAAAATTGTCAGGGATTACCAGCCTGGCAATTTCATTCCAGCCACAATCATCATCGATAAGAAGGGAAAAATCAGAGAGAGGCATGTGGGATATATGGCTAAAGCGACTCTGAAGGAATATTTTCTGAAGCTAGCAGAAGAAAAATAAGAAGTTTTAGCGGAAGACGTCTATTTCTCGAGGACCTGATATCTCTTCATCCGTGGAAAGTCGGCTTCTTCAGCAACATAAAGCCGACCTTTCGAATCGACGGCTCGGGGCATGCCGTCGACAGCCAGAGTTCCCACCGGTTTGTCCCCCTCATATATGATCAGTTCATTCGAGCCCTCCCCTTTTGTCGCCGGCCTCATGATTGTGACATAGAGCCTTTCGCCAAACTCGAGGACGGTCAGGAACGGGAAAACCATCGCCACCCGTTCGGAGCTGGATTGCGGGACCCTGACGGGCTCAAAAAGATCGCTTTTGCCCTCGACTTTTTTAATGAGTTTAGCATTCCTGTAAATATATATCTCGAACTTGTGCGGGTTGAAGATGAAAATGGTCCCATCCGGGCTGCAATTGAAACGCAGAGGGAACTTCATTTGTGGAATATCCTTGAACTGGGACAGACGCGAAGGGACTTCGAAGGGCTCACCGAAAGACACTAAGAGACGGCCTTCTGCGTCGAAAAGATGGAAGATCTTTCCCTGGCTTAGTCCCAGAACGACAACACAGTCCCCTTGGAGACACCCCAGATATAAAGGCGGAAAGGTAACCTTGAACATGCGGAGGAAGACGCCGTCCTTGTCGAATAAAATAACCTTGTTGCCTCCGCGGTCAAGGACGGCGATCGTGCCCGATGGGCTGACGGCCACTCCCCCCAGCATGGCCACTTCTTCAGGTCCTTGACCCTGCTTGCCGATGACACTTTTCAGGAATTTCCCTTGCGGGTCGAAAATCTGGATGCGCCTATTTTTCTGGTCCAGGATGTAGATATAACCCGTGGCATCCAGCCCGATGGACGCGACACTCCCGAAGGCCAAGTTCTCGTCGCCGCTCTCGACGCCGATGCTCAGGTCTTCTTTAAGAGAAAAGACTCTTTTCTTGCCAGGAAAGGAACTTGATCCAGAGAAAAAAACGAGGATGAAAAAAATCAGGGCTGAAAGAGATACAAACTTTTTCATTCTTTTCCTCCCCGGGGTCTCTATCGGGAAAACGAAGTTCTAGACTCTTGCTCATTTTAACAAAGTGGCCCAATCGTCTCAACTATCCTGTGGTCATGGGGACGCCGAAAATTGTCAGGGATTACCAACCGGGCCATTTCATCCCGGCCACAATCATCATCGATAACAAGGGAAAAATCAGAGAGAGGCATGTGGGATATATGGATAAAGCAACTCTGAAAAGCTATTTCCTGAAGCTGGCAGAAGAAAAATAAGAAGCGCTAATCCTTTTTTAGCCTCGGCTTGACATCACTTCGAGCCGTGATTTATCCTTCCTTACGATGATTGGATAGAGAGGCGATCCGTTTTAGGGCAACCAGAAGAGAAAAAGGAGGAAACATGAAAGAAAGAAAACCACAATTTCTGTCTGACGGCATAAAGCATGCCACAATCAATGGCCACCGGTTCCATTTGAGACTGAAAGATCCAATAAAAGAGAATTTTCTTTGGATCGACGGCACTCAGCCACCCCTGATTCTCGACAGGGTCGCGGCAGATTTTGTCAGCCTCTTAATCGATGCTATGTGGCTCTTTCAACAAGGTGAAGGCGACGAATCGCAAAAAGTGATTAATTATGTTGTTGAAAAGATGTACGAAAAGTACGGTCGCCAACGCTTAGGTTTAAAGAAGGTGACAAGAAGAAGAATCACAGCCGACCTCCATAGAATATGGGGGACCATTATGTCCGTTGCTGAAGGAACTTGTCCAGTTGATATCGGATTAAATATGAAAGAAATCGATCCCACAAAATGGATAGCTCCTGCCAGAATGGACCTTGCGATTACTTACAGGTGCAATCTCGCTTGTGAGAAATGCTACACGGGTGGCTCGCAAGAGATGAAAGAATTACCAGCCGGAAATTGGGTGAGAATTTTCAAGATTCTTTGGGATCTTGGCGTTCCCCAGGTCGTTTTTACAGGGGGTGAGCCCACCATGAGAGAAGACCTTGTCAAACTTGTTGGCGAAGCCGAAGAGTTTGTGACAGGGCTTATAACTAATGGTGTGAAACTTGCTGAACTCGCTGAACCTTTAAGAGATGCCAGCCTGGATTATATTCAGGTAACCTTAGAGTCCCATATCCCTGAAATCCACAACAAAATGGTTGGTAATGGCGACGCTTTTCAGAAAACAGTTGCTGGCATTCAAAAAGCCCTCGAACTGGGGATGCAAGTGGTGACCAACACAACCCTGACAAAAGAAAATGCCGACACCTTTATTGACTTGCTCAGGTTCGGTAAACAACTTGGCCTGAGGTACATGTCCTGCAACCATATCATCTGCTCCGGGAAAGGCGTGACATACAGGATAGAAAATGGCCTCTCTATGCCTGTTCTGAAAGAAACTCTTGCCAAGGCCACGGCTTTTGCAGATGAGCTGGGAATCAATTTTGGATGGTACACGCCAACATGCTATCTGGAAATTGACCCAACTGAACTGGGTCTCGGCATTAAGAGTTGTTCAGCTGCCCAGCATAACATGACCATCCAACCCGATGGTACAGTACTCCCCTGCCAGTCCTGGCCGGAAACAGTTGGCAACATCCTTGCAGACCCATGGGAGAAAATCTGGAATCATCCCACATCAAAGAAACTCCGGGAACATGGTTTTTTGAAAGAGCAGCGAGGATGTTCTGACTGTGAGCATGCTGGAACATGTGGCGGGGGTTGTCCTTTGGAGTATCTTGTGAAGCTTGAAAAGGGAGGTGCAAAATGATAAAGAAGCTCAAACTCTTTTTCATTAGTGCTTTACTTCTTCTTTTTCTGGCAGTTCCAGCTTTTGTTTCAGCCGATGATACCGGAACCTACAAAATTATTGTTTACAGGGTTGAACTCACGCCTCGTTCCGATGGAAGAGTTGAGATGGCTTATTATCAAAAGTGGGCTGTCACTGGCGGTTACATCCCCTGGATAACTGTCGGTGCAGCAAATAGCAACTTTGAGATTGACCAGAGCAAGAACAAAGGGAATATAAGAAAAATTTCCCCAAACAACTCCACTGAGTGGCAAGGTGTGAAGATAGACCTCGACAAGGATTACAAACCAGGTGAAACTTTTGAGGTTGGGTGCACATTAATCCAGAGCAAATTATTCTATGCTGATAAGGAGAATTATAAACTCGATTTCACGCCTGGCTGGTATGACCGGGCTGTCATTGAAAATCTTACCATTGTAATCCACTCATTTGTCAAAATTGAACAGATAAAAGCAAGGCCAAATCCAACCAAAATAGAGGGTCAGGATATAATCTGGACAACAAGCCTTGGAAATGGTCAGAGATTTTCAGTTTCATTTTCCTTCCCCAAAAACCTCATGCCAGGTGTCAAAGCGGGTGAAGTCAAGAAAGGAGCATCAGCAGGCGTCGTGTTTTTGATAATATTTTTAGTGATTGTCTTTGTCATCATTGCTTTTCTGGCTTCATCCCGTAAAGGTCGCGACGGTCATTATAGAAGAGGTGGTGGTGTTTTTTTTGGCGGTCTCTATGGAGGCAGATCCGGTGGAAGATCTGGTGGAAGATCAAGTGGCGGCGGAGGCGGTTTCGGCGGAAGATCAGTTTCCTGCGCCTGCGCCTGTGTAGGCTGCGCTTGTGCTTGTGCCTGCGCTGGTGGCGGTGGTGCCGGATGCACCAAAAAGACTGTTCACTCCTGTCCAATCTGCAGAAAGAGGAAGTGAACATGAGAAAATATTTTCTCTTATTTATCTTCCTGTTATTAGTTGTCGCAGGTTGCGGGCCAAGAGAACAGTCCTACGATACTAACGCGGAAGTTCCAAAAGATGATCCGCCCTTTGCAGCTCTTGGCCAGCACTGGGTGATTGACAAAGCCGGAGTTCTGAAAGAAGAGACCATCATAGATGGAGATAAAATTTGCCAATCTCTTCAAGATGATGGTGTTGCAGAAATGGCAGTGCTGGTTATAAACGGTGTCAAGCACCAAGAAGAGTATGCCACTCAATATGGTCGATGGTTAAAGCTTGGCCGAAAAGGATTAAGCACAGAAGGTGGAAACAATGGTATCGTCTGGCTGATAAGGCCGGATGCCGAATTAAAGATGACTATCTCTGTGGGAAGAGGTTTGCCAAGATTTACCTCATCTGATTACGGTGAAATAATGGATGGCGATGCCAAGGAGTTTCTCAACTTCAGTAATTTTGACAAAGGTGTTATCAAAATTATCGAAGAAACAAACAGGAAATTAAGGGGGATATATTCTGCCTCAAAAATCAAATGAAAGGAGTGACCATGAGTACGACTGTAAAAATCTTGCTTTGGGCTTTTGCCGGATTATGTTTTATTGGGGTGTTCCTTGCTCTCATCTTTTTCCTCGGAGTCGTGCCGGGTATCTACAACAACCTTAACACACTGAATCAGTCGGCCCTCGGCGGCGGCTCAAAATACTCCGCAGCGCTCAATATCTGTAGTCAAAAAATCAAAGGCGTTTGGGCCATGGCAGACCAAATTTCAACGAAAGAAACAGAAGCCCAGAAGGCCGTGGCTACTGCAAGAAGTGGATTTGAGAACGCAGCGGAATTGTTCAAGACCGCCATGGCTCAGGGCAAGGGTCTGGGAGAATTGACGAAAGCCGCGAACGGTGCGCTCCAGTCCGCCCTTGCAGTTCGGGTCCAAATCGAAGCATATCCTGTCATAAGAAGCGTGGATACCTACAGTCAGGCGATGCGGTCGCTTGAAGAAGGAACAAATGAAATCAAGACCGCCTTGGACGACTGGATTAAGCTTATCCAGAGATTCAACACATACCGCAAGTCCTTCTGGGTAGGCATGCTTGCCGGCGTCTTTTCAGGAAAATTCAGTGCCTTCCCTATGGAACATGAGTATTACAAGGGACCCATTGGCGAGCTGAACATCGATGTTTTAAATCCTAAAAAAAAGTGAATTGAAAGTGTCCTGAGCAAGATCAGTTCATTAAAGGGGCTTTCCTATCACCAGCGGTAAACAACCGCAGCCCAGGTGAAACCTGCTCCAAAAGCGTCCATGACGATGATGTTTCCTTTCTTGAGTTTGCCCTCCTGCTTGAGCTCATGGACGCTGATAGGGATAGAAGCCACAGAAACATTCCCGTATTTATGGATGTTTGAATAGACTTTCTCCTGAGGAACATTGAGCCGCCTTCCTGTGGCTTCGATGATTCTTATGTTGGCCTGGTGAGGGATAAAATAATCGATATCATCTTTTTTCAAGTCAGCTCGCTTCAAGGCCTCCAGGGCCGCCTCACCCATCCTTTTCACGGCGTACTTGAAGACGTCGTTGCCTTTCATATGGAGATAATGAAGGTCTTTGGTGACGGACTGGACAGTTGCTGGAATTCTTGTTCCTCCGGCAGGCATGTAAAGAAGCTCTCCTAAATTCCCATCAGCTTTCCAATAAAAAGAAAGCATCCCGGATTCGTCATCACTCTCTTCGAGAATGAAAGCTCCAGCCGCATCGCCAAAGAGAACACAAGTGTTACGGTCTTTCCAGTTTGTGATCTTGGTCAAAAGCTCTCCGCCGACGAGCAAAATGCGTTTGATTTCGCCGTTCAGGATCAAACCTTCGGCCAGGATCATTCCATACAGGAATCCTGTGCAGCCCGCAGAAATATCAAAGGCAGGGATATGGTCTGCACCAAGTGCTTTCTGAACCCAGCAGGCTGTGGAAGGAAAAATCGTGTCAGGAGTGGAAGTACCGACTATTATCAGGTCAATGTCCTTGACTCCAAGCCCGGCATCTTTCAAAGCTCTTTTGCCGGCTTCAACAGCCAGGTCAGATGTCGCCTGGTCTTTGGAAGCGATTCTTCTCTCCTTGATTCCGGTTCGAGTGATGATCCACTCATCAGTGGTATCAACCATTTTTTCGAGGTCAAAATTGGTCAGGATTTTATCTGGGGTATAGAATCCTGAGCCTGTGATTTTGATTCTTCGTTGGCCCTTTCTTCTCATTCTCTTTCTAAAAAAGTTATTCTATAGCATACTTGTTTTTGATTTGCAAATGTATCGCAATCCGAGTAAAATCGAAAAGCAAAAATGAAAGGGTTCCGATATCAAACTTTCCTCCCTCTTTTTCTTCTGCTCGCATTTTTTCTTCCAAGCTATTCCTGGCCTCAAATGACTTTGGGGCAGTACGAGGATGAAGCGCCTTTTCGAACTTGGAACACTTTTGGCATAACAACTGCCCCCAGCCTTGCGCTGGGAGAGACTCGATTGACTCTTGCCTCTGATTGCTCGGCAGCACTCTCCAACCCTGCTCTTCTCGGCTTGCTTCCCAAGCTGACGATAGCTCTCAACTCCTCCCTTTCTTCTGCCTCATTCTTCAAATATTCTCTCATCAATACCGGAGTTGTTCGCTCCACACAAGGGAACATTTCTCTCAGCCTTATTGGCCTGGACTTTGCCGGTGCTTCCTTGCGGGTGAAGAGTTGGACTCTCGCCTTGAGTGCCTCTCTTCTTGAAACATACCACCGGCCTGGAGCCATAGCTGAATCTTATAACTATTCCTTAGAATTCGACCAGGAGGGGGAGCTCAAAGACATAAACTTCTCCATCGCCCGAAAAATCTTTGGCCCCATGCAAGCAGGCATCGGGCTAAATTTTGTCTCCGGCGATTTCAAAAAAGAAGTCATCGAGAGCGAGACCGCGCCTTCCATCACCATCACCGATAGCCTATTCCACAAATTTCGAGGGTTTTACCTCAACGGCGGCCTTGTCTTGGATTTGCATAAAATCATAGTGGCAGCCATCTTTCGAACGGCCTTCAAGAAAAAAGCCGATAGCTATAGCCTAAAGCAATACTATGCCCCGGAGGGGAATACAGATATAAAGATTGAAGCTTCTGCCCAAAGTGAATACAGTCAACCTTTTGTGGCCGGCTTGGGTCTGAGCTTCCAATTTTCATCTGACCTCAGGTTTGCCTCTGATATCATCTTTTACAAATGGTCAAAGTACCATATCATTTATTTTGGCGAAGAAGATGAGATTGAACGAAGGTTCAAAGATATCGTCAAGGTTGGAGCCGGGATTGAGCAACTGACTCATGTCAAACTCTTCGGCCAAAAAGTCGATGTCCCTCTCAGAGCCGGATTGAGTTATGACCCTCAACCGATGAAGTCTCCAGCTTCATCCTATTTTTATTTTTCTTTGGGGACCGGCCTCCATTGGTGGAAATTTAACCTGGACGCAGGCGCGCTCATAGGCAAGGAGAGCGGCTCAGGAGACTCGCTCTCTGCAAAAAAATTTGCCGTATCTCTCAGTTTCAGGCTGTAGGCATCTGCAGCGACAAATGAAAAGGAGGCGCTCGAAAGGATAGAAAAGAATGAGATTCGCGGAGCTTGGCTATAGAATAAAAAATATGAAAAAAATTATCTTCCTGGCCTTCATTCTCTGCCTCCTCCTTTATTTTGTAAAAGCCCAGGATGACCTGAATAAAGAAATTATCAGCGTCGAAAAAAACCAACAGATAGAAAAAAGATTGAGAGAGATGAACTTTGATTTCTTGATGGAGCGCGAGAATAGAGTTTATCTCGTCGTCGGCATTAACGAAATCATCACCTTGCAGAAAGAAAACATCCCCTATATCCTGGAAACTCAAAATTTTTCTCCTCACGGCCCGAAAGAAATTTCCATCCAAGATGGAGTGAACGGTGCTTACCACTCCTATCGAGAGCTCGAGCGGCATTTGCTGGCTCTTCAAGACTCCTATCCGGGGCTCGCTCAAGTCTTCGCCATCAGTGAAAGCCTTGAAGGAAGAAATATCTACGCCATTAAAATAAGCGACAATGTCAGCCAAGACGAAGATGAACCTGAAGTCCTTTTTATCGGCTGCCACCATGCCCGGGAATGGATATCAGTCGAAGTTCCGTATCTTTTGGGAAAATATCTTCTAGAGAATTATGGGACAGACTCAGAGGTTAAAAGCCTTGTCGATGCAAGTGAAATATGGATTGTCCCTCTCTTGAATCCTGACGGGCTCGAGTACTCAATTCATTTTTATCGCTACTGGCGGAAAAACAGGCGCGATAACGGTGATGGCTCATACGGAATCGACATCAACAGAAACTATGGATACCAATGGGGGTTTGATAACATAGGTTCGAGCCCGGAGACCTATTCTGAAATCTACCGGGGAGCATCTCCTTTCTCCGAGCCGGAAACGCAGGCCATTCGCGACCTCTTCCCCCAAAGGAACTTCAAAGCCATGATCAGTTATCACAGCTATTCTCAGGATATCCTTTATCCTTGGGGCTATACCTCTGAGCCCACAGTGAAAGACAGCCTCATGGCTCAAATCGCAGCCGAAATGTCCAGGCTCATCAAATCTGTCAATGGAAATGACTATGTTTATGGCCAATCTGGAAACATGTTATACCTGACTAATGGCGACACCACGGACTGGGCTTTCGCCAACTACGGTATTCCCGCCTACACCATAGAGCTTCCTCCAATGGATATTCTGCACGGCGGCTTCTTCAACGCTGACACAGACATCCAGTCCATCTTCAACGAAAACCTTCCAGCCGCACTCTACCTCATCGACTGGTCCATAGATAATTTTGAGCCGATAAATCTTCCCGAAAAAAAAGAATGGAGAGACAATCTGAGGGAAAAGCTATCCGACAGGATGAGGTTCAGACGTGACTCACAGAGTCCGCCGGACACAGCCAACGAGCGGGCTCAGCATCAAACTCCAACACCTAAAGCCAATGGCGCCAAAATATCGAGGCAGCCGGCTCTTCCGCAGAAAAAAATCACGCTTGAACTCTTCCGCTATTTTTCAACTTCTCTCTTTTATTTTTTAAGACTTTTCTGATTGACAAAAGAAATTTAAATATATGAAATAGATGAAAAACAAATAATCGACAATGTTCAATCTGCTCTTCGCTTTCCTTTCGTTCCAAACGCAACCGGCAGAGACAAGAGAGGGACTCCCCTATTGGATTTTTTGGTTTCTCCTCTGCATTATTTTGCTCCTCGTCGCTTTTATTTTTTTAAGAGACAAGGAGTCAAGGCAGAAGTTGAATTTATTTTTCTTCAGAGCAAAAAAAAATTTGATTAAAATCCAGCTTCAAGTCAGGCTCAAAAAAGAAAGGAGGAAGAAAGACGGGCTGATAAGAGAATTGGGGGAAAAAACCTGGAAGGAGGGCATCAGAGTTGTTAAAAGCAAAAAAATCGAAAGAAACCTCAAGAATTTGGAAAAAAACAGAATTCGCTTCCAGAAGAAACTGGAGGAAATAGACTCGAAAATAGAAATGCTCAATAACGAACTCATAGAAAGCGACCAGAAATTTGATGACGAAGCCAAACAACAGCAGGCAAAAATTAAGCATCAAAGGGAAAAACTGGCTGAGGTCGATGAGAATCAGAGGCAGAAAAAATTTGATATTCTCCAAAAAAAACAGGAAATCGAAGATTTAAAAATTAACTTGAAGGCTGTGGATAAAAAAGCCAAAGAAATCGAGAATAATCACAACCTTCTTGAAGGGAAGAAAAAAATTAAAAGCGCACAGATTGAACAAAAGATAAAAAATCTTGAAAAGAAGAGAGAAATCATCCTTAAGGAGATTCGACAACTCAGGAAAGAAAAAACGGAGATAGCAAAAGAAAAGACAGCTCTTCAAGAAATGGTGGAACTCTGTGAGAGGAGATTAAAAGAAATAGAAGAGGCAAAGAATGAGCAAAGGCACAGATTCCTGAGGGAAGCTCAAGTTTGGCAAAAAGAAAAAGAAAAGATTCATGATAAACTCAGGGAAATCATCAGGCAAAAAGAGCCCCTTTTCGAGAGCCTTGGAAAACTCATCGATGAGCTCAGAATCGATAACGAGCTCCTTGACGCCTTTTACTCCCAGATCGATAAGGTCGATAAACGGATTCGAGAGCTCGAAAGAAAGACCCAGAATTTATAGCTCGATAAATCTTAAACCATCCGCAAATTCGCGATATGAATAAACAGAAAATGCTTGTTCACCTCTGTTGCGCTCCGGATGCGCTTTATGTCTTGAGTCTTCTCAAGGAAGAATACGAGGTTTGCGGATATTTCTACAATCCCAACATCCACCCCCGCCAAGAGTATGATTTAAGGCTGGACGAAACAAGGAAAGTTGCTCGAGTTCTCGACATCAGGCTTTACGAGGGGCTCTATGATGATGAGCGATGGCTGAGGATCACTCAAAAATTCAAGGAGGAGCCGGAGAAAGGACGAAGATGCGATGTTTGCTATGCCATGAGGTTGGAGAAAACAGCCCAGAAAGCTTCTGAGCTTGGCTTTGACATCTTCACCACGGTCATGAGCCTCAGCCCGTGGAAAAGAGCTGAATCTCTGAACCGGATGGGGAGGATGTTTGCCAGCCGCTATGGAATAAGATTTTTAGTAGCTGACTTCAAAAAGAAGGATGGCTTCAGAAAAAGCATCGAATTGAGCAAAGACCATGGTCTTTACCGCCAGAATTACTGTGGGTGTGTGTATAGTAAAAAGAAGCCGTGATAAAAAATGATATGAAGGATCAGACTGGGTGTTTCGAAAACACGCAGGCTTTGCCCCAGCGAGGCAAAGCCTGCTCGGTTTCAGGCTTCGCTCTCCTCGACCTTCGATCGAGGAACCATGCCCGCTCAGCCTTCAAACGGTTTTCTCAACACCCAGTCTGATCCTAGTCATATCACAGATTTGCAGTTGTATTTGAGTATTTAAATGAAAATCTTGGATAAAAAAAGCCGGAAGGACGGCTCTGCGATCAGAGTGGTTGTCTTTGGAGTCGTCCAGGGAGTTGGATTCAGGCCATTCGTCTACCGTCTGGCCCACAAATTCCAGTACAAAGGCTGGGTCAAGAACATAGGCTTTGGAGTGGAATTCCATCTTGAAGCGCCAGAAAAAACAGACTTTAAAGATTTTCTGAAAGCCCTTAAAGAGAAAAAACCCCCGCTCTCCCAGATAGAAGAAATCAGAGTCAAGCCGGCTTCGTTCCGGAATCTTCAAGATTTCATCATCAAGAGCTCAAAGCAGGAAAAAAGTTTTGTATTCATCTCTCCTGATATCTCTGTTTGCCCTAACTGCCGTAAGGAAATGCTGAATCCCTCTGATAGAAGGTTCCGCTATCCCTTCATCAACTGCACCGATTGCGGCCCTCGCTACACAATCGTCAAATCCCTCCCCTACGACCGGAAGAAAACAACGATGTCCGGTTTCGCCATGTGCCAGGACTGCCGAGCCGAATACACAAATCCTCTTGATAGGCGCTACCATGCCCAACCAATCGCCTGCCCAGTCTGCGGGCCGCAGATAAAGCTGGTCGAGGCCAGAACAGGAAAAAAGGTTGAAGAAGGAGCGAGCAAGGCAGCTTCCCTGATAAAAAAGGGAAGAATTTTGGCTGTGAAAGGAATCGGAGGCTTTCATCTTGTCTGTGATGCTCTGAATCATAAGGCTGTCCTCCGCTTGAGAAAAATTAAAGAGCGGCAGACAAAGCCTTTTGCTCTCATGGCTCGAAACCTCGAAACAGTGGAGAAATATGCTTTCGTGAGTCTTGAAGAAAAGAAAATGCTTCTCTCGGCCCGCCGTCCCGTTGTCCTCTTAAAGAAAAAGAGAGAGGTCAAGGACATCGCTCCTTTCCTTGATGAACTGGGATTCATGCTCCCCTACACGCCTCTTCATTATCTCCTCTTGGCCGACATCGACCTCATCATCGCCACCAGCTCCAACAAAAAAGACGCCCCAATCATCAAAGATGAGCAAGAAGGGATTGCAGAGCTCTGCGATTACATCCTAACCCACAACCGTCCCATTGAGACCAGGGCCGACGATTCTGTGCTCAAAGTCGTCGACAAGCAGCCTCTATTCTTGAGACGTGCCCGGGGATATGTCCCCTATCCGCAAAGAATTCCTCAAGAGTTAGAATCTCCGCACCATATCCTGGCCCTCGGGGGAGAGCTCAAGGATACAATTTCTGTCTATAAAAATGGCTATGTGATAACCAGCCAGTTCCTGGGAGACCTCGATGAATTCCAGAACTTCAAATACTTCGAGGAAACAATCCGCCATCTCAGCAGACTCTTCGAAGTCAAGCCTGAGCTTGTCGTTTCAGATTTACACCCTGACTTTCAGACGACAAGGTATGCCCAGAAATCAGGCCTCCCCCATCTTCAGGTTCAACATCATTTCGCTCATGTCTTAGCACCTCTTCTCGAGCACAGCATCCCTCCTCATAAAAAAGTTCTCGGCGTGGCCTTTGACGGCTACGGTTATGGAGAGGATGGGTCGGCCTGGGGCGGGGAGTTTCTCCTGGCCGACTATTCATCCTTCCAAAGGCTTGCTTGTTTCAAGCCTGTTGCCCTTCCTGGCGGAGACCTGGCTTCAAAACAGCCCTGGCGAATGGCAGTGTCTTATCTGAAGGATATCTTCGGCAGCCGGATTCCTAGAGTCAGAGCTCTAGAGAAAGTGAGCCGAGAGAAGATAAGAGGCGTCATGACCATGATTGCGCAGAAGGTCAACAGCCCTTTATCCTCAAGCTGCGGCAGGCTCTTTGACGCCGTTTCTTTTCTCCTCGGCCTTTCCCCTTTGGAAGTCGAGTATGAGGCGGAGGCTCCGATGAGGCTGGAAGCGATAGCCCAAAAGGAGAGAGCAGGAAGCTACGGCTTTTCTTTGAATGGTTCCTCCCCGCCATTCCAGATTTCTTTTGTTAAGACGGTAAGGTCCATTCTAAGAGACCTGGAGAAAAAAATTCCACTCCCCACAATCTCGGCCAAATTCCATAACACCCTGGCTCAGGTCATGCTTTTCATGGCAGAAAGGGCGAGAAGAGATTACGGGATTGACACCCTGGTTTTTGTCGGCGGCGTTTTCCTGAACAAAAGATTGCTCCATAGAGCGACAAGACTTCTGGAAGAAAAAGGGTTTAGGGCTCTAAGGTCTGTGAGCTACTCCCCCAATGATGAGTCAATTTCAATAGGCCAGATTGCCTATGCTTTGCATAAGATTAAAAGCGAAAAAAACTTGATCAGGTAATTTCTTTATTTTCAACACATTTATAATTTTTTTATTATCAATTACTTAAATGACATGACTAATTTTTGTGCAATTTGTTGTATCTTCAATAAACTTAAAATATTTGGCTTTAAATTTAGGCGTCTTTTCCACAATTTTTCCACAGATTTTGTTAAAAAGTCCAGGCTTGACTCCTTCTTCTTTGCTTTGTTTATAATCGAATTCCTCTCAAAAGGCTCAGCAAATCGTATCCCTTGATAGGGTCTGGAATAAATGAAAGGATAAAGATCAAGACCATAACAAAAGCAATGACTCGCCGTCCTGGAGAAAGAGGGGTTGCCTCATCAAGGACACGCGGGTGCCTCAAACCCAGGAAAAAGATGATGAGCGCCCAGATGAGCCAGCCCACCCAGAAAAAAATCCCCATGACAATGAAAATAACCAGGAAAAAATTGGCGACCTTTCGTGACTTCAATCCTAACAGAGCATAAGAAATATGCCCTCCATCAAGCTGTCCGACTGGAAAAAGATTAAAGGAAGTAACAAGAATTCCCACCCAGCCGGCAAGGGCGACAGGATGGAGAAAGACATCATGGCCTGGGGGAACATTCTTGAAAATCATGTTGCCAAGAATCCGGAGGAGAAGAGATTCTCCGAAGGCAATACCGCCCTCCTCTGGGCTGATAGACCGAGTGAGCTTGGAGAGGGAAAGCCCGTAGATGAGGGCCGGCATGGAAAGGATAAACCCTGTCAAAGGTCCGGCAACTCCGATGTCAAATAGCTGATGCTTTCTTGTTATGGGTGATTTGATCTTGATGAAGGCGCCCAGCGTTCCAATCAAGGTTGGAGCCGGAATGAAATAAGGAAGAGTGGCGTTGATTCTATAATAGCGGCAGGTTAGAAAATGTCCCAATTCATGCCCGAGAAGGATCCCCATAAGAACGATGGCATAGATGATTCCCAGAGAGATGATCTGAGGATTTTTGACCATGTCCAACATATGAGGGGGCTGAGGATTCACCGCAGGGACATCGATATACTCAAAGCTGATACTCAAGCTTATGCCCACCACTATTGTGGAGATTATCGTCAGCGCAAAAAGCAGGATATTAATCCAGACGGTTTTCTTTAGAGAGGAGAGAAAACTTTTTCCCTCATAGACTGTAGCCTCTCTTTTCTCTTCCATTTCCCAGGATAAAAAAAGAGGAGTGATTAAAATCACTCCTCGTCAAAGATAACCCAAATTATTGCGAATTATCCTTTTTCTTCCTGGAGGCGATTAAACTTTTCCTCTAATTGTTCTCTTGTTTCTTTATGCTCGGGATCAGGAACACAACAATCCACAGGACAGACAGCTGCGCATTGGGATTCATCAAAATGACCGACGCACTCTGTGCATTTCGAAGGGTCAATGACATAAATCTCTTCTCCCGCTGAGATTGCCTCATTGGGACATTCTGGCTCGCAAGCACCACAATTGATGCACGCTTCAGTAATCATGTAAGCCATTCTTGGCCTCCTCGTTAAAATAAAAAAATTTATTATATATTTTTTTTAAAAATTTACAAGAGAAGGGAGTTATTTTTTTGCTTCCAGCTCCCTGACCTTCTGTGAAGCCTCAAAACTGTAATAAGTCTGGGGAAATTCATCCTGAACTCTCTTATAAAGGATCAGGGCTTTAGCTACCTCTCCTTTCTTTTCATGAACTTCAGCCTGATGGAAGAGTATGACATCCAAGGAGTAAGCTTTAGGATTTTCTCCCTCTATTTTCTTATAGATATTTATTGCTTTATCATAATCTTTTTGTCTTGAAAGAATTTGTGCCAATAGGTCTTGAGCCTGATAGTAAAGAATATCTTTCTTGTCTTCCGGCATTTTCTCCAGAAAAGTCTTTGCTTTGGCGTCATCCCCCTTTTCCACCCAATAATTTGCCAAAAGAAGATAAACCGTGCGGGAGAAGTCTCCGCCTCCGGCCAATGCTTCGAGCTTAGCTTCATTCTCAGGATGGCTGTCCAATCCGGAACGCAAGTCAAGGATTTGAGCCAGGAGCTTGCTCTGCCTCTCCCGACTCTGTCCCTTGACAATTCTCACCCCAGCAAAGATGATAACGACGACAAGAACTAAAAGCAAAAGAGCCACAAGCTGCGTTGTTCTCTCTTTAACGAAGCGGACGATTTTATTAACTGTGGTTACAAATTCGTCCCCTTTAAGCTGTTTCCTCTTTATCCTTTTCATCCTTTATCACTCTCACAAAATTTTTTTTTATTATATCATAGCCTTTAACCCTGGTCACTTGGCCTGTTGAGAGCGGCCAATCCTTTTCAGCCGGCTCACCATATCTTTAAAGCTGATTCGATTACGAGGCTTTTTATTTACCACACTGATTCCAAAAAGCCAAGACCTTTTGACCAGATATTCAACTCCTTTCCGCTTACGGGCAATAACCTTTTGACCCTCTTCTTCATGGTTGAAAGCTTAAGGAATGGAATTTATTTCACTCTAAAAAAAATCTATGCAGATGGACCGCAGCCTCTCCCCTATTGCAAAACTTCATAAACCAGAATCTCTGAGATTTTCCCTTTGACTTTTTTGAGCCCAATTTTTTTGACTTTAAACTTCCCTTTGACCTGCTTGTATGTTTCTTCTCCAATGAGGATCTGGTTCGGCTGGGCAATTGATTCTAACCTCGAGGCAATGTTAACCGGGTCGCCGATAACTGTATACTCCATCCGGTTCGGTGAGCCCATATTTCCGGCCACGACTCGGCCGGTGTTTATACCAATTCGGACTTCAAATTTCTTCTCCATCCCTATTTTTTCCATCATCGCTTCCAATTCCTTTCTCATCTCCAAGGCTGCCCTAACAGCCCTCTCAGCATCGTCCTTCTTCTCCACCGGTGCCCCAAAAACAGCCATGAGGCCGTCTCCGATGAATTTATCAAGCGTGCCATCATACTTGAAGACAATATCCGTCATCCGGGAGAAGAATTGATTGAGGAGCAGATTGACTTCCCGAGGCGGCATCTTCTCCGAAAGAGGGGTAAAGCCAACAATGTCGTTGAAGAGAATGGTGGCAGCCAGCTCCTTGGGTTCCATGATATTTTCCTTTGTCTCTTCACTCCCCTTGATAATCATCTCTATGACTTGAGGGGAATGGAACCTTTCCAGCCGGCTTCTCAATTGCTGCTCTTCATGGATTTTCTCATTCAGGCTTGCCTGTTCGATGATCATGGCCATCTGACATCCAATGGCTTTGAGGAGCTCAAGGTCATCCTCAGTGAACTGGTTGATGAGCCGGACGCTGTTCAACTGGATAACGCCGATGATCTTATCTTTTCTCCAGAGAGGGACACACATCGAGGACTGGATGTGATAGCTGAGCAGGCTTTGGGCATGCTCTAACCGAGAATCCTCCATGGCATTGGAAGTGAGAAGGGCGATTTTATCTTGAACGACTCTATTGATAATCGTTCGGCTGATTTTAAGCTCCTGCTTATCTTTGACCTTATCATCCTTATATTTAACAATAACAGCATTGAACTCTTCTTTCCCTTTATCGCCGGTGAGAATGACACAGCCGAAATCCGCATCGATGACCATGAAGATCAAGTCCATGATCTTTTTGAGCAGTTCATTGAAATCATGGATGGCATGAAGCTGGCGGCTGATCTCGTAGAGGACGAAGAGGACTTTATTCATCCTTTCCAGCGAGGCAAGGTCAGCTTTGGCCTCAGGCTGCAGCTTTCTCTTTTCCGCAAAAGCTACAAAGTCTTTTCCTCTAAAAGTTTTCTGCAGACCCACGGACATCAAAAGCTCCCGTGAATCCAGCACGCAGCTTTCTTCTGTGCTGGATTGGGCTATTGTCCGAGCTCCCTTCTCCTCAGCCCTTTCTGCAGTCAGGATGACTGAATCTGCAGGCGATGGAGCCGGCTTTTCCTCCTTGGTCAAGAATTTGAGCTTGACATATCCGATTTTTATCTCATCCCCATGCTTCAGGGGTACGTTCTGGACCAATTTTCCGTTCACCCTTGTGCCGTTGAAACTCCCCATGTCGCTCAAAAAATATTCGTCTTTTGTCTTGACGATCACGGCATGGTGGCGGGAAACGGAGTTGTCAAAGAGGATGACGTCGTTATCTCCGCTTCGGCCTATGGTAATTTTTTCTTTAAGGGAAGGAAAGTCAAAAGCCTCTCCATCTTGGCTCAGGATGTGGATTTCTGACATAGAAACATTCCCTCTAATTTTCCGTATAAGAATATAACAAAAGAACCCTTCTCAAGTAAAGAAGGATTCAAAAATTCTTTTATAAAAAGATTGGATATTCGAATGACATGTGGTATGTTATTTAGGAAAAAAAGGAAGTCATGATGGAAAATCCAATTTGGGGAAACAGTCTTTTCAGGAAAAAAGCGAAAAAAAAGGACATCTTTGCTTTGCTTAAGCAGGTCCCGGTATTTGCTGACCTCTCAGCCAGAGAGCTTGTGGAAATAGAGAAAATCGTCCACAAACGCAAATACAAAAAAGGCGAATCCGTCATTCGCAAGGGAGACCCTGGCCTCGGGATGTATATCATCGTCAAGGGCTCTGTTGAGATTGTGGAGGAAGACAAGAAAGCCTCTCAGAAGATTCTGGCCAGCCTTCAAGACGGCTCTTTTTTCGGCGACCTGGCTCTGCTCGACGAATCGCCCCGGTCTGCTTCTGCCATCTCTACGGTCGACAGCGAAATCATCGGCTTCTTCAGACCGGATTTCCTCGACCTCATCTACAGAAAGCCTAAGTTAGGGATAAAAATTCTCCTTGCTCTGGCGAAAGTTGTTGGAGAAAGGCTGCGCCGGACCAATGAGTTATTGATGCAGATCCAGGAAGAAAAGAAAACAAGCACAAATGGATAGCTACGCCTTTCATCTCTATTCTCAAATCCTGAGGACATTCTGGCGCATCTTTCTGATTGTTCTGGCTATCGCAGCCGTCGCCATTCTCTTCCCTTACGTCAAAGACGTCTTAATCATGTTCATCATCGCCGGGCTGCTAGCCGTTCTCCTCAGTCCACTGGTTGATTTATTGGAAAGGAGAAGGGTCAAGCGCGGCTTGGCTATTCTTCTGGTCATGATTCTGATCCTTGCCCTTCTGGTCCTTTCCTTCTGGATGATTATACCGGCCATCATTCATTCGGTGGAGGCGCTCATCGCTAAGCTCCAATCGGACATTATCTCTGACTTCAATCAAAAAGTGGAAACTTTCTTCGACAAACACTTCCGCAACCCAGAGCTTGCCAGAAATGTCATTGCCCGGCTGAACAGGCTCGGCGTTCAACTGCTCGGCAGTTTAGAAGGGCTCCTCAAGAGCGTGGGCTCATTCCTGGCCTCGGTTGTCATCATTCCGGTTGTCACCTTTTTCTTGATCAAAGACGCAAGACGTTTCAAAAAGGCTCTCATCTCCAAGGTGCCCAATCAATATTTTGAGCTTTCTTTGAATATTCTTCATAAAACAGGAAACCAAATCACACGCTACATCCAAGGTCAGGCGATTGATGCTCTGATCATTGGAATCCTCTCGATTGTCGGCCTGTTCATCATCAACAGTTTCTTCCACGGCCCTGTACCCTATTTTATTTTGATCGGAAGCCTGGCAGGATTAGCCAACATTATACCTTACATCGGACCCGTCGTCGGTGCGATTCCGGCTCTGGCCTTAGCCATCTTGAACAATCCGCCTCATCTGGGACTTGTTCTTCTCTGGATTATCATCCTATTTATAGTCGTCCAAGCTATCGACAATTCTATTATTTCTCCTCTTGTGGTCTCTAAGAGTGTCAACATGCATCCCTTGACAGTGATTGTGGTGGTGATCATCGGAGGGAAAATAGCAGGAGCCCTGGGGATGCTCCTTGCTGTTCCCCTCACAGGAGTCATTAAAGTTATTTTCTCTCAGGTGAGCTGGGGATTGAGGAACTACAAAATCAACTCGCCCTCCAAGGCCGAGGAATACTCTTCCCTAAAAATAATGAATAGAACATAGGAAGCTGGCCATGGTCAGGAGAAAGAGAACGAAGGTCCAAAATGAGGCTTGAGTTTCTTGGAGTGAGAGGGTCGACTCCGGTTTCCGGGAAAGACAAGAACAAATACGGCGGCCACAGCCCCTCAGCCTGTCTGAGTCTGTCCAATGGAGAATGGATTATCGTCGATGCGGGAACGGGCATAAAAAAGCTTGGCGACAGGCTGGCAAGAAAACCGGGAGAAAAGCCCCTTAATATCCACATCCTTCTCACCCATTTCCATCTCGACCATATCATCGGCCTTCCATTTTTCGCCCCGCTCTACCTGCCAAAGGCCACTATAAACTTTTACGCTGATTCGAGCGGAGAGCTGATAGAAAAGTATCTCAGGGGTTTGATGGCTGGAAGATATTTCCCTGTGAAACTCAGAGAAACCGCGTCCAAAAAAATTTTTAAAAAAATTCCTGAAAAGAAATTTTACATCGCGGGACTGGAAGTCTCTCATTGTCCTCTTCATCATCCTCAGGGCAGTCTAAGCTTTAAAATCAAACACGGTAAGAAACAAATCGTTTTCGCCACTGATACAGAGCATCCTCAAAACGGGCTTGATGAACGGCTGGTTGCCTTTGCCCGAGGAGCAGACATCTTTATCTACGATGCGATGTTCACGCCCGAGGAATACGATTCCGGGCGGCAAGGATGGGGGCACAGCACCTGGCTTGCGGGGACAAAGGTGGCAAGGGCAGCTGCGGTCCATAGCCTCCACTTCTCCCATTTTAACCCCGACCATTCCGACAAGAAAATTGACAGGATTGTCTCCTTGGCGTGTCAAAAGTTCCCCAAATCATTTGGAGCAAGAGAAGGCGTGAAGCTAAGTTTTTAGCTCATCTTTCCTCAAGAGAAATCATCGTTATCCTCACTCCCAAAGGTGAGCCGAAGATTAAAAAAAAATCATCATCAAAATCCTCTTAAAAGGTGATTGTCTTTACAAATATTCTATTGCATCATTCAAATAGAACTTAGGACATGGAAATGGGCCCGAACAAGCCATCTTCTTAGAAAAAAGGAATGGGAAAAGGAGGATCCTCTCCATCGGGCCCGTCCCCCTCTTATTTCTTCATCCAGGGAAAGCAGCGAATGAGCTTCTTCTCTTCCCTTCCATCTTCAAGAGCATTTGCCCTCTCATTTCTGACATTAATTTGGCTGCTGAAGCCCTAAAATACTAAAATAAGAATCTTTTCACAACCAGCTGTCAGTGAGTGGCAGATTTATCATCGTCGGACTGGAATCTTTTCTCCAGCATGATTATCTTTTCCAGGATCTCTGGATCATTGAGGCCCCTCTTCTTGCCATAGGAATTGAATTGAACTCCAAACTGATATTTGTAATTAGCCATAGGGCTTGATGATGTCCATCTCACTCTTCCTTTGAGAACCATAAAAGAATCATTCTCAGGAATGGCGATCTTCAGCGACACTTTGTTCGTGGTTGAAAGAAGTCTTTGGCCCACAAAACGAATTCCACTGCGGCTGATTTCGATCACCGGATAGAATTCTTCGACATATCTTCTCTTGGAAAAGAAAAATTTCTCAAGCTTGACGCTGACTGTTGCCCCAGGAACATTGAACCTTTTATGCGCTCTTCTCTCTGGCCCCTTAGCCTCCATCGGTTCCTCCAATTTTTGAAATATTTTTATTCAGTCCAGAAAGCCTTTTCTTCACCTCCTCAACCTCAGGCAGGCCAGGGTCAGCATCCTTCCAGAGTTCGAGGAACTCTTCATATTGCTCTATGGCTCTCTCTTTCCAGCCTCGCTCCTCGTAAATTCTGCCCAGCATGTAGAGGCTCCTGGCATAGACATCTCCCTGATAGAGTTTCCCTGTAGTAATGGATGTAATATCTTCATACTCCTTTTGCGCTCTTTCCTTATCTCCTGCTTGGTAATAAGTCAGCGCCAATGACTCAGCAAACCAGGCCTGGTCAGATGTAAACGGCCCCAGTCCATTTTGATAGGGCGAAAATGAAATGGCTCTCTGAAAATATTCAATCGCCCTGGAATAATTCTTTTTTTCGAGCTCGATCATTCCCTGGAGATTATAATAAAGCCTTATTTCTTTTTTGTTCATTCCTTCATCGCATAATCTCTTGAGCTCATCTGCTGTTTTATGAGCTGCACTCAATGATTTCATCCCGAGGTAAGCCAGACCTTTAAAATAGAGAGCACGCCTCTGCCATCTCAGGTCATCATTCACTTCCTGAGCCACATTCCGTGCCAAATCACTCTCCTTTAAGGCCTCCTCCGGCTTGCCTGACTTGAGATAGTTATAGGCTAACATCGTATGGAAAGCAGCCTTCCACCAGCTATCGCCAAGCCTTTCGGCCAGCTCGATTCCCTGCTCAAAGTGCGTCCTTCCCTCTTTCAGCTTTCCCTTCAACAAATTCAGGGTCCCGTTAACAGTTCTGGCATACAGATGGTATCCCAGCTCTTTTGTATTAAGAACATCGAGATACTTTTTTTCGGCATCTGCATAGTCTCCCCGGCAGTGAGAAATAATCCCCTCCTGGATGATCGACATGACATTATCCGGGTCAAGGGCAAGAGCCTTTTTCGTTTCAACAAGAGCAAGCTCAAAATTCCCCTGAAGAAAATAGTTAATAGCTAAGTCCAGACGGATGGAAGCATGTTCTCCAAAATTATCAATGTACAGCTCAAGAACTTCTTTGGCTTTATCGTACATCCCTTTTGCCATGTAAGCCTCTGCTTGATTTCCGTAGGGAAAAAAGGATTTATCCCTGTTCTGGATTTGCACTTGATACTGCTCGATGGCTTTATCCCATTCCTCTAAATCAACGTATAAGATGCCCAAATTGCTGTTGGCGATTGTATCATCCGGATAGAGCTTCAAGAGCTTTGTGTAGGCTTCGATGGCTTTTGGGTATGTCTTCTCCTTATAACGGAAGAATTCTCCTTCGATGAGGTAGCGTTCTCTATCTGATAACCTGTCCTTCAACTCAAAAGCTTTTCGGAGGTACTTTTCTTTTTCAGAAAACATGAGCAGATTGTTATAGGACATGGCCATGCTTCTGTAAGCCATGGCAAACCCAGGGTCCAGGGCCAATGCTTTCTCCATGAGCTGGATGCTCTCGCGATATTCACCCCTGTGGTGGAGGTTCCTCCCCTCGTCGTAATACTGGTAGGCCTGACTGGAACTAGTGGTAATTTTCCCGAGTTCCTTATCGATATCGGCTGCTATTTCCTCCTTGGTCAGCTTAAGATTTATCTTTATTTTTTTTGTCAGCTCATCCACCATGGAGATGAGATTCTCCTCTCCTTTGCCGTCCACTGATTCAGAGCCTAAAGGCTCTCCGCTCTCTGCCTTTTGAATCACGATGTTGATTCGAAAGTTTTCGCCCGCCCTGCTGAAATCTCCAATCAAAATATGGTTGGCCCCTCCCCGGGAAGCCACCTTCTTGAGCTCTTCTCTCGAATAGGTTTTTGCCTCGAGCAGGCTCAGCTGTCTCAAAATAGCGAAGAGCATGTCTCCACTCAAGACCCGGATATACTTGGACTGGGTGAGGTCGGCGATCAAAAGGTCAGAAAGAGCGGTTCTCCAGTGGTCCAGGCCTAGGTCTCCGGTGTTGTTCTTGAAATACATGATGGCCAGAGATGGTTTACTCGAGGGAACTGGGAGAGCTTCTTTGTGAGGAAGGAGCTGCCAGATGAGCACAGCCGCGACGACAAGAGCTGCGATAATCGATACCGGAATGACCAACCTTTTCAGGTTGAATGTCACAGTTATCTCTTTGGATGTGCTCGGCTTCCTTTTAGGGACGAGCCTTTCGGTTACGGGCAAGCCCATCTCTATCTTTTCGAGCTCGGACCTCACTTCTCCTGCACTCTGGTATCTTCTCTCTTTATCCTTCTCCAGGCACTTCAGGATTATGCGGTTCAGGCCTTCAGGAATCTGGGAATTGAGCTCTCTCGGGTCTTTCGGGGCCTCGGTCTTGTGCTTCATGGCAACGGCTAAAGGCGTTTCGGCTTCAAAGGGGACCTTACCGGTCAGCATTTCATAAAGGATGACACCCAAAGAATAAATGTCTGAACGCTGGTCCACATCCTTGGCCTCCACCTGCTCCGGAGACATGTATTCCGGTGTTCCGATCATCACCCCAGCTCCGGTTATTCCTTTTGTCTTGATGATGCGGGCAATTCCGAAATCCATGATCAGGGCATTCCCCTCTTTATCGATCATGATGTTCTGGGGCTTCAAATCACGGTGAACGACCCCCAAGCGGTGCGCCTCGGCCAATCCCTCGCAAACCTGTCTGGCCACAGAAATCGCCTTTCCCACGGTCAACTGTCCTGACCTGGCGATAAAGCTTTTTAAGTCCTCACCAGAGACGTATTCCATGGTGATGTAATGAGCACCTTCTCCCTTGGTGAGGTCATACATCCGGCAGACGTTGCGGTGGCTGATTTTGCGGGCTAACTTCAGCTCGTTCTTGAAGCGCTCGATCGTCTCCTCATCAGAAGCAACCTCTGGGTTCAACAGCTTCAAGGCCACTTTTTCATTTATATCTTTATCGAGGACCTTATAGACTCTGCCCATCCCCCCTTTGCCCAGCTCCTCGATGACCTGATATCTTCTGGCGAAAGTGGAACCTGTGGTCAATTCCCTCTTGAGAGTCTGGAGAGTTTCCGTGGCAAGAACAGAGATTTTCTTCGATGGCTGGAGCGGCGTCGCGCACTTGCCGCAGAAACGAGTATCTGCGGGGTTTTCAAAATTGCATTCAGGGCACTTAATCCCCATTTCTCTCCATGCTTATATTTTATTTTGCAAAAGGATATCAATTAAAGAGGAAAGAGTCAAATTTGAATTGAAACTGATTTTCCTCTTGTCGCCACTTTGTCTCCGGATTTGCATAAAATTATCCAACTCCCGCTAAGAAAGCTCAAAAAAGAATTTGGATTTACGAGAGGAAAAGCAAGTGCGCCTGGCGGGACTCGAACTCGCGACACAGGGATTAGGAATCCCTTGCTCTATCCATACTGAGCTACAGGCGCACTCTCTAAAATAGTTATTAAATTTTAACAGAAACCATGCTCTTAAGTCGACACCTTTTCATAAAAAGGGACAGTCCCCTTTTATGATTTACCTAATATAGCGAGTGGCAAAAAAGGGGACTGTCCCCTTTATTTCTGGGACAATTCGATGAGCTTCTCTTTGACCAGGCAATTCCTCTTGACCGGCTTGTCGTTTTTGATGGCGATATGAAGAGCCCTGTAGGAGCCGACGATGACACTCAATCTCTTGGCCCGGGTGAGGGCTGTGTAGAAGAGGTTTCTCTGGAGCATGATGTAATGCTGGGTCAGAAGAGGCATGACAACCGCTTGATATTCGCTGCCCTGAGCCTTATGAACAGAGACCGCATAAGCCAGAATGATGTCATCCATCTCATCCCTTTCATAGACAGCCAATCTCCCGTCAAAATCGACAAAGACTCTGTAAGCCTGCTTGTCGATGTGGGAGACCAGGCCGATATCGCCGTTGAAGACTTCTTTCTCATAATTGTTGCGGATTTGCATCACTTTATCATGAACGCGAATCTCACGATTTCCAAATTTAAGTCCTTCCTGGAATGGGTTGAGCTTGGTCTGCAGCTCTTTATTCAGGTTATCCACTCCGACAAGCCCTCTATACATCGGACTTATGACCTGAATCTGGGGAGAGAGAGGGTTGAGATGAAATCTTTCCGGTATGCGGAAAGTGCAGAGGGTGAGGATTGTCTTAAAAGCCTTTTCTTCATCTTCTTGATGAATAAAATAAAAATCAGATTCCTTCGCTCCCTTTTCAGGATAGATCAACGGCTCGCCGCGGTTGACGCGATGGGCATTGAGAACGATCAAACTATCCTTTTCCTGGCGGAATATCTCGTCCAGCCTCACCACTTCGACCGTTCCGGACTCAATAATATCCTGAAGCAGATTCCCGGGTCCCACAGAGGGAAGCTGGTCCTTATCGCCGACGAGAACGAGACGCATCCAGAATGGAACAGCCTTGATCAGATGATACATCAGCGGAAGGTCGACCATCGAAAACTCATCGATGATCAAGGCATCCCCAGCAAGGGGATGCCTTTCGCCGCGCCTGAAGGTCCCGAGCTTGGGGTTAAATTCCAATGTCCGATGAATCGTCTTGGCTTCCTTCCCTGTCGCTTCATTCAACCTTTTGGCTGCTCTTCCTGTCGGCGCTGCCAGGATTACCCCTTTCCCCCATTTCTCGAAAACATCAACAATGGCTTTGATGATTGTCGTCTTTCCAGTTCCCGGGCCGCCGGTTATAACCAGAATCTTCTTGTTGAAACATTCCTTGATGGCATGCCTCTGCATCGGCGAAAAGCGGAGGCGCAATTCCTCCTCGACGCGAGTAATGGCTTTATCCACATCAAAATCCGGAGTCACAATAGGAAGAGAAGCCAGATTATGAATCGAGCTGACAATCTCTTCCTCTGCCTTGTAAAAAAAAGGAAGGTAAACGCTTATATCCGAATCAACCTTTTCAGCGACAACTAGCTTATTTCTTTTGAGCTCTGCGATGGCTTCCTTGACTTTCTCTTCTTCAACTTCAAGCTCTTTCAGGCAATTCTTCTCTAACTCGCTCTGAAGGGAAAAAACATGGCCCTGCTCAGTATCCTTTTCTAAAAGATAGCGGATAAAGGCTTTTATCCTTTCAGGAGAGGAAGGACTCATTCCCAGCTTCAAAGCCATCTGGTCAGCAGTCTTGAAGCCGATTCCCCAGATATCCAGGCAGACCTGATAAGGATTTGACTTTAAGATATGGAAGGACTTGTCTCCATACTGATGATAGATTTTTGTCGCCAGATTTGTGGAAACATTGTGCTCCTGGAGGAAGATGATCAGTTCCCTTATGTTCTCATGTTCAGCCCAGGATTTCTTGACCTCTCTTAATTTGACACGGCCGATTCCTTCAACTTCGAGCAATTTTTCGGGACTTTTGGAAATAATTTCTATGGTTTCCGCTTTGAATCTCTTGATAATTCTTTCGGCGAGCACAGGCCCCACGCCTTTGACCAGTCCCGAGGAAAGGAACTTCTCAATTCCCTTGACAGAAGAAGGGAGGATGGGAAGAAAGTTTTCAACCCTGAATTGCTGTCCAAAGCGGGGGTTGAGCTCCCACTTGCCTTGGACTCTGAGCATTTCTCCTGGCGATAAGGGCGGGAAGGAGCCGACAACAGTCAGTGTTCGTCCGTCTTCAAGCCGAAGCTTGCAAACAGTGTAACCCGAATCAGGACTGTAGTAGATGATTTGCTCAATCGCCCCTTCGAAATAATCCATCACTGATCCTGGTTGACCAGAGCTATTTCCTGCTCTGGACGACGATTTTGACCATATCTCCGTTCTTTATTTTTAATTTCTGTGAGGCTGAATCCTCTCGAGCTGAAATCTCAATCCATCCCAAGCTGCCGATTAGAAAAAGGGCTTCTCCTTTTTTCGCGCTCGAATAACTCTCCTTGAAAGACGCAACCTCCTTTTTTCCCCTGTAAAGGACAAAGTTGCGCTTTCCGGTTTTAGTGTGGAGAAGGTCGAGCATGTTTGCGGAAATGTTGGTTATCAGATTGCCGAATTTATCTGTGTAGAGCACACGCCCGATGATTTCCTTTCTTTTCAGCCTTGGCTTCTGAATCTTGAATCTCTTGAAGCTGGAAACTGGAGGCCCGAATTCAGAGCTTGAGACACCCTTTGAAAGCCAGGCAGCAGCAGGAGCCATTTTATCCCGCCCTTCAAAAGTCCGGCTTGATTCGGGGAGAAAGTATTTTTTGTTTTCGAGCTCTCTCACCCGCACCTCATCCTCTTCCTCCAGGATCCGGCTCAAAACTCCGTTATCCGGGGCGATGAAAAAATAGTCTTCTGTCTCTGCCAAAAGGATTCTCCGAGAAGAGCCGACCCCTGGGTCGACAACCGTCAAAAAAATTGTCCCTGCGGGAAAATATCTGTAGCAAGAAAAGAGAATGAGGCCCGCAGCCATAACGCCAAAGGAGGGAACGCGATGAGTGACATCGATGACTCGAGCTGAAGGATTGATGTTGGCGATGACCGCTTTGAGCGAAGCCACAAAAAAATCATCTTCCCCGAAATCGGTTAATAGAGCGATAAAATGATATTTCACTCTTCCCTAATCTTATTCGAATCTGTAAAAGCGGTCAACATCCTCTAACTTAAAAGATAGTATCCTAAATTCCGTGATAGCCAATGATTAACATTGGGGTGGCGCGGCGTGCTCCCCGCAACGCCCGCAGCAGCAGGGGTTCCCCACGGGGGGATGGGTGC
>CAZYBE010000031.1:0-24765 GCA_964645765.1 uncultured Eubacteriales bacterium
CCTTTTTGGATGATAAATCTCATCACTGCCGATGAGGCAATTTTCCCCGAAATTTATGAGGAAAAAGGGTATGCATATTTTTTTCCGTGATGGAAAAGCCCGTTAGGGCTCAGGCTGGGTGTCTCGAAAACACGCAGGCTTTTCATCACTTGGCGGAGGCTGAGTGGTTAGAAAACCGTTTGAAGGCTGAGCGGGCATGGTTCCTCGACCGAAGGGAGAGGAAAGCGACCTTGGAGGGGGAACCGCTTCGCGTTCCCCCTTCCAACGCTTCCGCTGCCTCCCCTTCTCGGACGCTTCAAAGCGTCCTGCGACCAAGGGGTCATACCCCCTTGGAACCCCCTGCTGCTTTGCCGATGGGCAAAGCAGCGAAGCCTCGAACCGAGCCGCTTTTGACTCGCTGGGGCAAAAGCGGCGTGTTTTCGAGCCACTCAGCCGGAGCCATTCAAACGGTTTTCTCAACACCCAGCCTGAGCCTATTCATATCACGGATATGGTCATAAAAAATTATTTAATTTTTTCGAGAGGGAGAATAGAATTATAATAAGTGTTGGATGCCCTGAGAGAAAAGATGAGCGTTAGAGGGTTTTCAAAGCTCGTTTTGGCCTTTTTGGCTGTTTTTTCGATTATTCTTCTTTCGCCTGGAGAAGAGGATACTTATACGAAGGAAAGGAAAGCGATGGTCCGCGATCAACTCGCATCCCGGGATATAACGGACAAGAGAGTTCTTGAGGCCATGGAAGAGGTTCCCCGTCATCTCTTCGTCAGCCCCGACTTACGCCATCAGGCGTATGATGACAATCCTTTGCCTATCGGCGAAGGGCAGACGATCTCCCAGCCCTATATCGTTGCCCTGATGACCCAAAACCTTCATCTGAAACCAGGAGAAAAGGTTTTGGAAATCGGAACCGGCTCAGGCTATCAGGCCGCTGTTCTTGCCCGGCTGACCGATAAGGTTTATTCAATCGAAATCAGGGAGAATCTGGCCAAAAGAGCAGCCGAGACTCTGCGCAGGCTGAATTACACTCAAGTCGAAGTCAAATGGGATGACGGCTATTTCGGCTGGGAAGAACAGGCTCCCTTTGATGCCATAATCGTCACTTGTGCTGCCAATCATGTTCCTCCTCCTCTTATCAAGCAGCTAAGAGAAGGGGGAAGGCTTATCATTCCTCTGGGAAGCACTCTCTACTTTCAGACCCTTACTCTCATAACTAAGATAAAGGATAAACCGCAGGTGAGACATATTTCAGAGGTTGTTTTTGTTCCCATGGTTGGAGAAATCGAGAAAGAGAAGCGTAAGTAGATAGCCCCCTGCGGCCAAAGCCAAAACCAGAGTGTATCCTGCCCAGAAGGCTACGACCAGGGCCGAAATCGAATTGATGACCGAAGAGAAAGCATTGGTGGCCCAGGCCCAGGAAATATGTTTTTTCTCTCTCTTCTCGAGCAATCGAATTCCGGTAGGAAAAGGGAATCCCATTAAAA
This sequence comes from uncultured Eubacteriales bacterium, assembly GCA_964645765.1. Lineage (GTDB taxonomy): Bacteria > Acidobacteriota > Aminicenantia > Aminicenantales > Aminicenantaceae > CAZGMN01. Next base: position 1,480 of record CAZYBE010000031.1, read on the forward strand.
AGCCAAGAGGAAATATGAAAGAAAAGACTATGAACATTTTCAGGACAAGATTGAAACCGATGAGGCTTTCACAGAGGCGAGGGATGAGAAAAATATAAACGGCAATGAGAAGCGCACAAAGAAAAAGAGTCCTTTGAAGATTCTTTTTCAAGCTTTGACCGAGAATCTTCTTGGAGAAGAAACTCCCCACTCCAGATGAGAGGAGAAGGGAAAAGATAATCGTCGAAGTTGAATAAAGCGGATGCCCGAGAAAAAGAATAAATTTTTGGATAAAGGTTATCTCGACGAAGATGAAGGCCATTCCGATCAATCCAAAATAAAGAAAAATGTTATAAGGGAAAGACCTCTGTCCCTTCGCTCTTCGAAGGAGGAGATTTGGCAGGATAATTAAAATAAAAGCAATAAGGATCGACTGGATGAAGAGAGCGAGAGCGAGAAATTCCCCTTGAAGAAAGGGCAGCCATTTCCGGCCAAGAGCTTGGTAAGTGGCTCGAAGCTTGCCGAGCTTGAAGAAGTTGAAGAAAAAGGGCCCGTCGTCTGTTGCTGGTTTTATCTTGAAAAGGTAATCTTTGTAAAATTCTTTTCTTTTCGCCCCAGAAAGGAGCTGGAGGCTGAGGTCATAGTAAATTGGCTTTTCGAATTTGTTATAGATGTTGACTTCATCAATTTTTATCCCTGGGTAGTAGTCGAGGTCAAAAAGGCATTTGTTCGCAAAATCCTTGAGTTTCTGGATCTGGTGCGGGGAGAAAGGGCTCTTTTTGATGAAGAAGCTCGTCGTCCCCCAGCTTCTGATGGCAGCGATGCAGGAAGAAGGGTCCAGCCGGCTCTTCTCCAGAGCCTCGACCCAGGTTGCCAGCATTCTGGCCTCCTGACGGGGAGGAGGAAGGAGGTAGAGGGTGACGCTGACCATTCCCTCTGGGGACAGTTGGCTTAGAATCTGGACAAAAGATTCGACCGTGTACAGATAATTTTCGTTGAATCCGTAGAGCCCTGTTCCGGAAGCGCCAAAGACGTCGGTTAGAGAAAATACGATTAAGTCGAAACGGGTTTTTTCCTTTTTTAAGAAAGAGCGGCTGAATGCTGAGACCACACGAATCTTCTGCTGAGAATAGAGGTATCCGCAGAACGAGGCAAGCTCCTTGCGGAGAAGCTCCACCACCAGAGGGTTGTTCTCGACAACAGTGATTTGAGGGGAGTCGAAGACGAGAGCCGAGAGAACGTCCAGCCCTCCTTTAGGCTCGATGATCAGGGTTTTTGGTTTTTCAGAAAGGGCAAAAGCCAGGGAGGAGGGAAGAAAGGAGATGAACTCCAATGAAGGCTCTCTGGCATTTTTGAACTGAGTGACTGCGGAAAGTTCTCCTCCATCTATGGAAAGGCCGAGCTGCGCAGGAATTTTTTGGCTGTACAGGAGGCTTAAACCTGGTGCATAGCGGACAGCGGGTGAATCCAGAATATCGACCCGGGATATGGCGTTCCATTTTGTGAAAAGGTGTTTTGCTCGAGGATATTTTAAGGCCAGGGGAAGGGCTTTATAGGGAGAGATTCTGAAGCTTAGCCACGAAGGAGAGCTCAAGAAGACGCCGATTTCTGAAGCCATGAGAAGCGCAAGGAGAAGCTTGAAGCGGAATGGTCGGTTTTGACTGAAAAAGAGAGATGCCAAAAGAGCCAGGAAGGAAATGGAGATGATGACTCCTCTGTCTCCTTTAGGTAGAAAGATAAAAAGGGCGAGGAGGGTGCCGGCCCCGGCACCCGAGAGGTCGGAGAAATAAATCTTGTTGACAAGACTTGAAGCTCTGGAGATGGCGAAGGAGATTGTCAAGCCAGCGAAAAAGAAGGGGAGACTCAAAAGAATGTAGAACAGAAAAATGAAGAACATCTGGTTTTTATCCCAGGAAAGCGTTTGAATATCAAAAGGAATGGCGTTGCAAAGCAGGAAGCTCAAGGGAACCGCTAAACCATAAAGAAGGGAGGTTGAGGATAGAAATTTATTCAGGTCAAAAGAGCTCAAGGTCTTGAAAAGGGACAGAAATGAGCCGCTGGCTCCGTATCCTAAAAACGCTATGCTGACCACCAAGAAAGCGAAATGATACTGCTGGGAGACGGAAAAGTATCGAGTCAAGGATATCTCAAGGCAAAGGGTTGCTGAAGAGACGAGGAATATTCCGGCCAGGGAGCGGTTCTTCATCTCAGCCATTTTTCAAAACAATTTGAGAAAGGAGCTTCAATTTCACAAATAAGCAAACATTTACCTTATTATATATATTTATTCCTAAAAAATGTAAAAAGGGGACAGTCCCCTTTTTGCGTAAGATTTTTTTTATTTGGCGAAGGCTGAACAGCGAAAAAACCGTTTGAAGGCTGAGCGGGCATGGTTCCTCGACCGAAGGTCGAGGAGAGCGAAGCCTGAAACCGAGCGGGCTTTGCCTCGCTGGGGCAAAGCCCGCGTGTTTTTAAGCTGTTCAGCCTGAGCACTCCTGTTGCTTTTCACCAGGTCTTGTGTTAATTTTATAAAAAAAACAATGATAAAATTTGGCACTTCAGGGTGGCGAGCCATAATGGGGAAGGAATTCACCTTTAAAAATGTCAGGACAGTCGTCCAGGCAGTGGCCAATTATCTGCAGAAGAGATTTCCTGAAAGAAAGATATCGGTCGTTGTCAATTATGATACCCGTTTTCTTTCAGAGAGGTATGCTCTTGAAGCGGCCAAGGTTCTCTCCAACAACAATATCTATGTTTTTCTGACGGACAGGGATGCGCCTTCCCAAGCCCAGGCCCATCAAATTATAAAGAGGAAAGCTCAGGGAGGAGTGAATTTCACAGCTTCTTTCAATCCGCCGGAGTATAACGGTCTAAAACTCAACACAGAGACAGGAGCACCCGCCCTTCCTGAAATCACAGAACAAATAGAGGAAGAAATAAAGCTTTTGAAGAAAAAACACTCGATTTGTCCCTACTATCCCAAGACGGAGTTTATCGAGAAAATTGACCTGCGGCAGGATTATCTCAGCTTTATCCAGGAGAAGATTGATTTCGACCTCATCCGTAAATCAAAAATTAGAATCGGAGTCGACCCTCTCTACGGGACAAGCCGGGAGTATTTAGATGGAATCCTTGAGGAGAATCAAATTCCTGTCGAGGAGATCCACGGCTATGTTGACCCCTATTTCGGCGGCATAACTCCTTCTTGCGCAGAGAAAAATCTTGGAGAATTGAAGAAGCTTGTCTTGAAGAAGGACTGCCAGCTGGGAATTGCCACTGATGCTGACGGCGATCGTTTCGGTATTGTCGATGAAAAAGGGAGATTTATTTCTCAGAACTTGATTCTCTCTCTGCTCCTCGATTATATTGTCGCCAAGAAAATGTGGCGAGGGGGAGTCGGCCGCTCTGTGGCCACGACTCATCTCATAGACCGCATCGCCAGGAAGTATGACCTGCCGCTTTATGAAACACCTGTTGGTTTCAAATACATCGCCGACCTCTTCCTGCGGAAAAAGATCATCTTCGGCGCAGAAGAAAGCGCTTGTATGGCTATCAAGGACCATCTTCCGGAAAAGGATGGGATTTTTGCCGGGCTTCTGGTCGCAGAGATGACGGCTTCATCAGGGAAGAGCTTATCGAAGCAGGTCGATGACCTGTTTCGCAGCTACGGAAAGAGGGTGGGAAGGCAGAAGACCATTTCTTTGAACTCGAAAAGAGAGATGAAGCTGAAAAAGATGATCAAGAATCCTCCCCGCCAGCTTGATAAAAGGAAGGTTCTCCATCATGAAACTATCGACGGGATAAAATTGAATTTTTCTGATGATGACTGGTTCCTCCTCCGCTTTTCAGGGACAGAGCCCGTCATCCGCTGCTATGCTGAATCTGAATCAGAGAAAGAGCTGGAGAGGCTGATGAAGTTTGGTTTGGAGCTTGTTTCGTGATGGAGACAAAGGAGAAGAGCCGTTTTTCCCTGCGGAGAAAGGTGGTCATCGTCGGACTGAGCTTTTTCTTTCTGGTTTTGTTCGCAGCCTCTTTTTTTGGGAAGAAGGGATTGATTGAGATCAACCGCTCTCAGAGAGAATACAGAGCCTTGCTTAAAGAAATGGAGCGTTTGGAGAGTGATAAGAGCCGATTGGAGAAGGAGATAAAAGAGCTGGAAACGAACCCAAAAGCCGTGGAGAAGAAGGCTCGAGAGAAACTGTGGCTGATGAAAACAGATGAAAAAGTTCTTGTCATAAAAGATAAATAAATCGTTCTTTTTTTATTCTTGATATGCCCCGATCACGCAGCCCAAAAAACCTTCATCCCTTATTGAGAGACCTGAACTCTAGCCAAAGGGATGCTGTCACCCACAGGAAGGGGCCGCTTCTGATTATTGCCGGGGCCGGAACAGGAAAGACAAAAGTCATCACCCACCGCATCGCCTATCTCATTTCCTTAAAATTGGCCAGGCCGGAAGAAATCCTGGCTGTGACTTTCACCGAGAAAGCAGCCAACGAGATGGAGGAGAGAGTTGACCTCCTCGTTCCCTACAGCTACTCTTTTGTCGAGATCAGCACTTTCAACTCCTTCGGCGAGAGAGTCTTAAGGGATTATGGAATCGAACTGGGCTTTTCTCCAGACTTCAAGCTTCTGGATGATGTCGAGCAGGCCATTTTTTTCAGAAAGCATCTCTTCGATTTTCCGCTCGATTACTACCGCCCCCTGAGCTTCCCCACAAAGCACATCCAGGAACTCTTGAACTCAATCAAAAGGCTGAAGCAGGAAGGCATAAAGCCTGAGGAGTACGTCAGATATTCTCAGAGTCTCGTCCAGAAAGCTTCGAATGAAGCAGAGAAGGAAGACGCCTCGAAGCATCTCGAACTATCGCAGGTTTACAAGAAATACCAGGAATTGTTGAAGAGCGAGGGGATGATTGATTTCGAGGACCAAATTTTGCTGGTGGTGGAGCTATTCAGGAGAAGGCCCTCGATTCTCAGGCATTTTCAAGAGAAATATAAATATATCCTGGTTGATGAACTCCAGGATACAAACTACATCCAGTTTGAACTCCTTAAGCTTCTGGCAGCGCGTCACCGAAACTTGACCGTCTGCGGGGACGACGACCAGAGTATTTTTCGTTTCAGAGGAGCATCTCTCAGCAACATCCACAGTTTTCGAAAAGTCTATCCTGACTATAAAAAGGTTGTCTTGAACGTCAACTATCGCTCGACCCAGGATATCCTCGATTCTGCCTACCAGCTCATCGTCAAGAACAACCCTGACCGCTTGGAATACGAAGAGAAGATAGATAAAAAGCTTAAATCCCAGGCTGGAAGCCGGGGCAAACGCATCTTCAGGCTGCCCTTTGACACTCTTTCCCAGGAAGCCGACAGGGTTGCCGGAATCATCCTGGACAAGGCTAAGGAAGGATACAAGTTTGGCGAGATGGCCATTCTGGTCAGACGGAATGCGGATGCCGACCCTTTCCTCAGGGCCTTGAACATGAAGGAGATTCCCTACCGGTTCTCTGGAAGCCGGGGACTCTACTCCCAGGATGAAGTGAAAGTCCTTGTTTCTTTCATCAAATCCTTGACTGACTTTGAGGACAGCACCAGCCTTTTCTACCTTGCCTTGTCCGAAGTCTACAAAATAGACCCTTACGATTTAACTCTTATCTCCAATTATGCTCATAAGAAGAACCTTGCTTTGCACAAAGTTTTTAAAAAAATCCACGAAGGCCAGAGTCCGGTGGAGATTTCTGATTCCAGCGCAGCAAAAGCCAAGAAGATTTTCGGAGACCTTCTTGACTTTATCCAGCTTTCAAGCTCCCAGAATGCGGGCAGAGTTATTTATGCCTTTTTGGAGAAGACAGGCTATCTCAAATCTCTTGTCGAACAGAAGAGCCTTCAGGCAGAATTGAAGATAAAGAACATTCGCATTTTCTTTGACAAGGTCAAGAACTTTTCTGAGCTGACTGATGATGACTCCATCTTTTCTTTTGCTCAATACCTTGACATTCTTCAGCAGGTCGGGGATAACCCTTCCACCGCAGAGGCGGAACTAGAGGAAGATGCGGTCAATGTCCTCACTTTCCATAAGGCAAAGGGATTGGAGTTTGACATCGTCTTCATGGTCAGCCTGATCGCGGACAGATTTCCAGGACGGGAAAGAAAGGAGAAAGTTCCTATTCCTGACGGGATTCTGAAGGATAAAGTTCCTAAGGGAAAGGAATATGGAGAGGAGGAGAAGGATAAGATTTCTCTGCAGGAGGAGAGGAGGCTTTTTTACGTGGGGATGACCAGGGCCAGGAAGCTCCTCTATCTGACCTGGGCCAGGGATTATGGGTTGAAACGCTTGAAAAAAGTCAGCCCCTTTGTCCTTGAGGCCTTTGACCTGGCAAAGATGCCCGAGGAATTTCTCAAAACATCAGCCCTGGAAGAAATAAGAAGGTATGCAGAACCAGCTTCAAAGCCTGAGGTTATTCCTGCAGTTAGGGAAAAGGGGATCGTATCCTTGAGCTATTTCCAGGTTGAGGATTATCTGACCTGCCCCCTCAAGTATAAATACAGGCATATCATGCGCATTCCTGTACTTCCCCATCATAACCTTGTTTTTGGCCGAGTCCTTCACAACACCATCCATTTCTATCTCAAGGAGAGGATGTCGGGGAAGAGGATGACAGAAAAGGAGCTCTTGAAAGAATACGATGACCGTTGGATCAACGAGGGCTTTCTCAGCAGGGAGCATGAGGAGATGAGGAAGAAAGCAGGGGAAAAAGCCCTCAGACAGTTTTATCGAAGAGAAGAGGATTCAAGAAAAATCCCTGGCCTGCTTGAGAGGAATTTCCGTTGGCAGCTTGATGATATCAAGTTCATCGGACGCTGGGACAGGATTGATTATTCCGAACAAGGCGCGGTCATCATAGATTTTAAAGCCACAGAGGTCAAAGACCAGAAGGAAGCTGATAAGAAGACCAGGGACAGCCTTCAGATGGATTTGTATGCACTTTCTTTTAGCAAAACTCAAGATGTTCCACTCTTAGAGACGAGGCTTTATTTTTTAGAGTCGGATATTGTAGGCCATGCCCAGAAAAAAGAGAAGGAGCTTGAAAGAGCTGTGGAGAAGATAAAAGAAGTAAAGGCAGGAGTTCTCTCCCAGGACTACAGAGCAAAGCCCGACTGGCACAACTGCAGCTTCTGTGAATTCAGGACAATCTGCCCCGACTCGTATGCCTATTGAAAAAGAGATTCTTTCCGATTCTATCCACTTCATCTTTTTTCGTCTTTCGTCCTTCTGCGGCTTTGTCGTGGAACTAATCATAGACCTGAAGGATTTCTTTCTTGATGACCTGCTTTTCTTATCTCGCCAGTATCATTCACGAACAGATAAGTGCTTTCTTAGGTTGACCACACCAAGCTGTCCTTGACATTGTTTGTCGTCTTGCCCCATGCTTCGTTACGATGGTTGGATGGGATAATAGAGGTGAAAATGCGGCCGCAGCCAGCGCAGCCGAAAACCAAACTCTTATCCCTTTTTTAGCTCAACTTGACATCCCTTCACATCGCGATTTATCATCCATGACGATGGAACGAGGCAAAATCGACGCACGAATGCTTATTCCGCCATCGCTCGCGAAAAGGAATTTCTTATTTTTGGATTATGTTTCTGGTAACAGCAACGAGCCAAATTTTTCTTATTAAAGGAGGTTTTATGTCTAAAAGAAGCCTTTTTCTTTCAGTGATCCTTATCTTTTTCCTGGGGCTTTTTTGTCGGAATCTTCCAGCGCAGGAGGCCGGAGATATCATCGTCCCGCCCGGATACGCGGTCACGAAGATCGCCGAGACCAACAGGGTCGTCGATCCTTACCGACTGACATTCGACTCAAATGGAAATCTTATCGTCGGGAGTAATAACTTCATGATATTCGCGATTGATCCCAGCGGTGGGGTCAAGGTCGTCGGCAAAACGAGAAAATATAACATAACCCCCTTAGAAGTCGAGCCTGTGCCCAATTCAAACAGCTTTATCATCCGCGCCGATTTCGTCGATATTGCCGAAAATTCCGTCGTATGCAAATTCACTCCGCCCGATAATTATATGAAGCTATTCGAATCCCCATATATAAACGCCATCGGCTATGACCATCTAGGGAATTTTTATGCCGTTGTTCGGGGTGATCCCGTTCCAGGCTCCGATCCTCCTAGATATTATAACTTGGTCAATCGATATAACGAGTATTTTGAACTCGTAGACACGGCCTATACCTTAGAATGGTTCATCGGAGATTTTTGTTTCGACAGTCTAAATAATTTGTATATGCTGGTGCCGGATGTGCGCGGAAGCTTCACGGGGGGCATTATTAAGCTATTCGCGGGCGGCAATGGAATTCCAGGATCGGAAGATCCATCAATATCTTTCGCTGGCGGCATAACCGCTGCCCGCGATATGACTATCGATAACTCAGGTAATCTTTATATCGATGAATACCTCCACACAAACACGGACGGTAATTCCTCCTATGATATATTCATGCTGACAAAGATCAGCGCAGGAGGTGTGATAACAAGAGACATCGGTCCTGACTTCCATAGTGCTCATGGATTGGCGTGTAAAGATAATTATCTCTACGTCAGCGAGTTCGATCGTGGCGTCGTTTCAAAAGTCGACCTGGGAACCTTCCTAAAAGCGGATTTTACCAAGGATACGGGAATCACAAGCGCCGGAGCCATCGCTTTCGACGCGGACGACAGACTCTATACGCACAGTTTCCGGCAGCTCAAGCTGTTCAGGTTGAATCCCTACGGGCAGTTCGAGCAAGTCGGAGCAGGAACAGGTTATTCCCAGCAAATCGCTTCCGACGGGAGCTATTTCTATCTGGGAAGCTCGCCGACGATCCCCAATGTCGAGCGGCAAATCCTAAGGATAGACCCTGCCTCAGGCGCAACCGAGGTTGTCGCTTATGGAAACCAGAATGTTAAAGGCTGGCGATCGTTGGCTTTCGATTTCTACGGGCGGCTGATTCTGAACACCGAGATCGACATAAATCAGAACCTCTATGGCGCGGATATCATTGATATAGCCACGGGCTTGCCCACCCCCTATGTCACCGGTCTTCACAATAAGGGCCGGTGCATCCAATTCGACGTCAATCAAAATTTCTATTTCGTCGAAGGAATCGGGGCGGGGATCAAGAAAGTCCATCTGGATTACCAATATCCATCGCCCCCGGATCTCAGCTCCGAGCCGTTGTTCTATAACCTGAATCCCAGCGGTGAGCCTTATCCACCAACGGTTTATTTCTTCTGTGTAAATCCTTTGCTGCAAGAGGCTTTCATCCCCCTCATGGATATCGGAACGATCCTCTATGGCGATGCCGGCGGGAACGTCGAGCTGTTTGCCCAGGGATTTTTATTTCCGTCGCAAGTCACGTTCGATAAGTACGGCGCTCTCTACGTTTCAGATACGGGAAACGGAATTTTCAAGATCGTCCATATCCATTGGACGATCCCCGCGGTGATCGAGCTGAAGGACAAGCTGCTCGAAGAAGTCCGCAACAGCACGGTCAATAAGGGCGTCAAGAACAGCCTGGTCCAGAAGCTGGAGAATGTCGATAAAGACCTCGAGAAAGGAAACATCACTCCTGCGATAAACCTGCTCAGCGCTTTCAAGTATGAAGTGAGCGCTCAAAGAGGCAAAAAAATTCCCGCGGATTTGGCCGACAGCTGGACGAAAAAAATTGACGATATCATTAAGGCTTTGAAAGAGGTCGAATAGAGATTCCCGCGGCCATATCAAGTTTAATTTCCACCCCCATATCCATCTCCTGGTGACTGAGGGAGGAGAGGACTTTAAGGGGACGTTTCATCATCTCGCTGAGTTCCAGGACAGCCTGTTGGCCGAGTTCTTCAAGCGCGAAGTCTTCTCCCTGCTCCTTGGGGAAGAGCTCATCTCTGAGGCCTTGGTGGAGAAGATCGCAGGCTGGCGCCATTCCGGCTTCTTGCCCTATATTAAATGTGACCCGCGCTTTGATCCCTTACACTCTGACCCCCGATATCAAGACCTGCTCCGTCGCATTGACCTTCCCTTATGAAAAAAGTCAGCCCCTTTGTCCTGGAGGCATTTGACTTAGCTAAGATGCCTGATGAATTTCTCAAAACATCAGCCGTGGAGAAGATAAGGGAAGTAAAAGCAGGGCTCTTATCCCAGGACTACAGAGCCAAGCCTGACTGGCACAACTGCAGCTTCTGTGAATTCAGGACGATCTGCCTTGATTCTTATGCTTATTGAAAAAGAGATTTTTTCCGATTGCAATTAGAGACAATCGGATTTCAGAGATTATTCTATTTGCGGCAAAAAGAGGTGGAGAGGAATTTCGACGATATTATTCTTGCCTTGCGAGAGACTTTCCTTTGTCAGCAAGATGCCTCCTCCAGCTTTTTTCAATCCTTTCCTGTCTTCATCAGTGATTAAAGCTTGATATTTCATCTCAATGTAAACTTTAGGCTTGCCGAGGTATGAACAGATAAAATCGATTTCGGAACGATTTCGCCAGAAACAGACATTTTTATAGTAGTTTATGAGATGAATGCCCACGATATTCTCGATGAACCTGCCTTTTGAATTGGGATCCTTCAGGAATTCAGAGCAGAAATCGAAGGCATTTGGTGCTCCATTGACCCAGGCTCTTAAAGTATGGAAGACGAGAGGATCGATAAAATATATTTTTTTCCTCTTCTTGAAGGAAAGCAGGGAAGAGCCCAAGTTTCTGACTTGATAGATTGTCTTTGTGATGTAGAGACCTTCGAGGACTTCCAGATAGGAAGAAACAGTATTGTGCGAGCCTATGGAGGTTTCTTTTGATATTAAATGGGCATCCAAAGGCTCGAATCTTTTTGCCAAAATGGAATATAGAATTTCTCTGAGATACCGCTCATTCTTGCCTGATTTTAAAATATCTCCCAGAATGGCCTGAAGATAGACATGATAAGGCTCAGGCGAGATTTTATCCTCTCCGTTTTTCAGAAAATCGACTATGCTCAGAGGGAGGCCTCCTGTTTTCACATATTTCTCCAAGCAACTCTGGAGCTCACTATTGAAATAGGAAAGTTTCTCGGCATTCTTATAAACAAACTCTTGAGTAAGATGTTCTTTTTCCAAAGGCTCTGGAACTTCTATTTGAGGAGCCAAATTTTTAATATATTCTCTGAAGCTCAAAGGAATCATCTCAAGGTCATTTTCAGAAGCAAATGGCCCTCTCCTCCCAGGGAGCCTTTCTCCTCCTTTATGCAATTCTATGCTTGAAGATCCAGTGACAAGAAGAAAAGCATTTTTAAGTATCCCTGAATCATATGCCTTTTTGATTCCAAGCTGCCAATCTCGAGTATAAGTTGCCTCGTCAAGAAATATGAATTGAGAAGTCGCTTTTTTTCCTTTGGCGAGATTGATATAAGATAGAAGGAGGTCAAAGACCTCCTCTTCGTTCCTCAATCCGCCGATATCCAGAGCAAAATAGAAAATCTCGAATGGATTTTTTCCCTCAAGGAGTGAATTTTCAATGATCGTCTTGACCAGAGTCGTCTTACCTATCTGCCTCGGTCCTCTAAGAATGTAGACTCTTTCTTTTTCAAGCTTGATTTTCTCTTGGACAGGATTCTTTAATATTTTTTGGGCTTGCTTGAGCCTCAAGAGGATAGGGTCATTTTGAAAATTATTTATGTTATCCCACTGGGGATTTTGAAAACGAAGTCGTTCGAGTTCCACAGGAATTTTATATGCAATTTTTTGTTTTTTGTCAATATATTGACATAAAATAGCCATTTTATGTCAATAGGGCGACAACAATAGCACTCAAAATAAATTTTTAAGGAATTTCAGGTGGCAGCTTGATGATATCAAGTCCACCGGACGCTGGGACAGGGTTGATTATTCCGACGCGGCTTCTGTGAATTCAGGACAATCCGTCCTGACTCTTATGCCTATTGAAAAAGAGTTCTTTGTTCTTATATTTAATAAGCACATTGATTTGTTCAATGAGAGTCATTTGCCCTTCATATATAATGATAGAATACTGATTTGAACACGTGCCCTTCTATTAAAGATAGGGAATGTTGTAAAATCCTCATTAACCAGGCGACGCTTAATTTTTTTGGAAACAGCTGACAGCTTTACACTCTGCTATTTAATGTTATTTATAGTATTTCAATATTCTTTTTCTATTTTCGTTTTCCCTATCACCTTTATAATAGATTTCAATCAACTCAATTTTGTCGTCTTCTTCAAAATAAGCATAAATCACTCTAATTCCTGATTGAACACCTCGGCCTTTTAGAGCGCGACATGCAAATTGTTTAGCTTTGTAGATTTTAGGGTTTTCGATTTGTAAATCCGCAATTTGGAATATGCCTTTATTGTCGATCTTTAATTTATGATAAAGATTTAACTGGTTTTTAATAAACGTTTCTAAATCATCTTCAAGCGTTCTAAATCGTTTTAGAAGTCTCTTCATATCACCGTCAAATTCAGGCAACCGGAAAATCTCACGAAACATCTTCGTCGTATTGTCTCAATGAATAGGGCGCCGTTCGGTAGAAAACCGATTCGTATTCTATAATTTTTCCATCTTCGGTTGTCAGCCAAGGGACATCATTGTGAGAATATTCGCTTATTTCCTTAGCATTCTTGTCCGCTAGTTTGTTTAGCATCTTGTCGATGATCTCAATTTCGTTAGCTTTTAATACCGAAAGGTCCGCATTTCTAAGAGGCAGATATTTGGTTTGTGGGTATTCGAAATATTTATCTTTGACTTTTGTGATCTCCTTTTCCTTTATCATTCTTTCAATTATCTTTTTGAATTCTAGCGGAGTCGGTCCATACCGATTTTTAATATAGGTGGCACCAATCAGTTGTTCCTCATATCTTTCATAATAATCAAAATCTGCGAAATAAAGAAGCTTGTATATCACAGTTTCTCCAATATTAGGTTTTGAGCCAATCTTGTTGAGTATATATAACAAGACTTCTTTAAATTTTTTCAAGTTTCTTTGGGGGACATTGATTCTAATTTGAGGTTTGGTCTTCCTGCTTGGCTTACCTGCAATTATCGCCACCTCTGGCTCTTTCACAAAACCCAATAAGCTTTCTATAGAAAGACCGAATATCTCTGATAGTTTTACTAGTTTTTCAGCGGAAATTTTGCCTTTGCCTGCCTCTATCTGTGAGAGGGTTGGACGTGAAACTCCTAACAAGTCAGACAGTCTGCCCTGATTGATTCCAGCACGTTCTCTAAGTTCTTTTACCTTTAAGCCAAGTTTTCTAGCTATCTGACTCATTATAACCTCCTTTATCGATTTCTAACCATAATATATACAGTGTAAAATAATTTGTCAAGAGAATGTTATATTATTTTACAATATTACTTTAACTGAAAAAGCGCGTGGTACATTTATTTATAGGCATTATACTGGCTAGAAAAAAATGGAAAGATCAGGAGGGCGCGTAAAATCTTTTTGTCTGCTTAGATAGAAAAGTTTTTAATAATGAGGGCTTAATCTATTAAAGCTGGAAGCAGTAGGAAAATTTGACCAGGAAGACATTGTGGGGATGGACGTTGAACAAATCCCTCATTCCTCCCCTGAAAGAAAAATCGCCGACAGATGAAGTTCCAGTCCTTCCCTGAGACCAGACGAGATAAAGGGTCGAGCCAGGAATGTATTCCCACCTGACAACAAAATTCATCCGGAACTGCAGGAAGTTGAAATCCGGTTTTGCGAAGGCATAATCCGCGGCTCCGTCAAGGTTCTCGTCCACATGATATTCCTCTGTATCAGGACTGTATTCTATTTCACCCCCTGTGAATTTATAAAAGCGGGCTTCGTATTCCATGGCTCGAGAGTCAGTGATATGCTTGAACTCAGAATACTTTCCGGCAGAAACAAAAGGCTGCCCATAAACCTGGATGGACAGGTCAGGAGTCAGGCTGAGGTTCAAGCGGCAGGTCAATGCCAGGGTTTTCTGGTCGATTCTGGCAAAAATGTATCTTTTTCCTGCAACCAAATCCAAGGTCGTGACATATTGAAGCTTTTCAAAATTAGATTCATATAAAGGCGAAACCGACAAGGAAAGAGCCTTGTTGGGCCGATAAGTGGCGCCAATATAAAATCCATTCTCTCTGGAATCATCCTGGTCTCCGTAATAAAAGTAGGTCTCCACAGAGTAACGAAATTTTTTCCTGCTGTCTGAATCGATAGAGGCCCAGCCGTTCCATCCTCCCGGCCAGCGCAGAGCCGGGCCTCCTCGAAGGGCGCTCGTATACAGGCCTTCCCCTTGCCGGTTCATTCCGAGGCTCAAGCTCCAGTAATTTTTAAACTCGCCCCACATACCGGCATTCCCGCCTTTAAAGATCTGCTCACCGCCGAAATCCCAGCCTATCCACTCGTTAAAATTGAATGAAAGCTCTCGGAAAATGCTGAAGGGCTTGGAAATTCTGTAGTTCGCCCAAACCCACTGCATGATTACATCAGCTCGGTAGAGATAACCCATGTCATTAAGTTCCAGCCCGGGCGAGCGCCAGGTCGCGCCGATTGAAAAGCGGAGTCCGGCACTCCCCCCTTTTCCGAAGTCAAGGGTTCCACCGTGGCCTGAAAGGGAGGTCCGGTTGGGGTCCACCCAAACATGGTCTGTATCGGGGCGCTGGAAATAGCGAACCGAAGATTCCTGCGTCCTGAGAATCGCCTCTTTGCTTCCCCGGACATGACTGAAGACAGTCTTCAAGGAGAAATAATATGTTTTATCTTTCCAGCGGTGGGTAAAGTCAAATCCTCCGCTATAGGCTGCATTATGGAGAAAATCCAACTCTTCATTTTGGATATTGCGGTTTGCTGCCGTAATCATGCCGCCAAAAATCGTATTTCCTTTATTGTAATCCTTCTGAAGCCGGAGCCCGAAATAGTTCGAAAAAGGCTCCACAACTTCCGCGCGGCGCTGTCCCAGATAACTGATCTGGGCATTCTCTTTGGCGGTGATGCCGTCGATTATTCCGATGGAAAGCCCGGACTTAGTTTTCCCGGTAATTTTAAAAGCACCGAGTATGGTCGTATTCTCGGGCATATCGAGATACTCCCCCTCTCCGGCATCCGGATAATACTGCGGGCTCCTTCCGATGCGCCTCGTATAAAAAAGGTTGTCGTTTGAAAAAGTTCCATCTCCGCCCATTATCCGAAAATTGAGAATATTTCTGCCTTCAATGAAAAAGGGCCGCTTTTCTGTGTAGTAAGTCTCAAAAGCCGTAAGATTGACTACTGAGGGGTCTGCCTCGACCTGGCCGAAATCGGGATTAATAGCAAAATCGAGAGTGAGGTCGCTGGTCAGGCCAACCTTTCCGTCAAGACCTCCGTAAAGATTGTTCAGGCTTCCAGTGGCAAAAGGATTTCCTTCCTCCCGCTCAAACCTTTGCATTTTCCCGACCGAATAAGGAGTCAATTCAACCTGGCGTTGGGCCTCGATCCCTTTTATCCCGTGAAGCTCTCCGAACAAATGAACCCAGCCGGATGCTTTTTGAGGAATGAGCTGCCACTGAGACGTTTCCTGTTTCCGGAATAACCTGCGTGAAACCTGAAGTCCCCAGATTTGGTCGGCCTTTTTTCCGAAACGAAGCTGGGAGAGGGGTATCCTCATCTCCGCTGTCCATCCCGCACCGTTAACATCCGTTTTCACATACCAGATAGGGTCCCAGGTGTCATCCGAGTTATCTCCGTCGCTAGAGATGACGCTGTCACCCTTTACACCAGCCGCATTGACCATAAAGCAAAATGCTGTCCTCTGGTCGAAATAGCTGTCGAAATGAACCTCCACCCAGTCGCCCTCAAGGTCGTCCCGCCTCGACATTCTTCTCTCAATCTTATCAGGCTCTTTATCATCCGCCTTAACAGCGACATAAATGTTTCTGTCATCATAGAGTATTTTAAACGCCGTGGCTTGAGAAGGCTCTTTTCCCTCATAAGGGCTCCTTTGAATAAAATCTCCAGCCCACAGGACTTTATCCCAAACAGGGTCGTTTAATTTTCCATCAATTATCGGGGACTGAGGATTAATATGGCTGGTTAAATAAATCCTTTTTTCGGGTGATTGCGCATGGGCGAATTGAACGCATAATAAAATAATGAACAGGGGAAAAAGTTTTTTCTTCATTACAAACCTCGCTATTTTGAACTTTAGACTTTAACAAATAACAAAATTCATCTCCTTAAATGTATAGACTCCCCAATCTGAAAAAAGGTTGACGAAACAGTAAAAAAATTTTTTTTACCTGACGGCAGGGTCATGCCAAGCTTTTCAGAATGCCGCGCTTTATCGTTGAATTGACCGTGATATCAAGGGCAGCTACAGTTAGTTCAAAGTAAAGCCAGTGGATATTGAAGCAAACTTAGGTAGCCCTCAAGGAGGTATAGGTCTAGGATTAGAGTTTTAACGCCGGAGCCTGATCGGTTTTATGTAGGGGCTTGATTCATCAAGCCCATATTTCATTCAAATTCAAGAGGGATTTGTTTGTCTTCTGAAGGGGTTTGATTCATCGTAAAAAAAGGCCGAAGACCTCGAGGTCTTCGGCCTTTTGGTTTCGTGGCTATTAAGCTCTTACCCTTAGAGCTTGATGCCCAGGCTGACACCAATATTGAGGTCAGGTGCTGAACTGTTTCCAGTAAGGAACCAAGGCCCTCTAAGAAAGAGGGTATCATACATATAAGCGTCTACGAAAAATCCATTCTTCATGTTAACCGTAAACCCGAAGGCAGGGGTTAAAGAAGAAGCAGCCTGAGCGCTAACTGTCTTCCAATCTTCAGTTGCAGAAGCAGTGTCAGAATTTATCAGAGTCTTTTCCTTGGAAGTCTCGTAGGTGACTGAAGCCCGCATGGTGAACCAGTTGAACAACCGTTTCTCGGCCAGGATTCTCAGGATGGGGCAAGTCAATGTTCTTGGGTTATTCTTTTGGGTATCTGTATTAGCCGTCTCCACGCTCGTCTCTTGCTTTGACTTATCGCTCATAAAACCAACCTGGAAACCAAGATTATAGCCCTCTCCATGGAACAGGGGGCCTGCCAAAAAGACCAAGCTCTTCTGGGCTCGTCCATAGGTTGTTCCATCATTAGCAGTATCGGTATCGGGATCGACCTCCAGGGAACCGCCATAGGAAAGATAGGAAATGTTGGCGACCAGGTCGGTGCTTTCTTTTATCTTATAGTCGACTCTTATATTAACGTCCATATCCATTCCGGAAAATGATGCTTTCTCATTGTCTGCTGTTGAGCCAGCAGCAATCGTATATTCATAGAGATACTTGGGCTTTCCCAAACCGATATCAAAAGCCAGATCTATATTGTCCTTTAACGCGTATCCAAAACCTGCTCGGAACATCACGGTCGAGATTTTCTTTTTGAAGATATCATCTCTTTCGGTGGAAACTGACTGGGGGTCATTAATACGATTGCCAGAAACTCCCCGGCCAACATAGTTGAGGCCAAAACCGGCCTTTAGCTTATCGCCCAAGGGTAGGGCATAATAAAGGCCAAAGGACCTTACGCCAGTTATATTTGTCACACTTACGCCATCGACTCCTACATTGGTTTGGCCACAAATAGGGGCGACCAAGCCGTCTAGACTGTTTATATCTTGGCCTGGACCAGCCCAGATAATGTTCCGGTAGCTGCCGTAGCGTTTTCCGATCTGGAGACCGAAAACTCCAGGCAGGCCAAAAGGCTCCATCTTGGCAAAGCCGAAACCGCTATAGATTGCTCCATCATAATCAATGTTTACAAAATCGGGATTGTCCAGCATATAGATAGGGTTGAGCAGAGAATCAACCGAGGTGATCACCATCCCTGCAGGTGTTAACTCGTGATAGATTGTCCCCGTGAGGACTATCTTTCTTGAATCCGTGGCCTGCATATTAGCAACCAGAATCAGGAAAATAGTCCCAACCAAAAAAAATTGTCCGATTCTTCTCATTCTAAGTTACCTCCTTTTATATAAGTCTTGGAAGCCCTCGCTTCCTTTAATAATTTAGCTTTTTTAAGAAGACTTAATTTTTGGTTCTCAAAATTCGTTCAACTTTTTCTTATTGTTATAAATATTATTTATTTCATACCCCTTTATGCGGTCAATAGCCTTTTGAGGTGATTCTTGAGGTGATTTTTTTACTCTTTGATATTTTTTGACCTGATGGCCACCGAGGCCGGCAGTGAATATTTTTCATGGTCCTCTCTCTGTCCTGTTGGAAAGATCTAGACGATTTCGGATGTTTTTGGCGGTTCGAATGGTTTCAAGGACACATCTCCACGCGCCCAAGCTGTCCTTGACATATTTTTTTGTCATGATTTATACTTCCTCACGAAGGTTGGAAGGGAGAAGAGGAGCGAAAATGCGCCCGCGGTCAGCGCCGCCGAAAAGCAATTTATTATATTCTCTCCTCCTTGCCCTGCTCGTTTTTCTATCTTTTCAACTGAGCGGGTGTATGATGCTGATAGGCCACAGAATTGGAGCTATCGCGGATGCAGCCTCTAAAGGCAAAAGTTATCCCATCACTGGAGATACTGAGCTCATCCTTCTAAAGCCTGGGACAAATATCACGCTTCATCTCAAATCGGGAGAAGCGATAAAGGGAAAATGCATTAGCTTCGTTTCTGCTCCGAGGAGGCGATATGCCGACCTCTACGCTGGAACTAAAGACCGGATCAAGGATGAAGTCGCTTTGCCCGCACTCGGTGAGAAGATCAACATCGTCAAAAAGACAGGGACTTCGTTGATGCCTGAATTCTCCAGGATGGAAGAGATCGAATTCCTTGGCTTCGATTATGGTAGCATATCCATTTGGGAAAGCGGTCGGCCCCAACCGACGCTTTTGCCGCTTGCTACTATTCAATATCTCAGCGATCAACAGGGGCACGTTGTGAACGTGGAACTCATGAGAAGGCTGGTGTCCGAGCAAAGAGTACCTTTCCTGTCCTCAACAACGATTCGCTTGAAATCCAAATACGGGGGGGTAACCCGAATTGACCTTGATAAGGTCAACCTGATCGAAGTCGAGGGTCGGCAATTTAGGACGTTTTTCTTTGTGGCCGGGCTTGCAGGGGATGTACTCTTGGAGATTAAGTATCCTTTTTTCCACCTTTTGCCTATCTTCTTTTTGCTCGCCTGGCTTTGATTTTTAGTATCACCAAAAAAAGAAAAATGGAGGAAGTCACAAGCAAAAATAGGCAATTGAGTTAGCAGCCAAAAAAGGAAATTCTCAGCTATGAAAAAATTAATTTCTTTGTTGACCTTATTTTCATTTTTCTTTTTTTCAGTCTCCTGTCTGACCACAACCTATCAGGAACCTGAAATAGATAAAGTCCACATGAAGCCCGATTTTTTGATAAGAGGAGATTCAACCATTATCGGAGCCCAAACAACTTCAGGAGAATACGTTGAATTTTCAAAAGTTCATGGAGTGGAAATAGGTCAGGATGCTCTCAAGGGATATAAAAAAATTAAAATTGAAATCAACAAGTCCCAGGTTAAAAAAGTGATACGGAAAAAAGGAAAAATTCGAGAAGTCGAAACTCTGGATGGAAAACGCTATTTACTTTATTTGGAAGTAAAAGGAAAATATTTTTGTTATTATCTAGAACGAGTCTCTATCCTCATATCTGAAATCAGCTTTGTATGGGTGGAGACTGTTAAAGAAGTAGAGAAAATAGACCCGGGTCGGAATTTTTTGACCTTCGTTGTCATTCCCATTGCAGTTTGTACAGTACTTATCACGGTCAATCTTATAATAAACCCGCCTGAATCTTGCCCTTTTATCCACTCTTTTGACGGCAAGAGATATGTTTTTGACGCCGAGCCTTA
The DNA here is from genome assembly GCA_964645765.1 of uncultured Eubacteriales bacterium. Lineage (GTDB taxonomy): Bacteria > Acidobacteriota > Aminicenantia > Aminicenantales > Aminicenantaceae > CAZGMN01. Next base: position 21,319 of record CAZYBE010000031.1, read on the forward strand.
TGGGGGAGCAATGTGCCGAGGATTAAAGAGAACAGAATGGTGCGGGCTGGAGAGTATTGAAGAGATAAACGGCTATTATAAGATTATTATCTCCAATGACTTGAACGAAACTCAATACACGGATGAACTCAAGTTAATTACTGTTGATCATCCTCAAGGAGTTAAAGTTGCACCTGGTATTTCGGGAAGAATTCACACGATTCATAAGGAAATTATTCCTGATAGAGCTTATGACAGAAAGGGCAATAACATTCTGCCTTTTATTTCAAAAAATGACAGAGTTTTCTGGCAGACCCGGATTGAAAAGAAGAGCGAGCCAGGAGAAGAAGATTTGCGGGATGAGCTTATTTTTGAATTCCCGAAGCCAGCCGGAGCCAAAAAAGCAAAATTAATCGTTAACGCCTGCAACACATTATGGGCTTCGCAAGTACTGAAGAGGTATCTGGATTTGTATGGGAACAGGGTCAAGGAGTGGCTTGATGAGGTTAATAATCTTGGACCCGCCTACCTTAAAATGATGACGACACATCTTAGAGAGGAGCTTTATTCACTTCAAATCAGGGTCGAGACTCAAGAAGGTTGGAAATCTAGGGGAATGATTATCGGAGGAGGTCCTTTGATCTCTGAAGATAAAGTCTATCTTCTCGACGTCAGTGATATTGCGGGAGATGTCCTGAAAATTAAGCTTACACCACCTGTGAATTTCTGGATGATAAATTATCTTGCTGTTGATTATACAGAAGATTCTCCTGTTCGAGTTACAGAGCTTGGCGCACTGAGAGCATTAGATAAAGAGGGTCGAGATATAAGAGAGATTCTGGCTAAGGAAGATGATCATTATCTTGTAATGCCGAATACTGGAGATGCGGCTGAATTACTTTTTAAATCGCCTCAGCACTTAGATCACATGGAGCGTTCGGTTATCCTGAAAGCAAGCGGATATTATGACATTCATCTTGAAGCCAACGGTGAACCCCGGCTGGACATTATTGACAGGTTTTTCAAGGAGCCCGGGTATGTTGTTCGCTATGCCCTGAAAGAATATCTGAAGTGGAAACAGGAAATAATCAGGTCAGGAAATACAGTTTTCAGTTCAAAACGTTAATTTGACTTTATTTTCTGGAATCGGATACCGTCGGCCATGCCCAGAAAAAAGACGAATTCCTATCTCTTGCTTAGTTTTTTGACTCTCTTCCCTATTTTCTTTTTGGTTTTTTTGTACGAGGGAGGAGGGCCTGTCCTCACCTTCTTTCCGTCGATGAAAAGCGCGTCGGAAATTCCCCATTCGAGAAAAGTCTGCCGGTCGAAAGTATCTATCGCTTGAAAAACGACATTCTCGCCAAATTCTGAGCAGGCCCTTTTCGCCCGCTCGAAGACTATGTTCATCGCCGGACACCAGCCGTTGAGAAAAGCCGCTACTGCCACTTTGCCCGCTATTGTCTCCGGTTTTTTCTTCTCTTTGAACCACTTGGGAGGCATGGCATCTTCTTCAAAGGGCTTCCAGAGAAGAACCCGTTCTCCCTTTTTGTCCGCTTTCTTATAGCCGTGCTTCTTGAACCAGGAAGCTCTCATGAAGAATGGAAGCGACAGCCCCCAGGCGACAATGCCCTTGGCCCCCCTTTCTCTGGCATCCTGCTCGGCTGCTTTGAGCAAGGCTTTGCCCATCCCTTTTTTCTGGAAGTTCCCTCTTCCTTTTTTATAGCCGTGAACCCAGATGCAGGGTATAAAATAAAGGTCTTTGCCGTCGGCGAAGCCGTATTCGATGGGAAGATAATGAATCATTCCTCCGACCTGACCGTTATCGTCCAGGGCCAGCTTGACTCCCAATCCTTTGTCCTTCATCTTTTCATACCAGAGCTCCTTGTGATTTCCTGCCTCCTTCATCTCATCCGACCAGTCCTCAAGGCAGGCGAAGTAGAGATTCTTATATTCGTCAGTCATGTCAATGACCCGCATCATTCACCTCCGCTCGCAAATATAAGACAGCAAAAAGCCATAGTCAAACTGATAATTGAAAGAAGCCGTCTTTTCTGCTAAAAAGAATGATAAACTGAAATTATGAAGAAAATCGCCGCGGCAATCATTGAAAAAGAAGGTCGGATATTAATCGCTAAAAGAAAAAAGGGAGGGAATCGATGATAAGAAAATTTTTCCATGCAATTCTTATCTGCCTTTGTCTTTTCTCTGTTGATAAGATTCTTTTTTCACAGAGCAGAAACACAGACAAGAAGATACAGGAAATCGTCCGGGAGATATCTCCAGAGCTTGTCGAGATTCGCAGGGACATTCATGCCCATCCAGAACTGGCCTTTGAGGAAAAGCGGACTTCAGCTCTTGCCGCCGCCTATCTTGAGAAGCTCGGCCTTGAAGTGAAAAAAGGCTTTGCCAAGACGGGCTTGCTCGCCGTCCTACGCGGACAGAAAGGCGGCCCGGTCGTCGGGATGAGAGCAGACATGGATGCCCTCCCCATCAGTGAGGAAACAGGTCTGCCTTTTGCTTCGCAGGAAAAAGTCATAATCGATGGAATCGAGCAGGGAGTCATGCACGCCTGCGGCCATGATGTCCACACCACAGTCTTGCTCGGCGTGGCAGGCGTGCTTTCCCGCTTAAAAGACAATTTTAATGGTACGGTTCTTTTTGTCGTTCAGCCGGCCGAAGAAAAAGGAGACGGAGCCAGCGAGATGCTCAAAGAGGGTTTGTTCAGGGATATCAAGCCCGAGGCAATGTTTGCTTTTCACGTGAATGACACGGCCAAGGCAGGTGTTATCACCTACACGCCAGGATATTCAGGAGCGAACTGCGACGGATTCCACCTTATCATCAAATCAGAAGGGTGCCACGGCGCTTCTCCCTGGTCCTGCGTTGACCCGATCGTCGTCGGCTCTCAGGTTGTCGTTGGCCTTCAGGTCATGATCTCCAGGGAAATTGATGTTAACCAGAACACGGTGATCACGGTCGGCTCTTTTCATGCCGGGTCAGCTTCGAACATTATTCCGGAGAAGGCAGAGCTGCGGGCGACAGTGAGGACTTATGGCGATGAGCAGAGGAAGTTGGTGAGACAGAAGGTGGAGAGGCTGGTCACCAATATCTGTGAGGGTGCAGGTGCTCAGTTTGAGCTCGGATACTATTTTGCAACACCTTCTCTTTATAACGACCCGGCGCTTCTCAAAGAAATCCTTCCGACAGTGGAGAGAGTGTTGGGCGGAAAAGAATTTCTTAAAGAAGAGCTTCCGGAAATGGGCGGCGAGGACTTCAGTTACTTTGCCCGCGAAGCTCCTTCAGTTATGCTTGGTCTGGGCGTTGTTCCCGAAGAGGTGGCCAAGACTTCTGTCCATTCTCCGACGTTTATCGTTGATGAGCAGAGCATTCCTCTCGGTGTGAAAGTCATGTGCTCGGTTATTCTCGATTACCTGAACAAGCACAAAAAGCACTAAAACTTTTTTTTGG
>CAZYBE010000031.1:24865-37604 GCA_964645765.1 uncultured Eubacteriales bacterium
GAAGCAGGATTCGCAGAGCTCTCTGCAAATCCGCTAAGGAGATTATGAATTCGTTTTTGTTTAAAAAGGAGGAAAGATGAAATTGAAAAAAAATATTGCCATTCTTGTCATCACATTTTTAATTATTACTTCTAGTGCCCTTTCAAGCCCCTCTTTTGAGCAAATAACGCAGTCAAGACTAAGATTTGAAATATCTTTCCCGGCTTCAGTGCGCTCAGAAGCGCTCACAGGCCGCATATTCGTCATGGTCTCCAGGAATAGCAGAAGAGAACCTCGGCTTCAAGCCGGATCCTGGAATAATAGCGTTCCATTCTTCGGATTAGATGTCGAGAACTTTAGGCCTGGCGAAGTCGCAGTCATTGATGAAAATGTTCTGGGTTATCCATTAAGAAGCTTGAGCGAAATTCCAGCAGGTGATTTCTATGTTCAGGGTTTAGCCAATATCTACACGCAATTCAAGCGTTCGGATGGTCACGTGATATGGGCTCACATGGATCAATGGGAAGGGCAGAGATTCAATATCTCGCCTGGTAACCTTTACAGCGATACCATGTCCGTCCACCTTGACTCTTCAACTGGATACACAATTAAGCTGGATTTGAACAAGGTCATTCCTCCCCTCAAGATTCCAGAGGACACGACATGGGTCAAGCATATTAAAATTCAGAGTAAGATTCTCACCGAATTTTGGGGCCGTCCCATTTATTTGGGAGCCATAGTCCTCCTTCCTCAGGGCTATGATACTCATTCTGATGTTTATTATCCTGTTCATTATATCCAAGGTCATTTCTCCCTCCGCTCCCCAAATGGATTCGCAGAAGGCAGTGATTATTACAAAATTTGGACATCAGAAAATTTCCCACGCATGATTTGCGTCACCTTCCAGCATCCATGTCCTTATTTTGACGACTCCTATGCAGTCAATTCTGAAAATTGCGGTCCCTATGGAGATGCCATTATGACCGAACTCGTCCCCTATATTGAGGAACACTTTCAAATTATAAAGAAGCCTTATGCTCGAACTTTATCAGGAGGCTCCACAGGAGGGTGGGAGGCCCTGGCTTTACAAATCTTCCATCCAGACTTTTTTGGAGGCACATGGAGTTTTTTTCCTGATCCCGTCGACTTCAGATATTACCAACTCACGAATATTTATGAAGACAAAAATGCCTTTTATACAGAGTCCGAATGGATGAAGGCTGAACGTCCGATGATGCGGGATATTCATGGCCAGGTTCTGGTGACTTTGCGACAGCTCAGCCAGCTGGAAGCTGTGCTTGGTTCAAAAGGAAGGTCCGGTCAACAGCTCGATATATGGCAAGCCGCATACGGCCCCGTGGGCAAAGATGGTTACCCAAAGCCTCTCTGGGATAAATTGACGGGAGAGATCGACCACGAAGTTGCTCAATATCTTAAAGAACATTATGACCTTCGCTATTATCTGGAAAAAAATTGGTCCTGGCTTGGTCCTAAGCTTGTGGGAAAATTGCATATATTTTGTGGAGATATGGATAATTTCTATCTGAATGAAGCTGTCTATGAGCTTGAGGCATTCCTTGATAGCACAAAAAATCCTTATTATGACGGTTCTTTTCAATATGGACGGCCCAGAAAGGGCCACGGTTGGACGCCTTTTAACCGAGCCAGAGGAGAGTTTGAAAAAACAATAGCTGAATATGTAACAAAAAATACCCCAAAAGAGGAAGATACAAAAAAGAGAATAGAAAAATAATGCGCAGGGAGGGTCAAGCATGAAAATCTTCATCAAACTTTTCGCCGTGGGAATGGTCTTCGCGACCCTGGCAGCTCAGGAAACGCGGCCTATCCGGGATGACGTTGGCTTCTGTTGGAACCCGGTGAGCATGCAGGAACTCGTGAATTATCTCGAGGGCCAGGAAAAAGAGAGTTTCAAGGCTGAGGGGCTGGTCGCCGCCATTTCTCCCCATGACGATTATCTTTATGCCGGGCGCGTCTATTACCCGCTCTTCAAGATTCTGAAGGCCAAAGAAGTGGTCATCTTCGGCGTCACCCATGGCGTTGTGAGAAAGGAGATCAATGACCCGCAGAACATGCTGATCCTGGACGAATTCAAATACTGGCCTGGCTTGAAAAAGCCCATCGCCGTCTCCGGACTGCGGGAATATCTCAAAGATCGGCTCGACAAGACTGTTTTCATTACCAATAACAAGGCCCACGAGCTCGAGCATTCCATCGAAGCGCTGCTGCCTTTCCTTCAATATTTCAATCCCGAGGTTAAGATCACGCCCATCATGGTCACGCCCATGCCCTTCACAAAAATGGAGGAGATCTCCGCGAAGCTGGGCGAAGTGATTGCGGGCTACATGAAGGAGAAAGGGCTTGTGGCTGGCAAGGACATCTTTTTTCTGATCTCGTCCGACGGCAACCATTACGGAAAAGACTTCAACAATTCGCCCTTCGGAGAAGGCGAAAAAGCCTGGGCTGCGGCACTCCAACTCGACCAGCGCCTGATTCATTCTTATCTCACGGGCGTTCTGGACAGCGGCAAGGTCGAAGGCCTGACCAAGGAGCTTTGGGGACAGACCTACCTCGAATACCGCAATACCTATTGGTGCGGAAAATACTCAATCCCCTTCGGCCTCTTGACCTCTGAGAAAATCATGGAGCGCACCATGAATAAAAAGATCAGCGGCACGCTCTTCCGCTTCTCAGACACCTACAGCGAAGGTGTGCTTCCGCTTAAGAAAACGGGCATGGGAACGACAGCCCCTTTTTCGCTCCGACACTGGGTCAGCTTTTTCTCCATAGGATATTATGCGGAATAGAACACGTTTGGAAAGCGAAAAGGAAAAAGGGGACAGTCCCCTTTTTATTTATGGAAAGCGAGAAAATTTTATTCACTGGTGAGCTTGAAGAAATTCATAAAGCAATAGACAGATTATTCGAGTCGGCCCTTTATCGGGATTGTACCCAACCCGGTCTTTTCCACGAGTTGTCCAGTGACCTGGTTGCCCTGAAAAGTTAATTCCAGACTATATTGGTTGATATTTCCGGTTTCATCGATATCGACCACAAAGGTGTTTTGCGATTTCCAGGCTCCCTTGGAAGCAACGGGTATTCCAAATCGTCCCGGAGCGATGCGTGGCACACCATCCAGTCCTATGAGAAACTCGAGCTGGGGTTTGTCCGAAAAACCGCTAACCAGGGCGCATCGCAGAATGGCTTCCGCTTTGTCCTTAAAAGTCAATGTCAAAGATTGTAAACCCACGGGATTAGGCTGAAGTGTGAAAGTTTTGCCGGAAATTGCCTTAGCAGTCTCCGGCCAGGCAATGGCTTCGCTTTTCTCGGCTTTTGAGGGCTCGGCAGCGCGTTTGATACTGCGTTCAAGTCGAGCAACTCCAACTGAATCTGCCGCGAGAGGTTGGTCTCGTTTGATTGCAGATATAAGAAAAGGCCCTACTTTTCCCGGCTCGAAACCACCTCCAGTAAAAACAATGACGACATTTTTCTCCGGCCAGATGATGATTCTTTGTCCGCCGCGTCCGCGCGCTTCCAATAGTCCGGCAGGCTGGGAGGGCATCCACCACAAGTACCCATAGCCACCGCCGTCCTCGAAAGAAACATGCTTTTTCGTCGCCATTTGCACCCAGTTGGCGGACAGGATTTGTTGACCATCCCACTGGCCGTTATTCAAGAACAGATAACCGATCTTGGCCATGTCCTGCGGCCTTAACTGCAAATCTCCCCAACCGTGATTATCCTCGCCATTGCGATCGAGAGGCCAAATCACATCAGAAATTCCGAGAGGCTCGAATAAGTGCCGGGCCGCAAATTGAAGAGCGCTCATCCCGGTGGTTTTCCGAATGATTGCGGAAAGGAGGTGGACAGCGCCGCTGTTATACTCAAATCGCATTCCCGGCGCATAGCTCATCGGCAGGTCCAGCATGAATTGAATCCAATCAGGACTCCCCATCATTTGGGAAAGTGTCACCTCTGTCGGGGAATTGATGCACTGCAGACCCGATTGCATCGTCAAAAGATGCTCAACTGTCATCGCCTTTTTGCGCTCGTCCAGGTTAGCCACTTTTCTTTCCCCAAAAAAACCGAGCACCTGCTGTGAAACATCCTCGATAAAACCCTTGTCGATGGCGATGCCTGTCAGCGTGGAGGTGATGCTTTTTGTGACTGATGCGACATCGTGCCGCGTATTCGGCTTATAAGGATAGAAATATACGTCGGCCACAATGTAACCATTCCGTATGACCAGCATGCTGTGCGCACGCAAATTATTGTTGAGAATGAATTCCACCGCTTCAGCCAGTTTGTTCGAGTCAATGCCTTGCTGCTCCGGCGTGGATGTCCGCCAGCCTTTAGTCGGCCAATATGAATGGGCGAGAGAGACCAGGGAAAGAATAACCACGAGAGCGACCTTGAGGGATAGAAAGTTCGTTTTTTGTGCGGCGCGGCCGCTCTCCCTCTTAAACTTTGAAATCATGCCGTTCTCCCCTCAGGAATATATCGCCGCTGGATGATCAGTGTCAAGAAAAAGAAAAAAGAGAAAATGCGATGATAATTTCCTTTTCTGACTCCCAATGATATTGACCATTTTTGCTTGCGATTTCGTGTGCTGCCATCGGGAAGGAGTATAGATTGGGGAAAAAAGGGGACTGTCCCTTTTTTGTTGAACTGGCGGAAGAATATCCATTCCCAGCCGAATTTTATGCGGAGATTTGTAAATCCTGCGAGAAATTGCTAAAATTTATAATAATGTCAAAAGCTGAAGACTATAAGGATAATTATAAAAGAGAGCGAAATTTTCAAGTTAACCTCGTCGTAGTAGCTAAAGACTCCTCTCTCTATGATTCCCTGAAGAGCCTCTCTTTACCATCAAACTTCAACATTTTCTTTTGCGGCCTAGAAGAGGATATTCTTTCCTTTATTGAGCGCCATTTCATCCGTGTGTCTTTTCTTGACATGAAGGAAGGAGGAAAGGATGAACTTCATCTTCTGCAAAAACTAAAAGACTTTGATTCTCTCCTTGAAGTGATTATTGCCGGCCCCCCTATACCTTCAGAAGAGGTTATGAGCTGGGTTAATAAGGGAGCAACAGATTATTTAGTAAAACCTATTGTTTCGGAGAAAATTCAGGCAGTTTTAAATAGGATTGCCAAGAAAGGGATCCTCAGAAGAAAGACTTTTCTCCTCGAAAAAAAACAACAGAGAAAATACTATTTTTATGGGTTAATCAGCAAAAATCCCCAGATGTTTGAAATCTTTTCCCTCATTGAAAATATCGCCAAACATTTCTCTGCAATCTTGGTCACTGGAGAAACAGGAACAGGAAAGGAGATGATAGCTCGCGCGATTCACCGCCTCAGCCTCCCAGAAGCTAAAAAATATGTCATCTGCGATTGTGCCTCTATACCAGAAAATCTTTTTGAATCCGAACTCTTTGGGTACACCAAAGGAGCATTCACTGGCGCTGACAAAAATAAAAAGGGCTTATTCGAGGAAGCCGATGGAGGAATCATCTTTCTGGATGAGATTGCAGAAATTCCTGTGGCCATCCAGGCAAAACTGCTCAGAGTCTTGGAGAACCATGAGTTCAGACCCCTCGGTTCGAACGAAAACAGGAACATCAATGTTAGAGTAATTGCTGCCACGAGCCATGATTTGAGAGCTGGGATAAGAAACACCACCTTCCGCGATGACCTTTTCCACCGTTTAAATAAAGTCGAAATCCAACTCCCTTCTTTGAGAGAGAGAGTCGATGACATTCCACTTTTATTGAGATATTATCTTCAGAAATTTAATAAAACTTTCTCCAAGCAAATCCATGGAGTCTCTCGAGAGGTTCAGCAACTTTTCTTCAAATATGATTGGCCAGGGAATGTAAGAGAGCTCGTTAATGTTTTGGAAAGTGCTTCACTTATCTGCAAAAAAGACTTCATTAATCTCCTCGATTTGCCAAAATACCTTCAGAATTTCTCGTCTACTAGAACCAAGTTCCCCATTATCGATAGACAAAATCTCAGCTCCCTGAAAAACTTGGAAAAAGATTACATTGAATATCTCGTGAAGACTACCAACCACAATTTGAGAAAAACAGCCAAAATCTTAGGAATATCGCGAACAACCCTCTATAATAAAATGAACAAGTATAATCTCAGCTGATAGCCCCTCTCTATTCTCCCACCTTTTCTCTCCGCTAACTCTTCTATTCTCGACCCTTCCTCGCCATATTTCACTGTAATTTTCTTGCAGGACAGCTTTTTTCCAACGAAAACTGAAACTGTTTTCAATTAATTTATCCTCTGAGGAGCCTTCTGCTTTCGCATTCAAAACTAACAAAGTCCAAATAGCGTGTAAATAGAGGACATGTTCATAAATTGAACACGTCTCTTCTTTGAAAGCTAATGTATTTATAATAAATAAATTAAATTTTGCCCATTTGAAAGGTTGTTCATTTTCTGAACAAATAAATTTTTCTTTTCTTTGCCGCTATTTTAGATAATTCTTTTTATATCAATAACATAGATATTCAATCATTTTTGGCACTAATCTTGCGAAGAATATCTGTAGGAGATGAAAATGGAAGAAAAATTAATAATATTTACCTTTCTCTTAGTACTCATTCTTTCCTCCGTGACTTATGCCGAATCTACCGAAATTATTCTTCCAACCTTTTTGCCCCAGAATAATCCCCTCAAAATTTATTTCCCTTCTTTATTACCTGTCCTTTATCAATCGAAATTTGCTGCAAAGAATTCAAGTCCTCCATCCCTTTTTCAAAGAGAAGAAAATTCTGAATTGCTAAAAACAGTGGCTGAGATAAAAAATATTCCATCCTTGTCCTCGGGACAAAAATTTCTAGAAAACCATTCAAGAATGAAGAGTCTCGAGAGTTCTTTTTTTCAGGTCTCTCTAATTACGTTTATCGCTTTGAATATTATCGATTATTATTCAACGCGAGAGGCCTTGAAATACCCTGGTCTTAAGGAGGGAAATCCACTCCTTTTGCCTTTCGTTAAAGATCCATATATTTTTGCGACAGTCAAGTTCGGACTTACAGCCTTGAATTATTTCAATATGAAAGCCATTTATAAGAAAAATAAAAAGTTGGCTTGGGTTGTCACCACCATCTCCAATTTTGCTCTTTCCTATATTGTCATTAATAATTTCAGGCTTATTCAAAAAGCAAAACACAGCTAAAGCCATGTCAAGATTCCTCGAACATTACTTGAAATTCCGTTTGTCGGAAGATAGATTCCCTACTCTTGAGGATTTAAAAAAAGAATACATAGAATATCTACTCGACTTGACTGAATTTAACTTGGAAGAAACAGCAAAAATCTTGAATATCCCCCCAAGGGCTCTTTCCAACAACCTCATTAAATACAAAATCTTCTATCCTTTAAAGCACTAGAACGAAAATCTAAACTTCCTTTTCTCTTCTTAAAGCGAAATCAAAGTCAAATAAATATTCTTCCGTTAATCCTTTTTGAGCCTTCTTGATTCGTTCTAATGCTTCTACGGATGGAAGATTGAATTTCCATCTCCAAAGCGAAAATTTTGACCCTTCTAAAAAAGCTCATGTAAACAAATCTTATATCCATTACTGTCCAAAATAGCATAAAATAATTGCTTCATTTTATAGGCATAATTGCTGATTAAATATTCGGTAAAGATATTTTTGAATATTTATTCCGGCCTTACCCAAAGTGGCATGATGGCCAGGATTTTATCTCTGTCCAGAAGCTCGAGCGTGGAAAGCATTTCTTCCTGTCTTAGAGCAAGAAAGAGCTTAAGGCCCAGCAATCTCCTTCCCATTAAGAAATCAATAAGCCTGAGCTTTTTAGGCCAGACGACAAGCTTGACCTGTTCCTCGGCTGGAATTCGAGCCAGTTCTTTTGCCAGGTCCATCGCCCGCGAAAGGCCGCCGATTTCATCGACCAGCCCAAGCTCTTTGGCCTGAGCTCCTGTCCAGACTCTTCCTTTGCCGATTCTGTCCACTTCGTCCTTCTTTATTTTTCGTCCTTCAGCGACTTTATCAAGGAACCGGTCATAGACCCAAAGGATTTCGTTCTTAAGGACTCGCTTTTCATCTTGAGTGAGTTTTCGAAAGGGGGAGTAGATGTCGGCTCGTTTGCCGTAGACAAGCCTTTCTGAAGTGATGCCCAGTTTTTGGAAGAGGCGGACCATGTTGAACTTGCCAGAGATTACTCCGATAGAGCCGGTAAGGGTTTCCGGTTGAGCGACGATTTTATCAGCAGCCATGGAGATCCAGTAGCCGCCTGAACCTGCCACGTCTGACATGGAAACGACCAGAGGCTTTTTCTTTTTGGTCAAAACCATTTCTCTCCAGATGACATCTGAAGCCACGGCTGAGCCTCCAGGGCTGTCCACCCGCAGGACGACGGCAGCAATGGATTTGTCTTGCCTGGCAAGCCTGAGCCAGCGGGCAACGGTTTGACTTCCTATCGTTTGATAGAGGCTCTCTCCGCTGTGGATGGGCCCCATTCCATAGATCAAGGCAATCTTTTTCCCACGGTATATACCCAGGGAAGAAGGGTTGACTTTCAGGTATTCTTCGTGACTGATTTTATCCAATTTTTTACCCTTATCTTTGAGGAGCTCCTCCAATTCATCCTCAAAGAGAAGCTCATCCACCAATCCAGCTTTTAGAGCTTCTTCTCCTTGGTAGAAGCCGTGGTCAATCAGCTTTTTTATTTCCTCTTCGCTTTTTTTCCTGGCTTCCGCCACTCCTTTAACGTAATGGGAGAAGAGGTCGCCATAGATGGCTTCCATCATCCTTTTGTGAGCGGGTGTGAACCCCTCTTCCGTGAACATGTTGTAGGCGGTCTTGTATTCTTCGACATGCTCAATCTCAGCTTCAATTCCCAGCTTATCAAGGGCTTTTTTAAAGAAGGGAATGTAGCCTCCGATGCCGTTGACTCCCATCCAGCCCAGAGGATGGAGGATGATACGGTCGCAGGCCGTGGCCAGATAGTATTCCTTGTCGAATTCAGGGGCTTCCTCGATGTAGGCATAAACCTTTTTCCCTGATTTTCTGAAGTCCAGGATTAGGTCTCTGAGCTCCTCTATCTTTGCCCAATCGCATTCAAGGTAGCCAAGGCGCAGGACCAGACATTTTATGCGGCTGTCAGTCTTGGCCTTTCGAAGATTCGTCCAGATGTCATACATGGAGAGGGGCTGCCTTGCCCCAAACAGAGTCATCCAGAAATTTGATTCTGCTTTTTCTTGAATTGGACCTGCGAGCGAGAGCTCAAGATAGGAGTAAGCTTTTACAGCTGGAGGCTTTCCGGTCACATAATAAAAAAAAGAGAGGAATAAAGCCAGGATCAGGAAGAAGAAGATAAGAACAATGGCCAGAATGTATTTTCCTCTTTTCATTTTTTCTCCTTATTAAAAAAGTCCTTTAATTTTAAGACAAATATAGCAAAAAGTCTTGTAGAGGGGGAAGCAAATTCCGCAATAATCCTGGGTTAAACATAGAATTTTTCGTGTAAATTGAATATATTATGGAAGTTATCAAGTGAACCTTTTTTGTTGTCCATCCGTAGTAATCTTTGAAATGTTGAAGATGAGGATAACAAAATCTTAATTTGGCTGGAATAAGGAACTGCGGGACCTATTTTTTAAAAGAATTAAAGACGAACGATGATAAAGGAAAGGCCGGATGAAAATGAAGACATCCATACCCTTATCGAAAGAATCAAGAAAGGAGACAGAGAGGCTTTCATGACTGTTACTGCCCTTTACCAGAAAAAAGTCTTCCTCCTTGGTTTCTCTTTTTTTCATAACAGGGAGGATGCTCTGGATATCGTTCAAGAGACTTTTTTGAGGCTTTACCAAAAAGTCCATCTATTCAGAAAGGGCCAAAATTTTCAGAACTGGCTTCTGCAGGTTGCCAAGAACCTGTGTATAGATTACCACCGCAAAAATTACAGCAAGAGCAAGAACTATGATCGGGAAAAGCCGATTGAGGAGATGAATTTGGCCCTCTCAGATGAGAAAGACCCCTATCTCTCTTCTGACTTGAAAGGAATATTCTCAGAATGCCTGAAAAAGCTGGCGACAAAACAGAGGCTGATCTTTGTCATGAAGCACTACAACCAGCTTGAATATCAAGAGATCGCGCAAATACTGGGTATTGCTTTGGGGACGGTTAAATCCCTTCATTTCAAGGCCGTTAAAAACATGAGGGGTTTGGTCGCCCCCTATTTGGGGAGACAGCTATGACCGAATGCAAAAAGTTTAAAAAAGATTTTGTGGCTTTCCTCTCTCAGGAGCTTGATGAGGAGAAAAGGAAACTCCTCCAATCTCACCTTGACCGCTGCCCCGATTGCAAGCGTGAAATGGCTCAGCTCGGGAAATTCATGAAAGGGGCAGAGTCTTTGAAAATGGATATCGAGCAGGCCATGGAAACTGTGGATTGGGAAGAGCTCCCGAGGAAGATCACAGAGAATGTTTTCAAGCAAGAAGCCTCTGCACTTAAGGAACCTTGGCTGGAAAGGCTTTCAAGATTCCTCTTCCAACCCAGATTAAGGCCTGTTTATGCCGGCCTCCTCCTGGGTGTCTTGCTGGGTTCTCTGGCAACTTACCTTATTCTGAGGGCTCCGCAGCTTAAAGAGGCAAGGTCAATGAAGATCTCTGTGCCTTCCAATTTCTTGGAAAGCATGGAACTGGAGATGGCCAGGCGCGAGACTCTCGGCTACCTTGAAAAAAGCCAATCCCTGCTTCTGGATTTCGTCCAATCTCCATCTGAAAAATCAGCAGAATTCTGGCAGAGCGAGTTCGCTTCCCAGAAAGCGAGAGAGCTTCTTGACAAGAAAAAGTATATCAACCCCCAGCTCGATAAATACCAGATGGCCAAGGCCAAGATGATCTGCGACCAGATAGAATTGCTTTTCTATGAGCTCAGTCAGATCAGCGTCAAGCTCTCAGCCGAAGAGATAGAGAAAATCCAGAAATGGATCCAAGAAAAACAGATCTTGCTGAAGATAGATTTATTAAAGAAAGAATTGGGAAAAAGTGAGGTTTAAAGTGAAAAAGATAATCATAAATCTTGGAATTTGCCTCCTTGCCCTTCTCATCCTTCAGGCCAGCGCCCGAGCGCAGGCGGATGAAAAACTTTTCCAGGAGGCGAAGATTCTCATCTTCGATGAAAAATGGGAAAACGCTCAAGCAAGACTGGAAGAGCTCCTGGAGAAGTACCCGAACAGTTCTTGGTTTTCCCAGGCTGTCTTCTACCGGGCCAAATGCCTGGAGAAGCGGGGAGGAAAAAAGATGGAGGCCTTGAAGACCTACACGAGCTATCTTGAGCTCAAAGATCGCAGCCTCAGCTTAAGCGAAGAATCGGAAAGGTCTATCATCAATTTAGCCTGTGACCTCTATGAGAGCGGAGAGAAGCGTTACCTTCAAGAGGTGGAAAAGAGGCTTTCCAGCTCAAACAGGGTGATTCGATATTATGCAGCCACCCAATTGAGCTATGTGAGTGACAAAAAGGTCGCAGCCAAAGCCATTCCAGTGTTGAAGGAAATTCTCGAGAAGGAAAGGGACGAAGAGCTCAGAGACCGGGCGAAAATCTCTCTTCTCAGGATTGATCCTGATGCTTTGAAAGGCCTTGAAGAGTATAGATATGAGAAGGAAATATTGGTCTTGAAAATAAGAATTTATAAAGAGAGAAAGGACATCCCATCGGTTAAGATCGATATTCCCTGGGCACTGGCTGACCTTGCCTTGAGGGCTATGTCTGATAGAGATAAGCAGATCATGAAGAAGGAAGGCTACGATTTTGATCGGGTCATAAAAGAGCTATTAGAAGACGAGGGCAAGATCTTTGAATTTCATAGTGAGGAATCAGGAGCAACTATCAAGATATGGATAGAAAAATCTAAAAAATAATGGAGGTATCTCATGAAGAAAGTCGCGATTCTAGTCTTTATCGCCTTGGCGTTCAGTCCTCTTATTGTGAATCCTCTTTTAGCGGACAAAAAAGATGACTTCCAGGTCATCAAGAAAGCTATCAAAGAAAACCCGAATTACGAACAGGGAAAGGAAGCCAAATGGTTCAAGGTTCTGGTGACAGATGCTAAGACAAACAAGGATAGAGTCAGAGTCACCTTACCCATTTCCCTCGTCGAGGTTTTCTTGAAATGCTCCCACGACAAGCATTTAGGGATCCATGATAAGGAGTGCAACGTCGACTTCAGAGAGCTTTTCACTGAGCTGAAGAAACTCGGACCAATGGTGCTCATCGAGGTCTTTGAAGAGGACGAGATAGTCAAGGTTTGGCTGGAGTAAGCAAGAATCTTTTTTCCTTCATGAAAAACAAACTACTTGATGGCTCCGGCAGAGCGGTGAGGAAGCCGTGTGAAAGGCTGAGCGGGCATGGTTCCTCGACCGAAGGGAGAGGAGAGCGAAGCCTTGAACCGAGCCGCTTTTGGCTCGCTGGGGCAAAAGCGGCGTGCTGACGAACCACTCTGCCGGAGCCATTCAAACGGTTTTCTTAACACCCAGCCTGAGCTTATTTAAACCGCTTTTATTTATACGCGTTTTCCTTTTTGAATGAATTTAGTTCTTCGATTCCTTTTTAACCTTCTCCAGTAATTCCAAATCCAGGCAGCGAGAATCGCTGAAATAACCAAGAGCATGGCTGCAGTCATGGCCGGGCCGAAACGGAGCATCGAATAACTGAAGGCAACAAGAGGCAGAAGGCTGAAGCGGACCACGAGCT
>CAZYBE010000032.1:0-37455 GCA_964645765.1 uncultured Eubacteriales bacterium
GGATTGTCCACTAAAGATTTGGCAATCAATTCAATGAGTTCTTTCACTGTAACCTCCATTAATACCTAAACTGTTTTTTTTCACCTTAGAGAAATTCTTTCTACTCACTCGTTTCCCCTCAGCCGCTAATTCGCTCAGGTGTCTTTTTTTATCAAGTCAATATTCCGGTTTACCGGCTTTCTACGTTTAACCTGAAATCCTTCTTATTTTTTTCTCTCTCCCTCTTTTTTCTCTTTTTCTTCTCGCTTTTTCTCTTTTTTCATTGTCCCTTCTCTCTTTTTCTTTTGTCATTGATTTACTTCCTTTCTGAGGAAAATCAGGGTTTAATGGAACTCACGCAGCCCAGCCAACCTCTTCTTAGCATCCTCAACCTCAGCAATACCAGGGTCAGCGTCTTTCCAGAGGTCAAGGAATTTATTATAATTATCTACGGCTTTGCCCTTCGCACCAGTTCCAGGCTCATGAGGTTTTCCTCTAAGAAGAATTGAGAAGACCTTCCGCGAGAAAAACTTAGCTATTAAGCCATCATTAAAGTTTGAGACTTGCTGGAACTTTCCTTTTTTATCTCGCCCTCTTTTCACCTCGCACCCAGGAAATAGATTCAGCTATTTTGTAAAGGACTCTAGTTTTTGACTGTAACTAGAACGCTTTAACTTTCTTATCGCTTTTTCTTGGATTTGCCTGATTCTCTCACGCGTAACCTTGTATTGCTGCCCGACCTCTTCCAGGGTATGTTCGTTGCCGTCTCCCAACCCAAATCTCATTTTTAAAACGTTTGCTTCTCTCTGGGTATGAGTTTTCAGCGCTTCCTCAATTTTCTCTTTCAAATTAATATGAATGACTTCATCGGGAGGAGAAAGGATATCCTTATCCTCGATAACATCACTCAAATGACTTTCATCTCCTTCTCCTATTGGCATCTCAAGTGAAAGAGGTACTTGGGCAATTTTCATGATTTTTTGTACCTTGCTGACGGGCATATCCATCTTTTCCGCAATCTCTTCATGTGTCGGCTCTCTACCATTTTCCTGGACAAGGCTTTTCGAAACTCTATTTAACTTGTTTATGACTTCGATCATATGCACAGGGATTCTTATCGTCCTTGCCTGATCAGCAATTGCACGTGTTATGGCTTGCCTTATCCACCAATGCGCATAAGTTGAAAATTTATACCCTCTTTGGTATTCAAATCTATCCACTGCTGTCATCAAGCCTATGTTTCCTTCCTGGATCAAATCAAGAAACTGGAGTCCGTAGTTACTGTATTTCTTGGCTATAGAAACCACGAGTCTTAGGTTAGAGGCAACAAGTTCTTTCTTCGCTCGATCGCAGATCTGCTCTCCTTTAGCGATGGTTTGCATTGTTTTTCTCAATTCCTGTAAATCAAGACCAATTTCTTTCTTGTATATTCTCAAAAGCTTATCGATTTTTTTGATCCTAAGTTTTAGTTCCTCTTTCACTTTCTTGCCCTTAGCCTTGGTGAAAGAGGCGTTCAACTCTTGCTTACTTGTTTCTAATTCGTCCATGACCTTTAGCTTTTCACGGAGACTCTCAATGACCTTATCGCTATAAGGTGAGCGGATATTAAGTTCCCTGATGAGGCGGCTCGTTTTGATGATGAGACGCCCCCGTGCAATAGCATATTTCTTTGATGCAGGGATTTTTTCTAATTGGGTGCTTAACTTTCTTATTTCATTGATTCTGGCGAGAATCTTCTTTTTTTTCTCGAGTTTTCTTTTTGTCAATTCATCTTCTCTGGAATCTAACACAGGTTGGAAGACTTCATCATCTTCATCTATTTTCTCTTCCAGTGAGAGAATTTCATTGTGGACGAATCGTGTTTTTGAAAGGGCTTTAATAATTATCTCTTCTCCTCTTTCAATTTCCTTTGCTACGAGTATCTCTGCCTCTCTTGTTAACAGCTGAATATTACCCATCTCTCTCATGTAGATTCTGACAGGATCCAATGTTTGCCCTGGGCCCTCGAAGGAAACGATGGGGGGCTTTCTTATTTCAGAGTGAACTTTCCTTTGTTTATCGAGAAATTTTATCCTGCGATCATCCACTTCCATGTTCGATACTCCAATACGAAAAGAGCAGAATTGTTACTGCTCTTAAGAAAATCTCCAAGTTTACTTTAAATTTCTTCTTTTTCTATGTTCTCTCTTTCTTTTCTCTCTCTTCCTTTCTCTTTTCTTTCTTTCCTTTCTCTCATATTTTTTCATTCATTATTCCTTTTTGGAATTTAAGAGTTAATCACAACCTCTTACATTCCAGTTAGGATACCTCTCTCTCATGGGAGGCCAATAATCAAGCAGCCTGATATCAGCAAATAATCAAGAAGATAAATTAGGCGTCTTTCAGGCAGAATTTTCCCTTCTTTTGGCTCGGATGGTAGGAGTATTTACGAATTTGCAGAGGAAAATGGGCAACCCCGGCAGCCCTCAAATATGCTTGAATACAAAATTTAACTATGATTTTAAATGTCTGAGTGCCGGTTATCAGAAACGTCTCCCACCCCCGAACCCACCTCCACGGTCATCACGACGAGGGCGGGCCTCATTGACCTTAAGAGCGCGTCCCTTCAAATCTTTGCCATCAAGCCCGGAGATTGCGGACTGGGCTTCGGCACTGCTGGACATCTCCACAAATCCGAATCCCCTCGCATCCCCGCTGAATTTGTCTGTGATGATTTTGACAGATGTGACCTGCCCGAAGGCTCCAAAAGCCTGTCTCAAATCTTCTTCAGTGGCTTCTCGCGGTAAATTCCCTACATAAATATTCATTTCTTACTTCCTTTTGATAATGAATTTTTCAGGAGGAAAATAGTTTTTGCTTGTTGAAATTTTCTCTCCTCCTTTGTGATCCCTGCCTGTTCTTAAAACCGGACAGGTCTCTTTAATTTCAACATGGAGGATATTATCACAGGTAAAGTTCAAATTCAATCTAATCTTAAAGCAATTAAGACAATTTAAAATTACGTCATGAAATGTTAATATCCCGACGTTTTTAATTTGTGACTATTTTTGTGATTATAATGCGTGGCCATTGTCCAAAGATCAGCTGAACCTTGCAGCGCAACAGACAACTCCTGTTGTCGTAGTCATCCAGCCCATGACCACTCCTGTTGACATTCTTGGAAAGCGAGCCCCCTTCATGGCCGACTGTATGACTTGCTGAAAAATCCTGTGCTCCCTTTCAAACTGATGCTAGTTATGATGACTTGGCTGGGTCGGTCTGTTCGTTGGGTGAGATTCCTAACTCCACTTAGACAACAAAGTGGTAATTACACTTTGATGGCATTGAAGATATTGGTATTACTCAAAATCCCGACAATCTCCTGGCCATCAAAAACAGGTGCTCTCCTGATGCCAGCCTGGTTGAACAGTCTGGCGCAGTACTTCAGCTGAAGACCAGGGGAGACCATGACGAGCGGTTTAGACATGATCTCAAAGACTTTGACATCACTGGGATTCTTCCCTGGATCGACAACCTTGCTAACCACATCCTTGCGGGTCACGATGCCCCAGGCATCCCCGGGGCTCCTTCGGTTCACGACCAAGCTGGAGACCCTTTTCTCTCTCATCAGCCTGATGGCATTGGCCACCGTCTCATTGCCGTCAATGTATACCACATCCTTTGTCATGACATCAGCGGCTTTGGCAAACCTAATGTTTTTCAAAGCTTTTTCCACCATTTTAGCTCCTCCTTTCTTTCAAATTTTTATTACTTTAGCCGACCCAGCCTCAGTAATATATAAAGTGGCTTGCGCCACATTTCTAACCATTGTATGTCGCCTAGAACAACTCTGATAGCTTGAACATTTCTTCCCTGTTTTAAGGATAGGTATTTCGTTTTTGACGGCTGCGGTCGATTGCGTATTTTCTCGGTTTTTCCCATCCTCTCATCGTGAAAAATGCTACATCATGACGAGAAGAGATGTCAAGAAAATAGGAAAAAGCGATAGAACAGGGTCATGAAGGCCTGGAGTCGCTCGAAAAGCCGGAATTTGGCCAGATATCTCGCTCTGCTCGGAGAACGGAAGTAGCCGTACTCTCTTTCGAAACGTGACTCATATTCGGAGAGGAACCTGTCTAACTAATGAAAGAGCACCCGGTAGAGGACGGTACACTCGGGATGACGGGGCTGATAGACTCCTGCCATGGCAGGGGAGAAGAATCAAGAATTGGACCAATCTTGATTGGAGAAGCATTTATGATGAAAAGACACAAGTTAGAGAGGCCGCTCGTACCGATCACGAGCTCAGAGCGTCAACTTCCGTTGACTATCACGCTTAGATTGCCGAGGAATGAGATCTTATAGACGAGTCGGGGATGATGCAGCAACTCGGCATGGAGCTTAAGCCGAAAGGAGAGAGCAAGGAAAAGTAATCACTCGGAGTTTATGGTCGGGCCGTAGGTACGAGTGCTGCACGGGTCATTTGTTTTTTGATCCACGGCCTCGAAATCTCTTTCTGTAACTGTCTTCTAAACTCATGTCCGTGGCAAAAAGCTCATGGCTCGCCTTTTGAACGGGAATCTTCATGCCGATAAAAGATTCGATGGCCTCGAGGTGGTCGGCCGTGCCTTCGCTGGCCAACGATATCGCCTTGCCCGAATTCCCGGCGCGGGCTGTCCGTCCGATCCGATGCACATAATTTTCACAATCCTGCGGAAGATCATAGTTAATGACCATTTCCAGGCCGTCAATGTGGAGCCCGCGGGCGGCAACGTCCGTGGCGACCAGAAAAGCGAACTTTCCAGCCATGAAATCGTCCACGATCTTCAATCTTTGGGTTTGGGGAAGGTCACCAGTCAGGTATCGGCTGCGGAACCCGTTGGATTGCAGGCTCTTGGCCAGGCGGAAAGCGACGTGCCGCATGTTTGTGAAAATGAGGGCGTTCTGGGGAGCCTGAGCCTTGAGAATCCCAAGCATGAGATTCATCTTGATGTGGCTCTTCACATAGTAGAGTTCCTGTAATATCGTATCCACCGTCACCCGTTCTGGAGTGACTTCGATGAATTCTGGATGGTTCAGGTATTCGGCGGCGATTTTTATGGAGACGCGGTTCAATGTCGCGCCAAAAAGCATGTTCTGCCGGGCCTGGCGGGGAGGCATTTTCTGAAGAAGTCTCTTGATGTCCGGGAGAAATCCCATGTCGAACAAGCGATCAGCCTCGTCGATGACCAGGATTCCGACATCTTTTAGCCTTAAATAGCCCCGTTCGCCTAAATCCAGCAACCTTCCCGGCGTGCCGACGACGATGTCCAGGCCTTTTTTCAATAAAGCCAGCTGGCCGGCGTAGCCCACGCCGCCGAAAAAGCTGCCGATGGCGAACCCCAGATAGCCGTTTAAAAGCCGGGCTTCTTTTTCAATCTGGACGGCCAGCTCCCGGGTCGGCACGATGATTAGCGCCATTTTTTTCTTGGGCGCGCCGTCCAAGAGAATTCGCTCAAACAGCGTGATCAAGAACGCGGCGGTCTTGCCGGTTCCAGTTTGGGATTGAACGGCCACGTCCAGACCCCGCAGGGTTACAGCCAGGGTTAGTTCCTGGACGGCCGTCAGTTCTTCGTAGCCCCTGTCTGCTATACCATGCAGGAGACGGGACTCGAGTTTCAATTCATTAAAGTTCATTGATCTGCCTTTTTATTGGAGATTAAAACATAAGGGGATGAAGGTCAGACGAAATTACCGTTTGGGCGGGAAAATCAATTCGTTTGACTATTTCCTACCAGATGTTTGAAGTTGGAGTATACCTTATACACGAATATATAGCAAGAGAAATAAAACAAAGATCATTATCCTCAATTGAAAAGGCGACTCAATGGAGCGGTTTGACTTACTGATTCTTTGTTAGTGATAGGAGTTTCCTTTTTACGCGAAGTGGCAGAGCAGGGGCGAGACCTCATAAACCCTGCGGATTATCTCGGAACAGACGGGCAATTGATAACTCATCCTTCTTAAAATAAAATATAACTTTAGGAGTTGAAAATGATATTCATACGAAAAAAGATAATTCTCCTGATCATATCGGTATTTTTCCTTGCTTCCTTGCTCTGTGTGAAGGGCCAGGATTCAGAGAACAAAATGACTTCCACTCCAGGCGCAGAAAGAATCGAGAAGGCTATACGAGTCATCACCGACATCGTGGACATCCCCGAAGAGGGCCTGCCATCCACCCTGCTCAAAAAATCATATGGAATTGCTGTAATTCCTGGCGTGATCAAAGCCGCCAAAGGATTTGGAGGACAATATGGCCGGGGGATTCTCGTCATCCGCAATGAAAAAGGAGATTGGAGCAATCCGGTCTTTATAACGCTTATCGGCTGGAGCATTGGGTGGCAGATCGGAGTTCAAAAAGCCGATATTGTCCTGGTTTTTAAGACGCGCAAGGGCATCGAAAATATCGATTCGGGAAAAATAACGTTAGGCGCTGATCTCAGTGTCTCGGCAGGCCCTGTGGGCCGAAGTGCCGAAGCAAGCACTGACCTTGAATTTGAAGCAGAAATCTATTCATACTCCAAAAGCCGGGGCCTGTTTGCTGGAGCCTCTATAAAAGGAGCCTCGCTCCAGATTGACAAAGACGCCAACAATGCCTTCTATGGGCAAGGGCTCAACGCCAAAGATATTTTTAAAGGCAAAGAACTCAAAGTCCCGCCTGTGATTGAAAAACTTAGAAATACTCTTGAAAAATACACATCAACTCATTCTTAAGCCCCACCACCCTCGGGCAACAGGAATAACCTGCCCTCCAACAGCAACTTCCACGCGGCCATTCTTCTTGCTCGCTCGTAAAGCCAACAGCGATGGCCTGCCGATCTCGTATCCTTGTCCTGTGCGAATATCGATCGCTGCCGACTGGAAATAGCGATTTTTTACGAGATAGGCAGCCAGGCAGCCGTTACCGCTGCCTGTTGCTGGGTCTTCAGGAATCCCAAAGCAAGTAGGGAAAACACGGACAGCAAGGTCCTGTCTCTCTGTGTACCCTCCGCGGCAGAAGACCAAAATGATTTTAGCCCAAGTTTCTTTGATGAGTTTATAATAAGCTTCTTTGGAAATTTCCACTCGCTTTAAGGCATCGAGCGTCTTTAAAGGAACAATGATGAAGGGCAGGCCTGTTGAGACTTGCTCGATTGGCCAGCGGCTATCGATATCATCCTCCTTGAGATTGAGAACCGCAGCCAGGCGCCCTTTATCCAGAATCTCCCCAAATCTTGGCTCAGCCTGCCTCATCCAGAGCAGGCTGTCTTTGGCTCCCTCGGCAGGAAGGGAAACTGGAATCTGGCCAACTTTGAGATTTAAGATAATTTCTCTGGCAGTTTTTTTGATGACGTGCCTTTGAATGATATAGGCTGTGCCCAGCGTGGGATGACCGGCAAACTCAACCTCTGCTCCAGGGGTAAAAATACGGACATTGTATCCACCTTTCTCCTGTTCCTCGGAGAGGATAAACGTTGTCTCAGAAAAGTTTATTTCCCTTGCAATCTGCTGCATCTGTGAATCAGACAGAGACGCACAATCTAAGAAAGTTGCCAGTTGATTTCCTGAATATCTCTCTTCAGCAAAAACGTCCGTGATGAAAAATCTCATTTTTTGATTCATGGCCTTCTCCGTTTTCCTGATATTACATTTTTTTAGCCATTAAGCCAATTCTTTCCGAGAGGATATTTCAAGCCAGAGCTGAGGCACGCCAAGGATCCAGAATTTCTCAAGAAAGCAAAGAAGGCATTGAAGAATATTGGAGTGAGTCTTTTAAGGAGAGATTTAAACCTGGATTCTTTTAATAACCGATCCGCTTAACGACGATTACAGGCACTAACAAGTATTGCCCATTACCCGCATCCCTTAGCGATTGCCCTGCATCAAAATCCAGAACCAACTCAACTGTGCCATCGACCCTGATTGTGAAAACAGCAGGGATAATCACCTCGTAAGGCGGGTCTACAGTTATGTTGAAGGTTCGAGTATCGGCCACGACAGAAGCAGCTGAGACAACTAACTTGATGCCAGTATAAGTTCCTTCCTGCAATTTAACCTCGGCAACAATGTCTTCTCTATCCCGCAAGGAAAGCAAATCAAAAGTCAGCGAATCACTCAATATATTATCTGCCCAGTTTCCGTCTTGTTTTCTTAGGTATATCCCGCTCATCGTAACATAAACATGTTCTAGACCAGCGATCGATGCGTCTGTCAAGTAAAGCTGGAAGTTTCCAGTCTTTTCAGAGGAACATCCGCTTAAAAGCAAAGCAACAAGGATTGCTCCCAAGATGAGTTTCTTCATTTCTCCTCCTTATATAGTTGCCCTCTCCTATTTAGGCCTCATTTTTTTCTACATCTAATTTCACTCGATGCATCAAGGATGTCAATCATCGTTTCGGGTGATTTTAGGGGGGATTTTCCGTTCACCTCTCAAGATTAAAGGTAAAAGACATTCTTGATTAATTCTTGACTTTGGCTTATATAAACCAGTAAGCAGAAGACAATGCTTGCAGGAATTTCTATCGAACCCTTTCGAGGGGATTTAGAAGGCCTGACAGGGATGGCTAAGAAACTTTTGGCTCTTCTTTTGTGTATTCGTCTTTGGTCAAAAGGACTTCTTTGAAAGCCTTGACAACTCTGGGATCAAACTGTTTTCCCGATTCATTTTCTATTTCCTGAAAAGCCTTCCAGGGAGGCATCCCAGCTCGATAAGGCCTATCGGTGATCATCGCATCATAAGAATCAGCCACAGCGATGATTGCCGCTCCAAGAGGAACTCCATTCATTTCCGCCGATTGCATCTTTCTCCCTTCAAGATAATATTTGTGATGAGCGAGAACAATCGGAACGGCCTCCTCCAGCACCCCTCCCACCAGAGAAATTATCCTCGCTCCCTTTTCCGAATGACTGGACATCAGCTCCTTCTCAGTCGAAGTCAGAGAAGCCGCCTTATGAACAATATCCATACTGATCTCAAGCTTTCCTATATCATGGAGAAGGGCCGCAATCCTGACATTTTCCCTCTCGTACGACGGCAGCCCCATAACCCGGGCTATGTCCTCTGACAGAATGGCAACCCGCACTGAATGACCCTGGGTATACCTGTCAGCGGATTCAAGGTATTTGGCCAGAATCTCCAGAATCCCAACATAAGCTGCCCTTAAGTCCCTGATCTTCTTATCTCTCTCTTCGTAGAGGTAGCCTATGGCCGCGCTGGTCAGGATTAAGAACGAGCTCCAGGCCGTCAAACTGACGATGATATAAGTCTTATCTACACCGGCTGTGAAAAAAGAAGAAGGAGAGATAAGGATGAAGATAATAACGACAAGGATGCAGAGAAAAGCAGTGAGAACAGCCATTCTCCTGCCAAGAAAATAGCCAGCGGCGATTATCGGCAGATAAAAGAAATTCAAGAATCCCATTTTGTAAGAGACAAGATAATTGATAAAGGCAACACAAACTAAAATGCTGAGAACAAGAATCTTTTCGAAGTGTTTAAGGACATATAATTTAATGTTATCCATCTTAATCCCCTCTGAAAGAGATAATAAATTTTTGGCTTTTTCTTACCAAGCCAATCTTATAAATCATGCTTTGAATCATATTTTAGACCAGAATATACTAAATATACCTATCTAAGTAAATAGTCGCTGGCGATGATTTTTGAAATGATTTTTTCCTTCTTGTCTTTCACCCAAAAGGGGGATTTTCCCCTCACCCTTGGATAAAAGAATGTCTCAAACTCTAACCTCTAACAATCATCCGCTAAAAGCGGCGTGTTTTCGAGACACCCAGCCTGAGCCATAACGAGGTTTTCTATCACTGAAAAAAGATGCCAACCGATTATTTTCTTGACTTGGCAGAGAAAATGTGGCAATAGTAACTTAAACTAAGAATCATGAGGTTGGGATTTTATTAAAGAAATTTTAGTTTTCGACTCAAAATTCGATTCCCTTACACCCCATATAAATATCTCCTGTCCGGAGGAAGTCAATGAAAAATAAAAGGAACAAGAGAACTTCGACATACAAGGACACTGAAAGGCGGGCCGGAAGGGACAGGCGGACCGGAAAGGACCGACGAAAGACAAAAACCCCCTTCCTAAAAAATAAGGAGCGTCGGTCAGGAGAAGACCGCCGCTCAGGGAAAGACCGCCGTCACCGTTAATCAAAAGGCTCTCAGATAAGGTCAAAATTCTCACTCACCAATTCTGACCAGAAGCCTTTTCTGCTTGCCGCAAAATTCGCAGCTCGACTTTTTTAGTCATCTTAAACTCGTCTTTTTTTTACCTGAGGCATTCTGCCATAAACCTGGGATATTTTAGATAAATTTTACCAGCCTGAAAAAGAAAATTGGGATTTGACAAAAAAATGAGAAAAATGATTATAATGGAGGGATTATTTTTCTTATATCTAAAATAAAATAGAAAAATTAATGAGGAAGGACTTCTATCCACTTGATTGCAAACTCTAAAAAGTTCTTGAGAAAATTCAATTGCCATCTGGCGTAAACCATGAACAAAACCAACTCTCAGCTCAAGACTGAACTCAGACGAGATGTGACTGTCTGGGGCTCCTTTATGTGGGGCTACGCTGATGTCGGAGCTGATGTTTATGTGGCCTTAGGCCTGGTTATGGCTGCTGCCCAAGGCGCAACCAACCTGGCCTTTGCCCTGGCCGGCCTTGTCTACATCATGATCGGTCTGGCTTATACCGAGCTCGCCTCATCCTATCCTGTGGCTGGAGGAGGGCATTATTTCACCTTGAGAGGCCTCGGCGATTTTTGGGGATTTGTGGCCGGTTCCGCGCTTTTACTCGATTATACAATCGACATCGCCCTCTTTGCTTATGCCTCGGCTGGCTACATCAATTTCTTCTTTCCTTCAATCGCCAAAATATCGATGGATATTGGCCCCTTCCACAACGTCAACCCAGCCTGGGCATTGGAAACTTTGGCTATCATCGGGTTTCTCATCTGGATCAATATCCTTGGAATCCGGCAATCCTCGCTCATGAACGAAATACTGGGTGCTGTCGACATCATCACCGAATCGACAATCATCATAATGGGTTTTCTTTTTGCCTGGAAGCCAGAGCTCCTTGTCCATCAATGGAAGACCCAGTTTCCCAGTCTTCATAATTTTATGTACGGTTCATCTCTGGCCATCATCTCTTATGTCGGACTGGAATCGATCTCGCAGGCCGCACAGGAAACAAAGCGTCCGGCGACGATCATTCCCAGAACTTCGCTATCCTTAATCTTCACGGTTTTTATCTTTGCCACAACTTTCTCTACAGTCGGCCTGGGCATCCTCAACTGGCAGGAGTTCGCTCTTCATCAAGCAAACCCGGTGGCGAGGCTGGCCAGTGCTATTCCTTACATCGGCGTTGTTGCCGGTCCTTTCGCGGCGCTGCTCGGAGCAACCATTCTTCTCATCTCCTCCAATTCCGGTGTGATGAGCGCTTCAAGGGTTACCTTCTCGATGAGCCAGTTGAAATTGATCACGCCCTGGTTTGATGCCGTTCATCCCAAGTTCTACACCCCGGTGAGGACCATTGTCTTCTTCTCTCTCATGGGAGCGCTCGAGGCAGTGCTTTCAGCTTTAACCCCTAGAGTTCTGGATACTCTGGGGAATATGTACGCTTTTGGTGCGAGTTTGGGCTATCTTTTGGTTTTCATCTCGCTCATCAAGCTCCGCTTCTCAGACCCTTATACCCCTCGTCCTTACTCAATGCCTTTAAACATCCCCATAAAGCATCACGGCCGGAAGATTAAGTTCCCCATCCTTGGCGTTATTGGAACGATTGGAGTGAGCTTAATCCTTTTTGAGGTTATTCTCACTCACACCATCGGCCGGATTGCCGGTCCAGTCTGGGTTCTGGCCTGCATCGGCTATTATCTCTGGTTCCGGCGCAAGAATGGATTACCGGTCTTCGGCAATGTCAAACATGACTGGGAGAAAGAGCAGATTGAAGTCCTTACTTCGGCTGAAGAATACGAGCTGGTTGAGGTCTACAAACAGACCCTAAAAGAAAGGGATTTAGCGCTGGCAAAATCTAAGAATAATGGAATAAAATAAGAAGGTCATGAAAAGCCCTTTACACTCAAGATTAATCTATTCCTTATCCTCCGGGATACTGTTTTTGGCTTTGGGAATCGTTATATTTTTACGGGCCAAAGGCTTCAGCCATTTTTTCAGTGCAGGTCTTTTTGCTCTCCTCATCGCTGCTTACGGTATCTATAGAATCGCCTTCTTTATCAATTTATTAAAAAAAGAAAGAGAAGAAGCTAAATGAACGAAGCTCCTCACATAACTCTTCTTGGCGCAGTTTTGGCGGCAATCTTTAGCACTGCAATGTTCACCATAATCTGGTGGATGCTCCATCCACCACCGCAGGTTCCTCTTTCAGTTGCCAAGGCAAAGATTGCCATCTCGGCTCTAAAGAAGATCATTGTACCCACAACAGGCACAACTTATTCTGAAAATGCGATAGAACTTGCCTGCCGCCTTGGACTCTTGCAGAAAGCTGAAATTATCGTAACCTATGTCATTGAGATTCCCTTCACCTTGCCCCTCAATGCTGCAATGGAGAAAGCAGAGGCAATTGCCAAAGAGGTGATAGCCAGAGCAGTGGCCATCGTCCATCACCACAATCTGCTCGCAAAGCCGAAGATTGAGAGAGCCCGACAAGTGGGCGAGGGAATTGTGCGCTTGGCTAAAGAGGAGGGTGCTGACTTGATTGTAATCGGCATTCGTCCTGCCCTGGGCCGACCAGAGAAAATTATAGGGCGGACTTCTGAGATAGTGCTTCGCCGTGCCCCTTGCGAGGTCATCATCGAGCGGAGACCAGAATAATTGATTAGGGAGGCTTCATGAAGGCTATTATCTTGGGCTGCGGAAGGGTCGGCTCAATGCTGGCCAGACAATTGACGGAAAATGGATGGGAAGTGACTGTGGTTGATTCCGACCCGAACTCCTTTGTCAATCTCGGCGACAATTTCCCTGGCAACCAGGTGGCTGGCCGTATCAGCGATGAGGAAGTCCTGAGAGGTGCTGGCATGAATTCTGCCGACCTTGTTGTCGCCCTCACTTCAGACGATATTGCCAACTTAATGGCCGCGCAGATTGCTCGTCAAAAATTTGGGCGAGAGATGGTTTTAGCAAGGGTGCGCGACCCGGTGAAAGCCGGTGCCTACCGTGACTTTGGACTCAAGACCATTTGTTCGACCAATATCGAGCTGGAGATGATTCTCAATGAGATTGGAATAAAGCCCAAAAAGTTCAAAGGGAGTTTTTAGATGTACATCATAATCGTTGGCGCCGGAAAAGTTGGCTACAATCTCTCCAAGGCTCTCATCGCTGAGGGCCTTGAAATCCTGCTGATTGAAAGAGACAGGAACAAATACAATCTTTTAACTAAAGAATTGGGAGAAGCCATCTATTTCGGCAATGGCTGTGAAGTCTCCACCCTGAAAAATATTGGCAGCAATCGGGCGGATATGCTTATCGCTGTAACCGGCCTTGACCAGGAGAACCTCGTTGCCTGCCAGCTGGCCAAGCTCATCTTCATGGTTCCAAAGACACTGGCCTTGGTCAACGACCCTAAGAATGAAGAACTGTTCAAAACCTTGGGAGTCGACCTCGTCGTCAACACGACCAATCTCATCAGCGCCCTCATCGGTCATAAACTGAATATCCATGTTCTCCTTCCCCTTCTGACTTTTAAAAACCTCGAAATTGTTCAGGCTGAAATCACAGATTCTTCTCCGGCTGTCAACAAGCAGGTCAAGGACCTCGGGCTGCCGGCTGATTCGCTCCTTATCGCAGCCATCAGGAATGAGAATGCGATTTTGCTCAAGGGCGATTCAGTGATCTTAGCCAACGATACAATCCTTGCCCTTACCACTCGAGAGAAAGAAAACGAGTTGAGAAAGATTTTATAAGATGAAAGTTACAAAATTTCTTCCCGCCTCTCAAATAAACATTGAACTGCAGGCTAAAGATAAGGAGGAAGTGATTGAGTCTCTGGTCAATATTCTGGTCGAGCAGGGCCATGTTCCTAAAGAAAAGGTTGAGGAAGTGAAGGCTGCTCTGTTCGAAAGAGAGGCACTGACGAGCACAGGGCTTGGCTACGGCATTGCCCTGCCGCACGTTAAAACGAACGTTGTCCGCGAGATTTGTATCGCCTTTGGCCGAAGCGCCAAGGGGGTCGATTTCGACGCCTTGGACGACAATCCCGTCCATCTCTTCTTTCTTATTCTTGCTCCCACCGACAAAACCGAAGAATATTTGAAGACCCTCTCTTCCATATCAGCCCTTTTGAAGAATGCTAAGATACGCTCCCAACTCCAGGCCGCCAGGTCAGCGGATGAGATTTTTAAGATATTTGACCAAACCGAATAAAAATCTTATTTGACTCCATGAAAAGAAAGAGGAAGGCGCTAGGCCAGCATTTCCTGAAAAACCGTGCCGTCTTGGAGAAAATCATTCAGGTCATCTCACCAGACGAGAATGACCTGGTCATCGAAATAGGGGCAGGCAAGGGAGCCCTGACTTTTCCCCTGGCAGAAAGAGCAGGCAAAGTCATCGCTGTTGAGAAAGACCCTTGCCTCATTCCCTTTCTCCTAAAAAGAAGCTTCTCGAATCTCATGATCATGGAAAAGGACATCCTGAGAGTTGACTTCAGAGAAATCATAAGCAAAGAAGAAAAACTCAAAAGAACCGTGAAGCTGGTGGGCAATCTGCCTTATTCTCTGTCCTCTCCGCTTCTCTTCAAACTCCTCAAGAATAAAGAACTCTTCACGGAGTGCATCTTCCTCCTCCAGAAAGAATTTGCAGAGAGAATATGCGGCCAGCCTGGTTCGAAAATTTATGCTCCTCTCTCGATCCTCTTTCAGATATATTTTTTGGCCAAAATCCATTTTCTCGTCTCCCCGGATTCTTTCTCACCCCCTCCCAAAGTTAACTCGGCTTTGATTTCTCTAAAAAAAAGAAGCCAACCTCTTTTCTTTATAAAGAATGAAGAGATTTTCCGAAAATTTTTAAGGGCTGCTTTCCAGCAAAGAAGAAAAATCCTTATAAATAATCTAAAAAATATCAATCTCCCTTTATCCCTCATAAACGAGGCTTATAAAAAATTCGCCTTGGAAAGAAACATCCGCCCCGAGCAACTGACCATCTCCCAATTCGTTGAGCTCTTTAACTTTTTCTCCCAGCAGTCTCTCGTTTGAATTTTTCCAACCTCTTTCCCTTTAGTAAAAAGAAACAAATATGCTATAATTCTAAAAAATGAAAAATAACAGGAAGAACAGAGTGGGCGAGACCTTCCAGAAGCAAGAGAAAAAGAAGCAAGTCAAGTCCTCTGAAATTACCGGAATCTTCTTGTTTTTCCTGGCCGTCTTTATCTTAATCAGCTTGATCAGCTACGATTCTCGGGACCCCTCCTGGACAAATACCGGTTGGGCAAATGCCACCCCTTCAAATTATAGGATTCATAATTTTGCCGGAAGAGCCGGCGCTTACCTCTCTGACGCCATTCTCCAGCTCTTAGGGCTCGCCTCTTTTTTCCTTCCCTTGGCCCTTATCTACCTTGGGATTCAACTTTTCTCTTCTGAAAGAAAAAGGCGTTTCTCCCTGAGAACAGGAGGAACTCTTTTTCTTCTCCTCGCCTTCAGTTCGTTTCTTTCCCTAGTCTCTGGAAGTCTCAAGTGGAAAGGAGCAGAGATCCAAACCGGCGGCCTGGCGGGCAAATTGATCACTTCTCTTCTGATACGCTATTTCAGCTATCCCGGGACGTACCTTGTTCTCATCGTTCTTCTCATTCTCTTCATCATCTTCTCCGCCAAGCTATCCATCAAGAGCATCCTCCATTTCTTCTCGAGGCTCTTCCGCTTCACCTTCAAAGAAGTCAAGATAAGAATTATCCACTACCAGAAGCTGAAGCGGCAGGAAAAGATGAGAAAAAAGGTTATCGAAAAATATTCCCAGCAGGAAAAGGTAGAGAGAGAAAAGCCGGAACTGAAAGAAAGCAAAAAAGAAGCAATCCCAGAACCTGTTCCTGCCAAGCCACCAACTCCCCCTTCTCCAGAAAAATATCTTTTTCCTGAAATGGAAAAAAGAGGGGAATACAATTTCCCGCCTCTTAGCCTTCTCGACCCGGCAAAAGCCTCAGAGAAAATCGATAAAAATGAACTCTATGAAAAAAAAGAGCGCATCGAGGAAAAATTGGCTGAATTTAGGGTCGAGGGAGAAGTCAGGGAATATCATCCTGGCCCTGTGGTCACAACCTATGAGTTCTATCCCTATCCAGGGATCAAAGTCAGTCAGGTGGCAAACCTGACCGAGGATCTTTCTTTAGCTCTCGGTGCGGAATCTGTCAGAGTGCAGAGAATGCCGGGTAAATCCTCTCTCGGTGTTGAGATTCCTAACAATAAAAGAGAACTCATCAACCTCAGGGATATCATCCAATCGGAAAAATTTCAAAACTCTCCTTCCAAGCTGACCATTGCTCTGGGAAAGACCATTCATGGCGAGCCTTATATCACAGACTTGGACATCATGCCCCATCTTCTTATTGCCGGCGCGACTGGAACAGGGAAAAGCGTTGCCCTTAACACCGTTATTGCCAGTATTCTTTATAAAGCCACTCCAGACGAGGTCAAGCTTATCCTCATCGACCCCAAAAGACTGGAATTCGCTCTCTGGGATGGGCTCCCTCACCTTATCAGCCCTGTGGTTAAAGATGCCAAGAAGGCAGGTGCCATTCTTTTAGACACCATAAGAAAAATGGAAGACCGATACCATAAGCTCGGGCTGCTCCGGGTCAGAAACATCGACCAATACAACCAGCAGATAAGGCGAATCCTGAAGGAGAAAAAAGGGGACCTGACCGAAGAGGAAAAAGAAAGTCTCAAGCCCCTTCCCTATCTGGTCATCATCATCGATGAATTGGGAGAGCTGATGATGGTCGGAGCTCAGGATGTTGAATATTGCATTGCCCGCCTCGCTCAACTCGCCCGGGCTGTCGGTATTCACCTGGTGATGGCCACCCAAAGGCCTTCGATTGATGTCATCACCGGGACAATCAAGAATAACTTCTCCAGCCGTATTGCTTTTCGTGTCCCCTCCAAGATTGACTCGCGAATCATCATCGATACTTCTGGCGCTGACAAGCTCCTCGGCCTGGGGGATATGCTTTTCATGCCCCCCAATTATCCTCGCATCATCAGGCTTCACTGCTCTTACATTTCTGTCCCCGAGATAACAAGGCTTGTCAAGTTTGTGAAGCAACAGGGAACTCCAACTTATGATGAAAAAATAGTCAGAGCCCTCAAGAGCGAGCCCGGCTTTGAATGGGAGGATACCGGCGAAAAAGATGAACTCTACGAGAGGGCTGTCGAACTCATCCTGGTCACTGGCCAGGCCTCCGCTTCTTACCTGCAGAGAAAGCTCAAGTTAGGCTATGCCCGGGCCGCCAGGATCATCGACCAGATGGAGCAGGAAGGAATAGTCGGCCCTTCTGAGGGAAGCAAGCCAAGAGAATTTCTGGTTGACCCTCGGGAGTATCTCGAAAAAATGAAGAAAGAGGAATGATTGTTTTTCCCCAGAAAACAAAAAAGAAAAGTTCGAAAAGCCCTTAAAGACTCAAACCTCCAGAAAGCTCTGGAAAAAGCCTCTTCCCAACATTTCCAGAAATACAATTCCACAAAAAATGAAATCAAATGGGAGAAAATAAAAGAAAAAGCCAGGTCCATAAGGGAGGAATGCGTCAAACAGCTTCCTCAGCTTATTCAAAAATTCACTGAAGAGGCTCAAGCAGCAGGAGCTGCGGTCTACCGGGCCTCGACTCCTCAAGAGGCTCTGTCGCTCGTAGAAAAAATACTGAGCCGGAAGAAGGCCAGGCTCATCATCAAATCCAAATCCATGGTCAGTGAAGAAATCCAGCTCCGCAGCTTTCTCGAGAAAAAAGGATACAAAGTTGTCGAGACAGACCTGGGAGAATGGATCATACAGCTGGCAAAAGAAAGGCCTTCCCATATCACAGCCCCGGCTCTGCACAAAACCAAAGAACAAATCGCGGAGCTTCTCAGCCGGCATCTTGGAAGAAAGATTCCTCCTGAGCCAGAAGAAATCGTCAAGATTGCAAGGGAAGAGATGCGCAGACATTTTATCGAGGCTGATGTCGGAATTTCAGGCGCAAATCTGGCCATCGCCGAATCCGGGACTCTGGTCATTGTCAGCAATGAGGGAAATGCGCGCCTTGTCACCTCCCTTCCGCCGGTTCATATCGCTTTAGTCACTGCCGAGAAATTCGTTGAAACGCTGGAACAGGCAGCCTCTCTCGTGAAAGCCCTTGTCTTTGCTTCTTCAGGCCTTAAACTGACTTCTTACGTTTCTTTTATCACCGGACCGAGCCGCACCACAGATATCGAAAAAGAACTGGTCAGAGGCGTCCACGGCCCTCAGGAAGTCCACATCATCATCCTCGACAACGGAAGGCTCAAGGTCAGCCAGGATAAAGACCTGGACAAAATTCTCTATTGCCTGAAATGCGGTGGATGCATGCTCATCTGCCCTGTCTTTCAATCTCTCGGTGGCCATGTCTTTGGCGGACAGGTTTATCCTGGAGGGATTGGCCTGCTCCTGACGGCTATGACTCGCTCCTTTAAAGATGCTTCGCGGCTTCTCGATTTCTGTTCAGACTGCAAAAAGTGCGACGAATTTTGTCCGGTGGGAATCCCCACCGCCGAGCTCATCCTGAGACTCAAAAGCCAAAGAAAGCTAAAATTGTGGGAAAAGGCTCTCTCTGGCTTCTTCAAAGAAAAATCCCTCAGCGAGAAGGCGGCAAAGCTCCTTTCCATTCTGCAGAAGCCTTGGAAGAAAAACGGCTATTTAAGAGAGCTTCCTCTTGCCTGGGCAAAGGGAAAATCCTTGCCAGCCTTGAACTTGAAAAAAGGCCAACTTGCTTCAGAGAATAAAGGAAAGAAAATCTACCTCTTCCAGGGATGCCTGGCTAAGTTCTTTTTTCCAGGAATAAGAGAAAGCGTTTTCGCCAGCCTCTCTCCATTCGGCTTCGAGGTGGTTTGTCCTTCTGACCAGGCCTGCTGTGGAGCCCCCAGCCTCCATTTAGGCCGCAAAAAAGATGTTGAGGCCCTGGCTAAAAAAAATTTAAAATCGCTTGAAAAAGAAAATCCTGATTTCATCATCACTGTCTGTCCGACCGGAAACTCAATTTTGAAGAATCTCTATCCCCAGCTCGAGCCATCCTCTTCTCGCTGGAGCGAGAGAATCTTTGATTTCACAGAATTCATGGTTAAAAAGGGGCTGCGTCCAGAGACAAAGATTCCCTTGAAAGAAAAAGTCTTTTACCATTATCCCTGCCATTATTTGAATGCCCTGAAACTCAAGGATGAGCCTAAAAGAATACTCCAAGACTTGGGTTTTGACCTTAAAGAAGAGGAAGAGCCTTTTGCCTGCTGCGGCTTTTGCGGTGTCTTTTCATTGAAGAATCCAGAAGTCTCTGCTGCTTTGTGGGAGAAAAAAAAGAAGAAAATCCTCAAAAGCGAAGCCTCGCTCATCGCCACAGACTGTCCAGGCTGCCTCTTTCAGCTAAAGTCAAACCTGCAGAGCCAAAATCCTCGTTTCAAGATTTTTCATACGGCTGAGCTCTTTTGCCAAGCCATAGAACGAGATTCAGGCCAAGAGAGCCGCAAAGACTGAAAATTCTTATTTTTTGTATTGGGGATTAATGGATTGCTAGAGAAGGAAGGCTGATTTGCGTCTTTGCCTTTATCCTCTGCCACTTTTCAACCGGAATAGAAAGGAAGACATCGACAAGTTGAGGGTCAAACTGGCTGCCTTGGGATATTTCGATCTCCCGGTAGGCTTCCAGAAAACTCTTTCCTTGACTATATGGCCTATCAGAAGTTATGGCATCCAGGGTGTCTGCCAGAGCAAAAATTCTGGCCTCCAAAGGAATCTCCTCACCGGCCAAGCCATAGGGATATCCGGAGCCATCATATTTCTCATGATGGAACAGAACAATAAGCGCAGCTCTTTTCAGAAAATCAAACTCCTCTATCATCTCATAACCCAGAAGGGGATGTTGTTGAGTTATCTCTTTCTCTTTTTTTGTTAATGGGCCAGCCTTTCTCAGGATGGATTCAGGTATTCCAATCTTTCCGATGTCATGGAGCAAAGCTCCCCTTTCGATATTGATCAAAAAACTCTTATCTTCAACCCCGAGAGCCTTTGTTAACAAAACAGAATAGCTGGCCACCAGTTGAGAATGGCCCAAGGTGTCTTCATTGCCATCAGTGGCAGCGACTAAATAAAGGAGGTTTGAGTTAAAAAATCGCTGTTTTTCGGCGAAATCTTCTTCAAGCCCGCTGATCTGCTCTTTGAAGAGCTTCTCATACTGTTTGTCCAGGCACTTCAAGATTCTTTTCGCTGATGAGACCTTCATGGCCCCTATGCTCAGCATGTTCCAATAAAAGAGCTCCCAGCTCTCACTTTTCCCCTCGACAACAAAGGGAGTCATGAATTTTCTTCTTTCCTCTGATATCTCCTTGCCTTTCAAAATTGAGGGTTCTTCATGACCAGCTGAAAAAATAGACCTTGGCTTATTCAACTCTTTTTGTATCCGGGGGTTAAATATTCCTGCAGCTCGATAGCGACCACAGGCATTTTGATCGTCCGTTCCTTCCAGATTCAATGTCTTCTTTCTTTCCCATGGAATATTTTTCTCCATGTGATCTCTTGCGCTCCTTTTATTTAAAACCGCTTCCATTTTTTGATAGCGAAGCTTTAGTCGCAATCGCTTGAAAAAAATTGAATTCGGGCTTCCAAACATTTCTTCATTCCCAGCAGCTTTGACAATTTTTGTCATTAATTAAAAATGAATACTTGTCAACGCCCATTTCAGAATTATATAATTGAGCAAGTGTCAAATAAGAAAATTGACATCGATTTAGAAGAAATCTTCACCAAGTACCGCCCTGTGATCAGCTTTAGAGTCAAGAGATCTCTGGGGGCTAGCAACCCAGATTGGGAAGATATCGTTGACGAGGTTATCACCAATGCCATAGAAAAAATCCAGAAAGGGGAGTTCAGGGGTGAATCTTCGATCGGGACCTTTATTTATACCATAACCAGCCGCAGGATCGTTGATTATATCAGACAGAAGAGCAAGCTCCTGAAGGATGCTCCAGAGCCAGCTAATTATCCTGATCCTCAACAGAGCGTAGAAAACAAGGAAAGAGCCGAATTGATGGCGAATGCCTTAAAAAAGTTAAAACCAAAATACCGGAAAGTCCTTTATCTCTATTATTATAAAGAGCTTTCAAGAGAGGAAGTGGCTCAAAAGCTGGGAATCTCCCCCCGCCGGGTGAGCGAGCGGGTGAATTATTCCCAGAAATTGCTGAAAAAATTTTTAAAAAAATGAACTTTTTTTCCATTTTCTCTGGCTATTCTTCGACTAAAATATTGGAATTTGAAATGAAAGGAAAGAGCTATGAAAGACTGTAAATATGAAGAGCTAATCGACGATTATCTAATGAACAGGTTAGCCGACGAGAAAAAAGACAGATTCGAGGAGCACTACTTCAACTGTCTCTCTTGCTTTGAAAAAACAGCAGAAAGGGATGAGCTCCTAGGGGTCATAAAGAATAAAGGATATGCAATCTTTAAAGACGAATTCCTGGCCGAAGAGATAAGAGGAGCATCCTGGGCAGAAAGAATTCTTTCCTTTCTCACTCCTAAACAATGGGCTTTTGCCGCGGTCTCAACGGCTTTGGTTCTGCTCATAATCTTTAACGTTATACCCTATTTCAAATCAACCCAGCCCGCATTTCAAATCAGTGATGAAGAAGCCTCTCGCGGACAATCCATAGAACTCATCTCGCCTTTGATGGACATTAACGTCGTTCCCACTGAATTCAGATGGGCAAAATCAGAGAAAGAGCTTGAATACAAGTTTTCCATCTATAATAATGGCAGCGTCCTCTGGACGACCACGACAAAAGAAAATTTCGTTCTCCTTCCAGAAGAAATTAGAAACCTCATTAAACCCCAGGGTAAATATTCCTGGCAGGTCAAGGCTTTCTCTTCTGAGGGGACTCTTGTCGCTGTTTCGAGTAAGGTTTATTTTAAGGTTACCAAAAGCGAGTAAAGCCTAACCCCTTCTTTCCCCCTGCTCGAAAAACTGCCTCAATCCTCTTCCCCCTTTGCCGAGACTACAGATTTGCGACCCGCTTTTTAGCATCTTCGACCTCGGGCCTGCCGGGGTCGGCATCTTTCCAGAGGTCGAGAAATTTCTCGCATTCTTGCCTGGCTTTGTCCTTCAAGCCTTTTTCATCATACAGCCTGGCCAGATAATAATGGTATATTGGATTGATCAGGCGCAGGTCCTTGCTCTTCGGGTTGAAAGTGACCAACCGCTCGTATTCGGCGATGGCTTTATCCCGGTCTCCCTTTTTAACATAAGCCCTTGCCAGGACATCCCTGAGCAATGGTGTGTTGTAGTATCCTAAACTATCTATATGCATGTTAGGCATTTCTGGGACTGCTGTTTTTTCCATTACGGCTATGGCCTTTTCGACTTCTCCTTCGGCAAGAAACATTTCTGCGGAGAGCAGGTTATAGAAAAATATGGTTTGACTTTTAGAAGAGGAATCAACCTTGGGCAAGAGGGCATTCATTTCAGCCAGCCTTGATTTGGCTGATTCGATTCGCCCCTGTTTTATATCCGACAGCCCCGAATGAAAGACGTATTCCTCCTGATAAGATGGTTTATATTCTCCAGGTAAAACAGTCATGTAAAAATCAACACAATTTTTCATGTATTTTCTGCCGGCTTCGATATCTCCGCTCTCATAGCAAATCCATGCTTTCGAACCGTCCAGGGCTGCCCTTGCCTCTTCCCCCGCTCCTCCGGCCACGAGCATTTCTGTCGCGGTGTCGATTTCCCTCAAAGATTTGTTCAAGCTTCCCAGCCAGAAATAATAGAAAGCCTTCCAAACATACCCGCTTGCTTTCAGGCCGGGAGAGGGAGCCTTGGCAATATATTGCTCGATCCATTTCATGGCCTCAGGGTAATTTTCTTTAAGCGCTTGGATATAGCTAATACTCGAGCATGATTGAAAAAAATCAGGCTTAACATCCAGGGCTTCTTTGTATTTGGCGATGGCTTCATCAAGCTTTCCCATTTTCAGGTAGAGCTCAGCCAGGGAATCCAGGGGATTGGCCTCTTTGGGGAAGGCGGCAGCATATCTTTTTATATATTCCTCGGCTTTCTCATAGTTCTCCATAGACATGTACGCATAAGCAAGCTGATTAATCGCCATTCCATAATTGGGGTCAAGCTCGAGGACTTTGTCATATTCCTTTATCGCCTCAGAGAACATTCTTCTGCTAAAAAAATAGTTGCCCAGCAAAAGGTGAGCCCGCTTTTCCTGGGGATATTTTTTTACTATCTCATTGAGGATGCGGAGTCTTTTTTCCGGATTTCTTTCTACGGTGCCGGCATACCCCGCCTCAATATAGAGCCTCTCTTTCTCGGTTGCTTTTTCCGAATAGGCTTTGGCTTTCTCAAAGGCCTCGTACATCGCTTTCCTATTCCCTAAACTGCCGTATGTATTAGCAAGGAGGAGATAGGCCGTGGCAAAGGTCGGGTCAAGAGCTACGGCTTTCTCATAAAGTTGCCGGGCTTCGTCATAATAGATGTTGTCATAATTCTCTATTCCTTTGAGGAAACAGTCATAAGCCTCCATGGAACTCGTTGTCAGGTCAGCAATGCGAAGCGGAGTGGTTTCGAGGGCGCGCTGGGATAAACCGACGCCTCGAGCGATCTCCCTGCTCAGCTCGTCAATCTGGCTCTTGAGAATGCTGTCCACTCCTTTGCTCTTTGAGCTTGCGCTTTTGAGAAGATTTTTTGTCTTCACATCGAACACTTTCGCGTCCGTGGCGAACATGTCCCCGGCCTTGACAAAGCTCCCTGTCACAATGGCCTCGACGCCGCTCCTGAGGCACAGGTCAAAGCCCAGGTCCTTATCGATGACCTGGACGCTTTCCTTTCCCATCTGCCTGAGGAGGTCAGCCACGCGCTCCCAGGTCGTCACGCGAAGATATCGAGACTGCTCGAGGTTGGTGATGAGAAGGTTGGGGATGGCTTCCTGAAGATAATCAAAGGCTTTGTCCCCGGTCTGGTTCTTGAAGCTGATCACGGCGATGGAATGCTTGACCCCGGGCTTGCGGGGGATGAAGAGCCAGCCCATCACACCGAGAGCGACCAGGGCAATGACAG
Source organism: uncultured Eubacteriales bacterium (assembly GCA_964645765.1). Lineage (GTDB taxonomy): Bacteria > Acidobacteriota > Aminicenantia > Aminicenantales > Aminicenantaceae > CAZGMN01. The sequence goes on from CAZYBE010000032.1 coordinate 24,282, forward strand.
CGAGCGCGGGGATGAAAAGCTTTTTAAGCCTGAACTTGACCGTAATTTCCCGCGAGGTCAGAGGCTCTTTTTTGATAATGACCCTCTCTGTCAAGGGAATTCCCTTTTCAATATTGGCCAACTCAGAAAGTACTCCTTCCGCTTTCTGATATCTTTTTTCTTTTTCCTTGTTCATGCATTTGAGGATGACCTCGCTCAGGTCTGAGGGGACTTGGGCATTAAGTGTCTTTGGGTCGCGCGGAGTCTCTGTCTTCTGTTTCACGGCGATGCTGAGCGGTGTGTCTCCTTCAAACGGAACGCGGCCGGTCAGCATCTCGTAAAGAATCACGCCCAAAGAATAAATATCCGACCTGGAGTCTGCCTCTTTTCCTTCGACCTGCTCCGGCGACATATACTCCGGGGTTCCGATCATAATCCCGGCGCCAGTGATTCCCTTGGCTTTAATCGAGCGGGCGATCCCGAAGTCCATGATCCGGGCATTCCCTTCTTTATCAATCATGATGTTTTGAGGCTTTAGGTCCCGATGGACAACCCCCAGGCGGTGGGCCTCGGCCAGGCCTTCACAGACCTGCTTGCCGATAAAAACAGCTTTTCCGACAGTGAGCTGGCCCGACCTTCTAATAAAGCTTTTCAAATCCTCGCCGGCCACATATTCCATTGTGATGTAATGGGTTCCCTCAGCTCTGCCGAGGTCATACATCCGGCAGACATTCCTATGGCCGATGTTCCGGGCGTATTTCAGCTCATTCCGGAATCGCTCGATCGTCTCTTGGTCTGAAGCGATCTCCGGTTTTAATAGTTTCAGGGCAACGACCTCTTTGATGTCTTTGTCAAAAACCCTGTAGACTTTGCCCATCCCGCCCTTGCCCAGCTCCTCGATGATTTCATACCTGGAGGCGAAGACACTCCCCCTGGCCAGCTCTTTAACGGGAGTTTGGAGTGTCTCAGTCTGGGAATAAGGGATTCCCTCAGAAGGGATGATTTGCGTCCCGCATTTGCTACAAAATTGTGAGTCCGAAGGATTGTTAGAATGACATTTCGGACATTCCATAAGTCCATTACCCTTTAGAAAATTTCATGGAAGTATAGCAACAAAGGGAATAAGAGTCAAATCGAAGGTTCAACTTCTTCCGAATTGAGTCCGTGTTGGCTTTGGCAGCAAGTTCTCAGCTGTCATGGGAATAATTTACCCGAAAAAATTCCATGTCCACATCATGGATAATAATTTCATTTTCGGCTGAGCTGGCCGATTGAGCATTTTTGTCCCCTTCAATGACGCATAAATCTCGTCTTCTTAATCTATCTATTTTACGATAGACCCTACCCCCCCTAAAGATTTGATGGTTTCATTTTTTAATTTTTTTATTGACACTTGCCGAAGCCTAGAATATAAAAAAATATCCGGTAACAAAAGGAGGAAGTATGGAAATCTTCAAGCATAACAATCTCATGGATAGGCGGAGTTTTCTGAAGAAAGGGATGCAGACAGGAGCGCTTGTGGTCTCCTTCCCGATCTGGAAACACTTCGCGGGGCAGGGCCCGGATGAGCTTCTCGCTGCAGAGTCACCTCAGGCCTTTACTCTCGATAAAGACACACTGCGCAAACTCCTCGAGGTCTGCCTCAGTCGCGGAGGCGATTTCGCCGACATCTATTTCGAGCGGACTGTCAGCGACAGCATCTCATTGGATGAAGACAAGGTCTCGGCGGCCGTGCGAGGCCTGGATATGGGCGTCGGCTTCAGGGTTCTCCAGGGAAAAAAAACAGGCTATGCCTTCTCCGACGACCTCGATTTTGCCAAGCTCAAGGAGTCTGCGGAGACGGCAGCGCTTATTGCTTCAGGCGCGGTCAAGCAGAAACCGGAAAAATTCACTTCCCTCTTTCCTCCCTCTTATTACCTCGTCAAAGTCTCTCCTGACACGATTGCCGCCAAGGCCAAAGTCGAGCTTCTCATCAGGGCGAACACTCAGGCCCGCGCCTTCGATAAGCGAATCGTCCAGGTGGGAGTCGGATTCGGGGATATCAATAAGAAAATCCTGATCGCCAACTCCGAGGGCCTGTATGTCGAAGACACTCAGACACTCACCCGGCTCGGCGTCAACTGCGCGGCGCTGGAAGGCAATAAACGCAGCATGGGCTACGAGTCGAAGTCCGGTTCCTACGGGTTTGAACATTTCGACATTTCTCTGGCCGAGGATTTCGCGCGGAAGGCCGCAGAAATGGCTATCCGGACGCTGCCGGCGGAGGACGCGCCGGCTGGCGAATTTCCAGTCGTCATCGCCGCCGGCTACGGAGGAATTTTCTTCCACGAGGCTATCGGCCACTCTCTCGAAGGAGATGGCATCCGGAAAAAGACGTCCTGCTTCTGGGATAAGCTCGGCCAGCCCATCGCCTCGCCAATCGTCACTCTCGCCGACGACGGAACATACAAAGGCGGCTGGGGAACCGTCAATGTCGATGATGAAGGCTGTGTCGGGCATAACACTATCCTGATCGAAAAAGGAAAATGCGCCGCCTTCCTCCAGGACAAGCTGAATGCGAAGCTGATGGACATGAAGCAGACCGGAAACGGCCGCAGGCAGTCCTACCAGTTCTACCCCATCCCGAGGATGACCAATACATACATGCTGCCGGGAGAGTCGCTGCCCAAGGATATCATCAAATCCATCAATAAGGGCCTTTATATCGCCAAAATCGGCGGCGGCAACGTCAGCCCCACCACTGGAAGGTTCGTCTTCTCCGTGACCGAAGGCTACATGATCGAGGCCGGCGAAGTGAAGCAGCCGCTCAAGGGGATCATGCTCATGGGCAGCGGCCAGGACGTGCTTAAGAATATCTCGATTGTTGGAAACGACCTGCTCGTCATCGGCGGCGGAAGCTGCGGCAAAGATGGACAGAGCAAGCCGGTCGGATTCGGCAACCCCACCCTGAAAGTCGATAAAATCACCGTGGGCGGGAAAAAGGCATAAGGAGGATAACCATGGATTTCAAGAAAATCGGCGAAGACGTCGTCAAAAAAGCAATCCAATACGGGGCCGATGAGGCCGAAGCTGTCATCGAAAACGCCAAGCAATTCAGCGTCAACGTCAGAAAAGGCGAAATCGAGACGCTCCAAAAATCTTTCTCCAAAGGTTTGGGTTTGCGGGTTTTCATCAACAAGCAGCTCGGATTCTCCTACGCCTCCGACCTTTCACCAGAATCTCTGGATGATACGGTCAAGAAAACGATCGAGCTGGCAAAGATAACGGAAGCAAAGCCGTGGCAGGGACTGCCCGACTTCGGGCCGCAGCCGCTGCCCGACCTTGACCTCTATGACCCCGAGATCACCAAAGTCCCGGATGAGAAAAAGATCGCCATCGCCAAAGAAGTCGAGCGCATCGCCGTGGCTCAGGACAAGCGCATTACTAATAGCGAAGGCGGCTCGTTTTCCAATGTCGAACAGGAAGACGGCTTATTCAACTCCAAAGGCATCTCTTATGTCCTAAAAAAAACAAGATACTCCTTCAGTGCCTACGTTATCGCCGGAGAAGGCAACAACATGCAGGGCGGAGGCTGGTCGAGCTCAAAACGGTTTTTCAAGGAGCTGGTTCCAGTCGAAGAAGTGGCCAAAACAGCCGCTAAAAGGGCTGTGGAAATGTTGGGGGCAAAGACTGTCGAAACGAAGAAGGTTCCGGTGATATTTGACCGCTACACAGCTCCCGCATTCTGGATGGGAATCCTTTTCGCTTTGAACGGCGATTCCGTCTATCGAAAAACAACCTTCATGACCGAAATGCTCGAGAAGGCCATCGCTTCTCCCCTCATCACCATCAACGACAACCCGACGATACCACGGTTTATCGGCTCTGTTCCATTTGACGGCGAAGGCAATGTCACGCGAAAGAACACGATAGTGGACAAGGGCGTGCTGAAGATGTTCTATTACGATTCCCAGATCGCACGGAAAGCCGGCGTCAAGGTCAATACCATAGCTCGGCGCGGCGATTACAAAGGAGGCCCTTCGGCTGGATCCCTGTGCATCATCGTCGAAAACGGCCAGGACGAACCGGCCGCACTCTTCAAGGATATGAAAGAAGGCCTTCTCGTCACTGGTCTGAGAGGAATGGGGACTGATGTCACGACGGGTGCCTTCTCAACGGGCTGCAGCGGATTCTGGATTGTGGACGGCGCCAAGGCCTTCCCGGTGGACGGGGTAACGCTCGGCGGGACGACTCTCGAAATCCTGAAAAATATCGATAAAGTGGCCAACGACCTTGATATGCGGGGCAGCTTGAACAGTCCGTCTTTGCGAGTGTCCGAAATCACAGTCGGAGGGAAAAAGGCATAGCCTGCGCAGCCTTGGATTGCAGGTCTCTGATATTCTCTCACTGTCTATCACATCTTCATAGAAGAATTGCATTTTTCTTCCACCTTTTCCTCTTCAGCATACAGCCGGCCAGGGCTTTCATCCTCAAACGCCCTTCTTTCCTTCCTTTGAAGCCAGCTGAATTTCTTTTGTTCATCCTCAGTGGCCTTCCGTATGATTTTGACTGAGTCCTGCTCAGACTTTGTATGAGTGCAGACCTCGCTCGAGGAATCGATGACAACCGCCAAGTCTCCTCCTAAATCAGATTCAATGATGCATAAATCTCATCTTGCGTTTAACGCTTGAACTCAGCGGCGCCGCTCAACCGGTGTCTGGCGGAATGATTTGTTAGATTTTTTTCTTGTAGGCATCTCGCCTGTGACCTATTCTAAGGATAAGAACATCATCTCCTAAAATTGCATATATTACCCTATAATCACCGATTCGATATTTTCGAAGACCAGCGAATTGCCCTTTGAGGACCGGATAAGTATCTGCCTTTTTTGAAAGCTCTCCCTCGATTCGATCTAAAATACGACCAGCCTCTGCCTTAGAAAGTTTTTTCAGGTCCCGAGATACTGACTTCTTGTAAATAATGTTATAAGCCAAGGGATTTCCTCAGCTCTTTTCCTGAAACAATAGCATCTGTTCTGTCATGGAGCCGATCAAGAGCGACCTGGAGATCTGCATAGTCATCAATGTAAGATTCTAGCGCCTTTTGAATGATATAAGAGCGAGGCCGTTCTGTTTCTTTGGCTATACTGTCGAGTTGCTCGGTAAGCTCTTTGGGGAGTCTAACCGAAATTGCTGTATTCATAAAGCACCTCATAGAATTATTGTAATACATTGTAAACAAGAGCTTATGGAAAATCAAACATTATTTTAAAGAATCTAACGATAAGGCTGATGTGCCGCGTCGCCTTTTGAGGCTGTCACTTCGGATATGTTTCCTTTTCGGCCAAACTTGTCGATTGAGCATCTTTGTCCCCCTTTACTCACCCGACAGTCGTGGGGAAGTATAAATCATGAACTTCGCTGCATCCTCGATCCGAAGGATATTTACGGGCCAGATTTCTCAGGCGAAACCTTCCGCGTCCTGAAAGAGAAGCAGGAGGACTGCCAATATGGCGAATACCGCACCCGCCGCCTCGTTCTGGAAGCTTAGGATAATTACGGAGTCCATGCATAAATCCGAGAGACTTGACGGGACTTTCTAAGTGGGCGGCGTATGTAGCCAGCGCCCAAGATAGAAGTTTCCATCTACGATGTAAAAATGCATTGCATTTTTACAGAGATGATGTAAGGTTTATTCATAGGAGAGAAAGGAACATTCATTCCCCGGCTTCTTCTTTGCCCGGAGCGGTCATTTTCTGCCAGCTTGGCGTCGTGGACTCAAGGTGCGTGCAGCTGCCCATCCGAAATTCTACTGGTTTGATCCAGGAATAGCACAATCTGCTGCTGGTGTTACCGGTTCAACCCCGCTGTGACTGAGACCGTGTCTTATCTTTTCCTGTACACATCGGTGCTCAGGTACTTCAGGCCAGAGTCGGCCATCAGCGTGACCACCTTGGCCTCTGGCCCCAGCCGCTCTGCTACTTGAATCGCGGCGGCGACGTTTGCTCCGGAAGACGTCCCTGCGAAGAGGCCCTCCTCTCGCGCGATGCGCCTGGCCATATCCTTCGCGTCGTCTGTTTTGACCGGCAGGATTTCATCCACGATAGTCGGGTCCCAGAGCGGAGGAATGTAGCCAATCCCGACTCCTTCGATCTTGTGAGGCCCTGGCTGACCGCCCAGCAACACCGAGGATTCGGCGGGCTCGACGGCGACGATCTTGATACTCGGTTTGTATCGCTTCAGCACTGTGGCGACTCCACGCAAAGAAGCCGCCGTACCGACGCAGTGAACGAAGGCGTCGACTTCTCCCTTCGTTTGACTCCAGATCTCCTCGCCCAGCGAGTAATAGCCCACGATGCTGTCATGGTTGTTGAGCTGGTCGGTCCAGTAGGTGTGCGGCTCTTGGCTCAACCCACGGGCGGCCTCAATCATGTCGAGGATTAGCTTCTTGGTGGTGCGGCCTCCCTCGCTCGGGACGAGCGTCAGCTCCGCACCCAGCGCCGCCATGTGATCCAACTTCTCCTGGCTGAACGCATCGGAGCTGACGATCTTGAGACGGTAGCCTTTGGCGGCGCAGACCAATGCAAGCGATGCCCCCGTGCTGCCACCCGTGTACTCGACGACGGTGTCTCCGGGCTTCAGTCGACCGTCCTCCTCCGCCCGCGAAATCACGGCGTGCGCCATCCGGTCCTTGACGCTGCCGGTGGGGTTCTCCCACTCGAGCTTCACGAGGATGTTGGCACAATTGGGGGGGACGACCTTGCGAAGTCGAACCATCGATGTGTTTCCAATAGCGTGGAGAATGTCCATGGTTGATCTCTCCTTGTGCTGGCTGATTAGTTAGATACCAGATCTAATCTACCTAACATCAGCCCCTCTCTTAGCCAGAAGCTCCCTCAAAATCGAACGATGGCAACGGCTCTCATCCTCACAATAGCAACCTATCGACATATTCGTTCGATGAGAAAGCGCAGCAAGTAAATCCAAGTCTTTACTGGCCCCAGGCAATTTCATTTCGGCCAGAAACTTTCTCTTGAACGCCTTCCAAGACTTCTCATCATTCGCCGCCCGGGCTTCCTTCAACAGAGGCTCACTGGGGGACAGATTAGGAAACCAAATATCGTAGATATTCTTTGAGGAGTAATCTTCTTTCCTTACTCCTCTGGGAGGCCGCCTCACCGTACCGATCCGCAGCCCTTCCCCCTCTTCTCTGGGACTACCTAATCTTACGATCTTTATGGCCATTCCTTCTCCTTGTCATCGAAGCAACCCTTTCCAGTCTGGTACCTAACGCGGTGTGAGCGGCTGGCTGTGGGCCAGCCGGCAGCTTGATCCTCGTGCTAGGCTATACCATAAATTTCAAGTCGATAACGCTTCAATGATCGCCTTGGGTTTTTCAGCTGCAATCTTAAGCAATGCCATTGCCGGACCTCTCGGCTGTCTCCGGCCTTGCTCCCAATTCTGAAGTGTCGAGATACTAACTCCTATCATTAGCGCGAACTCCGACTGCGACTTTTTCAAACCAAGCCGAATTTTTTTAATATCGGTAGGATTGAACTGGAATATTCGACTTGGTTTCATTTTTCCTCTTCGAATCTTCCCAGCCTGTTTTATGCTGCCTATGAGTTTATTAAAATCTTTTTCCTTCATTTAAACTCCTCTCGAACTAATTTGCTCAGCACCCTTGCCTGTTCATGAGTCAAGTCCTCCTGCTTGCTCTTCGGGTAGATGAGCAACATGTATATTATTTCTTGTTTTTTCTCCCAGTAGTAGATAATCCGATAACCACCACGTTTGCCTTTACCTGATGAACGCCAGCGAAGCTTACGAAGGCCACCGGTTCCAGAAATTAGTACTCCCTGTTCTGGACGAAAGAGTAAAGCAAGTTATATCGAATGGTATTCATCCTCAGAAATGAGACGAACCACCTCTCTTGTGAAAATGGGTGTTTCAATAAAGCGCATAAAATACTATACGTCAATGGCGTAGAGCTGTCAAGATATTTTTAGGCAATGAGAGAGGTTAAGCTGAAAGAACTGCCTCAATCCTCTTCCACCTTTTCCTCTTCGGCATACAACCGGCCAAGGCTCTCATCTTCGAAAGCAAGACAGCACATCAGCCGTCCGCATAATCCCGATATCTTGGTCGGGTTGATGACAATCTGCTGCTTCTTTGCCTTCTGGATGGTCACCGGCTCAAAGCTTTTCATGAAACTGAAGCAGCAGAGAGAACGTCCGCAAACACCCAGCCCCCCCCCACCATCTTTGCCTAATCCCTGACTCCAACCTGGCGCATCTCAATTCGCATCTTGAACTCTTTGGCCAGGTCTTTCACCAGCTGCCTAAAATCAATTCGGCCGTCAGAGGAAACGGAAATTATGAATGATTGAGAGCTGACCCCCCAGGTTCCAGGCCTTGATGAAAAAGATAGGATTAGAAAATTAACCGACAAAGCGCCAGGCGCGATATGAGCCTGCGTGGAACGCCGCACAGGTTTCGGACGACAGGAAGTGGAATTTGACATCTCTGCAAAATTATGTAAAATATGAATATCATAATTTACAGATGAGATTACGATGAGAAAAAAAATCAATGCGACTGAAGCAGTGAGAAAATTCTCCGAAATCTTGAGTCATGTTCATTATAAAGGAGATTCTTACACTGTTGTTCGAGGAGGGAAATCCGTGGCTTCGATCTCGCCAGTTACCCAGTCGCTAAAGGGCAAAAACCTGGGCGAATTGAAAAGCCTTCTGGAGGCCATTCCGAAACTCGGCGCTGAAGCCGAGGCTTTTGAATCCGACATAAGGGCTGTTCGTGAAAGCCAGCCTGTCCTTCCGAAGAGAATCTGATGGGAGTCATCTTCGATACGAGCGTCCTCATCGGACTGGAGAGGGCGTCTTCGAGGCTGGAGAAGTTCATCTTGGGGAGGGAAGGAGAGCCTTTTGGAATTTCCGCGATTACAGTTTCCGAGTTGCTCCACGGTGTTCATCGCGCGGACTCCGAGAAACGGAGAATTATCAGGGAGGCATTTGTCGAGAAAATAATCGAGGTGTTTGCCGTTTTTCCCTTCGACCTGGGTGCCGCAAGAATTTACGCCGGGATCTGGGCGAGTTTAGCGAAAAGGGGAAAGGTCGTCGGAGCGCACGACCTGATCGTCGCCGCCACCTGCATTTCATTGGGATTTTCCCTGGCGACTCTGGATCTGCGGGATTATGGCCTGATCGAAGGCTTAGACATCACGAAACTTTGAAGTCTATTTTTTCGGGCGACTATCAAAGAGGTTAAGTTATTCAGAATTCGTTCTTTTTTCGATTTCTTGACATTCGTTTGCGGTCCTACAGCTGAAAACGCCGCATGTCTCAGTCGAAGGAAATCCGGCGGCACCCCTGCGCGGCGAAATTCCGCTTCAGGACACAGCCAATCCGGGGTCAAACCTACTCCTTGTGCGCTTTTTTCCTGGGGGGAGATGCAAAAGGAGCAGGTTTGATCCCGGGCTCTTCGGGCTTTACCTGTTGACTTAGAATCACGGCTGGAATAAATTCATCTTCATATCACAGAACGTTGAACTTGGTATCAAAGGAGTCACAACCATGAAATTGCGGTTAAGGTCTGCTCAAAGCGTTTTGGCACTGCTGCTTTTATCTGTTGCGGCCTCGTTGGCCATCGCCCAGCCATTCGACGCCAAGTATCTAGCCGGAATGCGCTGGCGTTCGATCGGGCCTTATCGAGGCGGCCGGACACGGGCCGCCGCGGGAGTGCCGACCCAGCCCAACGTTTTTTATATGGGCGTCTGTAACGGCGGCGTGTGGAAGACGACCGACTATGGCCGAACCTGGACTCCTATCTTCGACAGCCAGCCGACCGGCTCGATCGGCGCTATTGCCGTGGCGCCGTCGGACCCGAACATCGTCTATGTCGCGACAGGCGAAGGGCTGCAGCGGCCCGACCTTTCGACAGGCGACGGCGTCTACAAGTCAACTGATGCCGGCAACACCTGGACGCATCTGGAGCTTCGGGATGGACAGCAGATCCCGCAAATCATCGTCGATCCGCGCAATCCCGACCGGCTGTTTGCGGCCGTTCTCGGCCATCCATATGGCGCGAATGAGGAGCGCGGCATCTTCCGCTCGACGGACGGTGGCCAGACCTTCCAGAAAGTGCTCTACAAAGACGAGAATACAGGCGGGTCTGAACTTGAGTTTGATCCCGTCAATCCCGACATTATTTATGCCGGTCTTTGGGAATCCCGGCAAGGTCCCTGGGAGAACGCGGCCTGGAGCGGCACCACGGGCGGCATCTTCAAATCAATTGACGGAGGCACAACCTGGCGGCAGCTCACCAATGGCCTGCCGTCGGGCGCGGACGGAGTCGTCCAGGCCAACCTGGGCATCGCTCCAAGCGATTCGAACCGCATCTATGCGGCCGTGGCCATGACGCGCGGCACGGGCATTTTCCGCTCCGACGACGCAGGGGAAAGTTGGACGCGCATCACGACCGACCCGCGGCCGGCTGCCCGGATCGGCGGAGGCGACCTGCCGCGAATCGGCGTCCATCCAAAGAACCCCGATATTGTCTTCAGCACGAGCATAGTGGCCTGGAAATCCGTGGACGGCGGCAATACCTGGGCTGGTTTTCGCGGCGCGCCGGGCGGCGATGATTACCAAAACATCTGGATCAATCCGAATAACCCGGACATTATTCTGCTTACGTCCGATCAGGGCGCGATTATCACGGTAAATGGCGGCGAGACATGGAGCTCTTGGTACAACCAGCCCACGGCGCAACTGTATCATGTCGCCGCCGACAACGCCTTTCCGTACCGCTTGTACAGCGGGCAGCAGGAGAGCGGGTCGGCCGGAGTCGCAAGCCGCGGCAACGACGGGCAGATCACATTCCGTGAGTGGCAGCCGGTCGGCGTCGACGAATACGGATATGCCGCGCCGGACCCTCTTGACCCAGACATCATCTATGGCGGCCGGAGCGTGACACGCTTCGATCGCCGAACGGGCCAGGTGCAAAACGTCGGGCCGAAGCCGGTTCGGTCCGCCGATTTCCGGACCATACGTACGCAGCCGGTTCTTTTTTCGCCTGTTGATCCTCACATTCTCTATTTCGCGGCGAATACGCTGTGGAAGACGTCGAACGGCGGCCAGAGCTGGCAGCAGATCAGTCCCGACCTGACTCGAAAGACGTGGGACGTGCCGGCGAGCGTCGGCAAATATCGCACGAGTGATTCCGCAAAGCCGTCTCAGCGAGGCGTCATCTACACCGTTGCCCCTTCCTATCTCGACGTCAACCGCATTTGGGTCGGCACTGATGACGGCCTGATCCATCTCACTTTGGACGGCGGCAAGAATTGGAAAGAAGTGACGCCGCCGCAGCTGACTCCTTGGGCTAAGGTGTCAATCATGGATGCCGGACGCTTCGATGTGCAGACCGCCTACGCGGCCATAAACACTCTGCGCCTCGACGACATGCGGCCGCATATCTACCGGACGCATGACGGCGGCAAGACTTGGACACATATCACCAACGGGATTCCCGACGGCGCTCCCGTCAACGCCGTCCGCGAGGATCCCCAGCGCAAAGGCCTGCTATTTGCCGGCACAGAGCGCGAAATCTTTGTCTCTTTCGATGACGGCGATCACTGGCAATCGCTCCGGCTGAACATGCCGGCGACATCCATGCGCGACCTGATCATCAAGGACGACGACCTGGTGGTTGCGACGCACGGCCGCGGATTCTGGATCCTTGACGACATCACGCCGCTCCGCCAGCTCAATCAGGACATCGTAGCGGCCGAAGCTGTTTTGTTTGAGCCGCAGGTGGCGATCCGAGTGCGGTGGAATATGAACACCGATACGCCCCTGCCGGCGGACGAGCCGGCCGGGGAAAACCCGCCGGAAGGCGCCATCATTTATTACGCATTGAAATCTGATGTGCCGGGACCCGTAACGCTGGAAATTTTAGATAGCGCGGGCAAACCTGTCAGGCGCTATTCGAGCACGGACCCCGCTGAAATGCCGGATGCTGCGGCCACACCCGTTCCGATATATTGGTACCGGCCGCCGCAGGCCCTTTCGACGGCGGCGGGCATGCACCGCTTCTTTTGGGATATGCACTATCAACCCTTAAGCGGAGGGGGCGGGCGAGGCGGTCTTCCGATGACGGCTATCGCTCACAACACTAGTCCTGCGCCGAACTCGCCCTGGGTCGCGACCGGACAGTACACGGTCAAGCTGACGGTCAACGGAAAGAGCTATACTCAGCCGATCACCGTCAAGATGGATCCGCGGGTCAAGACGCCGCCGGTTGCCCTCGCTGAACAGTCTAATCTCACAAAGGCGCTATATGACGGCATGCTCGAAACGCATGCGGCGCTGCGGCAGCTCCGCGCGATCCGCGCCCAGGTTAAGACACTCCAGGAGCTCGCCGGCCAGGGAGCCATATCACAGGCGCTGGCCGATTTCGATAAGAAGGCCGCGGCCCTCGAGGGCGGCGGTGGCGGGATGGGCCAGCGCGGTGGAGCAGGCGGCGGTGGCTTTGGCCCCGGTGCGGGCGGGGGGCCTGACACACTCGCGGGCATCAGTGGATCGCTGAGCTCGCTGATGGGATTGCTGCAAGGCGCCGACGCCGCGCCGACGAGCCAGGCCCTGGCGGCCGTCACCGGGCGTAGGCAGGCGCTCGCGAGCTTGATGGCGAAATGGAACGCGTTTAAAACGCAGGACGTGGCGAACTTAAACGTTCAGTTAAAAGCGGCCAACCTTCCGGCCATCGAGATCAAAGAATAGGCTCGGGGTCAAAGCTACTCATTACTCATATTTTCAACAAAAGCAGAAAAGGTGAGCAATCACGACTCAAAGAGATGTTAAGGACACTATGAGAGAGGTTAAACTGAAAAAACTGCCTTAATCCTCTTCCACCTTTTCCTCTTCAGCATACATCCGGCCAAGGCTTTCATCTTCAAAAGCAAGACAGCACATCAGCCGTCCGCACAGCCCGGAGATCTTGGTCGGGTTGATGACAATCTGCTGCTTTTTCGCAACGACAAATGGGCAGGAGAAGCCGTAAATTTTCATTTCCAGGATTTCGTAGTAGGAGAGCAGAGTCTTCAGGTCGCGGGCGACTTTAAGCCTATCGCCATAAAGCGATGATGCGACCTAATTTGACTCTTTTCTTTTTTGTTGCTACTCTTTTGTTAAAAAACCAGAGGGATTA
>CAZYBE010000033.1:0-36743 GCA_964645765.1 uncultured Eubacteriales bacterium
GGCAATCATCCTTGACTCAGGCTCTATCTTCTGCTTGATGAAGGAAAACCTGACAACGAATAAGCTCAGCAGAAGAGCAAAAACAGCCATCATGGCGTATGCCCAAGCTTTCTTAAAAGGCCAGGGGGCGATAGAAGATACTCGGAATTCTCTTTGCTCAGTCGCTTTTTGAACGGCCTCCTGCCATTCCCTCTCTTCCCAACCTATTCTCTCCTTTGCCAGCCATTCCTTTGTTTTTTCCAAGGATACAATAAATGAATCGTATTCCGCTCGGCATTCAGGGCATAGCTGGAGATGAGCTTTAATCGCTAATATTTTCGGCTGAGAAATTTCAGAACCTGCCATTAAGGGCAGCAGACGCCTGACTTTCTTGCAATTCATTCTTTCACTTCCTTTCCTGGTGTTGGGTAAATTTTCTCGAATTGTGTCCTGATCTTCTGCCTCGCCCGCGAAAGATGGGCGCGGACGCTCATCGAAGAGCAGCCGAGAATCTCTGAGGCTTCTTTAACGGAAAAACCTTCTCCGTCCCGCAAAAGAAAAACGGATTTTTCTTTGGGGCTCAGATTCTGCAGACAAAGCTCGATTTTGGCTTTTGTTTCTTTGTTCATGAGCTGTTCTTCAGGATTAAGGTCAGCTCTGGATATAAAATTTTTCTGAGTCTCTATGATATTCTCATATCTCTTTTTTCTTCTTAAAAAATCATAGGCAGAATTTATGACGATGCTGTAAAACCAGTTTTTAAAGCTCTTGCCTTTTTTAAATTTATCAAGATACTTGAAGACCTTGATCAAAGCCTCCTGGCAAATTTCTTTCGCTTCTTCCAAATCTCCAGTCATTCGATAGGCCATGTTCAGCAATCCTTGACGATAGGGCCGAAGAAGAATCTCGAAGGAGGCCTCATTTCCCTGGAGTGCCTCCTCAACCAGCTCATCTTCATTCTTCATCCCTATCAATATACTTCTCTTCTCTAAGAAATGTTAAGGCTCAAAGGAAGCGCGGCCATCTTTCTTAGAAAGGTTTAAAAAATATATGAGGAGCATTCAGAAAATAAAAAACCTGAACCTGTCAACCCCCCTAGAACAGAATATCTTGAGGATTTTAAGTGAGAAGTCAAGGATTAGGGGGACACAATACTTAATTGATTCTGTTTATAAATTATGTCCCCATATTTAACTTCTTCATTTACATATTTATTTATCTTTTCCTTTATCTTTTCCTTTTCCGCCGCTGGAGGAGCCACCTGAGCTTCCCCTCTCAGAAGACTGGCCACTAGAAGAGCCAGAGGATGAGCCCTCAGCGCTCGAGCTAGAGCCGCCGCCAGAGTAAGACACGCCTCCGCCTCCTCCACTTCCCATGGCTGAGATGCCCGTCATTGTCGTCATGTTATGGGAACCGCGGACATCCGTTGAGGAAAGATTGAGCTCAGGACAACGAATCTCGTTGTTTCGGCTGACATAATGAATGGACACTCCTGCAGCTCGGGCAACCCAGGAGTCAGGGTTCCAATCCCTGAAGTGCGCAGGAGGAACAGGCTTTGGAGCGACGGGGACATACAAAGCACTCTCCCCTCCTCTGCGAGATAAAGCTCCCTTTTCTACGGTCATTCTCTCCTCTCTAACATTAGCCTTCCCTTCTCTAACCAATTGCGGCTGAGGTATCTCAATTGATGTTTTCTTCCCGGCCCTAGGCCCCTCGAAGACACTCATGGCGACATCCTGAAAAACTCTTGCCCTCATGTTGCTGACCCTGAAAGTATTCACCGCTTCCTGGTAGGGATTCTTGATGGCTTTTTGGGGAATGGACTCTTTCTGGATCGGCAATGGGCTTGAAAAAACTCTCACAGCTTTCTCATGGATCCTTGAAGCATTTAAATCTTCCTTCTTGACTCCAACTATATGCTGGGGAATCTTTTTCAGAGGAGCGATGACTCTATTATCTCCTTTATTAAAAGCAGTGACCATACGCTTATAGATATTGTTAAATTCCTTGGGAAGCGGCAAGGTGTTGGATGTATCCTTCTTTTTTAGCTGGTCTTTTCGAATTGAGTTGATGACTTTGGGAGCGACTGAAACTCTAGACCCCGGAAAACTGCCAACAAAGAAATTATAGGGATAATATAGCCAATTGTAGGAGCCATAAAAATTCGACCAGTAATAGAACTCATAAACCATCCAATCCAAAGACCTCATCCAATACATCGAACCCAAATAATCCATCGGCGACCAGGGTCTCCAACTGTAGTTTCCGAAGTAGAAACCCCAATCGACCCAGGCCGGAGCAAAGGTCGAGCCAGGCCTCCACAGCCAGCCAAGCTCTTCGTCCCAAAACCAGAAGCCAAGGTGTAAGGGAACCCAACCCCAGACTTCATCAGGCACCCAGAAAAGCTCTTCGTTGATCTCTCTCCACTTGCCGTAATAGTAAGGCTGCCAAGCTATTAAAGAAGAGCTGTTGAAATAAGGCCTCCATACATAGCCGTAAAGGCTGTTCCAAACCCACTCTCCATAGATGATTGAGTACCGTTGAGCAAAAGCTCTTACAGCCCAGGACATTTTCTGGACAGGAGCAGGGATGAAATTCTTCCCTGTGTGGAGCTCTTCAAAATTTTCGTTCATATCCATATTCCAAGACTCGAAATCTGCATAATCTTCATACTTTCCCTCAACAGCCTTCTGATCCTTGGAAATGGTCAGCTCGCCCGATTTCTCTATCATTCTTCCTTCAAGGTTTTGCTCGTCGGGCCCATAGAGGACATGGATTTGCCCAAATCTGAGGTGAATGTCAGTGCTCCCATCCTTTCTGGCCTTGACCATGGCCACAGTCTGATGGCTAAACTTGATGGCAGAGTTGGGAGTTACTATCTGGAAAATCTCAGGGCGGTTGTAGCGCTTGTACTGGATATAGATCATGCCCTTGTTGAGAAGGAGGTTGCTGATTTTATTCTTGGTGCTGAGGCTTGCGGCCATGATGGTTTCAATCTTTAACTCTGTGGCAAAGTCGAGCCTGACAATCGTTCCGTTGTCGAACTGAATCTCACACCTTCTTCCTTCAGGGGTGCGGATGGTGTCCCCAGGGACCAAAGGAAGGTTCAGGACAGCAATCTCAGGCCTTTCCTCCCCCTCTCTTATAACCATAGGGTCTTTGCCGTCATTCTTGACTTCGGTGTAGCTGATATGGCCGAAATAAAAATCTGTTTTTGGCGAACGGATGTATTGATATTGGGACTTTGAGAAGGCAAAAAGCGGAATGAGGAAAAATAAGATAAAGGCTCCGATTGCCAATATTTTGTTTTTTTTCATCGCTTCCCTCCTTAAACTTTGCATCCATTGTATTATAAAAGCAATATTCATGCCAAATGCAATATGGCTAAGACGAGGAGCATGTCAATCCTTCCCGTCCTTTATGACTGCCATATGTTCTACAAAGAGGACAGCCCCCTCTGAAGCGATGGATAAGGGGTTTAAACGGCTTGCGACTCAGCTCAAACGGTCCAAAAACACGCCGGCTTCGAATCGCCTGGCAAAGGCTAAGTGGTTCGAAAACACGCCGTTCTCCTTTACCAGGCGAAGGCAGAGTGGTGAGGAAGCCGTGTGAAAGGCTGAGCGGGCAGGGTTCCTCGACCGAAGGGAGAGGAGAGCGACCTTGGAGGGGGAACCGCTTCGCGTTCCCCCTTCCAACGCTTCCGCTGCCTCCCCTTCTCGGACGCTTCAAAGCGTCCTGCGACCAAGGGGTCATACCCCCTTGGAACCCCCCGCTGCTTTGCCGATGGGCAAAACAGCGAGGCCTGAAACCGAGCCGCTTTTGCCTCGCTGGGGCAAAAGCGGCGTGCTGACGAACCACTCTGCCTGAGCTTTATCCGGTTTTTATTGACAATTGTCGAGCAATCTATTTAGAATTGATAAGTCAATCGGTCAGACTCATTAAACTCAAGGAGGTTTAAATGAAAATCACCCTCAGTATCTTAAAAGCGGATATAGGCAGCATTGGCGGCCATATCAAACCGAGTGAGGCGCTCTTCAATGAAGTCAAGAACTTTGTTAAGAACAACGGCAAGAACCTGCTCCATGACTTCTATCTCAGCCATACCGGAGACGACATTGCCATCCTTTGCACTCATGAAAGGGGCGTTTCGGACGAAAAAATTCATAAAATGGCCTGGGATGCTTTCATTGCCGGAACTGCGGTTGCCAAAAAACAAGGGCTTTATGGTGCGGGTCAGGATTTGTTGAAAGACGCTTTCAGCGGAAACATCAAAGGCATGGGACCTGCTGTGGCCGAGATGGAATTTGAAGAACGGCCCAACGAGCCGTTTGTCTTTTTCGCGGCTGATAAAACCGACCCCGGCTGCTATAACCTTCCTTTCTACCTGGCCTTTGCCGACCCGATGCACTGCTCCGGACTGATTCTGAGCCCCAAGATGAGCAAGGGGTTTATGTTCCGCATCATCGATGTTGAATACACTGAAAAAGACAAAGTCATCGAGCTCAACGCCCCGGAGGATGCTTATGACATCGCTGCTCTCCTCCGGGACAATGAACGGTATGTCATCGAGGCCATTCATGCCAGGAGCACAGGAAATCAGGCTGCGGCAGTTTCAACAACCCGGCTCCACAACATCGCCGGAACATACACAGGAAAAGATGACCCTGTGGCCCTGGTCAGAGTTCAGGGCGAATTCCCGGCAACAGGCGAGCTGCTATCTCCCTTCCAGATTGGGCATTTTGTCGCCGGCTTTATGAGAGGCAGCCACAACGGCCCGCTCATGCCCTGCAAGCTAAACGCAACCATCTCCTTTTTCGACGGGCCTCCGGTTGTCACTGCAGCAGCTTTCTGCGTCAGAGAAGGAAAGCTGACAGAGCCGGCCGATGCCTTTGACCATCCCTACTGGGATTATGTCAGACATCGGGTAGCCGAAAAGGCGACAGAAATCAGGCGGCAAGGGTTCAATGGAGCTGCCATGCTTCCCTACAGCGAGCTCGAATACGGAGGAATCGTCGAGAAGTTAGAAAAGCTAGAAAAGAAATTCAAGGTGCGGGATTAATAGGCTCCAAAATCCAAGCAGCTATCGATGGAAGCTTCCGCAAATCCGTGATATGAAGAGGCTCAGGTTAGGTGCTGAGATAATCGTTTGAAGGCTGAACGGGCTTTTAAGCAGCGAAGAAGATTCCACGTTTTGCTCGGAACAGGCTGCGCGATCCCTCAAAATAAGAAAAGGAGATCGGAGCCTGAAAACTGATTTGAAAATCGCCATGAAAAGAAGCCGAAATCCAGTCCCCACTGTTGATATCATCATCGAAATCAAAAACAAGGATGGAGAAGAAGGAATCGTGCTCATCAAGAGAAAGAATCCTCCTTATGGCTGGGCCCTGCCTGGAGGATTCGTCGATTATGGAGAACGACTGGAAGAGGCAGCTCGGCGGGAGGCTAAAGAAGAGACGTCTCTCGATATTAGACTCAAGTCTCAACTCCACACCTACTCCGACCCAAAGCGTGACCCTCGCCAGCATACGATTTCAACAGTCTATGTGGCCACAGCAAAAGGAAAACCCACGGCCAAGGACGATGCTCAGGAAATCAGGATATTCCAGAGAGGAGAAATCCATTTTCCTCTTGCTTTCGACCACAGCCAAATAATCGCCGATTATTTTCGATGGAAAAAAGAAAGATGAAAGAAAAAAAGAAAAAACTAAAGGCTGATATCGAGCTCAAGGAAGTCCATAAAGTCTGGGGACCGGTAGAGGCTGAGGTGATCAAAAATTTTCTCGAGAGCAGCGGGATCCTCTGCATTCTTAGAGGGGAGGTTGTCCAGTCAGTCTCTCCTATTTCTGTGGATGGGATGGGAGAGATAAAAGTTCTGGTCTCAGAAAAAGACTACGATTTAGCCAAGAAGCTTCTCAAATCCCCCAAAATCTGACCTCAACAACTCAATCCATTCCGACACTTTCTTTTTTGTGCACTTCCCTATTCTGTTTGACAATGCGCCTAAGGTGTTCAAGACGAAATAATAAAAGTAATTAATTTCATTGGTTCTCTTCCATTCTGTGTGGGTTCTATGAACATCCTATTCGGAATGGCCTCGCTCCCAATCAGGTTTTTAACGCCGTTCCCTCACAGCCCTTCTCGGCGGCTGCGGAACTCGCTCCGCTCAGACATCCTCGCCGCCCGGCAAGGCCGGGTTCCCTCGAAGGGCAACGACGTTGCGAAGCTACGTCGTTAGGGAATCCAAGGGGATATGTCCCCTTGGTCGCAGGACGCTGGGAAGCGTCCGAGAAGGGGAGGCAGGGAGCGACGAGAAATCGGAGCGACCGTTGGAAGGGGGAATGCGGAGCGATTCCCCCTCCAAAGTGCGAGGAGAAGGCTAAACCTTCAATGGTCGCTCCGGCCATTCCGAATATGCGTTTTTAATGGCGCATCGCTGAGCTCCAGCCGAGGCTGCCTGAAATACTGCGCTCATATTTATTATTATTCTCCAGATAGTAGCTTCACTTATTTCCATACTATATATAGAAAAATAAAAAAATAATGAATTTTTTTCTTGACATTATGCTCTTTCTCTCATATATTTCATAAAAAATGGGAAGGAACGGGAAAAATTGGGAAATATGTTGATAGGAAGCTACACAGCACGGTTCGACAAGAGCGGCCGAATAAAAATTCCGGAGAAATTTCGTATCTCCATCGAAGAAAATTACGGCAAAGATGTTTTCGTTACTTCTTTGACAGATGAATCTGTCCAAATCTACCCCCTTCCCGTCTGGGAAAAGCTCTCGGGCATTTCGGATGAAGGGACCCTTCATCTCAAGCCTGCTATAAGAAAATTCATGATCAGAGTGAACAGGAGAGGAAATCATAATCAAATTGACTCCAAAGGACGCGTCTTGATCAGCCAGGTCTTAAGAGAAAGAGCAAACCTCGAAGAGCAGGTTGAGGTTATCGGGCTTTCCAATCACTTAGAAGTCTGGAACAAAAACAGGCTTGATGCCTCACTCGAGGAAAAACCCTTGACAAATGAGGACTTTGAAAACATTTCCCAGCTCCTGCCCCAGGGGAAAGATAAATGAACGAGAACGACCATACCCCTGTTCTCTTAGAAGAAGTCCTGGATTATTTAGGTATCGAAAGACCTGGAGTTTATATCGACTGCACCATCGGCCTGGCCGGACACTCCCTGGAAATTATCAAAAGAAACCCAAAAGCAATCCTGATTGGATTCGATATCGACGAAAAGTCCATTTTAAAGGCAAGGGAAAAGCTCGAACCTTATGCCGACCGCGTCAAGCTTTATCATTCGGATTTCAGGTATCTTCCGGACCTCAAGATGGACTTCTCTCGTATCAGGGCCGTCTTGCTCGATTTAGGAATCTCTTCTTTTCAACTCGATAATCCAGAAAGGGGGTTCAGTTTCAGCCAGGAAGGCCCGCTCGATATGAGGATGGACTTGCGTATCAAAATAACGGCTGAAAAAATCATCAACAAATATTCAGAGCACAAGCTGGCTCAAATGTTCAAGGAATACGGCGAACTCAGCCAAGCAAAAAGACTTGCTAGAGAAATTGTTTCCAGAAGAAAAGTTGAAAAAATTGAGACAACAACCCAGCTCTGCCGCATTGTCGAAGAGATTTGTCATTGGAGGCCTCAGAAAGGGAAGATTCATCCCGCGGCAAAAGTTTTTCAGGCTATTCGCATCGAGGTCAATCAGGAGCTGGAGAGCCTCTCCAGATTCTTGGAAAGGATAACTCAAAAAATTCCTAAAAAGGCACGAATCGCTGCCATTTCCTTCCATTCCTTGGAAGACAGAATCATCAAGCACACTTTTGCCGCTCTTGCCGTCTCGGTCAACTCTCATCCTTACCTTAAAATTCTAACAAAAAAGCCGGTCGTCCCTTCGGAAGAAGAGATTGCCATGAATTTCAGGGCGCGGTCAGCCAAACTCAGGGTGGCCGAGAAAGTTTAAATGGTAAGAAAAAAATTCAGGAAGAAAGAAATCATGCTCGTCGTGGCCTTCACCGTTGTCGTCGTCTTTGTTCTCTCCTTTTACATCTGGCATCAAATGGAATCAGTGAGAATAGGGTACACAATAAACGAGCTCAAGAAAAAAGTAAAAGAGCTGAGCGAAGAAGTTGAAAAATTGGAAGCAAAAAGATCCCAGCTTCTTTCTCTTGAAAGAGTCGAGAAGGTGGCAAAAGAAGAGTTGAACTTGGCAGAGCCTCGAGAAGACCAGATCATCCGAGACGATTCCAATTTTTGACGGGAAAAAGGCTGATGAGTATTCTCTACCAGAAAAAGGCTTACCGAAGAACAATCATCATTTCTTTCTTTCTCGTCTTCTGGCTGACAATCATCGTCATCCGACTGCTCCAACTCCAGGTTTTTGAACATGCCCGATGGAAAGAAGAGGTTCAGGGGCAGAATCAGAATGAGGTGAAAATTCTAACCAAAAGAGGAACGATCTATGACCGAAGAGGGGATATTATGGCCAGCAACATCCTCAGAAAATCTGTCTATTATTGCCCCTCTCAAGGTGAGCCTTATGAACTCCGGGTTGAAAAAATAAACACGCTGAAGGATGTTTTGGGGCTATCCGAAACTGAGATTAGAAACATAATGGAAAGAATTAAAAAAAATTCTCCATTCATCTGGATAAAAAGAAAAATTGACCAAAGCTTGGAAGAAAGACTGGGTAAACTCTCCTTGGGCGGCGTTTATCTTGTCGATGAAAACAAAAGGTTCTATCCCCATGGAAAACTCGCTGCCCATCTTCTGGGGCGGGTCAACATCGACGACGAAGGCTTGAGCGGAATCGAGTTCAGATACAACTCGATATTGAAAGGCGATAAAGGCGAATATCTCGTCATGAGGGATGCCAAGAAAAGAGAATATCGCATCGAAGTCCTGAAAGAAGGAAAACCCGGCAAGGATCTGAGCCTGACCATCGATGAGACCATTCAGTATTGTGCAGAAAGAGAACTCGAAAAAGCTATAATCAAAACAGAAGCGAACTGGGGGACAGTCATCATTTCCAATCCCTCTACAGGAGAGATCCTGGCCATGGCCAGCTACCCTGCATGCGACTTGAACGGCCCTCCCCAAAATCTGACGATTCTCGAAAGGAATAAAGCCGTCCACTACAATTTCGAGCCCGGCTCAACCTTCAAGATTGTCACCTTTGCCGAAGCCATTGAGGACGGGAAAATAACCAACCAAGCCATTTTTGACTGCAGCCAGGGATATATTCCTATCGCAGGAAAACACGTCAGAGACCACGAGCGATTCGGAGTTCTCACGTTTCCTGAAGTCATCGTTCATTCTTCCAATGTAGGGACGATACAAATTAGCCGTTCCTTGAGCGAGGATGCTTTCTTCAGGATGATAAAAGCCTTCGGGTTTGGAGAAAAAACAGGAATCGACCTCCCTGGCGAAGAGAGCGGAATCTTAAGGCCTCTCGACGGCTGGACGAGAAGCTCCCTTGCCTTTCTTTCCATCGGCTATGAAATCTCAGTCACGCCGATTCAACTCCTCCAGGCGATAAACATCATTGCCAATAAAGGAATTATCATCCCGCTCAGGGCAGTCAATAAAAAGCCAGACTTCTCCAAGTTGCCGATGGAAACGAACATCGAGCGCCAAAAAGTGATATCAGAGGATACGGCAGGAAAATTGACTTCGATGCTGGAGAGAGTTGTCCAGGAAGGAACAGGAATATCAGCTCAGCTTAAGGGCTATAGAGTTGCCGGCAAGACTGGAACTGCCCAGAAAATCGACCCTTCCACTGGAAATTATTCTCCCACCTCCCACGTTGCATCCTTTGTGGGCTTTGTCCTTGCTCCGGACCCAGTGCTGTCGATGGTTGTCGTTATCGACGAACCCAAGGGCCGATACTACGGAGGAGAGGTTGGAGCTCCTGTCTTTAGAGATATAGCCAGTCATGTTCTTCGCTATCTCGAGGTTCCTCAACAAAAGGAATATCTGCGAAACATTCGGGCTGAGAACCCCTGGAGGCACGCTGAAAGATGAAACTCAAGGACTTGCTCAAAGGAGTCGCCTTTCTGAGCTTATATGGAAATGAAAAAGAAGAAATTCAGGGAATTGCCTATTCCTCTAAAAATGTGAAGAACGGCTTCCTTTTTGCTGCACTGAAAGGAGCGAAGGAAAACGGCTTCGATTTTATCGAAGAAGCATTAGCCCGGGGAGCGGCAGCCATTCTCTCAGAAAGGCCGCGGCCTGATCATATAGAAAAAATCTGGATCCAGGTCTCTGAAGCCCGTCAAGCTTTAGCCTTAGCCTCAGCCAATTTTTACTCCCACCCTTCGGATAAAATGAAAGTCATCGGCATCACCGGAACAAAAGGAAAAACCACAGTCACCTACTTGCTCGAGTCGATTATAAAGAAGTCAAATTTCCATCCTGCGGTTATCGGCACGATTTCTTACCGCTGGCCGAATAACACGATTTCCGCTGAGCGCACCACCCCTGAAGCACCGGATTTGCAGCGAATGTTGAGCGAAATGGCTTCCGAGCGTGTGACCCATTGCATGATTGAAGTTTCCTCTCATGCCCTGGACCTCAAACGGGTGCTGGGCATAGGTTTTGATATTGCCGTCTTCACCAATTTGAGCGGCGAGCACCTGGATTACCACCACTCCCTGGAGAGCTATTTTGAGGCCAAAAAAAAGCTTTTCTTCCTCAATCATAAAAAAAGGACCGCGGTTGTGAACCTGGATGATTCATGGGGAAAAAAGCTAATCGCCGAGCTCCGGAATGAAGAACTGCTCACCTACGGTCTTGAGCCATCCGCTCAGGTCAGCGGAGAAAATTTCAAATTCAGCCAAAAAGGAATAGAACTCTCAGTCAGATATCCAGAAGGCAAGCTCACGGTTTTCTCTGCCCTTCTGGGAATGCCCAACGTCTACAACATCCTGGCCTCCATTTCCACGGCTTTGGCTCTGAACATCCCCCCGGCATCGATCAAAAAAGGCATTTCCTCACTCCAAGGAGTGCCAGGGAGGTTCGAGAGAGTAGAAAATCCTTTTGGGTTTAATATTTTTGTTGATTACGCCCATACGGATGATGCTCTCAGGAATCTTCTGGAAACTGTTAGACGCCTGAGCCCGAAGCGCATCTTTTTGGTCTTCGGAGCGGGCGGAGACAGGGATAAGACAAAAAGGCCAAGGATGGGAGAGGTTGCTGCAGTGCTTGCCGACATGAGCATCCTCACTTCTGATAACCCCCGCTCAGAGGACCCCCTGGCCATTATCTCGGGCATCGAAAAGGGAATCAAAAAAACAGGAAACAAAAACTACAAGATATTAACTGACCGAAAAGAAGCCATTAAATACGCCCTGTCTCTCCTGGAAAAGGGGGATTACCTGCTTGTTGCCGGCAAGGGACATGAGAATTATCAAATCTTTAAAGATAAAACCATCCCTTTTGATGACGCTGAAGTCATCAGGAAAATTCTCAAGGAAAAAAAGTCGAGCTAAATATGGTGAGCCTCCGCCTGGACGAAATCGCAGAGAAAATAGGGGGAAGAATCCTTCAGGGCTCTCCTTCTCTCGTTTTCGAGAAGTTCAACATTGATTCGAGGCTGACTGAGCCAGGCGAGCTTTTCTTTGCATTAGTTGCTGGACGGAACGGTCATGACTTTGTTCCAGAGGCAATCGACAAAGGGGCATCGGGCGCCGTCGTTTCCCAGAAAATGATATTTCCTGATAAAGATGTCGCCCTGATTCAAGTCAGGGATACTCTCTTTGCTCTCCAAGAGCTTGCCCAGAAAGTTCTCATGGAAAATCCGGTTAAAGTCATCGGAATCACTGGAAGCATCGGCAAGACAACGACCAAAGAATTCGTCTTTCAGCTCCTCTCTCGTCGTTTTATCGTGCTCAAGTCTGAAGGGAATTTCAATAACCAGCTCGGCCTTCCCCTTTCTCTTCTCAAGCTGACAGACAAACACCAGCTGGCGCTGCTCGAAATGGCCATGAGCGGTCGTGGAGAAATCGCTTCGCTGACCCGCATGGCTCCGCCTGACATAGCCGTCATCACCAATATTAATCCCGTCCACCTCCAGTTCTTCAAGAGTCTGGAAGAGATTGCGCTGACCAAGAAAGAAATCTTGGAAGGGACAAAAAACGGCGGAAAGGCAGTCCTCAACGGAGACGACGCCCTGGTCAGGAAAATCGCCAAAAGCTGGAAAGGGGAAAAAATATTTTTCGGCCTTGAAGAGAGAAATGACATCCGAGCCCAAAAAATTCAAAAAGCCGGATGGCAAGGAATGTCTTTTGAACTGGTCTACGGGAAAGAGCAGGAGGAAATGTGTGCTCCCTTCTTCTATGAGAGCTACCTCTATGACCTCCTTGCCGCAGCCGCAGTCGGATGGGCTCTCTCCTTGCCCTTTGAGGATGTTTCCGGCCAAGCCAAAGCGTTCAGGCCTTTGCCTATGAGAGGATGTCTCATCGCACTGGCCAAAAATATCAAACTTATCGATGATTCCTACAATTCAAACCCGGTGGCTCTGGAGGCAGCTTTGAAAGGACTGGCCGAGTTCCCCTCCAAGAGAAGAGTGGCTGTGCTTGGTGACATGTTAGAGCTTGGAGAAAGAGAGGTTGAGTTCCATCTGCAGGCTGGACGCCAGGTTGCAAAATTGGGATGGGACGAGCTGGTCACAGTCGGCTCCCTCAGCAAACACATGGTTGAAGGAGCTCTTGGCGCGGGAATGAAAAAAAATCAAATCTTCTCCTTCGATGACTCTGATGAAGCTGCAGAGAAAATAGAGTCCCTCATCCAGGAAGGGGACCTTGTCCTGGTCAAGGGCTCAAGAAAAATAAAGACGGAAAAAATTGTTGAAAGATTAAAATCAAAGGCGAAATAAAGTGCTTTATTTTCTTATAGTGCCGCTCAAAAAATATTTTATCTTCTTCAACGTCTTCCGTTACATCACCGTGCGAACAGCTTTGTCCGGAATCACAGCACTCCTCATCTGCCTGGTTGCGGGCCCATGGGTGATCAAGGTCTTGAAAAAAATGCAGATTAACGAAGCGTTAAGGCCTGACATTCCCCAATCTCACGTCGGAAAAAGAGGGACACCTTCGATGGGCGGCATCTTGCTCACCGCTGCGACCATTATCCCGACTCTTCTCTGGGGAGATTTGGGAAATACCTATATCCGGATGGCAACGGCGACGATGATATTTTTCGGACTGCTTGGCTTCTGGGATGATTTCCTGAAGATCGTGAAGAAAAAGCCGCAAGGTCTCATCATGCGGCGCAAGCTTTTCTTTCAAATCATCATCTCCGCAGCCATGGGGCTCATCCTTGTTTATCTTGGCCTGTCAGGCGAGTTTAACCTCCATCTGAGTTTCCCTTTCTTCAAGAAATGGTTTCCCTACCTGGGTTGGTTCTACCTTCCCTGGATTATGCTTATTCTCGTCAGTTCCTCGAATGCCGTGAACCTTGCCGATGGGCTGGACGGCCTGGCCATCGGTCTGACCTTTATCAGCAGCACGGCTTTTATGGCACATTGTTACATTGCCGGGCATGCCCCCATTTCTCAATACCTGAATATCGTCTACGTTCCTCAAGCCGCAGAGCTCACAGTCTTTGTCGGAGCGATGTCAGGAGCGTGCCTCGGCTTTCTCTGGTACAACTCCCATCCCGCCCAAATCTTTATGGGCGATGTGGGAGCCCTCTCTCTGGGAGGCACACTTGGCATAATCTCAATTTTAGTCAAGGAAGAGTTTCTCCTTTTCATGGTTGGAGGGGTTTTTGTCCTTGAAGCTCTTTCTGTGCTTCTCCAAGTTGGCTATTTCAAATTGACAGGCGGAAAAAGAATTTTCAAGATGGCTCCCCTCCATCATCATTTTGAACTCAGAGGATGGTCTGAGGAGAAGATTGTTGTTCGATTCTGGATTGCAGGCATCCTCTTCGCCCTTTTCAGCCTCACTGTCCTGAAACTGAGGTAGCATGGATTTAGAAAGAAAAAGAGTTCTGGTCGTCGGCCTGGGAAGAACCGGAGAAGCTCTCTGCCGCTTTCTCCTCAATCAGGGAGCTTCGGTCACTGTCAGCGAAAAAAAGAGGCCGGAAGAGCTCGGAGGGAAAATCTCTTTCTGGAAGGAACAAGGGGTCGAGGTTGAGGCCGGAGGACACAGCCAAGAAACCTTCCTCCAAGCCGATTTGATCATCCTCAGCCCTGGAGTTCCCTGGCTTCCTGAGCTCGAAGCGGCAAAAGAGAAGGGGATAAAAATTATCTCTGAGATAGAGCTGGCCTCGAGGTTCTTAAGCGGGAAAGTCGTGGGCATCACCGGGTCGAACGGAAAATCGACGACAGCCACCCTGACTCACAAGATTTTAAAAGAAGGGGGGTTGAAGGCCTACCTTGCCGGCAACATCGGAATTCCTCTGGTCAGTTTTGTTAAGGGGAGCGAAGATGACCATATCTATGTCACCGAGCTTTCGAGCTTCCAGCTCAAATTTATCGAAAAATTCAGAGCCTCAATCTCAGTCCTCCTCAACATCACTCCTGACCATCTCGACTGGCATCCTTCTTTCAAAGATTATCGCGATTCAAAGACAAACATCCTGACTTCTCAAGGACAAGGCGACAGCGCCATCCTCAATCGAGACGACCCCCTGGTCTGGCCTTTAAGAAAAGAGGGAAAATTCGAGGTCTATGGCTTCAGCCGGAAGGATAAAGTCTCGCCTGGATGTTTCCTCCAAGGAGATTGGATTGTCCTTTCAAACACAAAGGAAGAGGAGCTCGTCAGAACTTCCGAGATTCCTCTTTTTGGAATCCACAACCAGGAGAACATCATGGCCAGCGCCCTGGTGGGAAACATCCTGGGCGTTCCGCTTTTCAAGATAAAAGACTCAATCAAAAATTTTAAGGGACTTGAACACCGCCTGGAAAAAGTTACGACTTTTAAGGGAATTGATTTTTACAATGATTCCAAGGCCACCAATGTTGACGCCACTCTGAAATCCATCCAGAGCTTTGATCAGAAAATTATCCTCATCCTGGGCGGGAGAGATAAGGGAGGCGATTTTAAGAAATTAAAAAAGCCGATAAAAAAAAGGGTCAAAGAAGTTGTTCTCATCGGCGAGGCCAGCCGAAAGATTCAAAAGGCACTCAAGGGCACTGTTCCGATGAAGATGGCCTCCTCGATGGAAGAGGCAGTCAGCCTCGGATATTCTTTGGCCGAGCCGGGTGATGTGGTTCTTCTTGCGCCGGCCTGCACCAGCTTCGATATGTTTCAGAACTTCGAGGAAAGGGGCACGGTCTTCAAACAAAAAGTCCTGAGCCTTGAAAGAAAGGCTCAATAGGAAAGATTATGGAGATATTCAAGCCTTACGGATTTGATAAAGCTCTTTTCTTCACGACTCTAGCCTTAATCACCATCGGACTGGTCATGGTTTTCAGCGCTTCGGCTTTTTTATCACATGAAAAATACCATAGTCTCTTCCATTTCTTCGTCAATCAACTCACAGGAGCATTCGTGGGAATTGTCCTCATTCTCTCTATGATTCCCATCAGGAAGGCTTTCTATCAGAATTTCTACTTCATCCACGGACTTTTGCTCATCTCTTTCCTCCTCTTGGTTCTCTGCCTCCTCATGCCGCCTTTGGCCAGGACGAATCGCTGGGTTCAATTTCTGGGATTCCGTTTCCAGCCCTCAGAGCTGGCAAAATTGAGCCTCGTTCTCTTTTTCTCTTACCATCTCAACCGGAAAAAAGAAAAGCTCAACGAATACCAGACTTTTCTTTTCCCCTTGGCCGTCCTCTTTCTCTTCTTGATTCTGATCATCAAGGAGCCTGATTACGGAACAGCCCTCCTCGTCTGCATCATCTCGTTGACCTTACTCTTTGTTGCCGGAGTCAAGCTGAAATACTTCTTTTATATGGGAATATTCTCATCGGGTCTTTTTCTCTTCTATCTTTTTCAGGCTTCATACAGGCTGAATCGGATTCTCGCTTTCTTCGACCCTGAAAGAGACTCTCAAGGAATAGGCTTCCAGATCATCCAATCCAAGATGGCTGTCGGCTCAGGAGGCTTGATTGGAGTGAGCATCGGAGAAAGTATCCAAAAGCTTTTTTTCCTTCCCTGCGCCCACACCGATTATATTTATGCTATCGTCGGCGAAGAGCTCGGGCTCATCGGGACTCTGGCCATCCTCCTCCTCTTCCTCATCTTCTTCTGGAGAGGATTGCACATCTCCCGAACAGCGCCCAACTTCTTCGCTCAGATTGCAGCCATAGGGCTGACCTTGACCATTTTTTTCCAGGCTTTGCTCAATATAAGCGTTGTCATCGGGCTTGGACCTTCAACTGGAATTCCCCTTCCTTTGATCAGCTTTGGCCGCTCCTCGCTGCTCTGCACATCTCTGTGCATAGGCATCCTGCTGAACATTTCCCAGAGAAAGGCAAACATGCCGAGGACACAATGAAAGAGAAAAAAGTGATCATCAGCGGCGGAGGAACAGCAGGCCACATCTACCCTGCTCTGGTTGTCGGCAATAAACTCAAAGAAAAAGAATCAAACCTTCTTTTGACCTATGTCGGCAGCAGCCGGAGCATCGAAAAAGAAATCATGGAGCATCATCGGGTGAATTTCATCCCCTTGAAAATCGAAGGAATCAAAGGCAGAGGTTTTAAATCCATCAAATCTTTTCTCTTCCTTCCCCTCTGCTTCGTCAAGTCCTTCTTCATCCTCGTCCGTATCAAACCCGACCTGGTCATCGGAGCCGGAGGTTTCAGCTCCGGGCCCATTGTCCTTCTCGCTTCCTGGATGAAAATCCCCACCCTGATTCTCGAACAAAACCTCCACCCCGGATTCACCAACAGGGTTCTGCGGCCCTGGATAAAAAAAGCAGTTGTCTCATTCAGAAATTCTCTGCCTTATTTCAAGGGAAAAGGAGTACTCATCGGAAATCCGGTGAGAGAAGAGTTTTACCATCTTCTTCCAAAGCAAAAAACAAGCTCCCTGACTTTGCTTATCTTCGGCGGAAGCCAGGGCTCTCATTTTTTGAACAAGGCCCTGACCTCAACTCTCCCTCTTCTTGAAAAGGAAAAAGAGAACTTTATCATCTTCCATCAGACAGGCGAGAAGGATTTTGAATGGGTCAAGGCGAGCTACATTCAAGCCGGGTTTAAAAAGGCGACTGTGGCTCCCTATTTTTTTGACATGGCCGATTATTTTCAAAAATCGGATTTGATTATCAGCCGAGCTGGTGCGACGACAGTTGCCGAGCTCATCGCTTCCAACAAGGCTTCTCTGCTTATTCCTTTCGCCAAGGCAGCAGAAAACCATCAGGCCTTCAACGCAAGACAGCTGGAGGAAGTCAGGGCCGCTGAGGTCATCCTCGAAGAGGAATTCACCCCGCAGCTCTTGGCCGATAAAATTCTCTCTTTCCTGAAAAACAAAGAAAAGATAAGCCAGATGGAAAAGAACCTGGCTCAGCTCCGAACAGAGAGCGTGGCCGAGAAAATATCCGACCTTTGCTTTGAACTTATGGCAGGAAAAGGAGTCATCGAGTGGTAAAAAGCGTCTATCGCAAGCTTAAGCACATCCACATGATTGGAATTGGCGGCACAGGGATGAACGGCATCGCTGAGGTACTCCTGAACATCGGCTACAAGGTCTCGGGAACAGATATCGAACCAAACGAGGCAACCCATCGCCTGGCCCGTCTCGGAGCAGAAATATCCATCGGCCACAGCGGCGAAAAGGTCGTGGGGGCTGATGTCATCGTTGTTTCCTCGGCCATCAAGGAAGACAATGTCGAAGTCCAGGAAGCCAAGCGCCGGAAAATACTGGTCATTCCCCGGGCAGAAATGCTGGCAGAGTTGATGCGGATGAAATATGGAATTGCTGTGGCAGGCTCGCACGGCAAAACAACGACAACTTCGATGATAGCCCAAGTCCTCGAATCAGGCGGTTATGACCCGACCATCATCGTCGGCGGACGATTAAACACTGTCGGCGCCCATGCCAAGCTCGGCGCCGGGGACTTCATGGTTGCCGAAGCCGATGAAAGCGACCGCTCTTTCCTGCTTCTCTCTCCTTTTATCGCTGTGCTGACCAATCTGGACGACGAACATTTGGACCAGTACAAAACCGTGGATGAGATCAAAAAAGCATTTGTCAATTTTGCCAACAAAGTTCCCTTCTACTGCCCCATCATCCTCTGTCTCGATGACAGCAACCTCCAGAGTCTCGTTCCGTCTCTGACCCGAAGAGTCATCAGCTACGGATTTTCCACTCAGGCCGATATCTTCAGCCGAGACATGGAATTTGAAAAATTCTCAAGCACTTCGGCCCTTTACTGGAAAGGAAAAAAACTGGGGCAGATGAGGCTCAATGTTCCTGGCAATCATAACGTCTTGAATGCCATGGCTGCCTTTGCCGTCGGCCTGGACCTGGACCTGGAGCCTCAGCTTATCCTTCAGGCCCTGGAAAGCTACAGAGGCGCGGGCCGCCGCTTCGAGCTAAAGAAAGAAGTCGACGGAATCATGATCATCGAAGATTATGCCCATCATCCCACAGAAGTCAAAGCCACCCTCAATGCCGCCAAGAGAGGCTGGGCACAAAGGGTTGTTGCTGTCTTCCAGCCGCACCGCTACAGCCGCCTTTCGCTGCTTGCGAAAAAGTTCGCAACCTCGTTCAACCAGGCTGATGTTCTCATCGTCACCGAAATCTATCCGGCAGGGGAAACACCCATCGCCGGCGTCACCGGCAGAGCTCTCTTCGAGGAAATCGAGCATTTTGGGCACAAGAATGTCCTTTTCGAGCCCAAAAAAGAAAAAATACCTTCTCTTCTGGCTAAGATCGCTCAGAAGGAAGACATGATTCTCATCCTGGGAGCTGGAAACATATACCAGATCATTCCAGACCTGGTAAAGGCTTTGGAAGAGAGAGGATAGCGAATGGCGACTCAAGTCAATCCAACCTTAAGACACAGGATTCGCTCTTCCTTTCCCGAAGCTTTTTATTTCCAGCGAAGAGAAGAGGAAGTCAAGAGAAAAAAAATCCAGAGGAGGGTTAAGCTGAAATTATTCCATATTCTTCTCTTCTTCCTTCTTTTGGGTGGAACATTCTACTCTATACAACGAATCTATCTTTTCCTGATTTCTTGGGATAATCTAAATATCAAAGAGACAATCATCGTCTGCTCCAAGAACGAAGTCAGAGAAGAAATTCAACAATCTCTAAAAGGGAAAAATCTGGGAAATATTTTTCTCCTCGACATCGGTCATCTCCAGGAAGCAATTCGAGCTTTCCGCTGGGTCGAAGAGGTGAGGGTCAGAAAAATCTTTCCCTGCACCTTGAACATCGAAATCAAGGAAAGAACTCCCTTTGCTTTCTTAAAAAAAGAAAGTCTTGACCTTATCGATAGATGGGGAGTCGAGCTTGAAAAAGTTGAATCCGAAGAAACGATGGACCTTCCCGTACTTATCGATTCGAATGAATTTCAAAAAGACTTCAAAGAAAAACTCAAACTGGCCTGGGAATGTCTCAGCAGTTTATCGCCTTCAGAAAAAAACCTGATTGAGGTTATAGACCTTACAGATTGTGAGAATATCACTGTCCAACTCAAAAATGATGAGACACGACTCGTGCTCGGCAACGACCAGTATTCGTCCAAGCTCAAGCTTTTCGCGGCTTACAGGGCTGAGCTCGAAAAGTTTGGAGAGCTTGAATATGCTGACCTCCGCTTCCCCCGCAGGCTCTACTTCAAACTCAAGGCAGCGACTGGCCAGGAATCTATTCCCAGCGCTTACAAGGAGGCTCATTGATGCCTAAAAACAATTATATTGTCGGACTTGACATCGGAACAAAAAAAATTGCGGCGATTATCGGGGAAATCACAAGGGAGAATAAAGTCGAGATTATCGGCATTGGGACAGCCGAATCCAGGGGATTAAGAAAAGGCGTTGTCGTCAACCTGGACAGCACAGTTGATTCTATCAAAAAGGCCCAGGAAGAGGCCGAGCTCATGGCAGGAGTCGAGATTGATTCGGCCTTTGTCGGAATCTCAGGTGCTCATATCAAAAGCTTCAACTCCAGGGGCGTGATTGCCGTCTCCGGCAAAAACAGGGAGATCAGCCATGAAGATATCAAAAGGGTCATCGAACAGTCCAAAGCCTTGTCCATCCCGCCTGATAGAGAAATCATCCATATCATTCCCCAGGAATATGTGGTCGACGACCAGGATGGAATCAAAGACCCTCTGGGAATGAGCGGAATAAAGCTCGAGGTCAATGTTCACATCGTGACCAGTGCCACGACCTCAGTCCAAAACCTGAGAACCTGTGTGGCTCGAGCCGGCATCGAGATCGAACAGGTTGTCCTCAATCAAATCGCCTCGAGCACCTCGACCCTCACTCACGACGAAATGGAGCTCGGGGTGGGCATGATCGACATCGGAGGAGGGACAACAGAGATAGCCATCTTTGAACGAGGCAGCCTCTGGTACACATCGATCATTCCCATTGGAGGCGATAATTTCACCAACGACATCGCGGTTGGGCTCCGGACACCGATTCCTGAGGCGGAGAAAATAAAGAAAAAATTCGGCTGTGCATCGAGCCCCTTGCTCGATGAGCAGGAAACCATAGAAGTCCCTTCAGTCGGGAGGGGGAAAAAGGCTCGTGTCCTTTCCAGGCAACTCTTGGCCGATATCATCCAGCCCAGAGCCGAAGAAATCTTCCGGCTTGTTGACAACGACATCAAAAGGATGGGATACGAAAAATCCCTGAATTCTGGCATAGTCCTCACCGGGGGAACAGCCTTGCTCGAAGGGTTAGAAGAGGTTGCCGAGGAAATCTTCGACCTCCCTGTCAGACGAGGTGACCCTTCCGGTGCTGGAGGATTAGCGGACAGGGTTGGAACTCCTGACTATGCCACTTCCGTGGGCCTTATTCTTTATGGCTACAGCCAGTGGAAAGAAAAAGGCCTTTCTAAAGATAGGAAAAAAAGCCTTTGGGCCAAGATTAAAGATTGGCTCAAGGAAGCTTAGGAGGGAAAAATGTCTGAAGAAATAAAAGGCAAATTAAAATTCCACCTGGTGGAAGAGCGTCCCAATGCCAACATCAAGGTCATCGGCATCGGGGGCGGTGGAGGAAATGCCGTTAACCGCATGATCCAAACAGGAATCGAAGGAGTGGAATTTATCGCCATAAACACTGACCTTCAGGCTTTGAGCAACAACAACGCCAAACTCAAAATCCAGATTGGGCGCCAGCTCACCAAGGGCCTGGGGTCCGGAGGCAGGCCGGATATAGGGAAGGAAGCGGCAGTGGAGGATACAGAGAAATTGATTGAGGTTCTGCAGGGTTCGGATATGGTCTTCTTGACAGCCGGCTTGGGAGGGGGCACAGGCACAGGTTCTACGCCAATCATGGCCAACCTTGCCATGGAGATGGACATGCTGGTGATTGCCATTGTCACTCTTCCCTTCGAGTTTGAAGGAAAGGTCAGAGCTAAACAGGCCATGCAGGGCTTGGCCGAGCTAAAATCTGCGGTGGATACAGTGATCTCTATCCCCAACGACCGGCTGCTTCAAACCGTCAACCTCGACACTTCCATCCAGGATGCCTTCAAAATGGCAGACGATGTCCTTCGCCAGGCTGTCCAGGGAATCTCTGACCTTATCACCAAGCCAGGATTGATCAACCTTGATTTTGCCGATGTCAAATCCATCATGAAAGGCATGGGCATGGCCTTCATGGGCACAGGAATGGCGTCTGGCGAAAACAAAGCTCTCGAGGCAGCAACACGGGCGATATCCAGTCCTCTTTTGATCGACAGCTCGATCGAGGGAGCCCAAGGAGTCTTGATCAACATCACCGGCGGCAAGGACTTGACTCTTCATGAAGTCTCAAAAGCGTCAGAGCTCATCCACAGCATGGCCCATCCTGAAGCCAACATCATCTTCGGGACTGTCATCGATGAAAACATGAAAGACACGGTCAAAGTGACAGTCATCGCCACTGGCTTTGAATCCTTTACCCAGAAGGAAGCTTACACTCCTGAAAGACTTTCCATGGCGCCCCGTAAAATAGCTCCTCGCTTCCCTGCCCAGAAGGAAACACCCCCTTATCCCTTCGAGCCAAA
Source organism: uncultured Eubacteriales bacterium (assembly GCA_964645765.1). Taxonomy (GTDB): domain Bacteria; phylum Acidobacteriota; class Aminicenantia; order Aminicenantales; family Aminicenantaceae; genus CAZGMN01. Next base: position 22,100 of record CAZYBE010000033.1, read on the forward strand.
AGGAGGCGACACGCTCTGGAACAGGCCTGCCTGGGAAAAGCAGTGGGACCCTTATGAAACACCCTCTTTTATCAGAAGGAACAAGCTCACTCCTTTGAGAAAGACGCCTGATGAGATCAGCTGACCTGGCTGTTGCGAACTGTGGGCAACTCCTCACCTGCAAGGGAACAATTCCAAAAAGAAAAGAAGCACTCGGCGAGGTCGGTTTGCTCAAAAAAGGTTGTATTGCTTCTTATAAGGGAAAGATTGTTTTTGTCGGAGATGAGAGAGAGTTCCGCCGAGAGGTTCAGTTAGAAAAAAATAGCCTCTGCCTTGAAGCAAAGGGACTGGTCGGGCTTCCCGGCTTTGTCGATTCCCACACCCATTTGCCTTTTGCCGGAACAAGAGAAGAAGAATTTGTTCTCCGGCTCAAAGGCTACACCTACCAGCAGCTTTCAGAAAAGGGGCTCGGCATTCAGACCACGGTCAAGGCTACAAGGGCTGCCTCAAAGAAAGAACTCCTCTCCCTCTGTCTTTCACGGCTCGACAGCATGCTCCTCCATGGCACAACCACGGTTGAAGCCAAAAGCGGCTACGGTTTGAACCTCAAGGACGAAATCAAACAGCTTGAAACTTTGAAAGAGCTGTACAAGCTCCATCCGGTCGAGGTTATCCCCACCTTCATGGGCGCCCATGAAATCCCGTTAGAATATAAAGAGCGAAAAGACGATTACATCGAGCTCCTCATCCAAAAAATCCTTCCTGAAGTTAAAGAAAAAAATCTGGCTGAGTTCTTCGATGTCTTCTGTGAAAAAGGTGTTTTTTCTCTTGAAGAGACAAGAAAACTTATCAAAGCTGCCAAGAAAGCTGGGCTCAAAATCAAAATCCATGCTGATGAGTTCATCTCGCTTGGAGGAGCTCAGCTTGCCGCAGAGGAAGGAGCGATATCGGCTGAGCATCTCATCAAAATCAGCGAAGAGGGAATCCAGAAGCTTGCCCGCAGCTCAACAGCAGCCGTGCTCCTCCCGGCCGTCTCCTTTTTCCTGATGCTCGAGAAAAAGGCGCCGGCCCGAAGGCTCATCGATGAGGGAGCAGTTGTCGCTTTGGCCACAGACTTCAACCCCGGAAGCTCGATGACAGAATCCATGCTCTTTGTCCTCCAGCTCGGAGTCTTCACCTTGAGAATGGGCATCGAGGAAGCGATAAATGCCGCAACAGCTAATGCGGCTTACGCCATTGACAGACATCAAGAAATAGGAAGCCTGGAAGTCGGGAAAAAAATGGACCTAATCCTCTGCGAAGCCCCCAATTACCCTACCCTCGTCTATCACTTAGGCATCAATCCCATCAAACACGTCATCAAGAACGGAAAGCTCGTGGTCAGGGAAGGGAAAATTGTGAGGGGAAATTCCTATCTCTAAAAACCAAGATTTAAATCGCAGTCTCAAGCGGCCTGCCCGGCCGAAGCTGTAGAAGAAATTCCTGACAAGGCAAGCACAGAATTCCGTGCCGGGAAAGCCGTTCTTTTCCGCGATAAAGAAACAAAGCGCGGGATTCGGGAAAATCTTTAAGAAAGGCTCGAAGCGAGCGCAAATCCTCATCACGGACTTTAGAGGTGTTTTTGACTTCAATCGCCCAAAATCCTTCTTCTCCATAAACAATAAAATCAACTTCAACCCCAGAGCGAGTCCTCCAGAAATAGATTTCGTTTTGGCTTGTTCCATAGGCATTCCAGGCCCGGAGATGTTGAGCCACTAAGCCCTCCAATGTACATCCTTCAATTTCCTGCGGCTTGTCGAGCGGACCGCGCGACCTCAGAGACTGATAGACCCCAGGATCGAAAAGATAAAATTTTGGATGTTCGCTAACTTGCCGTTTCGCTCTTTTCTTGAACATAGGTAATTTGAAGGCAATCAGCAAATCTTCAAGAATCCCGACATAGCCTTCTACGGTCTTGCGCTCGATCTCACTTTCCCTGGCGATATTGCTGATACTCAGGATTGAGGCGTGGGAAAAGCTAATGACTTCTAAAAATCGGGCGAAATTGCCGATGTTTCTTACCAGCCCTTCCATTTGAACTTCCTCTCTGAGATATAAGGCCGTGTAGCTTTTTAGAGATTCTTCAGGGTTTGATGAACCTAGAATTATAGGCAATAAACCAATATTTAGAGATTCTTCCAGTTCAAATCGAGGACCGAGCTCAGCGGCCATAAAAGGGTGCAGAGTTTTTAAAAGGGCTCTCCCTGCTAAGAGGTCAAAACCCGTGCGCTTGATTTTCCTTGCGCTCGATCCAGTCAAGACAAATTGGAATCCGTGCTTTTCTTCAATGAGTTGGTGAACGGGGTCGAGCAATTCCGGCACTTTCTGCACTTCATCAATAATGATTGTTTTAACTTTCGTCTGCCCCCGTACCAATTCGAGCAAAGTCTCTGGCTTGGCTGCAAAACGGCGAAAGACATCCGGCTCGAGGAGATTTATTAACAAGGCCTCCTTAAAAATTAAGCCTGCCCAAGTGGATTTTCCCGTTCCCCTTGGTCCGAAAAGAAAAAAACTCTCCCCTGGTGTTGATAAAAATCGGTCTATAATTTCCATTTTGAGTCTCAATTTGGAGTTATTATAACCAAAAATAAGATTTTGTCAATTCTAAAGAAAAGGATAATGACGCTCGTGGAACCATTGCCTCATGGATTTCATCTTTTCCTGCTGAGAAGCGGGTGCCCGGCGCCTGCAGCTCGAAAGCTCCTCGCTTCCTGCCGGAGCGCCCCAACGGACCTCGACGCAGTCATTCGGGTTATAGGACATTTCAAATGCTTCTTTTCTCATGAAAATTTCTTCCAGACCTAAGGTTTGCTCTTTTCCGTTCGACCTTATGTAAGAGATGGTCATCTCATTGGCCAATTTTCTGTGAAGCTCTTCCAGCTCCTTTTTCACTTCTTCAAGTGATTTGCCTTTGCGTAATTTATAATTTTTTGGAGCCCTAACGACCTGATCAGGGAATTCAAAGATTGTGTCCATGGCGATGAGCAGGCGCAGGTCGCGATTGGGAGTGGAGTAGTCTTCCCATAATCCTATTGTCTGGAAAATTTCCTTCCCATTCGGCATGGGAATGATTGTGTCAGGCTGGGATTTCAGGTATTCCTCGCTGATGGCAACAGACTGGATACGGGCAAGAAGCTGTTCGTGTAGAGCTTCAAAAAGATCATGAAGAGCGGTCGCCGGGTCGAGCGGCTCGGGGTTGATCAAACGCTCCATGATGTCATAAAAATCACTGCTCTTCATATCTTTCTGCTGAAGGGAGAAATTGGCATAGTCTTTGCTCTTAAGGATTTCTTCATTCCTTAGAGGTCTTAACCGGCCGTTTTCCCTGATGATAGGCCTGAAAGCCTTGAACCCGGGAGCGCCGATAATCTCTGAAGTCGTAAACAGGAAATTTCCTTTCCAGAATCGGCTGATGCTCACTGAGCCGTCAGGCTGGGCCGAGACAGCGAGCAGTTCTCCAGGATGTTCAGGCGTCTGTGCCACCCACTTGACAATGACCAGGGTATGGCCATAAGGGTCGGCAAAGGCGACTCCTGGACGAAGCTGGTTTCGCTCCAGGGGCAAAGGGTAGAGGTCAGAATCCTCGTCTGTGAGATAGGTCCTGGCACTTCCAGATTGGATGGTGTTCATGATGCTCAGCAGGAATCTCGTAAAAATCTGGGATTCGCTTCCTTTTCCGCGATCTCCGCTGTTTGAGAACCATTTCTTACATTCTGGACCTTTATGAAGGGTCCCTCTTGTGCATTCATGGAAGCCGAAGGGAAGTCCAAGCTTCCAGGCAAAATAGGCGCGCAGAAAATAGGGGTTGTCAGCGCAGTCCGGGTTCATGACGATGGAATCTTTTTCGCCCTTGTTATCTTCTCCAAGTCCGAGATGGTTGTAGAGGATGTTTCGTCTTGGGTCTTGAGTTATCTCCTTAAGGCCCGACCAAGAAGACCCCTCATCTGCATCCTGAAAAAGAGCCTCAATCCAGGCTGAGTAAAGGTCTTCATTTTCCCTGTTCCACTGTCTCTCTGTTTCCCAAAAAGCATTGCTCTTTTCCATAAATGGCTTCTGCCCAGGCACTTCAAACTCGCGGCTTAAAAGAGTCTTTCCCTTCTTTATCAGCGATATCGCGTAGCTGCCTTCCATGCTGATTTTAAACTCAGCGCTCAGCCAGAAAGGAGGGCCGCCGCCCTTTCTCATCCCTGCGCCAGCAACAGGACCGGTTGGCCCCTTGACTTGAAGACTTGCGGCCTCGAACTTTTCCTCTGAGCAAACGAGCACACGCAATGTGCTTCCGGGAGAGACAATCTGAGGGGAGGTCAAGAGAAAAAAAGGTCCAGAGGATTTAGACAATCCCTGAGCTTGCGAGGTGAGTGACAAAGAAGTCAGGAAAAGGAGGGAGAATAAAAGAGATAATAAACCTCTTTGGATTTTACCAGATGGCATAACGGCGTTTATATATCGGCAAAATGAGAATGTCAATTTGCGAAAATCTATTTCTTCGGCTTGACTGGAGGCTTGAGGTCAGGAGGCAATGGTGATTGATATTCTTTGCCCTTCGTCTTCTCCTGCCACTCCTGCCGCATTTTTTGGATGACTTCAGGATGAGTCAGAAAGTCGAGCCCGGAAGCAGCCATGACCTTGGCCGCAGTCAAGAAGCATTTATGGCCGACGGACATGCCCCCGCAGGCAACGGCTGACCAGTGATGACCGGGAGTGTTGACTGGTTTGAAGGCAATTCCCAAGCCTGTAGTCGGCGTGAGCCAACTCACCTCAGCCACATCGGTCGAGCCGCTGCCCCAGCTCCGCTGGGGAAGCTTGAAAGGCTCGATGTCTATCTTTAAGCCTTTCTCCTCAAGGCCCAAATTCTTTTGAATTTCCTTGGCGAAGGCCTGCTCGTCTTCGCTGAATTTTGGCGGACCGACAAGGAGAAGATTGCTGTAAACGATTTCTGAGCCGGCGCGGTTCGGCAGAAACTCATGAACTCCGCTGATGAAGCTTATTTTATAGCCTGTTTCAGTCATCTTCGCCGCGCCTTCGATAATTTTCAGGGCCCTTTCATAATCCTTCTCTGTACTTTCTCTGTCGATATCGCGGACATAATACCAGGCGCGAGCATAATCTGGAACAACATTCGGCGCACCCCCTCCGTTGAGGATAACATAGTGAATCCGAGCTGTCGGCTTGAGATGCTCCCGCAGATAATTCAGACCGACATCTGTCAGCTCCACTGCATCCAGAGCACTGCGGCCGTCCCAGGGATCTCCAGCCGCATGGGCTGTCTTTCCAAAGAATTCGACCTGGAACTGGTTCAGGGCATTGCTCGAATCAAGAGAGACGTCGTTCTCAGTGCTTGGATGCCACTGGACGCAGCAGGAAAGGCCGTTAAAAATTCCGTCGCGGGCCATGAAGACCTTCCCGACAACAGTCTCCTCTGCCGGGCAGCCAAAAAGCTTGATGGTCCCGGAAAGGCGATGCTTTTCCATGACTTCTTTCATGGCCGCAGCCGAAGCGACACTCGCCACTCCGAATACATTATGACCGCAGCCATGGCCTGGTGATCCTTCCTTGACAGGCTTTTTATAAGGGACTGCTTCCTGGGAAAGGCCGGGAAGAGCATCGTACTCAGCCAAGATTCCAATCACCGGCTCTCCCGAACCATAAACAGCCACAAAAGCAGTGGGCATGCCTGCCACGCCACGGGTCACTGCAAATCCCATCTTTTCTAAATAAGAGGCTAAAAGCTCTGAAGATTCATACTCCTCCATGGCTGCTTCGGCAAAGCTCCATATTTTATCATTGAGTTCAGCAAGCTGAGCCAAGCTTGAATCAAGCCGGGAGAAAGCCTCTTTTTTCAAGGGCGTTATCTTGGCGGGATTGACCTTTATCAAAAGAGGGTCTTCCTTCTCTGAAAAGCCAGTATAAGAAAAAAGAAAGAAAAGGCTCAAAAACAAAACCAAGAATCTTTTCATCCTTGCCTCCTCTCGAAACTTCAGTTGATAAATACTATAAAGGAACCTTTAAATCAATGCCGAAGGAAGGCTCAGAAATACTTATCCAGCACCCGGTATTGAATCGCTTCGGAGACATGAACAGCCGTGATGCTGTCTTCCCCAGCCAAATCAGCAATGGTCCGGGCAACTTTCAAAACACGCGTGTAAGCCCTGGCGCTGAAGCCGAGGCGATTGACAGCCATCTCCAGAAGCTCCTTGGCCTCGTTGTCAACCTGGCAGTACCTCTTGACCTCTTTGGTCTCCATCTGAGCGTTGCTGTAGATTTTCTTCCCCTTCAATCTTTCCAGCTGCCTCTGCCTGGCTTGAGTCACTCTCCTCCTTATCTCTGCCGAACTTTCTCCCTCGTCTCTGGAGATGATGTCTTTAAATTCCACTTTGGGCACCTCGACATGGATATCGATCCTGTCCAGGAGAGGGCCTGAGATCTTGGAGTAGTAGCGGCTTCTCTGACTCTCGGTGCAGTTGAAGTCCGAGGAAAGCCCTCGAAAGGCATCCTCACAGGGATTCATGGCTGCCACAAGCATGAAAGAGCAAGGAAAAGTAACGGCCCTGTAGGCCCGAGAGACGGTTACTTTCCTCTCTTCTACTGGCTGTCTTAAGTCTTCGAGCACAGTTCTTTTGAATTCAGGCAGTTCATCCAGGAATAGGACACCATGATGAGCCAGGCTGACTTCACCAGGCCTGGGGATGACTCCCCCGCCAATCAACCCGGCATCCGAAGCTGTGTGATGGGGAGCACGAAAGGGCCTTTCGCCGATGACACCCCTGCCTCCCAGAAGGCCTAAAACACTGTAGACCTGGGTCACTTCAATGATTTCATCAAAAGTCATTGCCGGAAGGATGGTGGACAAGCGTCTTGCCAGCATGGTTTTCCCTGCGCCCGGAGGGCCGATCAAAAGGACATTGTGGGCACCGGCCGCAGCGACTTCCAGTGCGCGCTTGGCATGCTGCTGGCCTCTTATTTCCTGAAAATCCACATCATAAGAATATTGAGGCAAGAGCGATTCCAGAGTATACCTGCTTGGTGTGATATCCTGAGCGCCGTTGAGCATCTGGCTGACCTGGACAATGTTTTCCATCCCATAAATATCTATATCCTGAACGAGTGCCGCCTCCTTTTCATTCTCCTTGGGGATAACGATACCCTTGAATCCTTTTTTCTTGGCCAGGACTGCGGACGGAAGGATTCCCTTCCCTGGCTTGAGTCTTCCATCAAGGGCCAACTCCCCCAAGAAAAGAAAATCCTTGAGCCTTTCAAAAGGAAAGACCTCAAGATGGGAGAGGAGACCGAGAGAGATGGGAAGGTCAAAGGCAGAACCCTCTTTTCTTCGGTCAGCCGGAGCTAAATTTATGGTGACTTTGCGCGAAGGAAATTTGTAGCCGCAATTCTTTAGCGCTGCCTTAACTCTTTCTTTGCTCTCCCGCACCGAAGCATCAGGCAAGCCAACAATAACAAAGCCAGGAATTCCGAGAGAGAGGTCCACTTCCACCTCGACCAGGTAAGCGTCAATTCCTACAAGAGAAGCGCTGGCAATCTTGAACGGCATGGCAGCTCTTCTTAAAGACGAAAAAGGGTCTTGAATATTATCAAAGAATTGGGGGAGAAAGAATCAAGGGGAAGATTCTTGGAATTATGAGAGGCTTTTTCTTTCGCTTTTGACCTGATTTCTTGCTACGACTTCTATTTTCCCACCATAAATTTTTTTCTTGACCATAGGAAATGTTATCCTGGAAATCTCTCTCAGAGTTTCGATAACTCCAACTCCATTGGAAGCAGAAGCCTCAACGTAGGGGAGATTTCGGGGGTTGATGAGATTGTTAAAGGTTTCTACAGGGATAAGGTCGTCTAAGTCCCGTTTGTTATACTGAAAGACCAAAGGTATCTCGTTCAAGTCGATGCTGTTGACAAGCAAGTTTTTCCTCAGGCTGTCAAAACTCTCTAAGTTTGCGTCAAGAAGAGGAATCTGGGAATCAGCCACAAAAACGATTCCGTCGGCTCCTCTAAGCACGCTCAATCTCGAAGCTTCGTAAAAGACCTGTCCAGCGCTTGCCATAAGCTGAAAATAGAGTTTGAAATCGCCAAATGTCCCAGCCTTTATAGGCAAAAGATCAAAGAAAAATGTCCTTTTCAAATCAGTCTCGACACAAATCAGATTTCCCCTTGATGAGGGATTTAGCTTGAAATAAAGATAACGGAGGTTTGTTGTCTTCCCACTCAAGCCAGGGCCATAATAGATAATTTTAATTGAGAGACTCTGGGTCACATGATTGATTAGAGCCATTTAGCTTTTTGTCTCCCGCTTCTTTGAAAATAACTTTTACCATAATCTTAGGCTCAAGTCAACTCAATTTTTGATTTTTTATTTTGATAGCATCCTAAATTCCGTGATAATCATAAAACTGTTGAAATGGGGTCCTGGCACGGCATGCTCCCCGTCCGTCCTCGCTGCACCCATCCCCCCGTGGGGAACCCCTGCAGCTGCGGGCGTTGCGGGGAGCACGCCGTGCCACCCCGTTGTCAATCATTGGCTCTCACGGAATTTAGGATGCTTCCTTTAATTTTCGCGAAGGGGATTTTAAGTTTGAAAAGAAAACCTCTCTATGCTAAATAGGTATTGATATCGAACGAAGGAAAAATCCGCAATGGAATTAAAAAAAAAGATTAGGATTGGAGTCATTGGAGGCTCAAAGGCAGACACAGAATCCCTCCAGATTGCGTTCAAGGTCGGAAAGCTCATCGCAGAGAAAGGTGCCATCCTTATCTGTGGAGGTCTTGGCGGAGTTATGGAAGCTGCCTCGCGAGGAGCAAAGCAGGCCGGAGGATTGACCATCGGAATCCTTCCTGGGAATTCCCATCTTGAAGCCAACCCTTACGTTGACGTCGCCGTTGCCACAGGACTGGGGTACAGCCGCAATTCCCTTGTCGCCATGAACTCGGATGTCCTTATAGCCATCGATGGCGAATACGGGACTCTGACCGAAATCGCTTATGGCTGTATCTACGGAAAAAAAATTATCGGCCTGGGAACATGGGATATAGAGGGTATCATTAAGGCTGGATCTGCCGAAGAGGCATTGGAGCTGGCTTTAAAAGCTCATTCTTCGCTCAGGCGCTAACTCCATCAGCATGGAGCTCGACTCTCAGAAAAAATAATGCAAAATTACATGCTCACTCTGAGCTATGACGGAACCGATTTCCATGGCTGGCAGCGCCAACCCCAAAGAAGAACAGTCCAAGGCGTCATTGAATCTTCTCTAGCAAAAATTACCCGGAAAAAGATAAACGTTATCGGAGCAGGCCGCACAGATGCCGGCGTCCATGCCTTAGAACAGGTGGCAAGCTTCAAGGCAAAGCTGAAGATGGAGGAAGAGGAGCTCTTCGCGGCTCTGAATTCTATTTTCCCTGATGATGTGAGGGTCACCTCGCTCAAAAAAGTTGATGTAAATTTTCATGCAAGAAAAATGGCCGCTTCAAAGGTTTATCAGTACCGGATCTTTAATTCTCCTTACATCAGCCCTTTTATTTCGAGATATGTCCTTCACCGGGCTTCTCCCCTTGATGTTGAGTTGATGAAAAAGGCTGCTTTTCTCTTTGTGAGAGAAGCAGACTTTCGTGCCTTCTCCTCTGACAGCTTGCTCGAGCCGGTCAGGAAAGTCATGCGCTCCGAAATAGAAAAAAAAGGCGAAGAAATCATCTACACAGTTGAAGCCAACGGCTTCTTGAGGTATATGGTGCGGACGATGGTGGGAACGCTCCTTGAAGTCGGAAGGGGGAAAATCCGGCCGGAGAAAATTGAGGAAATTTTCAGAGAAAAGAAGCGAACCCTCTTCAGCCCAACAGCTCCGGCCAAGGGCTTATGCCTGATAAAAGTAAACTATTGATCAAGGGGTTTGCCCATGATGAGGGCATGTTCCCGGGGGTTGATGTAATAATTTTCTCTTATTCCCAGAACTTCAAACCCCAGCTTACGGTATAAAGAGCGAGCAGCAAGGTTGGACGGCCTAACCTCCAGGGTCACAAGTATCACTCCTTCTTTTCGGACATGCTCCAAAATTTGGAGCAAGACAGACTCGGCGACACCCATCCGCCTGAAATCAGGGTGGACGGCGATATTGTTGATCTGGACCTGTTCACTGACCTGCCAAAAGATGATGTATCCTATGACCCTATTCTCTGATTTATGGACAATAACAAAAGGAAAAGATATCCTCTTGTTGTAAATTTCTCCCTTGAACGTCAGCTCATGCCACGGATTAGGAAAAGAGAGACTTTCAATTTCTAAAACATAAGGAAGGTCCTTCTCCTCCATCCTTCTCATGGAAATGCAATCCCGAGGAAGATTTTCTTTTCTAATGCTTCTCCTCTGCTTGAGATTTTCTAAGATAAATAGACTCGATCCCTTGAGCGCTCACCCCTTTCTTCTCTTTCAGCAGCTCGTATCCCAGCAAGCCTATTTCGTAGGCAATAAAAAGAGAGTGATGGGAAAATCTGGCTTTATCCTTAAAATAGTTGAGGATTTTATCTTTGCAGACATCCAAGCCGTTTCCGATAAAAAAAATAATCCTGTGGAATGGAAGGAGCGAGAAGAAACGGTCCGGAGTGTAGGCTCCTTCAGGAACGACCTCTTGGAGCTTGCCTTTATCGGATTCAAAGAGCGCGGCAAATATCTCTCCTTTTTTTGCATCTAAAATAGGGCAAAGGAGACGATTCTGGGGATGACGGAGTTTCCAGGCCAAGGCTCTCAGAGTCGAAACGCCGGCGACCGGTTTCCCAGAAGCATAGGAGAAAGATTTAATCGTGCTCAACCCAATCCTTATTCCTGTGAAGGAGCCAGGTCCGACGGCCAAAGCAAAGCCGTCCACATTCTGAATACTCATCCTGTTGACTCTCAGGATAAAATCAACGGAAGATAAAAGTCTCTCGGAATGAGTCGAAGAAGAATCGATGTTGACTTCAGCTCTAAGCTTTGTATTCTCCAGAAGGGCAACCGAGCCGGCAAAGGTTGTTGTATCCACAGCGAGAATAATCATTTTTTGCGCCACTGGAAGAGCATTCTTCTTCATATCTTCAGAGCCTTCGCTCTCAAGCCCTTCCTGCGTTCTAATATTACTCAGCCATTATGAAATTTGTCAAATTTATCGTATTGGAAAACTTCGTTGAAGGTCAGGCAGGGAGTCTTAAAACACAAAGTTCGAGGAAGAGGCGGGAGCCCCGGTTGAATCGGCGTGATTTTTGGAATGATGAAGGCGAAGCTGTTTTCCCTCCGAGTTGATGCCGGGACAAAATCGGCTTTTTTTCGAGCCCACTCAGCCTGAGCGTTTCGAACAGAGGGAAAATTTCAATTCAGATATAACTTTCTTCCTGGAGGGGTGCAATCCAATCCAGAATCTCGGCTTTTGTGTCTTCATCCATGTTTCTTATTTTGAGTCCGATTTCAAATTTATTGCCTGTGAATCTGTTCCAAACGACTTCTCCAAGCAATGAGGCTTTAATATTTTTCTCAGGGACATAAATTTTTGATTCCAGAATAGAGCTCGGACTTAGATTTAGGTTGATGACCAGTTTAAACCCTTCGGAAGAGAAATCCTGGATTGATACTCTTTCAATGAGTTGGTCTTTGCCGTTTGACTTGATTATCTCGGCGGGAATGAAACACTTAGTGCGAACGCTTTTTCTCTCCTCACCCATATTCTTTCTCCTTTTCCATTAAGTTTAGTCGGATTGAAAATGGAAAAATTGGAGACGCCCCTGGTCAAAATTGACAATTGGGCAGTAAAAAATTATATTGGATTCAATAAGAAAGGCCTCAAGACCAGGGAAAAATCGATTCCTGCTTGAGGAAAAGAGGAATGTTAAAAAAAAGAGTCTTTAAGCTTGCCGGAACATTTTTCTTCGTCTTCATATCCGTCATTTCGCTCCATGCCCAGTGGGCAAAAACCTACGGAGGCAGCGGAGATGATGCGGCTCACTCCATTCAGCAGACGAGCGATGGAGGGTTCATCGCCGCCGGCAGCACAAGCTCCTTTGGCGTTGGATTGTCTGATTTCTGGGTTCTAAAGCTTAACCTCGCAGGGAACATTGAATGGCAGCGAAGCTATGGGGGAAGTGAAGAGGATATCGCTTATTCTGTTCAAGAGGCAAACGATAAGGGTTACATCGTCGCTGGCAGCACAAACTCCTTTGGCGCTGGAATGTCTGATTTCTGGGTCTTGAAGCTCTCTCAAGATGGAGACATCGAATGGCAGCGAAGCTATGGAGGAAGCGGCGATGACGCGGCCTGCTCCGTCCAGCAGACAAGCGATGGAGGATATATTGTTGGAGGTTATACAAAATCCCTGCTGCCCGGAATGGCCAAGTTCTGGGTTTTGAAGCTTTCCTCAAAAGGCTCTGTCGAATGGCAGCGAGCCTACGGGGGAGGAATTGATGACTATTTAGTTTCCCTCCAGCAGACCAGTGATTTAGGCTTCGTTGCAGCAGGCTACAGCAACTCTTTCGGCGCTGGAGCATACAAATTCTGGATTCTAAAGCTTTCTTCGACAGGGCAAATTGACTGGCAGCGGGCTTATGGAGGGAGTGGAGTGGATATGCTCCGTTCGCTGCAACAAACAAGCGATAAAGGATATATCGCTGCGGGTTCCAGCAGCTCTTTTGGCGCTGGAATGTCTGATTTCTGGGTCTTGAAGCTCTCTCAATATGGAAATGTCGAATGGCAGCGAAGCTATGGGGGAAGCGGCAATGACGTGGCCAACTCTATCCAGCAGACAAGCGGCCAAGAGTATATTGTTGCAGGCTATACGACATCCTTTGCCTATGGAGAATCAGATTCTTTGGTTTTAAAGCTCTCTTCAACAGGAGCCATCGAATGGCAAAAGACCTATGGAGGAAGCACAGAGGATAATTTATCCTCCATTCAACAGACTGGTGAAGGAGGCTACATAGCTGCAGGCCTTACCGGCTCATTTGGCGCTGGAGATTCAGATATGTTTATTCTCAAGCTTTACTCGAGCGGAGCCATTGATTCTTCGTGCGAATTGCCAGGCAGTTCGAATGCCGCAGCTTTCAATACAAGCACTTCTTATCCCTACACATTTGCAGCGCTTCAAGATACAGGATTAATCGCCCAAGATACAAATATTTCACCGATAGAAACAGATGCCATTCCAAATGTCATCTGCGAAGCGCAGCTCGCGATATCAGGAACTATAAAGGATGATGAGGGCAAAGCCATCGAGGGTGTGACTGTCAGCTTCAGCAATGGAGGGGGCGAGGTCACGACTGACTCAAAAGGATTATACTCAAAAAAAGTGAGCTATGGCTGGTCGGGCGAAGCCACTCCTTCCAAAGCTGGCTACATTTTCTCGCCCTCAAGCCGAAGCTACACCGATGTCAGCGTTAATCAGGCCGACCAGGATTATACGGCCACTCTTGTCCACACAATTTCTGGGTCGGTGAAGACTGCTGAAGGGCAAGGAATTCAAGGAGTCACCATCACCTTTAGCAATCAAGGAGGAACAGCAGATACAGACTCCAAGGGTCATTATTCTCAGACAGTGAAGGAAGGCTGGTCAGGAACAGCCACCCCATCCAAGCCTGGCTATACTTTTTCACCTTCAGACCGGACCTACATCAATGTTACCTCTGACCAGACAAACCAGGACTATACAGCTTCTTTATTGACTTATAAAATCTCAGGCACAGTCAGGCTGGCTTCGAGTTCTGAACCACTGAGCGGGGTAGTCATGAATGGCTTGCCTTCGAATCCGGCGACAAATGCCTCTGGATATTACGAAGCCATAGTGAGTTATGGCTGGTCAAGCACAGTTGCACCCACGCGCGAGAGGTATGTCTTTTCACCTTCACAAAGGATTTACGGAAACGTAACTTCTGATAAGACAGACCAGGATTATTCTGCCTATCCAGGCTGGCTCATCTCTGGCTCAGTGAAGACTTCAGGAGGGAATGCCATGGCGAGCGTGAGCATTTCCTTCTCCAGCGAAGGTGGTTCAGCCATGACAGATTCCAGCGGCAATTACTCTCAAATGGTGAGAGAAGGCTGGTCAGGAACAGCCACCCCGTCGAGGTACGGCTACACCTTCTCCCCTTCCAGTCGAGACTACACCAATGTAACTTCTGACCTGATGAGCCAGGATTACTCCGGCCAGCCCGCCACCTACACCATGACTCTAAGCGCTGATTCGGGAGGAACGACCCAGCCCTCACCCGGAAGCTATCCCTACGATTTTGGCACCCAGGTTTCGATAACAGCCGCTCCCAATTCTGGCTATTCTTTTTCCCAGTGGTCAGGGAATGTCCCTTCAGGTCATGAAAAGGACAACCCGGTGAATATCATTGTCAATTCCAATCTATCAATAAAAGCCAATTTTGAGCGCAAGACGCTTTGCTTCATCGCCACTGCAGCCTTTGATTCGCCGCTTCATCCCAAGGTGAGAATTCTTCAGGATTTCAGGGATAGATATCTAATGCCCAGCAGGCTCGGACAGATAATAATTGACTTCTACTACAGGCATTCACCGAAAATCGCATCCCTCGTTGCAAAACATAAAGCTTTGAAGCTCGTGGTCCGCTTCAGCCTTCTGCCTCTTGTTGCCTTCAGTTATTCGATGCT
>CAZYBE010000034.1:0-9739 GCA_964645765.1 uncultured Eubacteriales bacterium
GCTATTCGAGCTTTACTGAAGCCGCGCTTCCGTAGTAAATCCCGTTGAACAGGAATTTGAAGGTTCCATGCGGCTGGCCTCTGAAAGTGATCTCAGGGCCGAATAAGAAAAGCTTGCCTTTTCCGACCTTAGCTTCAAGAATAGCCGCGCCGCCTTCAAGATAATGTTGCCCCAAGGCCCAGCCGCTGCGCAGAGGCTTTTTGCTCTCAAACCAGGCAACAGGCTGAATCTCTTTCAGTGAGGATTCAGGCTTGAGCCGAAAAACAGGGTTGTTATTATAAGAAACATCCACTATTTCAGGAATACCATAGGCGAGGGGATGGGTGTTGTCGACTCGAACTTGAAGAACAGAGCCAGGAACAAAAAACTTTTCGCGCGGCAAGCGTTTTTCTGTTCCATCCTGGAGCTTTTCAACAAGATGATTGGCTATCGGCAATCGGGCATGATCTCCCATGCTGGTTGAGCTTCCGATGGTCAGTATGGTTCCGCCGTCCTCCAAGAATTTGAGAAGCTGGGGAATTGTTTTCTCGGTTGTTATGCTCCCCACTTGATTGCGATATTCTGGAGGGAGGTCCTTAAGATTGGGTTCAGATTCGAAGAAGGAGCGGAACCGGGCCTCGCCTTCAGCACGAAGCGGAGGAATGGCTCCACTGGGGAAGATGAGAACATCATATCGGCTTGAAAGGTTTCCTTCATCAAGAGCTGGCGGGAAGATGACTTCGAATTTAAAATCGAACTGTTCAAGCAGCCATCGTATCCATCCTGATGGAATTGAACCTCCATAGCGGTCCAACAATCCAATGCGCGGAATCTGCAAACGGAAGGCCTCGACATTTGGCCTTGAGCTTATGCCTTCAAAATTCAAGCCGCGCTCATTTGCCAGCTTCTCCAGCCTGGATTCAGTGTTCTGGCCTGCCTTGATATAAATCGTGCCAGCAGGGTAAGTTTTGCCTTGAGCTTGAAAGGGCTGCGCCAGCCAGTAAAGCTCTTCCTTATTGCGGAGCAGGCGGTTCGTGGCGATGAATGCGTCGTTGACCTGATGGCTCAAGAGAAACCCTGAAGCATTATTACTCTGGGTGATGTCTCCCTTAGGAGGCTTGGCAAGGCCTTCCAGCTTTTCAAAAGGACCATCAAAGGCATCGAGAACCCGGTCAAATTCAACACCCATCTGATAGGCCAGCGTCCAGCCCGTGATGTCATAAGGGGGAACAGGCGCTGCGCCAGGATAGGGGATATCGTCAGGATAGTCCTGCGGTTCAAACATGGAAAGGATATGGGGACGAAAAGCCTGAGCGCACTTGATGATATAAGAGCCTTCAGGATAAGACTTTCCTCCAAGTTCAAAGGAGCTTTTTGCCCGAAGAATAGTAATTCCATTCTTGGTCAAGTTATTCACAAATTTTGCTGCAGTCAGGAAGTCTGGCTGGTTGGAAGGGATGATGTAACCCCTCGGGTCTCGTTCTGCCGGATCGTGAAGTATATCATAATATTTCAAAGGATAACCCCTTCCAAACGCCGCTTGCACCTTGTCTTTTTCGATGGCCTCCTCAACAGCGGCAATTCGCTTGGGATGGATGGTCCAGCTGTCCTGGCTTCCCCTCTTTATAGAATTTTTTCCCATGCGATAGATGTTGAATAGGAAGTCCTCTCTGTATTTTGAGGCCAGGTTGAGAATGGCGCGGTCGGCCGTAATCATGTAGTCGATGGACTGGCGGAAATGCCATTTCTGAGGCGCTATTGGATATGGCTGGTCGAACTTAGGCAGCTGTTTCTGAGGAATGAACGGAATCTCGATTGGCGTCGGATTTCCGATGGTCTCGGTTAAAATGCCAATCATATTGTGAAAGTAGGCAGCGGTTCGAAGCCCTCCATTCCACCAGGTCGAATAATTCGCGCCGGAGCGCATGGTTGCTCCGGGTTTTCCTTCGGCAATAAAGCGGTCGTGCATGGCTGCTCCTACAAGTTCGATTCCGGCCGGGACAAGAGGGTCAAAGCAGTAGTTGAACGGGTCGCGGAAAGGAGGCGCGAACAGAACATTGCCCGCAGGCCCGGTCTGATGATGGTTATAGATTATCTGAGGGAACCACTGGTAATAATGCACCCGGCAGACGGCCTCTGTTTCGGGCTGAGTGACCATGTAGAAATCCCGGTTATTATCATGGCCGATGTATTTGTGATAAAGGCGGGGGAGTCCGCTCATCGACCGCTTGGTGGGGTCCTTCTCCCGCATGTACCAGTTAGCCACAAGCTCCAGTCCATCAGGGTTGGGACAGACCGCAAGCAGAATAACATCATTCAGAACGCGCTGCGTCTCAGGGTCATTCCGGCTCACCATCTGGTAAACAAGCTCCATCAGCTGCTGGGAGCCTAAAATCTCGCTGGCGTGCAAACCTCCGTCAATCCAGACCACGGCCTTTCCTTCAGCAGCCAATGCTCGAGCTTCTTCATCTGTCAACCCCTCTGCCAGGGCAAGACGGCGCGCTATTTCCTTGTAGCGCTTGATTTTTTGTTGGTTCTCAGGCGAGGTGACGATGGCCATGTACATTGGTCTTCCTTCGGCGGTTATTCCAATTCCTTCAAGGGTGATTCGCCTCGATTCCAGGGCCAGCTTTTTCCAGTATGTCTCGAGTTGAGTATAGTTGGCCAATTGATAATCGTCGCCGAGGTTAAACCCGAACTGTTCTCTGGGGCTGGTGATTCTCTTCTGGGCTAGAAGCGGAAGAGCCAGGATAACAAGCAGCAGAGAAATAAGAATCTTTTTCTTAGGCATTAATTCCTCCTTTATCCCGTTTGGATTAGCCTGTTTCCTTTCTTTATTTTCATTTCTATGAAGTCAGGGTGTTTGCCCGGGATGAATTCTCAGGCTTTTCTTTCCAATTCCAAGGAAAAAACATATATCATAAAAGAAGAGAATAAGCTACTTTTTTAAATAATGGTATGCATCTTTTTTCCTTGATGGAAAGCCATGTTATAGCTCAGGCTGGGTTTATCTAGAATACGCAGGCTTTACATTGCCAAGCGAAGGCAGAGCGGTGAGAAAACCGTTTGAAGGCTGAGCGGGCACGGTTCCTCGACCGAAGGTCGAGGAGAGCGAAGCCTGAAACCGAGCCGCTTTTGCCACGCTGGGGCAAAAACGGCGTGCTTTCGAACCACTCTGTCTGAGCTATTCAAACGGTTTTCTCAACACCCAGCCTGAGCCTATTCATATCACGGATTTGCGTACGCTTCCAAAATCATGAGACCTTTTTTCTTTTTTTTCGTATAATTGAATTTCTGAGAATTAATGCTTAAAGGAGGAGATTATGCATAAAAGGATCATCGCGGTTCTGGCCTTACTCATTTTTACCTTTGCCTGCGCCCCCAAAGAGAAGGAAACAAGGCTCATTCCGATGAAAGACTTTTTCAGAAACCCAGAGAAAACAGCTTTTCAACTCTCTCCTGACGGAGAGCATCTGGCCTTTCTCAAGCCCTGGCAGAATCGCCTGAACATCCATGTTCAGAAGATTGGCGAAGCCGCAGAGACCCGGACGACCAGCGCCACTGAAAGAGATATCACGTCCTATATTTGGGCCAACAACAAGCGCATCGCCTATGTTCAGGATAAAGCCGGAGACGAGAACTTCAGGCTCTATGCTGTGAACATTGACGGCACTGATTTGAAAGAGCTCACGCCTTTTGAAAAAGTGAGAGTGGGGATTGTCGATGAGCTGAAGAATAATGACGAAGAGATGCTCATCCAGATGAACAAGCGTAATGTGCGCCTGTTTGATGCTTACCGTATCAACATCTATACCGGTGCGATGAAAATGACCGCCCAGAATCCGGGAAGCGTTGTCGGCTGGATGACAGACCATGACGGAAATTTGAGGCTGGCCATGACAACCGATGGAGTCAACACCAGCGTCCTCTATCGGGATAACGAAAAGGATAATTTCCAGACCTTGGTCACCACCAATTTCAAAGAGACATTTGAACCGGCTTTCTTCACCTTTGACAACAAGAATCTTTATGTCGCTTCCAATATAGGAAAAGATAAGGCCGGATATTATGAATATGATGTTAAGAAAAAGGAGCTGTCCAAGTTAATCTACGAGCATCCTGAAGTCGATGTGGCCGTGCTCTTGAAGTCGGACAAAAGAAAGATAATCACGGGTGCGGCCTACATCACCGACAAAAGACACTATCAATTCTTCGATGAGGAGCGAAGGCTATTGCAGGAAGATTTAGAGAAGCGATTGCCCGGCTATGAAGTCGTTGTGGCCAGCATGAGCAGGGACGAGACCAAGGCTTTGGTTAGAACATACAGCGACCGCTCATTGGGCGCTTACTATTATCTGAACCGCGCCTCTAACGAGTTCCAGAAGCTGGCTGATGTCAGCCCCTGGCTTAACGAAGAAGAGCTGGCTGAGATGAAGCCCATAACTTATACCTCACGGGACGGGCTGACCATCCATGGCTATTTAACTTTACCAAAGGGATTGAAGCCAAAAAAGCTTCCTGTTGTCGTCAACCCCCACGGCGGGCCTTGGGGAAGAGACGTTTGGGGCTTTGACCCTGAGGTCCAGTTCCTGGCCAATCGAGGCTATGCTGTGCTGCAGATGAATTTCCGGACATCAACAGGCTATGGCCGCAAGTTCTGGGAGGCTGGCTTCAAACAGTGGGGTCTGGCCATCCAGGATGATATCAGCGACGGAGTCAAATGGCTTATTGACCAGGGAATCGCCGACTCAGCAAAAGTCGGCGTCTACGGCGGCTCATTCGGCGGCTATGCCACTTTAGCAGGCGTAACTTTTACCCCTGACCTTTACGCTTGCGGCGTGGACTATGTCGGCATCTCCAACCTCTTCACCTTGATAAACTCCATTCCGCCTTACTGGGAGCCGATGAGGGAGATGTTCTACGAGATGATCGGCCATCCGGAAAAAGATAAAGAACTCTATCAAAAGATATCTCCGCTCTTCCATGCCGATATGATCAAAGTGCCCCTGCTCGTCGCCCAGGGCGCCAACGACCCCAGAGTGAACAAGCAAGAATCAGACCAGATTGTGGAGGCCCTGAAAAAGCGTGGTATTGAAGTCAGCTACATGGTCAAGGACAATGAAGGCCACGGCTTTATGAATGAGGAGAACCGCTTCGATTTCTACCGGGCCATGGAAGAGTTTCTGGGTAAGCATCTTGGAGGACGAGTGGAATCAAAAACTCGATAAAAAGCTAATAAAACATATTTGCACAAGCCTTAGACAAAAAAAAGGGAGTTACTTCTTTCCCACTTCCACTTCGTCCCGCCAGTAGCGTAGCTTTCCGATTCCAGCCTGGTCTTGGCTGGCGTCAAAAGCCAGGCCGAAAAGTGAAGGCTTGGCCTCGACAAGAACCTTATCCTTGAAGAGAGCTTTGGTCAGGTTGACGATCGTATAGTTGAGCTTTGTCCCGCGCAACGAGGTAAAGACAAAATCGCCGTTTGTCTCGATATCGCCGAAGCAAATTTTTCCTGACTCGTAAGTGTATTTGGGACGACGCCAGTCGCGGCTGATATCCATTCTCAGGTCGTTCTTAACAGCGATGAGCAAATCCTGGTCATCAGTCTTAATCCGGATTCCTAATCCAGCTCTCTGTGGCTGAATGGGCAGGAGGCTTATCCGCTCTGCCCATCTCTTTGCCGATTCAGAGGCAGAAAGCGGAACGAGCACAGTGATAAATCCAACTGTCTCTCCTAATTCGAAGTGCTGGGCTGTTGTCTGGTGGATGGCAAGCTCATCCTGATAATGGCGTTTTTCAGGCTCCACTCCTTCTAGCCGGTAATGGGTCAAGGGAAAGGCAATGAGGAGATGCTTTTCAGCAGGCAGTCCCTCATCCCGGATTTTATCGTAAATCGTGTCATACCAGTGTTCTCCCTGGTCGAGAATCTTCCTGGTGTGCCAGAGGTTTGCTAACGTAAAAAACTCTTCCTTCCTTGATTTGAAGACATCGAAGACAACGAATATCTCGGGATTCTTGACATAGGCCACAATTCGGTCCCAGTCATAGCCCATGTTGTCGTCCACGAGCCGGGTGCGGCTGTAGTCGAAATCAGGGAGCGCCAGGAAATCGACTTTTTTTGTGCGGACGATGCGGTAAGAGCCGGCATTATGCAGAAAGTCAAGAGTGCCCTGTCCGGGAACAGCGTCGCGGATGCTGTAGCGGTACTCGCCCTGTTTCTGCCCCATCCAGATTTTTTCGGGCCGGACACAGAGGCGGTTATGGAAGTAATCCTGCCGGTAAGACCCGAAGGGCCCGCTCGGCATATAATCCCGATATCCTCCATCATGAAGAAGAACAGAGCCGCCGCTCATCAGCAGCACAAGACTGTTTTCATCCGCGTGCCCGTGGGTCATCTTTTCCTCTTCGACCGGAATGGTGTCCCTCAAATAATCGCGAAAGTTCAAGCCGCCATCTCCTTCATCCCTGTAATTGAGAAGGAGATAAGTCGAGCTCTTATCCCAGCCGTTGCGGAAGACAATCTTTTTTCCCTGGACATCTTCCATGACTTCCTGGGATAAATTTTTTGGCTGAATGGCTGGAACGCTGTCGGTTGCCCAGAGGTAACAGTCGAGAAAGTAGCTGCCAAGCCCGACATTGGTCGGATTGTGGAAGTCTACGAATTTTCTGGCGATCGCTGTTGCCGCCCATTTCAAATGCGGGTCTTTGTACTGACTGGCTGCGGCCTCAAAAAAAGCAAGATACCGGTGCCAGTTTGAAAGCCAGTCAGCATCTCCAAAGTCGGGAACCATCTCTGCCGGGCACATCAGGTTGAGAAAATAGCAGGCATAGTAGTACATCTCAGGGGTTTTGAAGAGCTCTTCTATCTTTCCCATGGCATCGGCATAGCCACAGAGGGCATGAAGCCAGACGCCGTGGTAGATTGTGGCATCCTCAATCTGCCAGTTTCCCCAGTTGTCATCCCCGAGTGCTCTTTGCTGCATTTCCCATTTTTTGGCCTCCGGGTGATGGGGGAGGGCACGAACAGCCCAAGCCAGAGTCAATGCCCGCAAGGCCGTCCTGTTCATCGGCCCCCACTCCTGTGTCCGGAGAAGATAGGTCATGCTGTCAGCAATGGCTGCTTCAGTCTTGCGGATTTCCTCCTGATCAAGAAATTTCTGGTGATTTAGGCTATCATAAGCACGGATATAGAGCATCGCCGTGAAGAAGTCAGGGAGCACAGGGACACCGTCTGTATAATCGGCTCGTTTTTTCCTTGCCCATTCAGGATAAACCGAGCGGAAATCTTCGTAGCTGAGCAGAATTTTTTTGGAACGCTCGGCGTATTCTCGCTTTTTATCCTTCTCAAAGAGATAGGCATAGATGACTGCCGTTTCCAGGAGTCCGCCTGGCGGTCGGTAGCCGAAGACGTTCTCCGGGTCGAAGCTTTTTTTCCATTTTTCAATCAGCTCATCGTAATGCCCCCATGTCCAGTCAGCAGAAGAGCGGGCATAAGCCAAATACTGGGCACGCGGGACAGTATCAAGGCAAAAAGCCTTAAAAGGGATAAATAGAAAAAGACAGATAGAAACGGATGAGAGACATTTTTTCAGTTTTCTATCAGACATCGCTTATCTTCCTCCTTTCGACCAGCTCAATCCTGCGGTTCAGCTTCCGGCCTTCGCCTGTTTGATTGGTGCTGACCGGGCAGAGAGGGCCGACTCCTTTTGCCATGAGACGCGATGCTTCAATTCCGTATTCATTCACCAAGGCCTTAACCACAGCTTCTGCCCGCTTCTCGGAAAGCTGCATGTTATATTCTAGCTCACCGCTCATGTCGGTATGACTCACAACATAAACATTAAGCGAACTGTTGGCCTTCAGCATCTCGGCAATCGCCTTAAGCATTGGCTCCGACTCTGGCTTAAGGTTGAAGCTGTCATGGTCAAAGTCAATGTCATAAACAGCCACATGGCCTGTTGCTTTTAAGTCGCTGACCATGGCCTTGAAATCAACCGCTATCTCCTGTTTTGCAGCTGGCCTTTCCACAATCGTCAACTCGTAGTCCTTGCCTTCAGGGCTGACCCAGACGTAAATCCAGGTTTCCTTATCTCCTTTCGCAACCTTGAAATATTCGCCAAGTTCATCAAGAACAGTCCCGCCCATTTTCCTGATGGCATTTATATAATTTTGCCTGACCTTAGATTGGTCTGGTGCTAAAAAGCCTTCCATCAAAGTATAGGAAACCACCAATTTATGGCCTTCAATAACGTATTCATTGTCTTCTGCATCATAAAATTCAGAGGAGCCATGGTCTGACTCCTCGTAGCCGCGGATGTAGTAGTTTTGCATCCTGGGAAGCAGAGGATGGTCTTTGCTCCCTTCCATATCTTTTTCCTGGGCAGGTAAAAAGCCGGTGAGCATGAATAAAATTAAAATGAAAAAAGCTATAAAAGCTCCACGGGTTAATTTCATGCTTATCCCCCTTATAATATTTTCAGGCGTCCTCCAATACTTGAAAAATCTGAACCTCAGGTTATGGACAATAGATACATAAAAAGGCGCTACCTGTCAATAAACCGCCTTCCACAAAGGAAGCTGTTTCAAGAGCTTGTCTGAAATGGAAGGAATAAGTTATGTCGAGGCCGTTCGTTTCTTTTTGGTTCTATAGAGATAAATGAGGGAGATTGGAATAGCAAGAATAAATACAAAAATAATTGTGGAAAGAATTGGGCCGAGACGAAGCATCGAGTAACTAAAAGCCACCAGAGGCAGGAGGCTCACCCGAACCACAAACCTTAATGCTTTGTGTTTTGCTACGAAAGCCGCAATTGATGGCGAATACTTATAGTAGAGATTTAAAAACAGCCGGCCTGGCTTGCTTGTTATAAGGTATGTGTCCCTGAAATTCCGAAGAATTTTTACGAAAGAATGTAATGGAGAGCCGTAAGCTGCTGTGGCAATAAAGCAAAGCTTTGCCTTCGCGACTTCAAAGTTGGCAGTCACAGACTTATTCGAATCCATGGTTATAGTTATTGGATTTGTTTTTCCTGAGGCATCTCCACTCCATTCGCTGAATTCGTAGCCGCTGTCAGGTGTAGCCGTTATAGTCACCTGTGTTCCAGGGTCACGTACATAACTTCCGGGTAAAGGGTCTGTTGTCCCTTCGCCCATGGCAAAAATTGTGAGCGAATATTTTCCAGCTTCACAGATATCCATGACAGTGGCATCAGTGTCTTGAGGGGTGCAACCTGTAGTTGAAACGGCAGCATCTATCACCGCGGGTGTGGCAGAAGAATTTTCCGGAGAAACAGAAGTCGAAGAAGTCGATGCACTTGAGCTCCCTATAAGCTCGCAGGATGAATCAATGTCTCCATCTGAGAAAAGTTTTAGAATAAAATAATCTGAATCTCCAGCACCGAATGATGAGGTGGTGGCCCCGACAATATAACCACCATCACTCGTCTTCTCAACAGATCGAGCGGCATCAGCGCTGCTTCCCCCATAAGTCCGCTGCCACTCAATATCTCCATTCGAGGCAAGCTTTAGAACCCAGCTATCACTGGACCCAGTACCGAAAGAGGAGCTGCTTCCACAGACAGCATAACCTCCGTCGCTCGTTTGTTGAACAGTCGAGAACCAATCTTGATCGCTCCCTCCATAAGTTCGCTGCCACTCAATATCTCCATTCGAGGCAAGCTTTAGAACCCAGCCATCACTGGACCCAGCACCGAAAGAGGAGCTGCTTCCACAGACAGCATAACCTCCGTCGCTCGTTTGTTGA
>CAZYBE010000034.1:9839-16182 GCA_964645765.1 uncultured Eubacteriales bacterium
ACCGAAAGAGGAGCTGCTTCCACAGACAGCATAACCTCCGTCGCTCGTTTGTTGAACAGTCGAGAACCAATCTTGATCGCTCCCTCCATAGATTCGTTCCCACTCAATATCTCCACTTGAGGAGAGCTTGAGTATCCAGCCATTATCAGACGTATCACCAAAGGAGTAGGTTTCGCCACCTATAATAGAACCGCCATCGCTTGTCTGCTGAATAAACCAGGCATAATCTTTGCTGCTTCCTCCATAAGTCTGCTGCCACTGGATGTTTCCATCAGAATCAAGCTTCAAAACCCAGGCATCTTCCGCCCCAGCACCAAAGGAGCTCGTGACACCTACAGCAATATAACCGCCGTCACTTGTCTGCTCAATGGAGAAAGCATAATCTTCCCCGCTTCCCCCATAAGTCTTTTGCCATTCTATGGTTCCTGTCTGGGAGAGTTTCAATATCCAGCAATCATAATTCCCAGCACCGAAAGATGCCGTTTCACCAGCCACAATATAACCGCCATCGTTTGTTTGCCTTATGGAATAAGCTATATCATAACTTGTTCCTCCATAAACCTTCTGCCAATCAATCTCTCCCTTGGAATTAAGCTTCACAACCCATAAGTCACTTGCTCCGGCGCCAAAGGAATAAGTGCTGCCTGCGAGAATATAACCCTCATCGCTTGTCTGTTGAACGGGCGCGTAAATACTATCTTCGCCACTTCCTCCAAAGGTTCTTATCCATTGAGCCTTGAGATAAATAAATGAATTCAAAATTAAGAAGGTCATTGAAAAGAAAATAATTTTTTTCATTTTAATGCTCTTTGTTAAAGAACCAATTAACCAAGGAGAAAGTTTCATCTTTAGATTTTTTAATTATCTTTTTTTTGCGGAAGGCCTGGGTTCAATACTATTGAAACACCTGCTTGAGGATGTCGACAAGGCCCAAAGCATACTCAACCGTGGTCAAGGGAATTTTTTTCTGATCAGATATTTTGGTGAAGCGGCCGTCCTTGTTGCTGTCTGCAGTCACGATGAGATAGTCGGCAAAGGGAGCGATGGCATCGATCATTCTCTCGTTGTCCGAGCCTGGGGCGCCTCTTTTTGACTCGCCGCCAACATGGACAGCGATGATGAAGATTCCTTTTTTCTTACAAAGGTCAACGAGCGATTTCAGCCGGCCTTCTTCTGTATCAACGGTGAGGCCCGAAGCGCCCATTCCCTTGAGGCTGGCGCCGATGGCAAAGATAACTGTCTTGTAAGCTGTTCCTTTGGGAAATTTACTCAAGTCAGTGTGAACCTCGACATGAAAGCCTTCGGCAGGCTCTTTGCCAGAAAGGCCAACTCCAGCAGCCAACAGCTCAACTGAGGGCACATCGCAATAGTCGAATGGGATTGCTGCCTCTTCCATGATGACATTCAGAGTCTCGACATCAGAACTCTGGCCGGCAGAAGTGGTCAGCGCCGGAAGCTTTGCTTTAGGGACTTCTGCACAAAATCCAGATGAAACAGACAAGAGATAAAGTCCAGAGATGAATGCCAGAAACACACTTATTTTTTTTAATTCTTTCATTTGTAAACCATCTCCTTTCTAAAAAAGGGGACTGTCCCCTTTAATTTTATTTTTGGGGCGGCTCAGTCAGGACATCGAACATCTTTACAGCTTTTGTCCACGAATCAGGATAAGCCGGCAGGCGGCGTCCCGTAGCTCTTTTTTCAGTATCGTAAAAGCCAAAATGGTTGTATTTGACCAGCAACTGGTCGCCGAGGTTCCACCAGGCCCTGATAACATTGTCCGCATTGCTGAGACAGTAGTCGGTTAAGAATTTGATTGCCTTGGCTTTGTCCTTTTGATAGAGCTCTTGAGCTTTTTTATCAATGTCAGCCATCCTGGCCACTGCGCCTCCTTCCCATTCAGCCTGAGCCTTTTTGACATCTTCGATGGCATAGGAATAGATGACCTGAGTATGAAAATCGACATAATCAGAGGCCCATCTGGCTGATTTTCTGTCAAGAACCCAGTGGTCGCCTATGCTGAAAGCATCTGGGATCTTTGTGATCCCTGCGTAAAGAGGCATGTAGCAGGATGTATCCTGGGCGCCGAATGCAACCCAGACAATTCCGCCGACCGGGTTCGGCAGCCAGCCCCTGCATTGAACAAGGCTCGTGTATTCCGCCCGATTGGTACCGATGCATCTTATTCCCCTGTAATAATTCGGGTCGCTGAACGGCCCGCCCCTAATTCCCCTGACCGGGTCAAGATGAGTGCCCTGGCATTTGTCACGGGTGAAGTTCATCACATCCTGCACCGAAATCTTGTTATCCGGCTTCACCGAGAAGGGATAATCCATATTTTGCATATCAGCGCTAAATTTTTTTGAGGGAGCCACCAGGTCGTAAAAACGCCACATCCGCGCTCTTCCTGGATTGCTATTGGCGCTTCCCTCGCGTGATGAGTATGCCTTTTTCCAGCTGAATGGCTTTCCGCTTGCCGGATCATAGTATCCGCTCTCGACAGCAAAGGAAACGGCGTTCGAGGAGGCCAGGAAGTAATCAAGATTATTGAGGTCAATCTCGCCAATCCTGGATTCATTGGGGCAGACGCTGGCCTCATCATCAGGAACTCTTTGCGCGCACCAGACCGCTCCTGGCTTTCCGCTATTCGGCGTCCACAGCGGCCCAACCGGCATGATTTCGAAGACCCAGACCTCATTAGGGTCGGAGACAGCCAGCATCTCTCCGTCGTCGTTAAACCCGTAGCCGTACTGCTCAGCCAGAGAACCCATGACCTTGATCGCCTCTCTTGCTGTCTTGGCTCTCTCCATGGCAACCAAAGTGAGCATGGTGAGGTCGAAGGCAGGAGCCGGAGTCGGGTTTCTCATCTTGATCTGGCAGCCGATGGTTGACTCGCTGATGGCCACCTGATTTTCATTCATGTACCCGAACATCCCGTGGTGATAGGCATAGGTATGGGGCACTTGGGGGATATCGACCTTGGTGTAGTCTTTCAGGTAAAGATCCCATTTTAGACCTTCTTGCAGCGGCCAGGTCTTGTATTGATTGATGTGATAGATTTTTCGCACTGAGCCGGGCTTGTAATCCGCGGCAGGCACATGCCGCCATGTCCAGTCACAGAACCCGCAATCGCAGGTGTGAGTGGTCATGGTCGAACCGTCGGCCGAAGCGGTTTTGCCGACCATAATCACTGTGCAGTTTTCTTCATCAAGCTCGGATAGAAAAGATTGACTCTGCTCTTCTTTCGGCGTGAAAAACACCATAGCGCCCGTAAGCGCAAGAGCCACAAACAGAATGCCAGACAATAAAAGTAACTTTTTTAGATTCACTCTTTACCTCCTCATTCTTTATTAGAGTCCGCGACTCCATATTTTTAATTTTGTTTTTTTTCCCTTGGTTCCAGCGGCGCGATCTTGTCTTGCTCGACGATCATCCTCAGCCACCATTCCGGGAAGTTCAACCGCTCGGTTTTTCTCTTTTCTGAATCATAGATGCGCAGGTGGTTGAATTTGACCAACAGACGGTCTCCAAGTTCCCACCAGGCGTTGATAACCTTATTGGCATTATTCAGGCAGTAATCAGTTAAGAATTCGACGGCTAAGGAGGGATCCTGACGGTAAAGTTCAAAGGCTGTTTTGTCGATCGTCGGCACTCTGGCTATTGCCGTGGCTTCCCATTCAGTCCGCGCCTTCTTGACATCCTCGATGGCGTAGGAATATGCCAGCTGGGTATGGAAGTCGACATAGTCGAAAGCCCATCGCGCAGATTCTCTGTTGAAAACCCAGTGGTCGCCGATGCGGAAAGAGTTCGGTATTTCTTCGACCCCGGCATAGAGAGGAAGATAGCAGGAAGTATCCTGAGTGCCGAAGGCAAGCCAGACGATTCCTCCGATTGCGTCAGGCAGCCACTTCCGGCACTGGGTCACTGTTGTGTATTCGGCATTGCTGACACTGATACAGCGGGGGTTGGTGTAGTTCTTGTCATCGAGCCTAAAGCCCTGGAAATAGCTTGGATTGGCGAAAGGGCCTGCTTTAAGTCCTTTTGCCGGGTCGAAATAGCTGCCTCTGTATTTGTCACGGGTGAAGTCAATCACATCCTGAAGAGAGAGCTTCCTGTCAGGCTTAACCGAGAAGGGAAGGTCCATGTTAGGAGTTTCCGGGCT
Organism: uncultured Eubacteriales bacterium; assembly: GCA_964645765.1. GTDB lineage: Bacteria > Acidobacteriota > Aminicenantia > Aminicenantales > Aminicenantaceae > CAZGMN01. The sequence goes on from CAZYBE010000034.1 coordinate 14,002, forward strand.
GAACTTTCTGGAAGGTGCTACAAGGTCGAAAAGGCGCCAGAGCCGGCCTCTCCTTCCCTGAGTGCTGGCTGCACTGCCCTCGACCGGAGAGTAGGCTTTCTTCCAGTTAAACGGCTCACCACTCTTGGCGTCGTAGAAACCGTTCTCCACGGCAAAGGAGATAACATTCGGAGAAGCCATAAAGTAATCAGGGTTTTTCAGGTCGACCTCACCGATCCTTGATTCATTGGGGCAGACGCTGACCTCGTCATCAGGTACTCTTTGGGCGCACCAGACAGCTCCTGGCTTTCCGCTCTGGGGCGTCCACAATGGACCCGCAGGCATGATCTCGAAAATCCAGACCTCATCCGGGTCAGCGACTGCCAGCATTTCGCCGCCGTCGTGGTAGCCGTAGCCATATTTTTCAGCCAGCGAGCCCATGACCTTGATCGCTTCTCTTGCGGTTTTGCATCTCTCCATGGCAATCATCGTCAAAGTTGTTATGTCGAAAATAGCCGACGGAGTTGGGTTCATCATCTTGCGCTGGCAACCGATCGTCGATTCACCCATGGCAAGTTGGTGATCATTCATATAGCCAAAAACTCCATGAAAATAGGCGTAGGTGTGCGGAACTTCGGGAATCTCAATACCGGAGAAATCATTCTTTATCAAATCCCATTTCAAACCCTGCTCTTGCGGCCAGGTTCTAATCTGTGAGATGCGGTAAATCTTGCGCGTGGAGCCAGGCTCGTGGTCTGCTCCCGGCACATGGCGCCATGTCCAGTCGCATACGCCGCAGTCTGCAGTGTGGGTGGCCATCGTCGAGCCGTCGGCGGAAGCCTTTTTTCCGACCATAATCACCGTGCAGCCTCTCTCCTGGAGTTCCAATGGTGTTGAATCAGTTTTTTGATTCCTCGCTGTAAGAAATACAAGGACACCAAGAAATGCCAGAAAAAGGACTGAGGTCACTGAAAATATTTTTCTCAAATTCAATTTTCTATCTCCTTATCACCCTCTTAATATGAGGCTCCTTATAACAAACTTATTCAATTAGCTTGTATTGATTCCTAACACTCGTGATGTTTTCATTCAATCGTAATATATGCTGGCCTTGGAGGCCTTAGCCGGGTCGTGGTAATAGTGGCCGACTCCGTTCTTCACGACTTCAGCATAGCGAGGAGCATTCAAGATTTCTATGGCTCTTTCTGGAATTTTTTTCGAATACTGCCGAATGATTTCCAGGGTGACCGAACAATGCTGGCCAACGCGTTTTTCCACCGGCCAGCCGCTTTCATCATAAGGGACAAATAGCTTTTTTTTCTTGGAGAGGCTCAGCAAGAATGGGTCTTTTCCGTCAAGAAGCAGTTTCACTGTCTTGGGGCCGGTTGGCTGGTCGAGGAAGGGGAGAGGTGCTTCAAGGAGAAAGGGCATTGTATCTGAATAATCGCCGATTTCACGGTGGGATAGGCCGCGGAATCCTCTCGGCGATGGCTCGACATGGCTCTCAAAACCTTCTCTGGCCTTCACCATAAGCGAGGTCAGGGTGGCTATTCTCATCGATTTATCAGGAGCGACGATGCAATTCGTCACCGGAAACATGGTCTCAGCTCCATGAAGGTCTAAGGCAATATCCACTTTCTCTTTTCTCATGAGCTCCATCGCTGCAAAGCAGACCTTCTCCATGAGAGGGCCGTTGGCCCGGCCAGGCCATGTCCTGTTTGTGTTTCTGACGTCGAGGAAGGAGAGGAGCTGCTTATCCGGATAATGGATATAGACATCAGGGTCTGGCCACTGGTCCAGGGGTGAGGCTTCGCGGTTTCCCATCCTGAACTTCTTCGTTCCCCATTCTGTCTTTATCTCGAAGTAAAGAGGATAGCCGTCTCCAGGCCGGGTGTAACGTCCTGCGCTGTCGTTGAAAAAGGGAATGATGATGAGCACTCCCTTCTCGATAACTGCATTCTCGAGGAAGATAAGAGATGCGAGCAACCCGGCAGGCTCGTTGGCATGGGTGTTGGCTATGATCAGCGCCTTCCCGCCCGGCTCTTTGCCCTCCAGGAAAAATACATCGGTATCGGCCATTGTTCCCTTCAAGCCTATTCCAAAATCGCTCAGTTTCATAACTTTTGTCACGCCAGGCCCGGCGACAATAGGCACCATATAATGGCGATGGCTATAAAACTGCCAGCCAGCAATAGCTGTTAT
>CAZYBE010000034.1:16282-35041 GCA_964645765.1 uncultured Eubacteriales bacterium
AGATAGAGCAACATGTCGTCCCAGCTCTTTTTTTCTTTGATGAAGTTCCAAATCAACATGGCCAGGATATAAGCGCTGATCAAATAATAAACAATCATAATAAGCATTCCCGACCTCCGCTATATGCTCCAGCGCATGAGAAAGCTTAGGCTGGCGCTGCAAACAACCATCAGAACTGCGACAACGGTAATGACCAACCAGGGGAGCCAGGTGCTCTTCAAGAAATCCCAGTAAGAGCCCTTGTATTCTGAAACCATCACACTCAGCCGCCCGATAAGAGCTGTTGGTGGAAGTCCATCTCCCAAAGGCCAGAGCAAACTCAGGGCGGCGATGCATATCGTTTCCTCCAGGCCGATGGATTGAAAAAACCAAATAAGAGGAATTCCGAGGATCGCTGCTGCGCCGTAGGTTAAAACGCCTTCAGAAATGGGCATAATTATTGCCAGAAGGAAATAGAGTAAGGTGACGTTTATGCTGATAAAAGCGAAAGAAAGAAAACCTCTGACTCCGGTTGCTGTCATTATCTGCTGGAGCATGCCAACAACGACTATGGTTGCCAGCAGGGGCAGCAGCCGCTTCAGCGTATCCCTTGACAGGGTCAGGATATTGATTCTCTTTGGGCTAAGGATGAATGCAGCCAGGGCAGCAACAACAAACTCAAGAGGTAGGCCTAATATAGGCATGGCAAAAGGCCAAATCCTGGAAGCTGCGACCAGACCGAAAAAGGCAAGAAAAGGAAGAAGCACTCTCCACCAGCTCATCTTTGCCGGCACTTCAGGCATGTCTTTGAGGGCTTTCTCCAGCTCGACTGTCCCTTCTTTTTTCCATCCCAGGACAAGCACGGTGAAGGTGCCAAGGATGAGAACAGGAACACCGAGCGGAAGCATAAATCCAACATAGGGGATGGCTGTTCCGGCGCAGAGAATCATGGCCCAGATGTTGACCGGCGGCGCAGCTGCGCTCAAGCCAGCGACGATAAAGAGGATAGCAGCCACTCTCTTCTTCGGTATCCCCAAATAACTGAGCGCAAGCGCAACCGGAGCTCCAACAACCAGCAGGGAGACACTTCCTGCTCCGGTGAAGGCACCCGGGATGAGGACAATGATCATCAAAAGAATCAGGGCGATGATCCGTTTGTTATGGAAGTATCTTATGATGCCTCTGACAACATAATTCACACCGCCAGAGGCGCTGATAATGGCCATGAAAATTGTGGCAGTGGTGAAGACCAGGATGATATCCAGGTAGGGGAAAGCTCCTTCGATGAGATGGCGGGGAAGCTGTGTTATTGGAGGAGTTCCGGCAAATGCGCCGGCAATGCCGCCGGCAACAGCGGCTGAGAACATGCTTGCTTCAACCGAGAGCTTCTTCCACTTGGCCAGGGCATAGGCAATGACCATGATGACCAGGATGATAATGATCCTCAGCTCCATCTTGCTATGCCTTCGGAAATTTTACTTTTGCTTTATATGATAGTCAAGGAAAATGAATTTCCAAAAACATTTCAAAAAAAGAGGAAAATAAAGTATAATTCTTACCAATTTAAGATACAGGAGTGAGAAATGCTACGCGACATCATTGCCAAAGAAATTCAAGACACAATCATGAGCCCCAGGTTCATCTTTACCTTTCTGCTCTGCACCATCCTGATTCTACTTTCTGTTTATACCGGGATAAATAGCTATCTTGCAGAGCAGAAAGAGTTCAGCGCGGCTATCGCCCTGAACAAGAAGAACCTCGAGAGTCAGCCTAACTACATGACCCTTGCTTCAACCGGGACGAAGATTAACAAGAAACCCGGCGTGTTGAGCACCGTCGTCAGTGGCGTCCAGGAGGCAGTGGGCCGGGTTGCTACCGTAAACATCGCTTATGACCCAAGCCTGGTTGATTCCAAATACAGCAGCAATCCTGTCTTTGCCGTGTTCGGTGCCCTTGACCTGAGTTTCATCGTCAAGATAGTCCTGAGCCTGTTTGCCATTCTTTTTACTTATGACGCCATTGTTGGGGAGAAGGAGAGGGGAACATTAAAGCTTGCCCTCTCCAACCGGGTTCCAAGAGACAGGCTGATCCTGGGAAAAGCCATCGGCGGCTTCATCAGCCTCCTGATTCCTCTGGTCATTCCCCTGGTGATCAGTCTTTTGATTCTGTTGATTTATCCCAATGTTTCTCTTTCCGGCGACGACTGGGGCAGGATTGGGTTGATTTGCGTCTTGTTTCTTGTCTATCTATCCGTATTTTTTACGCTCGGACTTTTTGTTTCTACAAGGACATCCAGGTCTTCCACAAGCTTTTTGATCTTGCTTTTCATCTGGGTAACTTTCGTGACCATAATCCCCAAAGCGGCTGTTATCAGCGCAGCCCGAATCAATCCCATTCCCTCTGTCCACGAAATCACGGCCCAAAAAGATGCCTATCTCCAGGAGATTCAGAAAGAATCCATGGCAGAACAGACGAAATTTTTTAGAGAACATCCCAGGCCAGAGAAAAAAGAAGAAATCGCCAAGTGGAACGAAGAAGTAAGAAAATGGGCAGAGGATATTCAGCAAAGGTTGACGGCAAAAATCGATGAAAAGAACGCCGCCATCGAGCGCGATTATCAGGTCAAGATGCGAGGGCAGCAAAACCTCGCCGTGAACCTGTCGCGAGTCTCTCCTGCCTCAGCCTTGATGTTTAGCTGCATGAGCCTTGCCCGCACCGGAATAAGCGAACACGAGAGGTTTCTCAATGCGATAAAATCATACAAACCGATCTTCACCAAATGGGTTAATGCCAAGATGATGAAGACCCTTAATATGGGCGGGGGAGAGCAGCCAAAGCCTGAGCTGAGTGATATGCCTCAATTCGAGTTTAAGCCTGAAAGGCTCGGCGAATCTGTGAAAAGGATGCTCCCTGATTTGGTCCTGATGGTTTTCTTGATCATTCTCTTTTTTGTCGGCTCTTACGTATCATTTCTCAGGTATGATGTGCGCTGAAAGAGAATGGGTTCTAATAATCGAGATTATGAAAAGAAACGAATGAGAGGTTATCATGTTAGAAACAAAAGACCTTACAAAAAAATATGAAGACGGGCTTTTGGCCGTCGACCATTTGAACTTTAAGGTCGAGCCCGGAGAGATATTCTGTATGTTCGGGGCAAATGGTTCGGGAAAGACAACAACAATTAATATCTTCCTGGGATTCATTCCTCCCACTGAAGGCACTGTCCTGATCGAAGGAGTGGATGTGGTCAAAGAGCCCTTGAAGTCAAAGGACTATGTCTCTTTTGTCTCTGAAAATGTGATGCTCTACGATAATTTTACTGCCTTCCAGAATATCAATTATTTTGCCAAACTGGCCGGAAAACGGAATCTGACCAAAACTGATTATGCCCAGGTGCTCAACCGGGTCGGCCTGCAGGAAGAAGCGTTCAATATGCGGACAAAAAAGTATTCCAAAGGGATGCGCCAGAAGCTGGGCATTGCCATTGCCATGGTCAAGGATGCGCCAAACATCATCCTCGACGAGCCGACAGCCGGGCTTGACCCAAAGTCAGGGCAGGAGTTCCTGAAGTTGATTTTGGAGCTTCGGAATAAAGGGAAGGCGATATTCATGTCCAGCCATGATATCTTCCGGGCAAAGCTCATTGCTGACAGAGTCGCTTTCATGCTGAAGGGCAAGTTGGTGATGCTGAAGACCAGAAAAGAGCTCGAAGGCGAAGACCTCAATCAATTGTATATGGAATACATGGAAGAGCGCCCTGAGGCTGCCTAATCTAAAAAAAAGGAGCAAGAAATGAAAAACCCGAAATTCCGTCACTCTGACCTTTGGTGCCTGAGAACCTTATATTGTTTTGCCATAATTCTTTCCATATTTCTGTTTTCCTGGGGCTGTTCAAAGGCTCAAAAAGTGCCCGAGGGAATAAAATCCCCGGTTGCAGAGATAATACAAATGAAGTTGACCATTCACGGCCACACCCGCATCGATAACTACTACTGGCTCAACCAGCGGGATAACCCTAAAGTTCTCGAATATCTAAAGGCAGAGAACGAATACTTGAAGGCGGTCATGAAGCATGCTGAGGCTCTTGAGGAGAAGTTATACAAAGAGATTGTGGGAAGGATTAAGCAGACAGATATGTCTGTGCCTTATAGAGACCAAGGCTATTATTATTACACACGCTTCGAGACAGGGAATGAATATCCTATTTACTGCCGAAAAAAGGGGAGCTTGGAGGCAGGAGAGGAAATCCTGTTGAATGTCAACGATATGGCCAAAGGCTATGCCTATTACCATGTGGCCGGCTTCAGCGTTAGCTCCGACAACAATCTTATCGCCTTTGGCGTTGACACAGTCAGCCGCAGAAAGTACACCATCCATTTCAAAAACCTGAAGACAGGGGAGATCCTGAGTGACAAGATCCCAAACACTGAGGGTCAGGCTGCTTGGGCAAACGACAACAAGACCGTCTTCTATGCCCTCAAAGATGATACTCTTCGCCCCTATAAGATATTCAAGCATGCCCTTGGAACAGATATTGGCCGCGATAAAGAGGTTTTCCACGAAAAAGACATAACGTTCGAGACCTTCGCTTATAAAGCTAAATCAAAAAAATACATATTCATCATCTCCAATAGCACACTTTCTACCGAATTCCGCTATCTCGATGCTGACAGGCCTGAGGGCCAGTTTAAGATCATCCAGCCCAGGGAAAAAGACCTGGAGTACTCTGTCGACCATTACAAGGACAAGTTCTACGTCCTGACAAACTATCAGGCAAAGAATTTCAGGCTGATGGAAACTTCAATCGATAAAACAACCAAGGAAAATTGGGTCGAAGTCATCCCGCACCGCAATGATGTTCTTTTGGAAAGATTTGAAATCTTTAAGAATTTCCTTGTTGTCGGCGAGCGGAAAAACGGGCTGACGCAGCTTCGAATCATCAAGTGGGAGCCCAGGGAGGAGCATTATCTCGATTTCGGCGAAGAGACATACGAAGCCTATATCCATCAAAACCCTGAGTTCGACACCACCCTGGTGCGATATGGCTATACCTCGCTGACCACTCCCAGCTCTATTTATGATTATGACATGAACACCAGAGAGAAAAAGCTCTTGAAGCAGGAAGAAGTCTTGGGCGATTTCAAGCTTGACAATTACCACGCAGAAAGGCTCTATGCCACAGCCAAAGATAACATAAAAATCCCCATTTCCTTGGTTTACAGGAAGGGACTCAAAAAGAATGGAAATAATCCTCTGCTTCTTTATGGATACGGCTCATACGGCGCAAGCACAGACCCAAGCTTTAGCTCTGTGCGATTGAGCCTTCTCGACCGTGGTTTTGTTTATGCCATAGCTCATATCCGCGGCGGGCAGGAGATGGGGCGTTACTGGTATGAAGAGGGAAAATTGTTCAAGAAGAAAAACACCTTCTCCGACTTCATCGCCTGCGCGGAAAGCCTGATTGCCGAGAAATTCACCAATCCACAAAAACTCTTTGCCATGGGAGGAAGTGCTGGAGGCTTGCTGATGGGCGCTGTGGTCAACATGCGGCCTGACCTCTTCAAGGGTGTTATCGCCGCCGTGCCCTATGTGGATGTTGTCACTACCATGCTCGACCCCAGTGTCCCCCTGACAACGGCTGAATACGATGAATGGGGAAATCCTAATAACAAAGATTATTATGATTATATGCTCTCCTATTCTCCTTACGATAACGTCCAAGCCAAACATTATCCAGCGATGCTGGTCACCACCGGGCTCTCCGATTCCCAGGTTCAGTACTGGGAGCCGGCCAAGTGGGTTGCCAAGCTCAGGGCTTTGAAAAAAGATAAGAATATCCTGCTCCTTCATACCGAGATGGAAGCAGGCCACGGTGGAGTCTCGGGCAGATTCAGAAGGTATCGCCTGAGTGCCCTGGAGTACGCTTTTATGCTGGATTTGCTTGGAATCAAGGAATAAAAAGAGATAAAAAAATGAAGTTTCTACTCTGGCTTATTCTTTTAGTCATTTGCTGGCCTCTCGCTCTTATAGCCCTTATTCTCTATCCCATCATCTGGCTCCTTCTCATCCCGTTCCGCATTGTTGGAATTACCGTGGACGCAGTGCTGGATTTGTTCAAAGCCATCATCACCCTTCCTGCAAGGCTCCTGGGAGGGCCGAAGAGGCAGCATTTGTTTTAATGAAAGTTACTGTCTGTGAGATAAGCAACAGTCCGGACGGCCTTGGCCGAGATTGGAAAGGGCTTGTGGCTCATGTGAAAGCTGAGCAGAGCAACCTGGTTCTTCTGCCCGAGATGGTCTTTTACCCTTGGTTTGCCTGGAAGCGAGAATTCGACCCAGAGGCTTGGCAGGCTGCAGTGAATGCTCATGATAAGTGGCAAAGCCGGCTTAGTAAGCTTCAACCAGCCATTGTTCTCGGCTCACGTCCTGTGAATAGGGAGAACAAGCGTTTGAATGAAGGCTTTCTTTGGGAACCAGGCTCTGGCTACAGCAAGGTCTATACTAAATATTATCTTCCTGATGAACAAGGATTCTGGGAAGCATCCTGGTACGACAGGGGAGATGGAGTTTTCATTCCCATCGAGAGCGGCAAGATTCTGATTGGGCTTTCCATCTGCACCGATATCTGGTTTCTCGAAAACTCAAGGACATACGGAAAGATGGGAGTTCACATCCTTGGTTGCCCGAGAGCCACGCCCAAGTTGACTCTGGACAAGTGGCTTGTCGCAGGACGGGCTGCCGCGGTTGTTTCTGGCGCTTATTGCCTCTCCTCAAATCGCGTGAGCTATGGTGAAAAAGGCGTTGATTTTGGCGGGCAGGGTTGGATTGTTGGGCCTGATGGCGAGGTGCTCGGCCTCACCTCTGCCGAAAATCCTTTCTTGACATTGGATATTGACTTGACCAAGGCCGACCTGGCCAAGAAGACTTACCCCCGTTACATACCCGATTAGGTTCATCTCTCGCTTTCTCTTTTCCTATTTGGCAGCGGCCATAGCGGCATCCCTTTTCGCCTTGTACACGATTCCCGGTCTCCAATTCGGAAAACTGGATTCCATGGCCAGCCTGTAGCCCATCTTGAAGAGCAGACGAAGGTCGTCCACCGCTCCGGAGAGGTCCCAATTCGGGTCATATTCATCTGAAGGCTTGTGATACTTTTCTACCACAAATTTATCCATTTTTTCCAGGGTCCAAGCTTCGCCGTATTTAACATGGTCAATCCCAGAGCTGACATAGATGGCAGGTATACCTTCCTTGGCGAAAGCAAAATGGTCAGCGCGGAAATAGGAGCCTTTTTCCGGCTTTGGGTCAGGTTTGACTCTTCGCCCTTGTTCCAATGCCTCAGCCTCAACATAGGCGTCAAGCTCAGAATTTCCGTAGCCGATGACCGTGATATCCTTCATCCGGCCATAGACATCCAAGGCATCCATGTTGATGACAGCAACTGTTTTCGTTGTTGGAAAGATGGGATGAGTGGCGTAGTATTGGGCGCCAATTAATCCCTGTTCTTCTCCAGTGGTAGAGAGGAAGGCAATCGAACGGCGGGGCGGTGATTTAAGATTCTTGAAGGCCTTTGCCAACTCAATCAAGCCTGCGGTTCCAGTGGCGTTATCGACTGCTCCGTTGAAGATTTTATCGCCCTGAAGATTGGGGTTTAACCCAAAATGGTCCCAATGGGCCATGTAAAAGATATATTCATCAGGCTTCTTTGATCCTGGCAAAAAGGCGATGACGTTTCTCGTTTTTAAATTTTCGATGCTGTTTTTTAGAGTCAATGATGCCTTCAGATTGAGAGGGACTGCTTTGAAGTCCCTTTTTGCCGCTGAAGCTTTTAACTGATCAAAATTTTTTCTGGCCATATCAAAGATCTTATGCGCGGCATTGAGATGGACCCATCCCTCCAGAGCACAGCGCGATAGATTGTTGTCCTCGGTGACCAGGTTGAACTTGGGTCCAGTCCAGCCAGTCCGAACCACCTCCCAGCCGTAAGCTGCTGGCTCAGTCTCATGGATGATCAATGCCCCTGCCGCTCCCTGGCGGGCGGCTTCCTCATACTTGTATGTCCAGCGGCCATAATAGGTCATCGCCTTCCCGTTAAAAAGCTGGGGGTCGTTTGTGGCAAACCCAGGGTCGTTGATCAACATCACCACAGTTTTCCCATGGACATTAGCGCCTTCATAGTCGTTCCAGTTGTATTCTGGCGCAACAATCCCGTAGCCAACGAACACAAGTTCTGAGTTGCGCAGAGAGACTTCAGGCACGACCCTCAAGGTTAAAGCCACAAATTCATCGCCATAAGATAAAAAATTCGACCTTTTCTCGCTCGTTATGGTTAGCTTTGTGTCCGGGTCGGCAGTGATTCTGACCACTGGCACTTCCTGAAAGAAACTCTGGCCGTTACCCGGCTTCAGGCCGAGCTTCTCAAATTCTTCTCTTAAAAAATTGATTGTCTTTTCCTCGCCCACAGAGGCGATTCCTCTGCCTTCATATTCATCTGAAGCCAGTATCTGGACATTCTTTGAAAACCCCTCTGCTCCAATGCTCTCCATAGCAGGCGTTAAGCTTTGCTCTGCTTTTTTACATCCAGATAAGGCCAGAGCCACAGCCATCAAAATGAAGATTGGCCTGGAGAATTCTTTAGCCATAGGTTTCCTCCAAAAAATCATTTCAGGATATTCGTGAATTAGCACCGCTTCTTAGAAAAGTCAAGGCAGACTTAGCGGCCCTTTTATAGCTGATTGAGATTCCGCTCCAGCTTGAGCGGTCGATGGTCGTCTCCATTTCAGGAAGGCTGTTCAAATATTCCAAAAACTCATCGATGCCGCGCATCAGCCGCCGGCCGCTGACATTATGCGCAGTGAAACAGCCGCCGACATCGAGCTTGGGCAGCAAAAGCTTCAGATAATTTGCATACCAGTCCTTGTCAGCATCAACGAAGACAAAGTCAAAAGGACCCTGGAGCCTGGGAACAAGCTGATGGGCATCAGCCAGCCTGGCATCAATATAATCGCTGAGCCCTGCCTCCTTGAAATTCTCCACAGCCTTCTTATGCCTCTCTTCATCTATCTCGATGGTGATGAGCTTTCCGCCTGTCTTGCTCAATGCCCAGGCAATCCATGTGGCCGAGTGGCCGGTTGATGTCCCGATTTCAAGCGCTCTCTTATAGTTGTTCTTGATGACAAGGTCGTATAGGACTTTCCCGTCAGCTTCAGAAATGTTCTCATAGTGCCACTGGTATCTATTGTTCTCAAGGAATCTTTTAACTTTCTGGTCAAGTTCAGAGTTCTGTTGAGTTGCCCGGGTAAAGCCAGATAAGAACAAAAGACTAAATAAAATAAACACGATTGAGAAAATGAATGGATTGAATTTAGGCCAGCATTTCATTTCTTCCTCTCGATAATAGAATTTTATCTGTAATTTTAGAATAATTCTCATTGTCCAGCATGTTCCTTATTTTTTTTTGAATATTGCTTGAACAAAAAATAAGCAGGAATGCCGAGAGCCACGGTCAAAAGGGCAATCGAAGATTCGACTGGCCGTTCAAGGAAACCGAGAAAGAGAATCAGAAGACCGGCCAGGATGTAGAGGATTGGCGCCAAAGGAAAGCCGGGCATTCTGGAGGGGCTCATCTTCAGGCGCCTTAATTTAAAAACGCCGATTACAGCCAGGATGGGGAAAATGCCCAGTGAAAATCCCATGTAGGTCAGTATCTGGTCAAGAGACCCTGAAAGGACTATAACCGCGGAAATGCCACACTGAAGAAGAATCGATTTTGAGGGAACATGATAGCGCTGATGGACATCGCCAACAAACCTGAAAAAAAATCCGTCCTTGGCCATGGCATAGTAAACCCTGGGTCCAAGAATGATGAATGCACTTAAAGAAGAGAAAAGGGCAAAGGAGATGAGGATGGAAACAGCAGCCCCGAGAGACTTGCCGAAGAGATTGGCGGCAGCCAACCCTGCAATCGAGATGACTCCTTTCATTTTTTCTGGTTCGACAGCGTAGATATAGAATAGGTTGAGGCAGAAGTAGAGAAGGATGACTGCAGCTGTTCCCAGAATCAAGGAGCGGGGCATATTTTTCTCCGGATTCCTTATCTCTGACCCGACATAGGCGGATGCATTCCAGCCGCTATAAGCAAACATGATCCACATCAAAGAGAGGCCGATTGTTTTCCATCCGCCAAAATTAAAGCTAAAGCTATCTCCCAGGGTGAGATGATGCAGAGTCCCTTTTCCCAGTGAAAAACCGGCAATGACGAGTCCGGTTATCAGGACAATTTTTAGAAGTGTTAAAGCGTTCTGGACTCTTGAGCCAAAGACGATTCCTCTGAGATGAATCAGGGTGAAAGCGATGATGACCAGGATGGCATAGAGCTTTTTCAAGATTACTGCTTCTACGCTTCCCTCAAAGAATCCCAGCTTTAGCGAGCCAGGAAAAGCCCTGGTGAAATACTCGCTGAACCCGATGGCAGAGGCGGCGATGGGAGCGGAGAATCCGACAAAAAAGGAGACCCAGCCGCTCAAAAATCCGAATAAGGGATGGAAGAGTTTCGAGAGAAACGCATACTCTCCGCCTGCCTGGGGAATTGCGGCTCCAAGCTCTCCATAAGACAGGGCGCCGCAGACGGCGATTATTCCTCCCACAATCCAGAGCGAAAGCATGAGCAGCGGATGGCGCAGGTCCTTCATCAGCAGCCCGGATGTGGTGAAGATTCCAGCCCCGATCATGTTGGCGATGACGATGTTTGTCAGAGGAAAAAGTCCAAGCTTTCTTTCCAGCCCAACTCTTGGCGTTTCATCGACCATCCAAATTCTCCTTGGAATAAAGAACCCCTATTCTACCAAGTCCGATTCGATAAAGGAATTTTTTCTTATTAGACATGTTTTGTCTTCGTATTGTCATTGACTGTATGATTAAATAATCTTAATATTTTCAATAATCTAAGCCTTCGGTTGAATAATCTTTATATTCCAAAATTATCCGATAATATAAAAAAAGTAAGATATAAATATATTGACATACATTTAAAATTATGGTATACAAATGAAAAAAAGGAGAATTTTTATGGCCACAACAATTGTAACGACAAAAGGACAAATTGTGATTCCTTCAAAGATTCGTAGAAAATTCAATATTAAAAAAGGAACAAAGCTTTACATTGAAGAGAAAGGGGACGAACTCGTTTTGAAACCCGTTACTGCAGAGTATTTTAGAAAAATAGCAGGGATTTTGTCTACGAAAGGAAGGCTGTCAAAATCCCTCTTGAAAGAAAGATCAAGAGACCGAGAAAAAGAGGTCTAAATAATGAAAAGAATCTTGGATGCGCATGCCCTTTTGGTCTTTCTAGAAAGAGAAACCGGCTTTGAGAAAGTTGAGCATTTTCTTAACTCGGCTCTAGAGAAGGATAATTATCTTTTGATGACTTCTGTCAATTATGGGGAAGTTTACTATATCGTTTTGCGGGAATGCGGCCAGGACAAGGCCGATGAGATTGAAAAGATAATTAAGACCATGCCGATAGAGATTGTTGATGTCAATATTCAGCTTGCAAAAGAAGCTGCCCGTTTAAAAGCCATTAAAAAAATATCATATGCGGATTGCTTTTCCGCTGCTTTAGCCAAAATACATAGAGGTGAACTCATAACCGGCGATAGAGAATTCAAAGCGGTTGAGAATGAAGTTAAAATTGCCTGGATCACATAATTGTTTTGACCAATTTATAATTTTAAATTTGTAGATTGACCGCGTCTTAGCCGTCGATAAGATTGTCCCGAAGGCGACGAAGCAATCTTGAAAAATTGAAGAGCTGACCAAAATTAATTAGGAGGGCAGAATGAGGATAAGAATTTTCGCTATCCTGCTGTCAATTCTTAGCATCCTTTCCATATCCTGGGCGAAGAAGGCTCCAAAGGACTATCTTATAAAGCCAGTTGCTTTTACAGAGGTCAAAATAAACGACACTTTCTGGCTGCCGCGGATGGAGACAACCCGAAAGGTCACCATTCCCTTCGCCTTCAGGATGTGCGAGGAGACCGGACGAATTGATAATTTTGCCAAGGCTGCGGGGTTGATGCCTGGCAAGTTTATCGGCAAAAGATACAACGATTCTGATGTCTATAAGACCATGGAGGGCGCAGCCTATTCGCTGAGCCTCTATCCTAACCCAGAGCTTGAAAAATACATGGATGAGCTTATCGCCAAGATCGCGGCTGCCCAGGAAGATGACGGCTATCTCTACACAGCCCGTACCGTCGACCCCAAGAATCCACCTCCAGGAGCAGGCGAGGAGCGCTGGTCATGCCTCAGCTCGAGCCACGAGCTCTACAATGTCGGACACATGTATGAGGCCGTAGTTGCCTATTACTTAGCAACGGGCAAGCGTAACTTCCTCGAGATAGCCATCAAGAACGCAGATTTCATCGCCAATGAATTCAGGCCTGATAAAAGGCGGGGATTTCCAGGCCACCAGGAGATTGAGATTGGTCTGGTCAAGCTTTTTCGCGCGACAGGAAGCGAGAAGTATTTAAAGCTGGCCAAGTTTTTCCTTGATGAGCGCAGCCCGGATAAGTTCAAGAAAATGTTCCCTGAAACCTCGGCCTTTGCCATCTACAACAACGACTGGTATCTCCAGGCCCATCTTCCAGTGCTTCAACAGAAAGAGGCTGTGGGCCATGCGGTTCGCGCCACTTATATGTATTCTGGGATGGCGGATGTGGCAGCGCTCAGCGGAGATTTGAATTATGTCAACGCCATCGACCGAATCTGGGAAAATGTCGTCTCGAAAAAAATATATCTGACCGGCGGCATCGGCTCTCGCGGCGAAGGCGAAGCTTTTGGGGATGATTATGAGCTTCCCAATGCCACGGCCTACAACGAAACCTGCGCTGCCATCGGCAATGTTTTCTGGAGCCTTCGCCTCTTTCTCCTCCACGGCGATGCAAAGTATATCGATGTCCTGGAACGCACGCTCTACAACGGCCTTCTCTCCGGGATATCGCTGAGCGGCGACCTCTTCTTCTATCCCAATCCGCTGGAGTCGGATGGAAAATTCAAGTTCAATCAAGGAGAAGCAACGCGAAAGCCCTGGTTTGAGGTCGCCTGCTGCCCGGGAAACCTGGTTCGCTTCCTTCCATCCTTCCCCGGCTATGTCTATGCTCAGGCCGGCAATATTCTCTATGTCAATCTCTTCGTTGAGAGCGAGAGCAAGCTCAAGATTGGCAGAAATTCTGTCAAGATAGCTCAAAAGACCAGATATCCCTGGGATGGAAAAGTGAGCCTCATCATCGAGCCGGAAAAACCTGCTGAATTTTCTGTTTATGTCCGCATCCCCGGCTGGGCTCGTAATGAAGCGATACCAAGCGACCTTTATTCTTTCCTGGAGCAGAGCAATGAAAAAGCCTCATTAAAAGTTAATTCAAAAAACTTAGGACTGGACATGGATAAAGGCTTTGCCCGGATTAGACGACGCTGGAAAAGCGGGGATGTTATTGAGCTCGACCTGCCCATGCCGGTGAGGAGGGTTGCGGCCAATGAGAAAGTGAAAGATGACATGGGCAAAGTCGCCTTCGAGCGGGGACCGATAGTCTATTGCTTTGAAGGCATTGATAATGAGGGCAAAGTCCTTGGCCGGAAAATCCCTGATGACCTGCGCTTCGAGGCCGAGTTTCATCCTGAGCTCCTGGCCGGAGTCACGATACTGAAGGCCAACAGCCCAGAGAAAGCGAGTTTGATAGCGATTCCTTATTATGCCTGGAGCCATCGGGGAAAGGGGGAGATGGCTGTTTGGCTTCCCCGGAATTGAGTCCTTCTTGCTTCAAGCGAATAAATGGCTGAAGCAAAAGACAAAAAAGGGGCTGAGGAGGTGGACAGGCCGAGAAATTTTCTTTCCAAAAAACTTCCAAAATAAAAATTTTCTGGTATTTGATTTTTTTGAATTTTTCAATTGACCCGGTTATTCACTTGTGATATAAGTTTTTATCAAAGAATTTAGTCAATCGTTAATAAGAACAGAGAAAAAAGCGCCAAGGTTTTTTCTTCGGTTTTTGAGCCGAAGGTGAGAGCAAAAGTCTCTGAGATGATTATCTACGCTTAGCGTAGAAAGGAGGGAGGCATGAGAAAAAGATTTATTTCTCTTGTTATCCTGGCGCTTCTTGTTTTCCTGCCGGCATGTCAGCAGGGCGGGAAAACCCAGGCTCAACTCAGCTATCCAGTCACCAAGAAAGTCGACCAGGTGGACGATTATTTCGGCACCAAGGTCCCAGACCCTTATCGCTGGCTGGAGAATGAGAATGCCCAGGATGTAAAGGATTGGATTCAGGCGGAAAACAAACTGACCTTTGCCTATCTGGAGAAGATTCCGTACAGGGAGAAGATTCGGCAGCGCATAACCGAAATCTACAACTATCCCAAGTATTCTTCGCCCTTTCGAGCAGGAGATAATTATTTCTTCTACAAGAACGACGGCCTGCAGAACCAGTCTGTGATTTATATCCAGAAAGGGCTGGAAGGGAAGCCCGAAGTTTTTCTTGACCCCAATAAAGTGTCTCCGGACGGCACGGTGAGGATTGGCCTGGTTAATTTTTCTAACGATAACCGCTGTGTGGCCATCGCCCGCTCCGAAGCAGGCTCGGACTGGCAGCAGCTCAGAGTGATGGAAGTCGAATCCAAAAAGGAATTGAGCGACGTCATCCAGTGGGTGAAGTTTTCAGGCGCAGCCTGGCAGGGCAAAGGATTCTTTTACAGCGGCTACAGCAAGCCTGAAAAGGGCCAGGAGCTGACAGCCAGAAACGCCTATCAAAAAATTTATTACCATAAACTTGGCGACCCCCAGGAAAAGGATAAGCTCATCTATGAGGACAAAGAGCATCCTTTACGCTATCAAGGGGTGGATATCACCGAAGACGAAAAGTATATGTTCTTAACCATATCCGAAGGGACACACGGCAACGAACTTTGCTACAAAGACCTTTCTCGAAAGAATATGAATTTCGAGCCGCTGGTCAAAGGCTTTGAATTTGATACCAATGTCGTAGACAATGTCGGGGATAAATTCCTTGTTTTCACCAACACCGATGCTCCTAACTATAAAGTCATTCTCATGGACCCAAAAAAGCCTGCCAAAGAAAACTGGCAGACCATCATCCCTGAGAAGCCAGAAGTCTTGTCCGGGGCTTCTACGGTCGGCGGCCAACTGTTCTGCAGCTATCTCAAAGATGCCAACACCCGGATTTATCAGTATGACTTGGACGGCAAGCCAGTGAGGGAGATTGAGCTTCCTGCACTTGGAACTGCTGGGGGTTTTTACGGAAAAAGACCAGATAAAATCACCTTCTATTCCTTCACTTCCTTCACCTATCCGCCAACAATCTATAAATACGATATTGCTGGCGGCAAATCAGAAGTCTTTCATAAGACCGAGGTCAAGTTCAATCCTGAGGATTACGAAGTCGAGCAGGTTTTTTACTCCAGCAAGGATGGGACCAAAGTCCCGATGTTCATCGTCCACAAGAAGGGATTGAAGTTGAACGGCAAAAACCCTGCTTATCTCTATGGTTACGGCGGATTCAATATCAGTATCCTTCCTTCCTTCAGCTCGACTAATATCGTCCTGCTCGAGAACGGAGTTGTCTATGCCATGGCCAACCTTCGCGGAGGAGGGGAGTACGGCGAAGCCTGGCATCGGGCAGGAATGCTCTTCAATAAGCAGAATGTCTTCGATGATTTTATCGCTGCTGCCGAATATCTAATCAGGGAAAAATACACTTCAAAGAACAAGCTGGCCATTGTCGGCGGGTCGAACGGCGGCCTGCTGGTTGGAGCCTGCATGACCCAGCGTCCTGATTTGTTCAAAGTGGCCTTTCCCGCAGTCGGAGTCATGGACATGCTTCGCTACCATAAGTTCACTGTCGGCTGGGGTTGGGCAGTGGAATACGGGTCGAGCGACGACGAGAAGAACTTCAAAAACCTCTATTCCTACTCACCGCTCCATAATATTAAACAGGGAGTTTCCTATCCGGCCACGCTCGTGACCAGCGCTGACCATGATGACCGCGTAGTTCCTGCGCACTCTTTCAAATTCATCGCCACCTTGCAGGAGAAGCAGAAGGGAAAAAATCCTGTTTTGATCAGGATTGAAACTCGCTCCGGGCATGGCTCGAGCAACACGACCAAGATGATCGACGAGCTGACCGACAGATTTTCCTTCTTTTTCTACAACACAGGAGTGAAGGTTAGGTAATTACGAGGGTAATTCCGGGCGGGTAATTCCGGGGACACATTAATTTGGATTTCTTCCAAATTATGTGGGTAAAGAATATGTACCGAGCTACTAAAAACACCTCTTCGGAATGGCCGGAGCGACCATTGAAGGTTTAGCCTTCCCGAACCGGCCCTAGAGGGAACCCGGCCTTGCCGGGCGGCGAGGATGTTTGAGCGCAGCGAGTTCCGCAGCCGCCGAGAAGGACGGAGAGGGAACGGCGTTAAAAACCTGATTGGGAGCGAGGCCATTCCGAGGAGGTAACTCCTTTTGCTTATTTTTTTATGAAGCGGCTATCCTTTTGGACATGTTGCGCCTGAACTTCTTCTTGGAAAGAGTCTTGCAGCAGGCCTCGACAACAACAGGGTCATAAAGGATTCCCTTATTCTTTGAAATTTCCTCCAGAGCTTTATCGACGCCAAGAGCTGCGCGGTAGGGGCGGTGGGAAGCCATGGCCTCCACGACATCAGCCACGGCCAGAATCTTCGCTTCAAGAAGAATTTCACTCTCTTTCAGGCCTCCAGGATATCCAGAGCCGTCCAATCTTTCGTGATGCTGCAGCATGATTTTGGCAACTGAATGGGGCAGCTCGATTTTCTTTATGATGTCGTAGCCGACTTGAGGGTGAGTCTTGATAACATTGAAGTCGATATCGTTCAAACGGCCAGGCCAGCTCAGAATCTCGGCAGGGACACGGATCTTTCCTACGTCATGGATAATCCCTGCCAAGCGAATCCCTTCAATTTGCTCATTGGGAAGACCCATCTCCCTGGCTATGGCGCAAGCGAGGTTTGTCACCCGGCGCTGGTGGCCTGCCGTGTAAGGGTCCCTCATCTCAACCGCAGAGGAGAGGGCATTGACTGTTTCCTCAAGGGCCCTGCGCAATCTTTCAAAGCTATTCTTTCGCTCTTCCTCTGCCCGCTTGCGCTCTGTAATGTCACGGGCAATGCTGAGTGCAGCGGTTTTCCCTTCATAGTCGATGATCCGGCTGCTCAACTCAACCGGAAGAATGGTGTTGTCCCGGCCCACAAGAGCGGTCTCGAAGAAAATATGGCCCATCCGGCGGAGCTCCCGGATTCGCTGGGGCATCTGGAGGGCGTATTCCGGAAGGTCGATGTCCATCAGGGTCATCTTCAACAATCCTTCACGGCTGTAGCCCAGCCGCTCGCAGGCGA
Source organism: uncultured Eubacteriales bacterium (assembly GCA_964645765.1). Lineage (GTDB taxonomy): Bacteria > Acidobacteriota > Aminicenantia > Aminicenantales > Aminicenantaceae > CAZGMN01. The sequence goes on from CAZYBE010000034.1 coordinate 33,694, forward strand.
CCTTGTTGACTTCCAGAAAACGGCCGTGCAAGTCGTGGATGAAGATAGCATCGCTGGCGCTGTTGAACAGTGTTTTGAACTTCTCCTCCGAGGCTTGAATAGCTTCCTCTGCCTCCTTCCTTTCGGTGACATCCCATATATAGCAGCGGGTGCCGATGATGTTTCCGTCTTGCTTCAAAGCCATGGCATTGACTTCAATATGGATGACCTGGCCGTCCTTCCTGACTGCCCCGCACTCGTATCTCGATGGAATATCCTTGCCTGCTACGCGTCCCTTATGGTATTGAGTGACTCGCTCAACATCGTCAGCATGAACGAGTGTTGAGACTGTCTGCTTTTTTATTTCCTCCATAGAATATCCGAATAGCTCGGCATAATTCTTGTTGCAGTATCTTAGCTTCCCTTCTCTGTCGTCGACCAGGATGGCAACGCCGGCCTTCTCAACCAAGTCCTTGTAGCGTTCCTTCGACTCCCTCACGTCCTCCTCTGCCTTCTTGCGGTCGCTGATATCCTGGACAACAACCAGCTCTGCTGTCCGGCCGTGGTAGGTGATTGTGCCTGCATTGAACTCAATGTAAATCTTTTCTCCGTCTTTGTTTCTCACTTCGAGTTCATACACAGGCCCGACATCTTCCCCTGCGATGCGGCGTCTGTGGTAATCATTCGCTCTGGAGTGGTTCTCGGCAGATATGAATTTTTTCGACGGGAAGCCGATCAATTCTTTTACAGAGAAGCCGCCCATCTCGGCCAAGCGCTGGTTCGCATATTTGAAGACATCGTCCTGGATAATGGCAATCCCGTACCTGGATTGTTCCACCACGCTCCGGTATTTCTCCTCACTCTCCCGGAGCGCTTCTTCGTCTATCTTTCTCTTGGTGATATCCCTGAGGATTCCCAGAACTCTCAATTTCTCTCCGTAGATGGGGACAGTATTCACTTCGACATATTTAATTTTTTTATCCTTGGTGAAAATTCTAAAGGAATACTCGGGCGAAAGCGCCTCTCCTTTCTGTCTCGATGCCTCCCTTCCGGCAACGAGTGCTCTATCGTCGGGGTGGATCAAGTCAAAAAAATTGAATTTTCTATTGCATACCTCTTTTTCCTTATAGCCGAATATTTTCTCGAAGGCAGGGTTGACATACTCAAAGCCTCCAGTGCTGATGATATAAATCCCGTCCATGGCATTTTCGGCAAGAAGACGGTATTTCTCTTCAGATTGCCGCAGAAGGTTCTCGGCCTGCTTGACTTCAGTTATGTCAACCATGGTTGTCCTGACACCGATAAGCCTGCCGTTGCTATCTCGGTCCAGAACATCATCGATGACAACGTAGACCTTGGAGCCATCCTT
>CAZYBE010000035.1:0-6631 GCA_964645765.1 uncultured Eubacteriales bacterium
GCTGTGCTGACAATCGGAAAGATCGAAGGAGGAACAAACCCGAACATCAGCGCTGAATCAGTCAATCTTATGGGAACAGTGAGGACCCTGAGCGAGAAGAACAGACAAAAAATAAAACAGATGATAGAAAGTGTGGTCAAAGGAAACACTCAATCCTTCGGGGCTGATTATGCTTTTAATTATATGAATGGAATACCTGCTGTTTACAACCACCCACAATTGGCTGAGATCATGCTGCCAACTCTGTTGAACCTTTTGGGCAAGGCGAATGTCCAAGAGCTAAAGCCGCAGATGGAAACAGAAGATTTTTCTTATTACTGCCAGAAAATCCCGGGCTTCTTCTTTTTATTGGGGGTGAAAGACCCGGCTCAGGAAACCACGGCCCCTCTCCACAGCCCCTATTTCAACCCTGACGAAAGATGCATCCCTCTGGGGATAAAAATCATGTGCCATCTTCTCCTCGATTGCCTTGAACGTCAGAGCTCTCAACAAGAAAATGCTCGCCCGTCTTTTATAAACTGATGTCTTTCCCTTTTCTCTTCTTGGCATTGTCGCTGGCTGCGGGAATTCTGGCCTCTTCTCTTCTGTCTTTCTCTTTGGTCACGCTCATCCTGTCTCTGTTCGTTTGCCTGGGCTGTGCCTGGCTCTCTTTCCTCTTCAAAAAACGCAGGCTCCCTTTTTCGCTGCTCCTCCTCACAACCATAATTCTTGGTGCCAGCCTCTATTCAATCTCAAACAAGAGATATGAAGAAAATTCTCTCCGCAAACTCAAAGATACTGACTATATTGATTTATACGGCAAAATCAACAGATCACCATCTCGCGGGCAGGAGAGTAATTTTCTTTTCATGAGAGTCGAAAGAGTCATCCACAAGAATAAAACAGAGAAAATAGAAGGAAATATAAGGATAACAGTGCCCATATCCCAGGAGTTCCCTTCGTCTCCTGACCTGTTTGTCGGCGATAAAATCAGGGCTTCTGCCCGCCTCCTCCTCTATGAGGGGTTCAGAAATTTCAAGACATTCTCGACGCAAAGGTATCTCCAGAGCCAGAATATCCATGGCCGGGCCTTCTCCAAAAGTCCTCTTCTCATCGGAAGACTGGAACCCGGCGGAAAATTCTCCCCCCTCCGCCTGATATCCATTATCCATCGAAAACTGCAGCAGAAAATAGAAAAATATTTTTCCTCCACACAAGCCAACTCTCTTTCTCCTCAAGGAGCCATTCTCGAGGCTCTTCTCCTGGGCGATAGGGCAAGAATGTCTCCTTCCGACACTCAATCTCTCCAGAAGTCGGGAATTTTTCATATCATTGCCATCTCCGGAGCGCACATCGCTATTATCGCTTTCTTTCTCTTCTCCATCTTCAAGCTCTTGAGGATTCCCACTCGCCTCTCCTATCTGCTGGTTATAGTCTCTATTGTCTTTTACTCCTTTCTCGTCGAAGGAAGGGCCTCTGTGGTCAGGGCGGCTATCATGTCTCTGGCCTTCCTCTTGGGAAAGCTTATCTGGAGGAATGTCAACCTGATCAACACCATCTCCATCGCTGCCTTCATTCTCCTTCTCCACAACCCTTTTAACATTTTCGATTCAGGCTTCCTGCTGACCTTTGCCGCCACCCTCTCCATCATTCTTATTTTCCCAAAAATCATCAAATTCCTTCCCAAACTCCCCCTGAGAACGAGTGAGATGCTTGTCATCTCCGTCGCCGCTCAACTCGGGGTTATGCCGATCATGGCCAGCACTTTCAACAGAGTGACCTTCTCCTCTGTTATCCTTAATTTCGCTGCTGTGCCCCTAACAGCTCTGATCATGGCCGGTGGCTTTGTCTTTTTTCCGCTCTCCCTCATCAATCCTTTCCTCGCACAACTCTTGGCAAAGGGCATAAAAATCCTTATTAACCTGCTCACGGGCAGCTCTCATCTCTTTAACAGGTTGCCGCTTTTCTCTTACCGGATCCCAACGCCTCATCTTTTCACCATCATCGGCTACTTTATTTTTCTCTGTCTTCTTCTCTTGCCCTCAAAATTCAAGCGACAAAAGTTAGCTTTTTTCCTCTGTTTCTTTGCCTTCTTTGTCCTTTTGGTTTCCTACCCTTTCCCGTCTCATTCCAAAAACCTCAGGCTCACTCTCATCGATGTCGGACAGGGAGAATCGATATTGATCGAATTTCCCGGGCATAAGAAAATGCTCGTCGATGGCGGTGGTCTGCCTGAGGGGAGCTTTGATATCGGCGAGAATGTGGTTTCCCCCTTTCTCTGGAAGAAGGGAATAAAAAAGATAAACTATCTGGTTCTGACCCATGCTCACCCCGACCATTTTAAAGGCTTGAATGCCGTGGTCAGAAACTTTAGGATTGGCGAGTTCTGGGAAGCCTTCAGTCCTTCCGAAGATGAAGCCTATAAAGAATTCAAGGAATCGCTCCCGGCATCCATCCTCTGCAAGAGGACATTCCGCGGCGCCTCTCTTCAAGAAGGAGGAGTGAGAATCGATGTCCTCTATCCAGAAAAAGCAGACCCCGTTGTTCATTCCGCCGACAACGAGCAGTCTCTTGTCCTCAGGCTTGAATATGCCGAAACATCATTCCTTCTCACCGGAGATATCGGAGCTCAGTCGGAAACAAAGATATTCGAACTCAACGGAAAACTCAAAAGCCAGGTTCTCAAATCTCCCCACCATGGAAGTTCCTCTTCGAGCTCAAAGGATTTTCTAGAGAGAGTCGAACCGAGAATCGCGGTCATCTCTGTGGGCGAAGGCAACAGGTATGGTTTTCCTGCGCAGGAAGTTTTGAAGAGATATGAGGAGATGGGAATAAAGGTTTACCGCACCGATATCCATGGGGCAGTGGAGCTCGGCTCGGACGGCCGGAGAATCTCTATCCGAACAGCATCGGACAACTTCCCACCCCTTGATTAACAAACAAAAATCATATAGAATTATAAAAAGAGATAAAAAATGACCCTTAAAAAGATTATCGTCGCCTTTTCTGTCCCTTTATTCCTCTCATCATTTCTCTTCTCTCAGAGCGTAGTTGAACTGGCAAAAAAAGAGAAAGAAAGAAGAACGAGCTTAAAAAATCAAAAAGTTCTGTTTATCACCAACGCCACTCTCAGGAACCTCACAAGAAGATCGGCTGTGATCGTCTCTGGGTCTATTCTCCCCACTGAAGGAGCCCCGCCAGAAGAAATAACTCCCCCAGCAGAAGGAACGCCTCCAGAGGGAGCACCGTTGAATCCTAATGCTGCTGAGCCGCAAAAGGAAAAGGACATCAACACGAGAATCACTGAACTCGAACAGAAATGGAATTCTCAAAAAGAGTATGTCTCTTTATTGAACACGCGGATAAACGGACTGTGGCAGGAATATTACAGCATGGATGACATGATGGATAGGGGAGGAATTCAGAAGGAAATCGCCGAAACCTCTCAAAAGCTCGAGAAAGCCCAGCAAGATGAAACCAAAATGAGCGAAGATTTAGAAAAGTTGCGCGTACAGGTCAAAAAGTAAAACCCACACTCAGCAAAAAGCCAAGAATAAGGGGAAAAACCGAAAATCCTTATCGAGAACCCCCCTGCTCTGGGCAGCAGCCGATAAAGTCTCGAAGCATTCTATCTCATCTAAAGTAAAGGAACGAAATCTTGCTTCCATTTCCAGGCTCTTCTTAAATATAAAATGCAAGGGTCTGTGTTGTCTATTTGTCCGGATATGAATAAAATTAGGCTTGTGTCCCAAGAATTATTTATTTAAGGAGGGCCTGATGAAATCTTCGAAAATTTTAATTGCCGCTGCCGGAGTAGTTCTTTTCCTTTTCACTTCGCTACAGCCCAGGAGCAGCGAAAATGTCATAAAAACTCCAAAGATTCAAGGCGCTCAAAATGCAGCCGCTGCCGAAAAGGCTAAAACAACTTCCCCCAAAATACTAACTCCCGAGCAGGCTCTCAACCGGAAGTCCATTTCTGACCTTCAACTCTCGCCTGATGGAAACCGGATTGCCATGGTCGTCTCCGAACCGATCAAAGGTTCCGAGCAGAGAAGAAACATCTGGGTCTACGACATAGCCGCACGGAAGCTGATGCAGTTCACAACCTCTCCCAAATCCGACAGCCGGCCTCGCTGGTCTCCGGATGGAAAGACTCTGGCCTTCTTGTCCAACCGGAGCGGCACGATGCAGATTCATCTTCTTCCGGTGGATGGAGGGGAAGCGCAAGCTTTGACGGAGAACAAAACCGGTGTCAGCTCGTTTGAATGGTCTCCGGTTGGAAGAAAAATAGCTTATGTTATGACTTCTCCGAAAACTGAAGAAGAAGAGAAAAAGGAGAAAGAGAAAGATGATGCCCGAGTCGTTGACCGTGATAAAAAAAATCCCCAGCTTGTGATAATTGATGTCGAGTCCAAGGCGACTAAAACGCTTATTCAGGGCAAGTGGCGTTTCTCTGAATATGTCTGGGTTCCAAACGGGAAACAGCTGGTCATCATGGCCACGGACCATCCTCAGCGAGAATTGTTCACGGATAAAATCTACATCGTCGATGCAGAAGAGGGGAAGATGAACCTCGTCGCCGCGCCAGGCGGTCCTTTCGACAATATCAAGGTTTCTCCTGACGGAAAGACCCTGGGCTATGTGAGCTCGCGCCTGGATGGGCCTGCGCCCCATGACCTTTATCTTCAGCCCATAACAGGCGGCGAGGCTCAGAACCTCACCGCCCAATCCATCGACCGGCCGATCGGCCATTATACCTGGAAAGAAGACGCGAATATCTTCTTAATCGCCTCCACCGGGTTTACAGATACTTTCTATACAGTCACACCGGAAGGAAAGGCGGAAAAATCTGCAGCCTCTTTGCCAGTGAGCATAATCGGCTCTTATGTCAAAGGAGAAAAAATTTTAGCCTTTGTTGGAGAAACGGCTACTCAGCCGCCTGAGTTGTGGCTGTCAGCTCCGGCAGAGGGAAAGGCGGAAAAAGTCACGGCTTTCAACAAGGAATGGGAGAGCATAAAGCTTGTTCAACCTGAAATTTTCCGCTATCCGAGCTTTGATAAAAAGGAAATTGAGGCGGCCCTGCTCAAACCGGCAGATGCTCAGCCGGCCACGACTCTTCCTCTGGTCGTGCTCATCCATGGAGGCCCATCAGGCGCCTGGACGGACAGGTTCAATTCTTGGGGACAGCTGCTGGCAGCCCGCGGCTTTGCAGTCTTTTACCCCAATATCCGCGGCTCCACAGGATACGGCCATGAATTCATGGTCGCAAACCGCAAAGACTGGGGCGGCGGAGATTTAAAAGACATCATGGCCGGCGTCGATGACTTGATAAATAAAGGTATCGCCGACCCGGAGAGGCTGGCCATCGGCGGCTGGTCTTACGGCGGCTATATGGCGGCCTGGGCGGTGACTCAAACACAACGCTTTAAAGCCTCTGTCTCCGGTGCGCCCATGACTGACCTGGCCCTTGAATACGGTGCCGAGGAAGCCTCTATCAACTCCTACGATACTTGGTTTCTTGGCACTCCTTATGAAAATTTGAGCCATTTTATCGAACGGTCGCCTCTCACCCATGTCAAAAAAGTGAAGACCCCGATTTTAATTCTCTGCGGCGAGAATGATACGACCGACCCGATTGAACAGTGTTATCAATTTCACCGGGGCTTGAAGCGCTACGGTGTGGAAACCGAGTTTGTGGCCTATCCCCGTGAAGGCCACGGCATCCGTGAGGAAAAACACCAGCTCGACATGCTCAACCGCATCATTGCCTGGTTCGAAAAGTATCTGAAAAAGACCTGAAAGAAGCGGCTGACAAATCTGAAAGCCCTCATTTTCATTTAAAATAAAGGAAGGAAATCTGCACTCCCAGTTGCCTTTTATCCTTTGAACCCGGAATAACCTCTGCCGGAATAAATGTTTTGTCTGTTGAAATAATGAGCTGGAATTTTTCTTTTTCGCCAAGAATTTCCTTTTTTATGTTGTATGACTTCTCAAAAAGAATATCCCCTGGAACAAACTCATCCACGATAAAGTCGCCAATCTTGAAAACAATTTTTTGACTGCCGAGGGCCTCTTTTCTTACCCCTCCTTTGATGACCAGGAGTGCATCCCGATGAGGGTTGTCGATGATGCACCTTGCTTCTCCGGCCGTCCACCTCCAGCGCTTAAGAGCAGCCTCAGGGTTTATCTCAAAGTCATACCAGCCGTTTTCATAGATAATCTTAGGGGCATCAAGAGGAGGGAATACCTTTAATTTTTTCTCGTAGACTTTCCTCAGAGGCTTTTTTGTCTTGCTAACCGGGAAGGCAATTCCGACCGACAATCTTAAGATTTCAAATCCTTTGAACTCAGGGTCATTGGCGTCGATGAAAAAGGGGATATAGATTCTTCGCCGATAAGAATATTCTTTTCCTGGTTCCCATTTGGATAAAGGAATCTCAGGAGTATGATTATCGTAGAAAATAAGGTTATGTCTGTGCCAGAAATGGACAAAAATCCCGCAATTGTCGTTTAAGTTTACAAAATTCTTCTTCGTCTTCCAGTTATACTGGATTTCTGTGATCAGGTTATCGGTAAGTTTTTTTTCAGAAAAACTAACTTCGAGGCTGATCCCCCTGACTTTTGTTTCGCTCTTACATTGAAAAGAGGCGAG
>CAZYBE010000035.1:6731-32041 GCA_964645765.1 uncultured Eubacteriales bacterium
TATCACAAGATGAAACATTATGTCAAAAAAGGTAAACCGCAAAATTTTTATCCGCTCTATCTTTACGATTCACAAGAAATCTCGAATATCAGAAAAATCAGTTATATAGCTTGACAAATGCCCACAATTGGCGTATCTTTTATGTAGATACCGTGGATGGAGGCTTGATATGAAAACTCGCGTGCAGAAATGGGGAAACAGTCTTGCCCTGCGCATCCCCAAATCCTTTGCAACAGAAGCAGGATTACAGACCAATTCGTCAGTTGAACTATCGCTGGCAAGAGGGAAACTTGTTGTGGTGCCTGTCGTCAAACCCAAGTTGACCCTCAAACAACTCTTGGCTAAAGTAACCGAAGACAACTTGCATCATGAGATTGATACTGGCCCCGCCGTCGGGATCGAAGCATGGTAAGCTCCAAGACCTATGTTCCTCAACGCGGGGATGTGGTTCGGATTACCTTGAATCCCCAAGCAGGCCATGAACAGGCAGGCCGTCGTCCGGCAGTGGTACTCTCGCCAGAAGCCTATAACGGCAAGGTGGGGTTGGCTATTCTGTGTCCCATCACCAATCAAGTCAAAGGCTATCCTTTTGAGGTTCTTATCCCTCCTGGCCTACCTGTGACCGGTGCAATCTTGGCCGACCAAGTGAAGAGTTTGGATTGGCGTGTCAGAAACGCCGAGTTGATATGCACCTTGCCATCCAGGGCGATATCAGAGGTACTGCAGAAACTTGGTACACTGTTGTCGAAGTAACGCAACACCAGTCGTCCATCATTCAGGCCAGGCGGCCTAACAAGGGCCTGCAACCGACGCGCTTCTGCGCTCTGAATTGTGGCGTGAGTTGCAGAGAGTCCGATTTAGCGTGCGTCACGCGTTCATCCTGAATTCCAGCATAGAATGTTTCTCAGCTAACTTGAAAGGGAAAATCGAATTATAGTATAGTGCCGAGAGGATGAAATTCCCTTTTCTCATTTTTTCCTTCCTTTACCAGGCCGGCTGTCAGATTAAAAATTGGCTTTATGGCCTGAAAATCTTCAAGCCAAAAAGAGCTCCTCTGCCGGTCATCAGTGTCGGAAACATCAGCTTTGGCGGCACAGAAAAAACTCCGATGGTCATCCGTCTGCTCGAATTTCTCGTCCGGCAGGGCTTGAAACCTGCCCTGGTCACGAGGGGATACAAAGGAAGATGGGAGAAGAAGGGCGGCGTTCTATCTGACGGAAAGTCCATCATCGGAACCTGGCAGGATTCCGGCGATGAGCCTTTTATGGTCGCCCAGAACAGGCCAGAGGCTGGCATCTTCATCGGAAAAAACCGGCTTCTCTCCTGCCAGAGAGCAAAGCAGTCCGGCTTTGAGGTGGCAATCTTGGACGACGGCTTTCAGCATCGCCGCCTCCGGAGAGATATCGACATTGTCCTCTTTGACCCGGCTCGAAAAATTGCTCTTCGGGAGCCATTCTCCTCGTTAAAAAGAGCCGACATTCTCTTGATAAAGAAACACGCCCCTACCCAGAAAAAAGAGATTGAAGCCCGCTTTCCTGAGATAAGCATCTTTGAATATTCTGTTCGATGTGAAGGGCTGTTCAGGGTGGGGAAAAAAGAGCAGGCGCAAATTGAACACTTCAAGAAGAAAAAAATCATTGCCTTTTGCGGAATAGCCCGGCCTGAAAGATTCATCTCCACTCTAAAAGAAGAAGGCATTGAGCCATTATATCTTTTTAAATTCCCCGACCACCATCCCTACCCTCCTTCCTCTGTAGAAAAAATCAGGCAAAAATATCAAGCTCTCGGCGCAGAGGCAATCCTCACCACTGAGAAGGATGCCGCCAAGCTTGTAGACAACAAAAGTCTCAGCATATTGCAGATTTATTATCTAAAGATCGAGCTCGAGTTCGAAAAAGAATTTCACCCGAGCCTTGCTCATCTCCTCCAGAATAAGGGTATAATCATCTGAAATGGCGAGAAAAGAAGGGTGGTGGCAATTTTTTATCTTCAAAACAGCCAAAGCTCTTATTCCCTTCTTTCCCCGGAAAATATGCCTTTTCGCCGGAAAGATCATCGGCTTAATTTTCTATCATCTCGATAAAAAGCACCGCCTGATCGCCCTCTCCAACCTGAAAACTGCCTTCGGCTCAGAGCTCGAAGACTCTGCGCTCAGAAGAATAGCCAGAAGCTCCTTTGCTCATTTCGGGCAATTCATCATGGATTGCGTCAAATTTCCCAGTCTAACAGAAAAGCAAAAGGATGCGCTCATCCATGTCGAGGGAGAGGAAAATCTTGAAAAAGCGCTCCAGGAAAAAAAGGGGATCCTGCTCTTCTCCGCTCATTACGGGAACTGGGAGGTCTCTCCTCACTTCCTCAAAAAAAAGGGGAGGCTGAACGTGATAGCCCGCCCTCTGGATAATGAGCTTCTTGAGAGAGAATTGCTCGAACTCAGGACAGCTCTTGGGGCGAGAGTCATCTACAAGCAGCGAGCGACAAAACAAGTTCTTCAAGCCCTGCGCGCCAACGAGATCGTTGCTTTCCTCATCGACCAGAATGTGCTCAGGCAACAGGCTGTTTTCGTCGATTTCTTCGGAAAAAAGGCGGCAACCACTCCAAGCTTAGCCGCTTTTTTCTTAAAGACAAATTCGCCTCTCGTGCCTGGCTTCTGCTACCCGACTCCATCCTCTGCCTACAAGATTATCATCCACAGCCCCCTCAAATTTGCCCCTGGAGAAAGCTACGAAGAGCAGGTATTGAAAATCACTCAAACATGCACTAATATCATAGAAGCTCAGATACGCCAGAATCCCGACTACTGGCTCTGGTTTCACAAAAGGTGGAGAACCAGGCCAAAGGGAGAAAGAAGCGATTGAAGGCCGAGAAAAAATTCAAAAGCAGGGAGGAATAAATTGGAAAAAATATTTAAAGCCTTAAAATGGTATGGTCATGCCTCCTTTGCCATCGAATCCAGCAAAATCATCTACATCGACCCCTGGAACATTCCGGCTTCAGCTCCAAAGGCAGACCTCATCCTCGTCACTCACTCCCATTACGACCATCTTTCTCCAGGCGACATCAATCGCCTCAAAAAAGAAGGGACAACCATTATTTGCTCTGAAGATTGCCTTGCCAAGCTCTCTGGAGATGTCAAAGCCATGAGCCCCGGCCAGGAGTTAGAGGTCAAGGGTGTAAAAATCAAAGCCGTCTCTGCTTACAATCCTTCCAAGGCCTTCCATCCCCGCAACAACAAATGGCTGGGATATATTATCACCATCGAGGGGGCTTCTGTTTACCATTCCGGCGATACGGATCTTATCCCTGAAATGAAGGACCTGGGAAAGGTCGACATTGCCCTGCTGCCAGTGGGCGGAAAATACACGATGAGCGCTGAAGAGGCAGCCAAGGCGGCGGACATCATCAAAGCCGAGGTCTCGGTGCCGATGCATTATGGCGCTGGCGTCATCGGCGACGAAAAGGACGCAAAACGCTTCGTCGAGCTCTGCCAGGGCCAGGTCAGAATTCTCGAAGAAGTGGGAAAATGAGAGCCGGCAACCGCGCTTTCGATGAACTGAGACCGATAAAAATAAAAGCGGATTATCTGGATTTTGCCGACGGCTCTGCCTTTATCGAAGTCGGCAAAACCAAGGTCATTGCCGCAGCCTCCATCGAGGACAAGGTCCCTCCTTTTCTTAAAAGCAGCGGACAAGGCTGGGTGACAGCCGAATATTCCATGCTTCCGCGCTCAACAGAAAAAAGAACCGTCAGGGAAAGAAACCTGGCCCGGCTTTCTGGGCGAAGCCAGGAAATTCAGCGGATCATAGGCCGCTCGCTCCGGGCAGTAACCGACCTCAGCCTGCTCAGAGAAAGGGCAATCATCCTCGACTGCGATGTGGTCCAAGCCGATGGAGGGACAAGGGCAGCCTCGATAACAGCGGCCTGTGTGGCCTTAGCCCTCGCCCTGAAAAAGATGATGGACAAGAAAGCCATCGATAAAATGCCCCTCAAACACTTGGTCGCCGGAGTCAGCGTGGGCATGGTAGAGGGAGAGGCCCTTCTTGACCTCGATTACGAAGAGGATTCAAAAGCTGAGATAGATATGAACGTGGTCCAAACAGAAAAAGGGCAGCTCGTGGAAGTCCAGGCAACGGCTGAGAAAAAATCATTCTCAAAAAAAGAGCTGAGCAATCTCTTGAGCTTAGCTGAAAAAGGCATTGGGGAGATCATCCAGGCTCAGAGAGATGTTCTCAAAAAAAAGGGTGTCATTTTCACGGCTAAATAATAATGCATAAAAGAAATAATATGAATCGCATCTTGATCACTGGTGGAGCGGGGTTCCTGGGAAGCCATCTCTGCGAATCTCTTCTCGAGCAGGGCGCAGAAGTCATCTGTGTCGATAACTTCTTCTCCGGGAGCAAGGATAATATTCGCCATTTCCTGACTAACCCTTATTTCGAATTGGTTCGTCATGACATCATCCATCCCCTCTTTGTCGAAGTCGATAGAATCTACCATCTCGGCTGTCCAGCCTCGCCAATCCATTTTCAGTACAATGCCATAAAGACAGTCAAAACAAACGTCATGGGCACTCTCAACATGCTCGGCTTGGCCAAGAGGACAAAGGCGCGCATTCTTCTCGCTTCTTCCTCTGAAATCTACGGCAATCCCAGTGTCCATCCCCAGATAGAAAGCTATTGGGGAAATGTCAACCCCATCGGTCTCCGGGGCTGTTATGACGAAGGGAAGAGAGTGGCAGAGACGTTGATGACGGCTTATCAGCGCCAGAATAAAGTCGAGGCGAAAATCGTCCGAATCTTTAACACCTACGGCCCGCGGATGAGCGTCAACGATGGAAGGGTCATCAGCAACTTCATCGTTCAGGCGTTAAAGGGAGAGCCTCTCACTGTTTACGGAGACGGAAGTCAGACTCGCTCCTTCTGCTATGCCACCGACATGATTCAGGCATTGGTCAAGATGATGGAAACAGACAATTTCGCAGGCCCTGTCAACCTTGGAAACCCAAAAGAAACGACCATCCTCGAATTAGCAGAAAAAGTCATCAAGCTCAGCAAAAGCTCCTCTAAAATCAGCTACAGACCCCTGCCCTCCGACGACCCTGTTCGGCGCTGTCCTGATATCTCCTTAGCCAGGGAAAAGCTGGGCTGGATGCCGAAAACCGAGCTCGAGGAAGGATTGCTTAAAACCATCGATTATTTCCGCAAGAAGCTTAACCTGAAAGAAAGATAGCGGGGATCACATTTAAAATGTTCTCTTTAAAAAAGGCAAGCAAACAATTATAATTGTGACTCTTATATATGAATCCCGCCTTGTCCAAAAAGGAAGGATTCCAAGGAGGTTGCAATGATTCTCTCCAACCTGGTCATAATAGTCATCATAATCGTTGTCTTAGGCCTGCTCATTCTTCTCATGGCCCTCCGATATCGGAAGGTCGGCCCGAATCAGGTGCTTATTATTTCTGGTGGAAGAAAGAGGACAGTGGTCGAACCTGACGGAACAAAGAAGAAAGTCGGCTACCGCTACCGGCTGGGCGGCGGAACTTTTGTCCTTCCTTTCCTTGAAACCGTCGGCATTCTTCCCATAGAAGTCATCACTTTAAACATCAAAACCCCAGAGGTCCTCACTCATGGCGGCGTTCCCATCCTGGCTGAAGCCACTGCTCAGGTCAAGATAAATTCATCCGACCATTCCATTCGCCTGGCTGCAGAGCAGTTCTTGGGCCTGGGGAAAGAAGGCATCCGTGATGTTTCCATGACCATTCTCGAAGGAAAAATGAGAGAGGTCATCGGAACTGTGACCGTGGACGACCTCTACAGGAAAAGGCAGGAATTCTCGGCTAAAGTGACTGAAGCGACTCAAAAAGACTTTTCCAAGATGGGCCTGGTCATGATGTCCTTTGCCCTCAAAGACATAAGCGATACCCAAGGATACCTTGATGCGCTGGGAAAGCCGCAAATCGCAGCGGCAAAACGCGACGCAACTATCGCCGAAGCTGAAACCCAGAAAGAGGCAACAATCAAATCTTCCCAGGCCCGAAAAGAAGCTGAAGTCGCCCGGCTCGCTGCCGAAGCGCTCATCGCCAAAGCTCAGTGGGAAAACGAAGGCAAAAAGGCCGAATCCCAGGTTGCGGTCAACCAGAGAAAGGCTCAGGCAGACCTCTCCTACGAGCTCGAGCAAGTTCGAATCAGCCAGGATATAAAAAAGGAAGAGGCCAAGGTCAAGGTCATCGAGAAGGAGAATCTAATAAAAATCGAGGAATTGGAAATTTCACGCAAGCAGAAAGAGCTTGAATCCAGCGTGGTCAAGCCTGCCGATGCCCGCAAATATCAGCTCAAGGCAGAAGCTGACGCCGAAGAATACCGTATCCAAGCTGAGGCAAAAGGAAAATCAGAGGCGATGAAACTCGAAGGCGCTGCCGCAGCCGAGGAGCTAAAGCGAAAAGGCCTGGCCGAAGCTGAGACCATGCTGAAAAAGGCTGATGCCTGGCGGAGATACAACCAGGCTGCCATCATCGAAATGTATCTGAAAATCCTGCCTGACCTGGCCAGAGCCGTCTCCGAACCCCTCTCCAAGGTGGATAAGATTGTGGTGGTCGGTGGGGATAAAGGCCTGGGAATCTCAAAAATCACCTCCCAGGTGGCAGAGGTTCTGGCTCAAATGCCTGAGGTTGTCAAATCCCTGACAGGGATCGACCTGAAGCAATATCTCAAGGACAAACTGGCACCATCACCTGAAGAGAAAGAGGAAAAAGAATCATCAAAAAAGTAGGCCAGCTATGGTATCAGAAAAAGCAAATCAAATCGGAACCTCTCCCACGCTAAAAATATGGGCCAAAGCCAAAGCGATGAAGGCCGAGGGAATAGATGTCATCGACCTCAGTGTTGGAGAGCCGGATTTCCATACTCCTAAACATATTAAAGAAGCCGGCATCCGGGCTATCGAGCAAGACTTTACCAGGTACACGGAAAACGAAGGCATTCCAGCCCTGAAAGAAGCAATCATCCGCAGGCTCAAAGAGGATTACGGCCTGAGCTATTCCAAGGAAGAAATTATCGTCTCTGCCGGAGCAAAGAGCTCCTTGTACCATGTCATCCAGGCTATTATCAATGAAGGTGATGAAGTCATCATTCCTTCTCCCTACTGGGTCACTTATCCCCAGGCTGTCGCTCTGGCAAAGGGAAAGGGCGTCTTCTGCCCGACCAAAGAGGAAAACGGATTTCTCGTCACCCCTGACCAGCTAAAATCACTCATCTCCCCTGCCACCAGGGCTCTCATCCTCAACAACCCCTCAAACCCTACAGGAGCAGCCTACCAGAAACACGAGCTCGAAGCCCTGGCAAAAATCATCCTTGAAGAAGATATTCTTGTTATCGCCGATGAAATCTACAGCAAAATCATCTACGATGATTTTCTTTTTGCCAGCTTTCCTTCATTGGGAGAGGAGATAAAAAAGCGAACAATTCTCATCAGCGGCGTCTCAAAATCTTACTCCATGACCGGATGGCGGATAGGGTATGCTGCCGGCCCTGCAGATATTATCGACGGCATGGCTAAAATTCAGAGCCACACCACCTCTAACGCCTGCTCAATCTCCCAGAAGGCAAGCTTAGAAGCTTTGAGTGGACCCCAGCATGAAATCTCCAAAATGACAGCCGAATTCCAGAGGCGAAGGAATTATCTTCTGCTGCGGCTTCAGGCCATTCCTCATGTCTCCTGCTTCAAGCCGCAGGGAGCATTCTATCTCTTCCCCAATCTTTCCTTCTACTACGATAAGGAATTCAGCGACATCCAGATTCGAAACTCATACGGAATGGCTTATTATCTCTTGAAAGAGGCGAGGGTGGCTATCGTTCCTGGAGACGCTTTTGGCGCTGATGATTATATCCGCATCTCCTATGCCACTTCCATGGAGAACTTAGCCAAGGGGATGGATAGAACGACCGAAGCTCTCTCGCGCTTGAAAACAGCAAAAAAGGTTAAGCGCGTTGCCCTGAATAACACCATAACCCGGCAAAAAAAGTCGGTGCCCCTTGAATCCAGCATCCCGGTCAAGATGAAAGACGCGTTTCTGGCTGAAATGGAAAGCCATCTCAGCCATGAAAATCATTTTGAGTGGAACGCCAACATCAATGGCGTCGTCGTCAAACTGCGCACAAATGTCTCCCACTTGAACGACTTCTGGATTGAGAATTGGTATCCGGCTCAACTGGAAGCCGACCTGGAACCCCATGGCACCATCTATGCTGTTGACGGCATTGCCGGCCGAGAGCCTCATGCCTTCTACAATATGGAAACGAACACAGGAGTGCTTGTCAATGCAGATAATTATGACCCGCTGCGCAGTCTTGCTCTGGGACTCGTCATGGATGTCTCAGAACGATTATTCAACAACTTCGCCATTCGGGGGATGTCTGCTGATATCGAGGGAAACGGC
Source organism: uncultured Eubacteriales bacterium (assembly GCA_964645765.1). GTDB lineage: Bacteria > Acidobacteriota > Aminicenantia > Aminicenantales > Aminicenantaceae > CAZGMN01. The sequence goes on from CAZYBE010000035.1 coordinate 15,163, forward strand.
CTTATCCTGATCGGACCAAAAGGAACAAAAAAGACTGAGCTTTTCTTCGCCCTTCTTCAAGATGATAAGTTCCGCCTGCACTCAAACGACATCGTCTTTGTCCGCTTTTCAGGAGGAACGCCGCTGGCTGATTCCGCCGAAAGGAAGCTTTTTCTGCCGACAAATACTGTTGAATCCTATCCTCGTCTGGCAGCTCTTTTTGACAACAGCAAGTGCGAGAATGTCATCATCCGCAAAGAGGACTGCCAGGATAGCGAATGCCTTCGCCTCGACGACTGCCGCCTTGAACGAGGCTCTCCCTTCTGCTACAAAGCTTCCAAGAATGCTCACGCTCTCCTTGACCCTTTTTGGATTGGGGGGCCGGCAAAGCATGTCAAGCGCACCGCTCTCCGCTGGGTCATCATCCTCCGCTACGATAACGTCTCTCCTGCTTTTGAAAAAATCAAAGCTGAGGATGCGCTGCGCATTCTCGAATCCGGAGAAACGCCAGGAGTCAAGCAAACCCTCAGCCCCTCAAAAAGCCAGCCCTTTTACAACCCCCATCTCTTGCTCAAGACTCCAGAAAGGCTGGAGCTGCAGAGGAACTTTTTTAAGCGGCTTCTTGAAAGCTCGGCCTGCTATCTGTTCAACAGCGGGAAGGGCTCTGTCGATGACCTCAAGAAAGTGCTCGAGCGCTAACCGGGCGCACTAAAATGCCTTCTCTATTTCCTGAGCCAAAAGGTGAAGAAGGAGAAGATGAACTTCCTGAATTCTTGGAGTGCTCTTTGAGGGAACATCGAGAAGATAGTCGGCGAATTGTCTGACCTTCCCTCCTCCTTTCCCGGTGAGAGCCACAGTCAGCAATCCTTTCTTTTTAGCGGCTTTCAAAGCTTCGATGATGTTGGCTGAATTCCCGCTGGTGGAAAGGCCAATGGCCACATCCCCTTTATCGCCCAGAGCTTCAATCTGACGGCTGAAAACATTATCGAAAGATGTGTCGTTGGCGATAGAGGTCAGGGCTGATGTGTCGGTGGTTAAGGCCACAGCCCGAAGTGCAGCCCTTTCCTTCAAAAATTTATTGACAAGCTCTGCGGCAAAATGTTGAGCCTGGGAGGCGCTTCCTCCATTCCCGAATATTAGAATCTTATGACCATCCCTTAAACTCTTTCTCAAGAGGCCTGCCACTTTCTCGAAAAGCTTGCCCTTTGCCGCAAAAAAATCATCTGCAATCTGTCTCCACTCCTCGATGATCTTTTGGTAATCCATTTCCCCTCCTTGTGTGCAGGATTCTATGGCAGGCCCTCTCTTCTCAGCCCTCCCAGGATGATCGTCCTGACACGGTCCCTGAGCACAGAGATGTTATTGCGCTCGAACCCTTCTACTGAAACTGGCTCGTGAAAAATAACCCTGATTTTGCCTTTTTTCGCAAAAAAAGAGCCTTTGGGCATAAGCTCATAACTTCCATCTATGCTCACCGGAGCAACGGCGGCCTGGCTGCTTAAAGCCAGAAAAAATCCGCCTCGTTTGAAGGTCTGGGGCTTCCCATCCCGACTCCTTGTCCCTTCAGGAAAAATCAAGAAGGAGGACCCCTTCTCCTTCATCAACCTTGCCGCACGGTCTATGCTCTCTTTTCCTCCTTTCAGGGCCTTGCGGTCAACAGGCACAAAGCCAACCTGCCTCATGGCCTGCCCAATAATCGGAACTCTGAAGGCTTCTTTTTTGAGAAGAACTCTTACGGATTGAGGAATGAGCATGAAAAGCAAAGGGCCGTCGATTAAACTCAGGTGGTTGGACATGAAGACAAAGCGAGTGTCTTTCTTTATTCTATCTTCTCCGGAAACATCGAGATTTATTCCCAAAACCTTTTGTCCAAGGCGCAGAGCCCGCTTGCCTATCGAGATGATAGGCTGAGACCTTTTTATCAAATAGCAGAAGATAATAACAGGAACAAGGAGAAATGATAAAAAGATGTAAATAGCTAATAGGACTATGGTTCGCATTTTTCGAGATTATAGCATATCTCGTTTAAGAAAGGGAGAAAGGCTGAAAATGGGAAAGGGTTATTCGTTGCTGGTCAGACTTTTATTTTTTTTTCAATTATGTGCCGGATCCGCTGATCATTATCCTTGGAGCATGCAGCCATGATCCGTCGAAGTTGATTAAATCATTCTTGAAGTCTTCCATGGAGGTTATCGAATAAAGCCCTGCAGCCATATTGGTTGGCTGATAAGTGTAAGTTACTGTTCCGCCATCTGCCTTGTCACTGCCCAAGGAAACGATTAAAAAGTCATCGCCTCCTAATCCCTCGGCTGGAATGCTGTAGACACCAGCGACAGAGGTTCCTGTATAGACCCTGAAAGGATTTCCCCATCTATCGTTTATGGGGCAGAATTTTATATAGGTTGGAGAAAGAGCTCTCACAAAATTGCTGCCAACAACAAGCGGACCTGCCTGATTCCCTGCGTCAGGAGCAGCGCCTGCATCAGTGGCGTAGGAGGCAACGGCAGTGGCGATGGTAACTATCTCTTTCATGGTTTGCTTCTGCTTGGCCTTCTGGATGGACAACATAGCATTGGGAATGACCAGCGCGGCAAGGATGCCGACCACGGCCACTACGACAAGGAGTTCAATCAGCGTAAAGCCTTTATTTTGTTTTGCCATTTTATTTATTTAAATAATATATATATTCTTTTGTGTCATCTTGTAAAGTCTTTTTTTATTATCATTAAAATTTACGCTTATTTATCAATATTAAATCAATAACCTCATAGCATGAAAAAGGGCGATGCACCGCTTTGATTCATCGCCCTTTTTCTCACACATGAAATAGGCTCCTTATCAGACTCCGATTCAGGATCATGTGCCTGTGGCGGCTGTGCGAGGAGCGCGAATCCAAGAGCCATCCCACTGGACCAAATCGTTGTCGAAGTGAGCCATTGTGCTGAGGATAAATAGCCCTCCATCAGGGTTATCAGCGCTGAAGGTAAAGCTTTCCTGCAGCTTGTTGCGGCCAAAAGAAGCAACAACAAAATCATCCGTGCCAGCGTCGCTGATACCATACACGTTAGCATTCGTACCGCACCAAACATTGAAGGGTGTACCCCACTGGTCGTTGATTGGCAGGACTTTAACATAGAACGGAGAAAGGCCAGTGTAAAAGACAGAGCCTGCGGCATATGTACCGTTTTGAGTGGGGGCAGCGCCGTTGTCAGTCACAAAGTCAGCCATGGCTGTGGAAATGACGGTGATATCCTTCATGGTGCTTTTCTGCTTCGCTTTCTGGATGGCGGTGATGGCATTAGGAATGAGAAGAGCAGCAAGAATTCCGATGATTGCCACGACGATCAGCAGCTCGATGAGGGTGAATCCTCTCACTTTTTTTAACATTTAAACCTCCTTTTTTGAGCGACTTTTCTAAGTCAACCTCAAAATTTTTTCATTTTCGAGATATATTTAATTGCAATTTATGTGCCAAATTGAATACTTTTTAATTTATTGATAATAAATAAATTAAATTGAAAAACTAGAAATTTTTATCAAAAAAAACGAATTTTTGTCATAAAATTGACAATTATTGTTATCAATTCCATGATCTCGGTTGACTTTCGGTATGAGGAAGTAAGCCAGGCCAAAAAGCCAGTTGATCTTTTCTTCTGAGGAAACAGGAAGGCTCCGGTTTTATTTGCCTTTCTTTTTCTCGTCAAAATTTGTATTCATCTCATAAAAAAACATTGTAAATGAAAAAGGGCGATGCACCGCTTGTTGCATCGCCCTTTTTCTAAAACTTTGAATAGACTTCTTATCAGACTCCGATTCAGGATCATGTGCCTGTGGCGGCTGTGCGAGGAGCGCGAATCCAAGAGCCATCCCACTGGACCAAATCGTTGTCGAAGTGAGCCATTGTGCTGAGGATAAATAGCCCTCCATCAGGGTTATCAGCGCTGAAGGTAAAGCTTTCCTGCAGCTTGTTGCGGCCAAAAGAAGCAACAACAAAATCATCCGTGCCAGCGTCGCTGATACCATACACGTTAGCATTCGTACCGCACCAAACATTGAAGGGTGTACCCCACTGGTCGTTGATTGGCAGGACTTTAACATAGAACGGAGAAAGGCCAGTGTAAAAGACAGAGCCTGCGGCATATGTACCGTTTTGAGTGGGGGCAGCGCCGTTGTCAGTCACAAAGTCAGCCATGGCTGTGGAAATGACGGTGATATCCTTCATGGTGCTTTTCTGCTTCGCTTTCTGGATGGCGGTGATGGCATTAGGAATGAGAAGAGCAGCAAGAATTCCGATGATTGCCACGACGATCAGCAGCTCGATGAGGGTGAATCCTCTCACTTTTTTTAACATTTAAACCTCCTTTTTTGAGCGACTTTTCTAAGTCAACCTCAAAATTTTTTCATTTTCGAGATATATTTAATTGCAATTTATGTGCCAAATTGAATACTTTTTAATTTATTGATAATAAATAAATTAATTCGTTGACCTGGAAATATTCACCAAAAAATGACAACTTTTTGTCGCAATTATGACAATTTTTGTTATTTATTCCAGGACTCCGATTGACTATCTATATCAGGAAGGCTTTAGGTTGTATTTATCTATTAGGTATCTCAGGGTGCGATAGCTGATCCCCAAAAGGGTCGCCGCTTTTCTGAGATTCCCGTCTGTCGTCTGACGCGCCTGTTTTATATAATTTTTTACAAGCATGTCGATGTGGTCATCAAGCTTGAAACCGGGCTCAAAAAGGTATGACGTATCCGGCTTCTTTCGGGGAGAAAGCAGTTCTTCAGGAAGGCTCTCTCTTGTGATGATGTTCCTCTCCTCGATAGCTACAACTCTCTCTATGACATTCTCCAATTCCCTGACGTTTCCAGGCCAGTGATAAGACTCGAAGACATTCATCACCTCCGGTGCTATTCTCTTGGCCTTTGTCCCCATCTTATCGCAGTATTTTTTGAGGAAATGGGATACAAGAAGAGGCAGATCCTCCTTCTTCTTCCTCAAGGGCGGCATTTCGAAAGAGATGACGTTCAGCCTGTAGAAAAGGTCCTCCCGGAATTTGTTCTCCTCGATTTTTTTATTTAAATTCTGGTTGGTTGCGCCAATGATTCTGACATCAACCGGAAGCTCTCCTGTTCCGCCCACTCTTCTTATCTTCCTATCTTGAAGGGTCCGGAGGAGTTTCACCTGGGTGGCAGGAGACATCTCCCCAACTTCGTCCAGAAACAGCGTCCCTCCCTCGGCAACCTCAAACATTCCCTCTTTATCAGCTATGGCGTCTGTGAATGACCCTTTCATATGACCGAAGAGCTCGCTCTCCAGAAGATGTTCCGGGAGAGCGCCGCAATTTATAGAGACAAAAGATTTCTCCCGGCGGGGGCTGAGAACATGGATGGCTCTGGCTGCCATCTCCTTCCCTGTCCCGCTTTCTCCTGTGATGAGAATAGTCGAGCCTGTGACAGCAATTTTCTCGATTAAACTGTATACTTCCATCATCCTTTTGCTCTTCCCCACAATATTCTCGAAATTGTATCTCTCCTTGAGCTCTTTTTTTAGCTCGATATTCTCTTTTTTCAACCTCCCCCTCTCCAGCGCCTGGGCGATGATAATCTTCAGCTCTTCCACATCAAAAGGCTTGAGAATATAATCCAACGCGCCGGCCTTCATGGCTTCTACCGCTTCTTTTATATTCCCGTAAGCTGTGACCATGATGACCGGCACGTCTGGCTTTTCCTTCTTGGCCTGCCGGAGAATCTCCATCCCGCTCTGCGATGGAAGCTTAATATCAGAAAGGACCAGGTCGAAATCCTGGCTTCTAAGCAATTCAAGAGCCCTGGGAGCAGAAATGGCCGTCTCGGCTTTATAACCTTCTTTTCTGAAGACGACCGTAAGAAGGTCGAGAATGCTTTTCTCGTCGTCGATAATGAGTATTTTTTCCGTTTTGGCCTCCCTTCCTGATTATTTTTGCCTTGCCTGCAATCGTCCAAAGCGCTCTAAGGGGAGGGTTATGACGACTTCAGTCCCCTTATTAGGCTCTGAGTTAATATTGATTCTTCCCTTATAATCATCAACAATCCGGCGAACAACGCTCAACCCGATCCCTCTTCCGTCCCCAAATCCTGAATAGAATGGATCGAAGGCCTTCTCCTTCTGCTCTTCGGTCATGCCTATTCCTGTATCGGCAATTCTCAGCTGGATTTTATCCCTTTTCACCTTCATGAAATCGACAGTCAGAGTTCCTCCGCCAGGCATGGCTCTGATGGCATTCTTGATAAGATTCCAGAAGAGCTGCTTAAACTGATTGCTGTTCCCGTAATAATTAATGGTTGTTGATTTGTAGTTCCCTTCAATCTGCACTTTGCCATCGACCTCTCCGCTTCTGTGGAGCAGCGTAAGAGTTTCCTGCACGAGAGCAGAGAGGTCCACGGAGGAAAAGGCTTTCTGGACAGGGGAGGCGAGGTTCAGGAATTGCTCGATGGATTGGGATATTCTTTTTGATTCTCCGACGATGATGTTCATCAATTCCCGCTGCTCCCCACTCAGGTCTAATTCATCCTTCAAAACCTGGACAGAGCCTGAGATAGCGGCCAATGGATTCCTGATTTCATGAGCAAGCTGGGCTGAGACTTCTCCTGCCACTGCCAGCCTGTTCTTAATTTCAAGCTCCTTTTGAGCCTGACGAAGGGCATTCCTTGTCTTCCGCAGGCTCTCAGTCAGATTGTTCATTAAAAGGGCAACCAGGAAAAAGACACTCCAGGCGATAAATATGTTGTTGATAACAAGACCCAAGGATATCCCCATAGTCTCAGAGTCAAAATAAGGAATGATTCTAAAATACATCAAATCCACGAGAAGACCAAAAAATATGGCTGAAAGAGCTGCGGTGAGATAGGCGGCCCGCTTGGAAAGAACAATGCTGGCGGCAATGATGTCAAAAATATAAAGGAAATAAAAAGTCCCCTGTAAACCTCCGGAAAGGTAAACAAGGGCTGTGAGCAGGAGAAGGTCGAAGAAGATTTGAATGTAGACTTGAGCCACATAATACTTACCCAAAAGATAAAGCAAGATATAGGCGAAAGAAAGAAGGATGAAAGCAAGAAAAAGGAGGATTAAGTAGTAGAAAGGGTTAAGCGGCAGAAAGACTGATTTGCTGAGCTGGATGATGACGGCTGAAACGAGGAGGGAAGTGACAATGATAAAGCGGAGCGAAATCAGCCTCAGGATGTATTTTTTTTTTGTGTCTATCTCCTCTGAATCGTATGTGTTAACCATTTGCTTCTTTTATCATTCTCTCTTTTAAATTTGAAAAGAACTATCCTTTCTTTTCTTGTTTTCTTAGAACTGCTGCATCAAACTGAAGACAGGGAGGTACATGGAAACGACAATGGTTCCGATCAGTCCGCCGACAAAAATAAGAAGAATCGGCTCCAATATGGAAAGAAGGGAGCCAACTGCTGCCTCGACTTCTTCGTCATAAAAATCGGCGAGCTTGGTCAGCATGGAATCCAGGTTACCTGTGGCCTCTCCCACGCCGACCATCTGAGTGAGCATGAAGGGAAAATGCGCTCTTTCCTTCAGGGAATCCATCAGGGTTGCTCCTCCCGCCACCCGGCTTCTGGCTTCAAGAATACGGCCTTCGATAATCATATTTCCAGCTGTCGAGGAAGTGATTTTTAAGCTCTCCAGCATGGGCACGCCACCGCTGAGGAGAGTGCTCAAGGTTCGAGTGATTCGAGAGAGAGCGACCTTTTCCAGCAATTTTCCAACGAGAGGAATCTTGAGCGTGACTGTATCTTTCAAATTTCTGCCTGCCGGCGTCTGAATGAAATATCTGAAAAGAAAGACAGCGGCAATTCCTCCGACGAAGACGATGATGATATATTTCTGGACAAAGGTGCTGATTCCTACGGTTATCCTTGTCAGAAAAGGCAGATTCGCGCCCAGCTCTAAAAAAATATTAGAAAAAATTGGCACGACTTTCCACATCATGAAAATCACCACTATGATGGAAAAGGCGAGCACGACTACGGGATAGGTCATGGCTTGCTTGACCTGAGACCTCAACTTGAGAATCTTTTCTAAAAATTCCGACAAGCGCCTGAGCATGACATCCAGAGAACCGCTCTGTTCGCCTGAAGCCACAAGGTTGCAGTAGAGGTCATCAAAAACTCTGGGAAATTTCTTCTTGGCCTGGTTCAAGGTGGAACCTGCTTCAACATCTCTTCTGATCGTTTGAATGACTCCTTTGAAATACTTGTTCCTCGTCTGCTCGGCCAGCATGTTCAGGCTTTGAATCAAAGGAAGGTCGGCGTCAATCAACACTGAAAGCTGGCGGCTATAGACTGCCAATTCTTTGAGTGAGACTCTTTCTCTCTTAAGAAAAGGAATCTTGAACTTTATACCTTTCTTGCCAACGGAAGATACGGTTATCTGCTCTCTCTGCAGTACTCTTGAAAGCTCCTCCGGAGACCTGGCGACGCGCTCCCCTCTGACAAGGTCCCCGTATCGATTTCTGCCTTCCCAAACATAAACAGCCATTTTTCTCTCCCTTTTTTATTTAGTTTTTTCAGAAGACACAGCTATGAAGCTTCCCCTCCCCCTTTGAATGATTTCTGTCAGCTCTTCCGGCTTGTAGGAAATTCCCATAGCCGTATCCAGACTGATTAATCCTCTAAAGTAAAGGCCGGCCAAGGATTGGTTGAATGTCTGCATCCCAAATTTTTCCTGCCCCATCTGCATCGCGGAATAGATCTGGTGAACCTTGTTTTCTCTGATGAGATTCCTGATGGCGGCATTAGGGATGAGAATCTCCATAGCCAGAACCCTGCCCTTCCCGCCTGCTCGAGGCAAGAGGGCTTGAGTCATCACCGCTTCCAAACACATGGAAAGTGAAATCCTCGTCTGGAACTGAAGCTGCGGTGGAAAAATATCGACAATCCTTGTAATTGTCTCAGCGGCTGAATTCGTATGAAGGGTGGAAAAAGTGAGATGGCCGGTCTCTGCGACTCTCATGGTGGATTCTGTGGTTGACAAATCCCTCATCTCTCCGACCAGGACAACATCCGGATCCTCTCTCAAAACAGAGCGAAGAGCATTGGGATAGGACAGCGTGTCCACATTGAGCTCCCTTTGATTGATGATTGACTTTTTTGGAGTGAAGAAATACTCAATGGGGTCTTCTATGGTTACGATGTGAACGCTTCTGCTCATATTGATGTGGCTGATCATGCAGGCCAGAGTCGTGGATTTTCCACAGCCAGTTGGCCCGGTAATCAGGATTAATCCCCTGGGCAGGTAGCAAAGCTGGGCGAGCTTAGGAGGAATCCCCAGTTGAGCGAAGCTCATAACCTCCGGAGGAAACCTCCGAAATGCCCCAGCCACTGCTCCCTTCTGCATAAAAACGTTCCCGCGGAACCGTCCCAAGTCTTTGATACCAAAGGAGAAATCAAGTTCAAGCTTTTCCTCGAATATTTTTTTCTGCTTATCTGTCAAAAGGGTGTAGATGATCTCTTTTGTCTCAGCCGCTGTCATAGCCGGGTAGTCGAGTGAGACAAGGTCTCCATCGATTCTTATCCTCGGAGGAATATGGGTTGTGATATGGAGGTCGCTGGCATCCCTCTGAACCGTAGTCGTAAGCAATTCCTGCATACTCAATTTCATTCTTTCACCTTTTAATCTCTTACAGTCTCCCTTAAAACTTCCTCAATTGAGGTCACTCCCTCTTTAATCTTGATCAAACCGCTCCGCCGCAAGGTGATCATTCCCTGTTCCATGGCCTTTTTCTTCATTTCTCTCGGCTGAACCCTGCTCAAAATCATGTTCCTTATCTCATCGCTGATCTGCATAACTTCATAGAGCCCGGTCCTTCCCCTGTAGCCTGTTTCATTGCAAGCAGAACAACCCTTAGGCTTGAAGACTTTGACTTCCTTTATCTCTTCGGGAAGAAACCCTATATCGGCCAGAGCCTCGGGAGAGAGCCTTTGCTCCTCATTGCATTTCTTGCAGAGGCGCCTCACCAGCCTCTGGGCTACGATTAAGACAAGGGAATCCGCGATCAAAAACGGCTCGACATTCATGTTGATCAGCCTGACAACCGTGCCTGCGGCATCGTTGGTATGGACAGTGGAGAAAACCAGGTGCCCGGTTAGAGCGGCTTTGATGGCGATATCCACGGTTTCAAAGTCTCGCATCTCTCCAACGAGCATGATATCCGGGTCCTGTCGCAAGAAAGAGCGCAGAGCAGATGAGAAGGTTAAGCCGATTTCTTCTTTGATGTGGACCTGGTTGACTCCAGGGATGTTAAATTCGACCGGGTCTTCTGCAGTCATGATATTCTTTTCCTGTGAGTTGAGGTTGGAAATAGCAGAATACAGAGTGTTTGTTTTTCCGCTTCCTGTTGGCCCGGTGACAAGAATAATGCCCCAAGGTCTGGTAATAGCCTTCTTGAAGACATCGAGGGACTCAGGCTCCAAACCCAATCTTGTCATGTCCAGCTTCAGCATTTCTTTGTCAAGGATACGGGAAACGACCTTCTCGCCAAAAATCGTCGGAACGCAGGAGACACGCATGTCAACTTCTTTGCGGTTGTTCTCTCCCAGCTTCACCCTCACTTTAACGCGACCGTCCTGCGGCAGCCTTTTCTCGGCTATATCCATGTCGGATAGAATCTTGACACGCGAGATTACCGGGTTCTTGAATTTCATAGCAAGGTCCATCACCTCATGGAGAACTCCGTCAATCCGGTATCTGACGCGGAAGGATTTCTCATAGGGCTCAAAATGGATGTCGCTGGCTCCCTTCTTGATAGCGTCCATGAAGATCGTGTTCACGAGTGTGATGATCGGGGCTTCTTCAGTGGAGTGAACCAACTCTTCAATATTATAATCTTCACCTTCTTCCTCGATGACGTTGATCGAAGCATCATCAGAATGTTCTATCTCATTGATAATTTCCTTAACTTTTAAGGTATCGGTGGTGCCATAATATTTATTTATGGCATCCAAAATCCCTGACTCAGAGGCAATAACGGGCTGGATACTCAGGTTCGTTCTGAACCTGACATTTTCGATGACATCCAGGTCGGTGGGGTCGACCATGGCCATTGTCAGGAAAGAGCGAATGCGGTGAATGGGCATGATAATGTGCTTCTTGGCGATATCCACAGGGATGAGCTCGATGACATCAGGGTAGACTTCGAACTGACTGAGGTCGATGTAAGGATATCCAAGCTGGCGGCTCAAGGCTTGGGCCATATCTTCCTCCGAGATGTAACCCAGACTGATAAGCGCAGTTGAGACAGGAACTTTATTTTTTCTTTCAAAGTCCAGAGCATCCTTCAGTTGCTCTGCAGAAATAAGTTTTTCCCTTAAAAGCAGTTCACCAAGATTTGAAGCCATTTTTAGTCCTCACCCAGCTCGAATAAAATAATCATTTTGACAATCTTTGTCAACTGCTGCTGACACATTTTATATAACAAGCTCGGAATATTCATGTTATAAATGACGAATTCAACACTCTAATTTATCTTTATTAACAAAATTTGTAAAAAGAAAAACACAATAAATTCTTTCATATCGTCGCAAAGATACTCTCAGCTGTCAATCATCGGTAGGGGGGATTGCGAAGGTGAATTTTTAGTTTATTCCCTCACCCATAGGGGTCAGGGCGCTCATTATAGCTTGGCATTAGAGTAAATATTCAAAATTGTTGGGAAAAATGGCACGCCTGGAGGGACTCGAACCCCCGACCCGCTGCTTAGAAGGCAGCTGCTCTATCCACCTGAGCTACAGGCGCACTCTTCTTCCTTTAAAAATTCACTCGGAGGCCCGAATGATATCTCTCGAGCGATAAATTCTAATCGGGGAGATCGGATTTGAACCGACGACCTCCTGCTCCCAAGGCAGGCGCGCTAAACCAGGCTGCGCTACTCCCCGAAAAAGACCAATCACGGAAAATTTCACCGGCCGAGCAGTAGACTCTGAAAATTGACCCTGGATTTTAGTCCCGCTAATCTTAGCAGAAGCGAAAATCGTTGTCAATTTCAGCTCCTCTTCAAAGCCCGCTCGAGCTCTTTCCTGTCGATCATGACCATCACCGGCCTTCCATGAGGACAGAGAGAGGAGTTTGAGGTCTTGAAGAGCTCCTCCACCAAGTAATTCATCTTTTCCAGAGACATGGCCTGTCCAGCTTTGACAGCCGTTTTGCAGGCCAGAGTGGCCAATATCTTCTTCTTTTTACTTTCAATCTTCTCTTTTTCCATTTCTTCAAGGAGTGATAGAAAGATCTCCTTTGCCTCTTCTTCTTTGAATATATCGGGATATTCCTTTAAGGCAAAGCTTCGTCCGCCCATGGCCTCTATCCTGAAACCGACTTCCTCTAACTGGGCCTCGTTGTCTTCAAAACTCAAAGCCTGAGAAACAGAGAGCTCGAAGACAATGGGAAGGAGAGCCATCTTTTGAGGCCATTTCTTACGCCTATCAATCTCCTCATATTGCTCGAAAAGGACTCTCTCGTGGGCGTTGTGCTGGTCGACGATGATTATTCCCTCTTTGGATAAGGCCACAATGTAGCTGTCCAGATACTGGCCCAGAGCACGAGGGTATATTTTCTCTCCCTCGGTTAAAGGAAAGAATATACCCTGCTTAGAAGCTGCCTCTTCTCTTCTCGGCCGGAAAGTGGGCGGAGCGCTTTCTTCTATGGATAAGCCCGCCTTTTCTTTGGCCTTGGCGGGATAAACCTCCTTTATTCCTTTTGCCTTGAGAAGGGCCTGCCCTATGCTCTCCAGGACAAGATGAAAAACAAGGCTTGAATCTCTAAACCTGACCTCTGCTTTGGTCGGATGGACGTTGATGTCGACTTCATTGTAGGGACAGAAAAGAAAGATTATGCTTTCAGCAAAGTTGTCTTTCTCCAAAAAGCCTCTATAAGCCTGATTCAAGGCAGCCTGGAGGGTTCGGTCCCTGACCGGACGTCTGTTGACGAAAAATAACTGAAGAGACTTATCCCGGCGCCCTGAAGGCGGAAGAGAAGCATGGCCAAAGATTTTCCAGCCGTCGTCCCTAAAATCGACCTCAAGGAGATGCTCCAGAAAAGACTTCCCATAGATTTGAAAAATTCTCTCCTTGAGACTTTTCACAGGAGGGTAATCAAAAATTTGCCTTGTTCCGTGAAATAAAGAAAACCTTATTTCTGGATAGGCAAGGGAAACAACGGCCAGGTGTTTGACGACCGAGGAAAGCTCGGACTTGTCCGAGCGCAGAAATTTCTCCCTTGCCGGCAGATTGAAGAATAAATCCCTGACTTCAACGCTTGTCCCTCTGGGAAAAGCAATGTCTGAAGCTCGAACAAGCTTCTCTCCTTCCCTTTCGACTAGAGTTCCTAAATCTCCGCTCCCATCCGAAGTCTTCAGCACAACCCTGGAGACAGCAGAGATACTGGGCAGGGCCTCTCCTCGAAAACCAAGGGTTGAAATCCGGCTGAGGTCTTCAAGGCTCGATAATTTGCTCGTGGAATGCCTCTCAAAGCAGACCAACGCATCTTCCCTTGTCATTCCCCGGCCATTATCCGTAACTCTGACCAGCTTTTTTCCTCCGGCCGCAAGCTCGACTTTGATCTCTGAAGAGTCAGCGTCCAGAGAGTTCTCGACCAATTCCTTGACCACAGAAAAGGGCCTTTCGATGACTTCACCCGCCGCAATCTTCTGTGATATCTCAGGCGGGAGGATAATAATTTTCATCTTTTAAGATTCCGTTAATCGACGACTTCCCCTTCTGTAACATATCTATCGACTTTTGTGATTCTCACTCTCACTTCTTCTCTTTCATCATAAGGGCAGGAAGGAATAGAAACCTTGAAATAATTTGATGTCAAAACTTCAGCGCTTTGCTTTTCCTTTTTGATAACGATGGCCTCGCAATCTTTTCCTAAAAAGAGCTGGCGAAATCTCGAATTCTTCTTCCTCGAGAGCTCCCGCAAAAGAGCTCCTCTTTTCCTTTTTGCCTTGTCCTCGACTTGACTCCAGGAAGAAGCTTCTGTTCCGGGCCGCGGAGAATAAGTGAAGACATGAAAATATGTCAAAGGTGATTGCTCGAGGAAGCTATAAGTTTGCTCGAAATCATCCTCACTCTCTCCTGGAAATCCGACAATGATGTCACCTCCCAGCGATGCCCGGGGAGATTCTTCTCGCAATTGGCTGAGAATAATCCTGTAATCTTTGGCTGTTATCTTTCGCCCCATGCGCTCCAATATCCTGTCAGACCCGCTCTGGAGAGAGAGGTGGAAATGAGGGCATATTCTTTGGCTCGATGTCAGGTGATTTATCAGTCGGATTTCCAGGAACCGAGGGTCCAGAGAGCTCAGCCGCAGCCTCGGCACTCCATCCAGGCCCTCGATCTCCTGCAGCAACTCAAGTAAAGAGCTCCGAGGCTCGAGGTCAGCGCCATAAGAGCAGAGATGAACTCCGGTCAGGACAATCTCTTTAAACCCCTGGCCTTTGAATTCCTTGACTTGAGCCACAATTCTTCTCTTCTCCAAGCTCACGCCCCTTCCCCTGACGCTGGGGACGATGCAAAAAGTGCAGCGGAAATTGCATCCATCCTGAATCTTGACCAGGGCCCGCGAGCGGAAAGGTAAAGCACTTTCTCTGCTTTCTCGGCCAAAGAGAGAGAGAATTCTTCTGGGTAAGTCTTCTTTTTCTTTGTTGGAAAAAACAAGCCAGACCTGAGGTATCTTTCTAACCTCTTCAGCCGCTCTTTCGGCGTAGCATCCGGTAACAACCAACTTTGCCTTTGGATTGAGAGAGCTGGCTCTTCTGATGAAGCCCTTCAAATCGCTGTCAGCCCGGCTGGTCAGAGTGCAGGAATTGACGATAACCAAGTCGCTGTGGCAAAAGTCTTCTTCATACTTCAAGCCATGCTTCTGGAATTCATCTGCCCAGAGAAAGGCTTCAGCCTGATTCACCCGGCAGCCGAAAGTTTGAATCGAAAAAGATGTCACGTTCTTTTCTGAATTTTCTTAGAGTTCGCTTCAACCTGGGCTTCCATTTCCGCTCGATACTTTTCGAGCTTTTTCCTCAGCGATGGCTCTTTAAGGCTTAAAATCTGGATGGCGAGAAGGGCGGCGTTTGAAGCTCCGGATTTTCCCAAGCCCATGGTGGCCACAGGAACGCCTTTTGGCATCTGCACAGTCGAAAGAAGGGCGTCGAGGCCATCGAGAGCCGAATCCCAAACCGGAACTCCAATCACGGGCCGGACTGTGTGCGCAGCAACAAAGCCTGCTAAATGAGCGGCTTTGCCGGCAGCAGCGATAAAGACTTCAGCTCCTTTTTCCTCAAAGGACTTTACGAGCTTCGCTGTCCTCTGTGGAGAACGGTGAGCCGAGGTCACTTCCAGGCCGTAAGGAACCTCAAATTTTTTGAGCACCTGCAAAGCCTCTTCCACGACTTCATAATCTGAATCACTGCCTATAAAAACTGCAATTTTCATCTTCTTCATCCTCTTTTCACGCCGATATCACCCCTGAAATGCATCGCTTCAAAAGATATCAAAGAGATGGCCTTGTATATCCTATCCATGCTTTCGGCAAGAGTATCTTCTGAGGCACTGACTCCAAGTACTCTACCTCCGTCTGTAAAATAATCTCCTCCCTGAAACTTTGTCCCGGCATGGAAGATAGTTACGCCCGGGATGCTGGAGGCCTCCATCAGCCCTTCAATCTTCTTGCCTTTTTCATATTTAACCGGGTATCCGCCAGAAGCAAGGACAACACAAGCAGCAGGTCTGTGGCTCCATTTGATTTCCTTTTTCAAGACATTCTCTTCGACGATGGAAAGGAGGACTTCGACAAGGTCACTCTCCATCCTCAACAGCTGCGGCTGAGTCTCCGGGTCGCCAAATCGGCAGTTATACTCCAGGACTTTGGGCCCTTTCTCTGTCAACATCAACCCCACATAAAGAACTCCTTTAATTTTTCTTTTTTCCTCAAGCATCCGGGCCACGGTAGGAAAAACGATGGTTTCCATGATTTTGAAAAATAGCTCTTTGTTGATGAAAGGAGAAGGTGATATCGCTCCCATTCCCCCCGTATTTGGACCTTTATCATCATCATAGACAGCCTTATGGTCCATGGCTGTGACAAGAGGAGCCACTCTTTTACCATCACAGAGGACAATAAATGAAACCTCTTTGCCTTTCAATAATTCCTCGATGACAATTCTCTTCCCTGATTCTCCAAACTGCTTTTCCACCATAATCGAGTGGACAACTTCCTCTGCTCTTTCCCGGCTTTTGCAGACGATGGCTCCTTTCCCGGCAGCCAGTCCATCCGCTTTTATAACCAGAGGGAATGAAATTTCTCCTGATTTTAAAATGTCTGTTGCCTTCTGCAGCGATTCAGCAACTTTGAATTTGGCAGTCGGAATCTGATGGCGCTCCATGAACTGCTTAGCGAAGACCTTGCTTCCCTCAAGTTCCGCGCTGCTCTTGGTCGGCCCAAAAATTTTTAAATTTCGCTTTTCAAACTCATCAACGATGCCCAAAGTCAAGGGAAGCTCTGGGCCAACAACAGTCAAATCAATTTTTTGCTTGGAGGCAAAGTCAGCCAGGCCTTTGATATCAGAATCCTTGATGGGAATGTTTTCAGCAACGTTCATCGTGCCCGCATTTCCTGGAGCGCAATAAATTTTTTTAGCACGAGGACTCAGAGATATTTTCCAAGCGAGAGCATGCTCTCTGCCGCCAGAGCCAATGACTAAAATCTTCAATTTTGAATCCTCTTTTTTAATCATTCTGACAAAAATGGAGTCTGTAAGTCAACTGAAGCCTGGCTCAGGCTGGGTGTCTCGAAAACGGTTTTCTCAACACCCAGCCTGAGCCTATTTAACTTCCTATTCCTCTAGAC
>CAZYBE010000036.1:0-31726 GCA_964645765.1 uncultured Eubacteriales bacterium
CTGAGCGGGCATGGTTCCTCGACCGAAGGGAGAGGAGAGCGAAGCCTGAAACCGAACAGCTTTTGCCTCGCTGGGGCAAAAGCTGTGTGTTTTTGAACCCACTGACCTGAGCTAATACACGGCTTTCTAAGCACCCAGCCTGAGCTCTATTTTCATCCCTTCATCTTTTTGTCTATTTCGGACCAGGTCTGGAAAACGGCCTCGACATTTTCTGGCTTGGCGCCGGGCCCGAACTCGCATTGGGCGATGACGCCTCCATCAGAATAGAGATTTTTGTAAACATCGTTGACGGCGTTTCGAACGTCATTGAGGGAGGCGTAAGCCAGAATGTGCTGGCGGTCGATCTCGCCCCAGAAAGTGATTTTCCCTTTGAATTTTTCGCCGAGCGATTCCAGGCCCATGCAGAATATCTGGGAGTTGAGGGCATCGACGCCGATCTCGATAAATTCGGGGATGATATCAACAATATAGCCGTCCGAATGGAAGAAGACGTATTTTTTGTATTTGCGGGCAACTTCGACATAGTCCTGGTATAAGGGCTTGAAGAGTGTCCGCCAGAGCCAGGGCGATATGATCGATCCCTTCTGCGTTCCCCAGTCATCCATGATAGTCAGGGCATCGACATCGGTTCGAGCCCAGGCCTCGGCTTCCTTGATGTAGAATTGATGCATGCGGCGAATGAGCTCATGAAGCTCCGGAGGCTGCTCTACGAGGTCGACGAGCAGGTTCATCGTTGTCCGCAGAAACTGGAGCCTCTCAAAGGGTCTGATCCAGGTTCCAGCCAAAACAAATCGTTTCTCATTACGGCAGAAACGGTTGATTTCCTTTGTGTCCAGATTCAAATATTTGTCCGGCGTCTTGAGCTTTTCAAGGTCACTCCAGGTTTCAATTAACGGTTTGTGGACTATGCCGATTGTCCCACCTTGCACATTTTCAAATCGACACCCCCATTCGTCGATAAAAACTCCCTTTTGATAGCGCTCAGGAAAATCGGTTAAGTCTCTGCTTCCGACCAATCGAGGAGCAGTAACGATGTCATCAGGAAATTTTTCCTGAATGGCTCGAAGCTGGCCAGGAAAATTCTCTTCGGCCCAGGGCAAAAACCAGAGCTGGCGCGGGATTCTCTCCGGCTTGGCGAATTCCAGAGTCTTTTTGACGAGCTCTCGTGATGTTCTCTGGGGGTGTGAATTTGCTTTTCTAATCGGCAAAATCCTTTATGCTTTTCGGTTGCTTTCCACTAAAGGCCCTTTCTTTAAAGCTTATATCACGGGAAAAGAAAGAGGTCAATTGAAAAGACAAGAAGTTAATATAGTGATGAGCGCAACTGCCGCCCGGGAAGCTGATGTATTCCTCACTGGATTTATTTTATCCAAGCCTACATTCTTATTTTGATTCTTTTTCCTGAATAGGTGACGGTCTGGTCCGCATCTTTTGTAACTTCCAAGCCGACGCCATGATTTTTTTGGACGCAGACGATGCGGAAAGTCCTCTTCTTTAACATTCCGGGAAAACTTCCTTTTCTTGTGCCGATGGTCAGGGTTTTTGATTTTTCATTCCATCTAAAGGGGATGAAGGCGTAAACTCCTTTTTCATAATTGTAATTATCGTTCTCGTCCTCATAAAGCTCGAATTCGCAGTCAGCTCCGGCGTAAATCCTGAGCTCAAGAGGGTCTTCGGGCTTTTCTGTCGAATATTGTTTAAAAGGGCCGAGAGGAAGGATGGAGCCCGCTCTGACATATAAAGGCATGATGTCGAGAGGAGTTTCCCTTCTTATTTTTTGCCCGCCTTGAAAAAAATCCCCAGTCCAGAAGTCATACCAGCCAGGCCATTGCGGCAGATAGACATTAACTGATTTTATTGCCTCTTCCTCTTTTTCTCCAAGATCGATTCCTTTAATATGTTCAGGCAGAAGGATTCCCGGCTCTCCTTGAGGAGCAGCCAAGTTTTTGGAAGGAATGGCCTCGCCGGACTTTTTGACTTTATGATACATTTCTTCTGTCACTGGAGTGACGAGGAGCGAGGGGCCGAACATATACTCGTTATCGGTTCCATAGGTATTTTTATCGGCCGTAAAATCCATCGGCAGGCCGCGCATGATGGTATAGGCCTGGCTGGTCACTTTCCAGGCCAGCGAGTAGATGTAGGGGAGGAGGCGATAGCGGAGATTGTCGAACTTGAGGAGGGCGTCATAAGCCCAGTGGCCGGGCTCCCCGAAGCGCCAGATTTCCCGGGGAGTGCCTGTGCCGTGGGAGCGAAAGATGGGTGTAAAGGTTCCGAATTGAAACCAGCGGACGTAAAGCTCCTGGTAAGCAGGGTCTTTGCATCCTAATGGGTAAAGGCCGCCTCTCCAATTGGGGAAAAAGGCGCCGATGTCATGCGTCCAGTAAGGAATTCCTGCCAGGCAGAAGTTGACTCCTGCAGAGATTTGTTTTCGGAAGACATCATAGTTGGCTGAGATGTCACCCGACCAGGTTGCCGCTGCATACCTCTGCTGTCCGGAAAAAGCCGACCGGGTCAGGATGAAGACCCTTTTCTGGGGAAAATCTTTCCTGAACCCTTCATAGACTCCCTTTGTTGTCATTAAGGAGTAAGTATTCAAATATCTGGCCATGGTGCCCAGTTCTGTCATTCCGAATTCTTTGATAAGCTTTTCCGAGATTTCAGATGTGTGCTGGTCTCCAAGCTCTGGCTCAGTGGCATCCATCCACAGAGCGTCAACCCCTTTGGAGACAAGGCCCTCTTTGACATAGCGCCAGTAGATATCCCGGGCTTCGCGGCTATAGGCATCGTAGACATATCCTGTGGTCCAGTGCTGGGGCGGGTAGAGATGGCCCTTCGCCTTCATCTCCTTATAGATATCGGTCTTTATGCCAAGAGCAGGCCAGATGGAAATCATGTAGTGGAGGTCGTAATCGTTATGGATCGAAGAGATTGTTTTCTCCGGGTCGGGATAGACTTTGCTGTCGAATCGCATCGAGCTCCAGTCATCGTTCTCTCCCCAGTAGCGCCAGTCCTGGACGATGTTGTCGATGGGAATTTTTCTCTCCCGGTATTCTTTGGCTACACTCAGAATATCGTCTGCATCCAGATAGCGCTCCTTGCTCTGCCAGTAGCCGTAAGCCCATTTTCCGAAAAGGGGAGCCTGGCCGGTGAGCACCCTGTAGCCGGCAATGACCTCGTCCATTGTTTCGCCGGAGATAAAATAATAGTCGATGGCATCAGCAACTTCAGACCAGAAGGACATCCCATTCTTGCCGTCGTGAAAAAGAGTTTTTGAATAATTATCCCAGAGAATTCCATATCCATTGGTGGAGATGAGAAAGGGATTGACGGCAACAGGATTGGTTTGGGTTAGACAGACATCCTTTCCCCTGTAGTTCATGTAACCATCTTGATGCTGGCCCAAGCCATAAATTCCTTCATCCGGAGTCAAGACAAAGCGCTGGAGCGCATGACAGGTCTCCTCGCCCATAACCCGAGCGCTGGTCATGGTTCGGGGATTATCAGGCGCCTCGCCTAAAAGGATTTTACCAGCCTTATCCGCGAATTGGATTGCGCCTGTTTTGGCATCGATCCGAAGCTGGAGGCTTGCGGTTTTCATCAATATCTCTTCTCCCTGCTGCAGGACTTTGCATCGCGAATCTTTTGGGGCCGCCTCCACGACAAGGCTTTTGCGGAGCTTGATGGCATCGCCGGGTGTGTAAAGGACATGGATAATATTCGGTGCATAGACCTGGATTTTTAACTTTGTGCCTTCCAAGGGGATGACGATGCCCTTATCCTCTTTTTGATAG
This sequence comes from uncultured Eubacteriales bacterium, assembly GCA_964645765.1. Classification (GTDB taxonomy): domain Bacteria; phylum Acidobacteriota; class Aminicenantia; order Aminicenantales; family Aminicenantaceae; genus CAZGMN01. The sequence continues at coordinate 3,795 of CAZYBE010000036.1, forward strand.
GGCGGCTGAGCATCGACTGGAATGAATAATAAGATTGCCGCAATAAAAATTAAAACCGCGATTGCTGGGCTAAGCTTAATTCGCTTGGTCCTGATTAAGCTGCCCAATCTCAATTTGACCTCCTATTGTAGAGCCCAAAATGAGTCAGGGTTGGATTTGTCCTGGACTCGGTGATCGACAGGCGGACGCGGCCGGTTGTTGTCGGAGAGAAGCAGAGCAGACGCTTGTAGCCGATGGTCGTTCCCTCTGTAACTTTTTCCCAGCGGCCGTTTATCCAAGCCTCAAGCTGAAAGCGCTCAACCCGCTGGCCGATACGAATATTTTCCTGAAGCATCAAGACATCAAAGGTTGACGGCTTGGCTAAACGATACTCAAGCGTAGCCGCCTCGTTTCCTCCTTCTGTTGTCCAGTATGTTTTCTGATCGCCGTCGATTGTATTCTGGGCGGAATGTCGCTTGGCAGCGTTTGAAGCCTGAGCTTGAGCTCCCTCGGCGAAATTTATGCGAAAAGTCTCATCCAGGACCCTGCGCCATTCGCTCAAGACTCGAATATCATTTTCGTGGATCAAGCCGCGGCGGTCAGGAGGGACGTTCAAGAGGAGGACAGAATTCCGGCCGACAGAGCTGAAATAGATATTTAACAGCTTTTCAGGCGATTTCACCTGCTCATCCTGGCTTTGACGGTAAAACCACCCTGGCCGGATGGAAACGTCCACTTCTGAAGGATACCAGGCGAGAGCAGATGCCTGAATAATCTTATCCCTGCTCCCCAAATCCGCTTGAGTCAAATCCATGGGAAGGAAAGAAGAATCCAGAGCCTCCTGGTTGAGGCTTGCTGGCAGTTGAGCCAAGCTGCGCAAACTCGCAGGAACTACACCCCATTCTGTTTCCCTGCCGTATCCGGATTCGGTCCCCACCCAGCGCACATCAGGCCCCATGATGGCGATGACGGCATCAGGCTGCAGCTCGCGAATCACTTTATAGTAGCCTGGCCAGTCGTAAACCTGGCGCTTGCCGTTCGGCCCTTCGCCGCAGGCGCCGTCAAACCAGACCTCTGCCACTTCTCCATAATTGGTCAATAGCTCGCGAAGCTGGTTCTTGAAGAATTCGTTGTAGCGAGGGGAATCGCCGTACGAGGGCTCATGACGGTCCCAGGGCGATAAGTAAATTCCGAGCTTAAGGCCGAACTCCCGGCAGGCTTCTGCCACCTCTCGAACCACATCACCTTTTCCGTTTCGCCATGGGCTGCTCCTCACCGAATGGTTGGTGTATTTGGTTGGCCAGAGGCAAAAGCCGTCGTGATGCTTGGTGGTAAGGATGATCATCTTCATGCCGGCTTCCTTGAAGACTCGGGCCCATTGCTTTGTATCGAGCTGGCTGGGATTGAAAAGCTGAGGGTCTTCGTCGCCAACTCCCCATTCCCGGACGGTGAAGGTATTGATGGAGAAGTGAACAAAGGCAGTGAGCTCCAGCTCCTGCCAGGACAGTTGCCTTGCAGAAGGAGTGACATGGGCGGCTTTTTGGACGATCCCTTGCCCGGTATCATCGGCAGAAATTATTGCGAAGTGGGTAAATTTTGTTTTCTGGCAGCAAGAGAATAAGGCGGGATAGAGAAGAAGAGCTATTCCTGAAATGACCAATTTCGCCTGAAATTTAGTCTTGATTTTCATAATGCAACCTTTGGCTTTGTTGTGATTTTATCCATCATTGAAAAACCGCTGTTTTGGGCAATAGAAAATCAATCTTTAAATATTTTGCTTTCCCGAATAATCAAAAAAACCGGCAAATAAATTATATGAATATTTATGATCATTAAGCAATTCTTTTGTCTCTGAATCTAAATTAGAATATCATAAGGAAATAATGATGTTTTTCTTCATTGGAGGGATTCAGCCAAGGTCCAAAATACTGGATAAGCAGGCAAGGGCATGTCCAGCCTGTCAGCAGATAAAAGTCTGCTATAAAAGGATTGACCACTATCTGAGCCTCTTCTTCATCCCTCTCTTTCCTGTCAAAAAGGGCACTCCTTTTTGGATTTGCGAGAATTGCCATACCGTTATCGACCAAAGAGATACAGGGATGGATACCGGGCCGAAAGCCTGGAAAAGGAGATGCCCTCGCTGCGAAAGAGCCGTTGACCCCGATTTCAGCTTCTGTCCTTACTGCGGCCATGGCCTCTGAGAGGATCAGGATAGAACACGCAGAGCTCTCTCTTTCATATTCTCCCCAAAAACTATGGCGCTATTTGAAAATTTTTCCTCCTAAGAGGAAAGATAAGCAATTCCGGCTGAGCAAGATGCAAAAGAGAACCTTTTAATTTTGACAGCCAATTTGACCTGTGCTATAAGCTTTTTTATAGAAATTAAAGTATAAACAGGAAAGAAAAGCGTGAAAGCAAGCGGCAATACCTTGAATAAAATGCAAGAAGAAAACTTAAAAATGTTTATTTTTTTCTCAGAGCTTCTGGGCCGCTCTGTCGTCGATTCAAACGACAACGTATTGGGAAAATTAGCTGACATGAAGGTTAAGCTGGCCGAGCTTTTTCCAAAAGTTGCAAGCTTGAGCATCAGACACAAGCGTCAGAAAGCCCCGGTTGAATTGGATTGGCTCGAGGTCGAAGAATTGACCGGCCATTTGATTCGACTAAAGCCGGAAGCGGAGAAGAAGATAAAGCCATTGGTGGTGAATGAGAGCGAGATTCTTCTTCGGGAAGAGCTGTTCGATAAACAGGTCGTGGACACATTCGGGGCAAGGATAGAGAGGGTGAATGACATCCATCTTCTGGTCGTGGATTGGGACCTGCACCTTGTCCACGTGGATATCGGGATAAGAGGAATTTTCCGTCGCTTGGGCTGGATAAAAGTCATAGATTCCTTGACCAATTTCCTCTTTTCTTACCAGATTCCAGAGAAAATGATCTCCTGGAAGTATATCCAGCCTCTGGCCAGCGACCCTCATAAAAAAGATTTGAAGCTCAACGTGACCTTGAGAAAGCTCCATGAGCTTCATCCCTCTGATTTGGCAGACATCCTCGAAGAGCTCGACCAGACGAGCCGGTCAAGAGTCTTCAAGTCTTTAGATTTGTCGACCGCAGCCGAAACACTGCAAGAGGTCGAGCCAAAATATCAGCTCTCTCTGGTTTTATCGGCTTCTGAAGAGCTTGTCTCAGACATTCTCGAAGAAATGGAGCCTGATGAGGCCACAGACCTTCTGGCTGGCCTTCCCGGGGAGAAAAAATCGAAGCTCATCCAAACGATGGAGAAACCTTCGAGAGAGAAATTGGAGGAGTTGTTGAAATTTGAAGAAGGCACGGCAGGGAGCATCATGACTAAAGATTATATCTTCATTCAAGGAAACAAAACCATCGCCGATGCTTCAGAAGTATTCAAGAGGACAACCCATCCTTTAGATACAATCTCTTACCTCTATGTGACAGATGAGGAGAATCATCTACTCGGCGTTCTGACTTTAAGACATTTGGTTTTGTGTGAGAAAGACACTCCCTTGTCCAAGCTGATGAATACCAACCTGATAAAAGTCAAGACTGAGGATGATGTCAAGGAGGTCAAAGAGATATTCAAGAAATACAAATTCATGGCCATCCCTGTCATCGACGATGATAATCGTTTAAAAGGGATAATCACACTCCGTGACATCGTCGAGGCCACATCAAAGGATTTTTGATTCTCGATCACATATTTTGAGGAATCATTTTGAGGATATTGAATAAGGGCTATTTAAGGTCACAGTGGAAGAGTTTCTTAATCTTTCTTGCTGTGGTCGGCCCAGGCATCATCACCTCAAATGTGGACAATGATGCGGGTGGCATTGCGACTTATTCGATGGCAGGAGCACGTTTTGGCTATGGCCTCCTCTGGTCTTTGATTCCGATCATGGTCGCCCTGGTCATTATTCAAGAGATGAGCGCCAGGATGGGAGTCATGACCGGCAAAGGGCTATCCGACCTTATCCGGGAAAAATTTGGAGTGAAAATCACTGTTTATTTGCTGACAGCTTTGGTCATCACCAACTTTGGAAATGTAATTGCAGAATTTGCAGGTATTGCCTCCAGCCTGGAAATCTTTAAGGTTCCAAAGTCTATCTCTGTCCCTGTTTGCGCCTTTATTGTTTGGCTGCTTGTCGTCAAAGGGACTTATAGGTCGGTGGAAAAAGTCTTTCTTGTTGCCTGTCTGTTCTATGTCTGTTACATCATTTCCGGTTTTTTAGCCGGTCCAGACTGGGGCCTTGTCCTCACAGGTTTCACCCGGCCGGACATCAAGTTCTCGCCCGGCAGCCTGGCCATGCTCATTGGTTTGGTTGGAACAACCATAGCTCCCTGGATGCAGTTTTATCTCCAGGCTGCGGTCGTAGAGAAAAATATTAACATTAAAGACTACAAGCATTCCCGGATGGATGTCATCCTGGGAAGTGTCCTGGTGACCGTGGTGGCCGCATTTATCATCTTGACCTGCGCCGCCACTCTCTTCAAGGCAGGAATCAAGATAGAGACAGCAAAAGATGCCGCCTTAGCCTTAAAGCCATTGGCTGGAAAATACTGCTCTGCTCTTTTTGCCTTTGGACTTTTGAATGCTTCTTTATTTGCTGCCTCGATCTTGCCTCTCTCCACGGCTTTTGTCGTTTGCGAAGGGATGGGCTGGGAAGTGGGTGTCAACAAGAAATTTTCTGAGGCTCCTCAGTTTTATGGGCTTTACACTTTGCTGATAATCTTTGGTGCGATCATCATCCTTCTTCCGGGAATCCCCCTCTTCCCCATCATGTACATCTCCCAGGTTATAAACGGAATTGCCTTGCCTTTAATTCTGGTCTTCATGCTCATTTTGATCAATGATAAAAAGCTGATGGGAATCCACATCAATGGGCGCACTTACAACATCATTTCCTGGATGACGGTCATTATCCTTGTCGGTTTGGGAATAGCCTTCTTGGTCTCCTTGTTCAAGATATAACCTCTCAAATTCCATGATATGGGTGAGGGTTTGGGGGTTCGGAGCACGCTCGTTTTCCCCAAACCCTCACCCTAACAATTATCTTGACATCATAGACTCTTAACGTTTATAAATTGAAAATATTCTGGTTTTTAATTATCATATAGTATTAAGAATAGAGGAAAACTCCTATGATTCGCTCAACAACCATCATTTGTGTTCGTCACGAAGGGAAAATTGCCATGGCTGGAGACGGCCAGGTTTCTTTAGGCGAGACGATTATCAAGCGAAATGCCAATAAAATAAGGACCCTTTTTAAAGGAAATGTGATAGCTGGATTTGCCGGAGCAACTTCCGATGCTTTTGCCCTTTTCTCCAGGTTCGAGGCCAAGCTTGAGGAGTTTCGGGGCAATCTTCCCCGGGCCGCGATCGAATTGGCCAAAGACTGGCGCCTGGATAAGGCGCTGCGCCGGCTGGAGGCTTTCTTGATCGTGGCTGATAAGGAGCACGCATTTTTGATCTCAGGGACAGGCGACGTTGTCGAGCCGGATGACGGAATCATTGCCATCGGCTCAGGCGGTCAGTACGCTCTGGCTGCGGCCCGAGCTTTAATTAAGTTCACCGACCTCTCCGCTAAAGAAATTGCCTCAGAAGCTTTAAAGATAAGCTCCGGCATCTGTGTCTTCACCAATGACCAGATTACAATCGAGGAACTTTAATGCCCATCGTTCTTCCCCAGATTTTAGAAGGCCAGGCTAAAAAACTCGCGGAAGCCGAGCTGACTCCGCAGGAGATTGTTGCCGAGCTGGACAAGTACATCATCGGCCAACAGGCTGCCAAGAAAGCCGTGGCCATAGCCCTGCGCAACAGGTATCGAAGGAGAAAGCTTCCTCCTGAGCTTGCCGATGAAATCGCGCCCAAGAACATTCTGATGATCGGCCCCACGGGAATAGGAAAGACCGAGATATCCCGCAGGCTGGCCAAGCTCACTTCCTCTCCCTTCCTCAAGATTGAGGCCAGCAAATTCACAGAAATCGGCTATGTCGGGCGGGACGTCGAGTCGATGATCAGGGACTTGGTCCGGATTTCTGTGGATATGGTCAAGCAGGAAAAAATCGAGGAGATCAAGGAAAAGGCTGAGAGGAATGTTGAAGAGAAGATTCTGGACATACTCCTTCCGCCGGTAAAGAGAAGGACAAACTCTTTTGAGCAGGAAGACCTTTACAAATTTCAAGAGACAAGGGATAAATTAAAGAAACAGCTCAGAGAAGGATACCTGGACGAGAGGATGATCGAGATCGAGGTCAAGGAGAGGATGTCACCTCCTTTCGAGATTTTCTCCAACACCGGGATGGAGGAGATCGGGATTCAGATTCAGGAAATCATTCCAGGGTTTTTAGGCGGGAAGTCCAAGAAGCGAAAGGTCAAGATCAAAGAAGCCACGGAGTATCTGCTGGAGGACGAAGAGAGAAGGTTGATCGATATGGAGCAGGTGTCGCACCTGGCCGTGGAAAGGGTTGAGCAGTCTGGAATCATCTTCCTCGATGAGGTTGACAAGATTGCCGGTCGCGAGTCAGGTCACGGTCCTGAGGTCAGCCGAGAAGGAGTCCAGAGGGATTTGCTGCCGATCATCGAAGGCACAACAGTCAACACCCGCTATGGGTTGGTGCGAACAGACCATGTCCTTTTCATCGGGGCCGGCGCTTTTCATGTCTCCAAGCCCTCCGACCTTATCCCCGAGCTCCAGGGAAGATTTCCGATCAGAGTCGAGCTGACCCCCCTGAACAAGGGCGATTTCATCAGGATTCTGACCGAGCCTGAGAATGCCCTGATCAAGCAGTACCGAGCTCTTCTGGAGACAGAAGGCGTCCAGGTGGATTTCACCCAGGATGCCGTCGAAGAGATTGCCGAGATCGCAGAAAAGGTCAACGACGATGCGGAGAATATCGGTGCCCGCAGGCTTCATACGGTCATGGAAAAAGTCATGGAAGAGATCTCATTCGAGGCTCCTAACATTAAAAAGAAGAAGTGGCTCATCGACAAAAAATATGTCCAGAGCCAGCTCAAAGATATCCTCGAAGACCAGGATTTGAGCCGCTTCATCCTCTGATGAAGAGATTTTCTCTTCTCTTGCTTCTTTTATTTCTTTTTCTCTCACTCTCTTTTTGTGGGAAAAAGGGTCCGCTCCTTCCTCCTTTGGCAAAGATTCCCAATAATGTTGAAGTCTTCGACGCCATTCAAAGGGGGGAAAGGGTCATCCTTGAGTGGGAAAACCCCCAAACTTATATTGATGGAAGTCTTTTAGCCGTTGATATCATTGAAGTCTGGCTTTATGAGGCAGAGAAGGAATCTGCGGGAAAGGAAGAGTTTGAAGTCAAAGCCAAGCTCGTCGCCTCGATAGGAAAAAAAGAGCTCACCGAGCACGAGATAAACAAAGGCGTTGCCTCAAGCAAGCTTCGCTATGACCATAAATTGTCCCAGAAAGATTTTGGCTCAAAAAATCTAATCTTCGGGCTCAGAGTTGCAGATAGGAGAAAAAGGAAATCAGAGTTCTCGGAGCTTCGTTCTTTAAAGCCAATCATCCTTTCCATTCCGCCACAGCAGATTCAGGCAAATGTTTTTGAGGATCGAATCGAGATAAGATGGAGAGCGCCAGAAAAGAATATAGACCAATCTTCGCCCGCTTATCTCAAGGGATACAATGTCTATCGGGCTGAAGGCGAAGGGCTTGCCCAGCGCCTGAATCCGGAGCTGGTGAAGGAAGAAAAATACCAAGACAGAGATTTTATCTTTGAGCGGCTCTATCGCTATTTTGTAAGGGCTTCGGCAACAGAGCTTTCGCCTTTCGTCGAAAGCGAAGACTCTGAGAAGGTTGAGGTTGTGCCCAAGGATATCTTTCCGCCCCCTCCTCCTTCAGGTCTTGTCTCAGTCAGTGTGGGAAACCTAATATCCTTGAGTTGGGATGCTAACCGTGAAAAAGACCTGGCTGGATACAGAGTCTGGCGCAAGGCGGAAGGAGAGGCGGAGTTTATCTTATTGACTCCCGAGCTAATCCAGGAGAATGCTTATAGCGATACAAAAGTTGAAAAGAACAAGAGATATTATTATGCTATTACCGCTCAGGACAAATCCGGGAACGAAAGCGTGAAATCAGACGTTGTATCTGAAATTGCCAAGGAAGAGTTTTGATGAAGATTTATCGCTATAAATACAAAAACAAAGCTTACTGGGGAGTTTTGAAAGAAGAGACCCTCTTTCCAATAAAAGGCTCCCCATTCAGAGAACTTAAAATCAAAGGAGAGGGTGTTCCTGTAAGCCGTGTCAGCTTGCTTGCCCCGGCCGAGCCCACAAAGATTGTCGCTGTTGGAGCGAACTACAGGAATCACGCTCAAGAGATGGGGAGGCCATTGCCAGAAGAGCCCCTGCTCTTTCTCAAGCCTCCTTCGGCGGTTGTCGGGCCGAATGATATCATCATCTATCCCAGAATGGCGAGGAGAGTTGATTATGAGGGAGAGCTGGCCGTGGTGATAAAAAAAAGGGCTCGAAATCTCAGCGATGAGGAGAGAGCCGAGGACTACATCCTGGGCTACACCTGCCTGAATGATGTTACGGCTCGCGACCTCCAGCAAAAGGACGGTCAATTCACGCGCTCCAAGTCTTTCGATACCTTTGCCCCTTTCGGCCCCTGTATCGCTACGGATGTCGACCCTTCCCGCTTGCGGCTCAAGACTTTTCTCAACGGGAAGCTCAAGCAGTCATCCAGCACAAAAAACTTAATTTTTCCAGTTCCTTTTCTGCTGAGGTTCATCTCCAGGATTATGACTCTCAATCCTGGGGACATCATCAGCACCGGAACGCCGGCCGGGACAGGGCCCATGTCTGCAGGGGACCGGGTCGATGTCCAGATCGAAGGCATAGGGACTCTTTCCAACACTGTCATGAAAATTAAAGAGGAGGTTTAAATGAAAATTTTCCTGGACACAGCAAACCTGGAACAGATTAAGGAAGCAGCGAGCTGGGGGATTCTGGATGGAGTGACCACCAATCCCACCCTCGTTTCAAAAGAGAATTTAAAGTTTAAAGATTTGATTAAAGAGATCTGCCGCATTGTTGCCGGCCCGGTGAGCGTGGAATGTGTTTCGAAGCTCTCCAAGGATATGATTAAAGAAGCGAGAATTCTGTCAAAGATTGCTGAGAACGTCGTGGTCAAAGTACCGATTTGCATTGAGGGGTTGAAAGCGACCAAGGTTTTGTCCAAGGAAGGAATCCAGGTCAATACAACTCTGATATTTTCTCCGAACCAGGCCCTTCTGGCTGCTAAAGCCGGAACAAGATATGTCAGCCCCTTCATCGGCCGACTCGATGATATTTCTCAGGCAGGGATGGAACTGGTGGAGGAGATCTTGGCCATACTTAGCAATTATAGCTTTGAGACAGAGGTAATCGTGGCCAGTGTCAGGCATCCCCTTCATGTTGTGGAGGCTGCTCTTATCGGAGCAGACATCGTCACCATCCCCTTTGCCGTCCTGGAAAAGATGGTGACCCATCCCTTGACCGATGTCGGGATGGAGAAATTCCTGAAAGACTGGGGCAAAGTCAAGCTTTGACTGCCAGCGAGAAGAGGGAGAAAATGACAACCGAAAAAAAATTAGAAGAGCTCAAGGAAAAGATAAAAGCCTCTGAACTAGGAGGAGGCAAGGAAAGGATAACCCGGCAGCACCAGGCAGGGAAACTGACCGCCCGGGAGAGGATAAACCTTCTTCTCGACGAAGGAACATTCCAGGAAACCGATAAACTCGTCCTGCATCAGAGCTATGATTTCGGAATGGAAAAGAAGAGGATATATGGAGATGGAGTCGTTGCTGGCTACGGCAAGATCGACGGCCGGACTGTTTTCATCTTCGCCCAGGATTTCACAGTGTTTGGAGGCTCTCTCAGCGGCGCAAACGCGGCTAAAATCGTGAAAATCATGGATATGGCCTTGAGGCAGGGCTCTCCAGTCGTCGGCCTCAATGATTCAGGAGGCGCCCGCATTCAGGAAGGAGTGGCAAGCCTTGCCGGCTATGCTGATATCTTCTTGAGGAATGTCCTTGCGTCCGGGGTCATACCCCAGATCTCGGCCATCATGGGCCCTTGTGCTGGAGGCGCCGTCTATTCGCCGGCCATCACGGATTTCATCATCATGACCAAGGATATCAGCAACATGTTCATCACCGGGCCGGATGTGATCAAAGCCGTAACCCATGAAGATGTAAGCATGGAAGAACTGGGAGGGGCTGAGGCTCACAATGCCATAAGCGGCGTCGCTCAGTTTGCGGCAGAGAATGAACAGCACACCTTAGCCTTGATCCGGGAGCTTCTATCCTTCATTCCCGATAACAACATGGAAGACCCTCCTTTCAAAGAGACGTCTGATCCGTCCGACAGGACAAGCGAGGAGCTCAATTTCATGATTCCTGATGACCCGAATCAGCCATATGACATTCGGAAGGCCATAAGAGAGGTTCTGGATGACCGCTACTTCTTCGAAGTCCAGGCTGAATATGCCAAGAACATTGTCATCGGCTTCGGCCGCCTTGCCGGGAAATCCGTGGCTATCGTCGCCAACCAGCCGGATTTTCTTGCCGGCGCTCTGGATATCAACGCCTCTGATAAAGGAGCTCGCTTTGTCCGCTTCTGTGATGCCTTCAACATTCCCTTGATCACTTTTGAGGATGTTCCAGGATTCTTGCCCGGTGTTGCCCAGGAACATGGCGGCATAATCCGCCATGGCGCTAAGCTCCTTTATGCCTTTGCCGAAGCCACTGTGCCCAAGGTCACAGTCATCACCCGAAAAGCCTACGGCGGCGCCTATTGCGTCATGGCTTCGAAGCATATCCGGGCAGATGTCAACTATGCTTATCCCATGTCCGAGATAGCTGTCATGGGGCCAGAGGGAGCGGTGAATATTGTCTACAAGCGCGAGCTTGAGGAGAAAGCAGAATCAGAAGAGCTGAGAGAGCTAAGGGTTGATGAATTCCGGGAAAAATTTGCCAATCCCTACATTGCCTGCGAGAAAGGCTATCTCGATGAGATTATCGAGCCAAAATTCACCAGGCCAAAGCTTATTGCCGCTCTGCAGATGCTCGAGAACAAAAAGGATAAAAATCCACCTAAAAAGCACGGAAACATACCCTTGTAAAAAAAATAGGATAAACTAAACACAAGAGAAAGCCGAAAATGGCAAAGATGTTCAGGAGAATTCTTGTCGCCAACCGCGGCGAGATTGCGGTGAGAATTATCCGTGCCTGCCGGGAGATGGGCATCATTCCTGTCGCTGTTTATTCTGAAGCAGACCGAAAAGCTCTTCATGTCAGGCTGGCAGAGGAGGCTTATTATATAGGTGAGTCATTGCCCTCCCAGAGCTATCTCAACATCGAGAAGCTCATCGAAGTCACAAAAAAGGCTAAAGCCGAAGCCCTTCATCCTGGCTATGGCTTTCTGGCTGAGAATCCGGAGCTGGTCAGAAGATGCGAGGAGGAAGGGATTGTCTTCATCGGGCCGCCCTCCGGGCCGATGGCGACCATGGGGAGTAAGACCTCTTCCCGGGTGACGATATCCAAAGCCGGAGTGCCAATAATCCCCGGCACTCTCCAGGCTCTAAAAGACGAGAAAGAGCTGCGGGAAAAAGCGGAAAAGATAGGTTTTCCTCTTATGCTCAAAGCCACAGCAGGAGGTGGCGGCAAGGGGCTGAGGCTTGTCAGCCGAAGAGAAGACCTTCTCTCCTCCTTCGAACTGGCACGCTCTGAAGCCCAGTCGAGCTTCAACGACCCTTCGGTCTATATTGAAAAATACCTCGAGGAGCCGCACCATATCGAGATTCAAATCCTTGCCGATAATTTTGGCAACATTGTTTATCTCGGCGATAGGGAATGCTCTATCCAGAGGAGGTATCAAAAAGTTCTGGAGGAGACTCCTTCTCCTTTTATCAATGATGAGATTCGCCGCCAGATGGGGCGGATTGCGGTCAAGGCAGCGGCTGCCGTGGGCTACAGGAATGCAGGCACAGTGGAATTTGTTGTCGATAAAAACAAGAAATTTTATTTTCTGGAGATGAACGCCCGGCTCCAGGTGGAGCATCCGATCACTGAGATGGTCACTGGAGTGGACCTGGCCAAAGCCCAGATTGAGATTGCAGCCGGGCTTCCTTTGAGTCTCCGGCAGGAAGACATCAAGCCCAATGGATTTGCGCTGGAGTGCCGGATATATGCTGAGGACCCGGACAATGACTTCATGCCTTCGCCAGGAAAGATTGTCCACCTGCGCACACCTTCGGGCGGGCTGGGTGTCAGGGATGATAACGGAGTCTACGAAGGGTATGAAGTCCCGATGGAGTACGACCCTCTTCTTTCCAAGCTCGTCACCTGGGGAAGGACCAGGGAAGAGGCCATCCAGCGCATGCTCAGGGCCTTATCTGAATACCAGGTTTACGGCATAAAGACGACGATTCCTTTTTTCAAGCGCATTCTCCTCCATCCCAAATTCTTCGCCGGCGATTATAACACCCATTTCATCTCCAACCTGGAAAAAGAGAAGGACGGCACGCAGCCGGCAGAGAGGGAAATAGCCTTGATTGCAGCCGGAATCAAAGTCTATTTAGAGAGGAAAGCAAGCTCTTCTCCTTCTGCTCAAAGAAGAGGGAGCAATTGGAAGTTTCAAGGAAGGCTGCAAAACTTCTCCAACAGGCTCTAAGATGAATCTCTCATTCTGGATTGAAGACAAAGAATTTAAGCTAGGCTTTGAAGCAAAATCGAGGAACGATATTCTGGTTTCCCTCGGAGGAAGAAAGCACCACGTCTCGGTTGAGTTCTTGACCCCTGATGAAGTCCTTTTGAACATAGACGGCAAGGTTCATGAGGTGGTTATTAATTCCAACTCTTTATTTTTTTCCGTTTATGTCAACGGAAGATTTTTCAAGGTCGAGAAGAAGTCAGTCTCTCAGATTTTAGGAAGGGAAGGGGCAAGGCCCAGGAAGAGGGATATTGTGACTTCGATGCCGGGTCGAATCATCAAGGTTTTTGTCAGGGAAGGCGAGAGAGTCGGGGAAGGCCAGGCTGTTTTGGTTTTAGAGGCGATGAAGATGCAGAACGAGATAAAGTCTCCTCAGTCAGGGACGATAACAAGAGTCGTCCCCAAGGCCGGCGATTCGGTGGAAGCCGGCTCCCTCCTCTTTTCAGTTGAATAAAAATCTTCCTGAATTTTTTCAGCAACAATCCAAATTAAATCAGTGTTAACCTTAATGGTCTCTATTTTGCGCATGATATTTCTGTTTCGGAATAATAGGAGATGAAGATACGCCAAAATTGGCGATGAATCGGCGCCATCAAAAAAAACAAACGCCCATATTTTAAATTCACCTTCTTTTTTGTTCGTGATTTCATTTTCCCCCAACGCAAATCTCTGCGCGATTTCTGGCTCTTTTGGCTCTCGCTGAATCCTCATGGTCACACCCAAGTACATTCCAGCCCAGTTTGACAACTTCTCTTGTGATGCTTTACTATCTTTGACGATAAAAAACGAGAGAAAAACAGTAAGGAGACATGCTTGGTCACCGTAGCCGAAAATGAAATTCCTATAATCATAAAGAAATAAAGTTGACATAGCTAAATACTTATTGTTTAATTAATAAAGAGTAATAATCCGATAGTTTAGATAGCAGAAGGATATGAGTAATTCAAACACGAGAGCTTAAATGTTTCCAATTTTAGAATTTTAGTTAGAATTGGCCTCTTATAGAGAATTAAGAAAAATAGAAATTAATGAGAGGAAATCATTATTTTTTAAAAATTTCAAAAATTATAAATTCTGGAGGAAATCATGCACCCTGATGAAGCTTATATGAATTTTCTTTCTATTTGTAGTAAATATCATTTTGAGAAAGACATATTCAATGAAGCTGAAACTCGTGCGAAAATAATAGATTTTATTTTGAGAGATTGCTTAGGTTGGAATGAGAAGTTTATAGTAAGAGAAAATCCTAATGATTCCGGCTATTCAGACTATGAATTACAAATAGACAAAATTCCTGTTCTAGTAATCGAAGCAAAAAAATCTGGTGAATATTTTGAAATTCCAGTAACGATGACTAGCAGAAGTTATAAAATTAGTGGATCAATATCTACTACTAAAAATTTAATGAATGCTTTTAATCAGGTTCGGAATTATTGTAATGAAATTGGATGCAAATATGCAGCTGTATTCAATGGATATCAGCTAGTATTATTTTCTGCAATTACTATAGGCAAGACTTGGAAAGAAGGGTTCTGTATAGTTTATAGATCTTTAGATGAAATTAAAAATAATTTTAATAATTTCTGGAATAATTTAGCTTTTGAAAATGTGAAAAATGGATCATTAATGAAAGCGATTGAGAAAGGGAAGAGAGATATTTCGTTTAAAAAGGTTATTTATGAATTACATAATCCAGATCAATCATGGGCAAGAAATGATTTATATGTCTTCTTACAACCAATATGCGATTTTATTTTTTCCGAATTAATAGATGAGAAGAGGACTGAAGTATTAAGAGAGTGCTATGTGTATGATAGGTCTTCTAAAAAGCCTATTACAGAGGAAATGGAAAGCTATTTTTCCGACAAATTACCATACTTTGCTCAAAAATACAAAATTTCCGATATTTATGAAAAGGAACTAAAAGCTGGATCTTTCGAAAAAGAATTTTGGAAAAAGACATATGCTGAAATGACAGGTTCTTTGATGGTTCTTTTGGGGGGAGTTGGATCCGGCAAATCAACATTTTTACATAGATTTTTTAAAATTATACTAGCAGAATACGAAAATTTAATTTGGTTCTATATAGACCTTAGAGGCGCTCCTTTGAAGGAGAATGAGATAGAAGACTTTATATTAAAATCAATTATGGTGGCGTGGAAAGCAAAATATGAACCTAAGCTATCAAAAATTCTAAAGGAGATTGCTTTTTCTGCTGACGAAAATAACCATAAGCAGTTTTTTACTTTGCTGTTTAATTTACTTCGTCATCTTAAGTTTTCTATAGCACTTATAATAGATAATGTTGATCAACATACACTCGTATATCAAGAAAAAATATTTCTGTTGGCCCATCATTGTACAGATGTTCTGAAAACTGTAACAATAATCGCTTTACGAGAAGAGACGTTTGTTACATCTACCAGAACTGGTGTTTTTGATGCTTTTCATATGCCAAAGTTTCACATTTCTTCACCCAATTTCTTAAGCATGATAATTAAACGAATTGACTTCACGATAAAGTTACTTTTAAAGTCGAATCTAGAACAACCTTTCCAATCTATTCCTAAGGAGACTAGAGAGGATGTCATCAAATATTTTTCAATAATAAAATCTTCCTTAATAAGAAAAAATGAGCAACGGGATAAGATTGTTAAATTTATAGATAGTATTTCAGTAGGAAATATGCGAGAGGCTCTTAGGATGTTTAATAACTTCATAGTTTCTGGGAATACAAATACCAAAGAAATTTTTTTAAAGCATGATCAATCAGGCTTATATCAATTGGCTTATCATCAGTTTATCAAATCAATAATTCTAGGAGAGTATAGATATTACTTACAAGATCGAAGTAATATTATAAATGTCTTTGACTTTGATTCGTCATTAACCGATTCACATTCTAATATACTGAAAATCTTAAGTTATTTACTGGAACGCTGTAATAAGAAATCCCCCATAGGTCGCGGATATGTTTTGATTGATGATTTATTCTCAACCGCAGAGAATATTTCTATACATAGAGATGTTATTAAAGATTGTCTTTCAAGGTTATCTGGTTTTAATTTAGTTGAGTATGATAATCAATCGAAGACAGATCTGGAAAATGCAACTTATGTTAAATTAACAGCTGCCGGAAGATATTATTTAAATAACTTAACTCATGAATTTGTATATTTAGACTTAGTTTCAATAGATACGCCTATATCAGATTTTGATTTACATAATTATCTAAAAAAATTCGTAAATACAACAGATTTAGAAATTAGATTTGATAGGACAAAACGGTTTTTAAAATATCTTGTTAAGTTTGAAAATGAAGAATTTAAAAATCATCCCGAATATCTACATAGTGATTTTTCAACAAAAAAATTCTGTGAAGATATTGCTAATCAATTTGAGAAAGAAGAAAAGAAAATTAGAGAAAAAATTGAATTTTTTAAGCAATAAAAAGATATTTTAAAAAGGCTTTGTTTCGTTAAAATAAAAGAAATCAGTCTCTCAGATTTTGGGAAGGGAAGCGGTAAGGCCCAGGAAGAGGGATATTGTCACTTCGATGCCGGGCAGAATTATCAAGGTTTTTGTCCGAGAAGGCGAAAAAGTCAGGGAAGGACAGGCGGTTTTGGTTTTAGAGGCGATGAAGATGCAGAATGAGATTAAGTCTCCTCAATCAGGGACGATAACAAAAATCATCCCCAAGGCGGGTGATTCTGTAGAAGCCGGCTCCCTCCTCTTCTCAGTGGAATAAGAATTTTCCTGGCCATCAGACAGATTTACTGAGCGCGGCGATAAGCTCAGCCGCTTTCACAATCGGGATTTTTTGAAATTTCTTTAGCTCAAGAAGATGCCGGTCCCCGGAGACGATATAATCGGCTTTGCCCGTCTGCGCACATTCTAAAACCCTGTTATCAGCATCGTCGCCGAGGATGCTGATCTTTACAGCCGGTTTTATGAGCTCTGCTGAATACCCGATGGTGCGAATGGCGCCGGCGATCTCCCCATCTTCCCAGTCAAACTTACCTTTAAGGAGGGAGGCGAATTCAGCCAGGATGGTCGGAGACGTTAGCAGCTGTATCTTCCGAGAACGGGCCATCTCAAACAGTTGCTCAGGCTTGCCGCCGAAAATAAATGCTGAGAGAAGAATATTCGTATCAAAGACTACCCGGACCACGGTCAGCTCCGGATGCCGCGGGCCTGATGCACCAGTTTCTCGATATCCTCTTCGGAAGTGATATTCAACTTTCTCGCCGTTTCCCGACCCAGTCTCTTCAATCTCCTCCAGCGGTTTTCGTCGAGATGATCTTCATAAACCCGGACCATATCGCGGAAGAGTTCGCTTTTGGTCTTCTTTTCCTGAGCGGCCAGCTTTTCAACCTCTTCGAAAATTTGAGGAGGCAGAGACACCGTAAGAGTTTTTGTTGATCGGCTCATCTTTAAAGCTCCATGAGTCTTACTATGTCTTACCATAAGCTTTTGGCAGGAATCTGTCAAGTTCTCTTTCGAGAAAAGAGGGCAAAAGAAACAGCCTTGATTGCTGCCGGAATCAAAGTCTATTCAAAGGGGAAAGCGAGTTCCGCGCCTCTTTCTCAGAGAAGGGGGAGCAACTGGAAATTTCGCGGGAGGCTCCAAAGCTTTTCCAACAGGCTCTAAGATGAATTTCTCATTCTGGATTAAAGACAAAGAATTCAAGATCATCAGGGTTTTTGTCAGGGAAGGTCAGGCTGTTTTGGTCCTGGAGGCGATGAAGATGCAGAACGAGATGTTAACTATTCACCAAGATTGCCTCATTTCCGGCTTTTGTCCTCGATCCTATATTTTTTGATGCAATATGTCTCGTCTTCGTTGTAGGCAGGCATAAACAGGTAATCTCCAGAGATGAACATCAGCCTGTATCCAATTAAAATGGGGTCGATTTCTTCAGGGAATTTCAAGTAAAAATTATCTACGTACTGGCCTTCAAAATTATAGACATCGATTAATACGCCCTTGTCTTTATCCGCGGTAGAAGTCATAGCCCAGAGGAGGTCGTTGAATTCCAAAAGCTTCGTAACATCATTCAGGTATTTCCTCGGTGGTCTGTAGCTTTTTTCGCCCATCCCGATGGCTCCTCCGACTCTGCGTCCCTCTGGAACCTTGACCCTCTTATAATTTCTTCTGAAAGACCGGATTATCTTTTCAGATTTAACATCATAAATCTTTAACAGATAATCCTGAGTATGGGATATAACCAGGTATTTCTCTCTATAGGGGATAGTTATAAGCTCAGCTATCGAAGCCATGGCTCCGGCTCGTTCGGAAATAATTGCAAAGGATTCAACTGGAAACGAGATTAAGATCTCGACTTCCTTTCCTTTCTCAGTTGCAGAGATCAAATCATTTGGCACATCAATAACCGACGGCTTCCCCTTTGTGGAGGGAATTCTTTGGCCGAAGAAATAATAATTATCATTATAAAAAAGATGCAGCCAGGCAAAGGAGGGCAATTTGTGAATTCTAAAGTCCTTCATAAGCTCCCCATTGAAACCGAACCAAAGAATTTTTTGAAGCCTCCTGTCATGAACAATAATAGCTTTTTCAGAAAAAAAGAAATTGCCTATTTCCTGCATCTCGCCCGGGCCCTGCCCTTTCTTAAAATAATTGCGTAAGAATTTTCCGCTAGGATCAAATTGGAGCAGTTGGTTCTGGTCTGCAATAAAAAGAGAGCCATCCGGAGCTATCTTGAGATTTTGAGAATATCTGAAATAATAATCAGCACCGATGTCGTCAATCTTCCACACCTCTTTTAATTCCACAATTCGACCAGCATCCTTGCTCAGAGGTTTCTTCGAATTTTCGATAATTTCCTGGGCGTTGACACTGAAGACCACAAGAGCTAAGAAAACGAGCAATATTCCCCTTTTTCTCATTATTTCACCTCTAAAGAGAGTGTCTCTGCATTCTGTTGAACGAAAACTGTGGCCATCTCTTCAAATAATTTTTCTCAGGGATGTGAATTTCGCTTTTGATGACGACGGCAGACTGTGCCTCATTGTCTCGATTTTCCCATCTTCCCATCATAAAAGATGATAAATCGTAACGGAAGGGACTGTCAACACGTTCGATGAGAAAAAGATAGGGAGGACTCGGTCATAAGTAAGAATGAAAAGCGGTTGAAATGTGAGAACAGGCATTTTCATTGAATTTGGCTTGACTTTGTTACATAAAAAATTCAAGAAATTATTGGGTCCTCGTCACCGAAAATAAGCCCCGGGACGTTTATTACAAGGGCGCCAGGGTCGAAGTCCAATTTTGAAATCCTGTGCAAGGGAAAGATTTACATCCGCGACCCGGTCTGGAATGCGCATCCCGCCCTAGTGTCAACCTCGTATCTGTCACAGAAAAAAGGTGGTTATCTCGCAGCAGGTGTTTTTAATTTCTGGCGAAAAATGTTATATTTAAGTTTCAACGGAAGCATTTATGAGAATTAAGAAAAGGCTGAGGACTCTTATCGCTCTATCCGTTTTAATCTTGCTCTTGGCCGGGGCTGGCATCATCCTCAAGAATATCTTTCTGCGGCAGATAAGGAGAGAAATCCAGTCGAGCTTTGAGTATTCGCGTCTCTATCTTTCAGCTTTCCCCCCAACCCTCATCTTAGAAAAGGCCAAGACACATTCTCAATCGCCTTTCTTTTCAGCAGAAAGGATTTTGGTGAAAATCTCCTATAGGTCTCTGTTAACCAGGGAAAGGCCTTTCAATGTCCTCATCGAGCACCCGGTCTTAAGATTTGTCGAGGCCGAAACAGAAAAGGAAAAGAAACCCAAATTTTCCCTGCCTTTTTCGGTAGAAGAAGGCCGGATGAAGGAAGGAGAATTCTATTTCTGGGGAAAGGATATAAGATTCGAGTCCCGCGGAATAAATGCTCAATTCATGCTGAAGAAGCAAAGGCTTGCCATTCGAGCCGAAGCAGCGGAGAACGTTTTCTCTCCAAGTCCAACCTGGCCCAAAGTTGAAGGAAAGGTTAAACTTTCGATCGAGGGCAGCGGCAGGGAAATCATTATAAAAGAGATGAAGGTCGAAGGCTCTGATTTTACTGTTGACGGCCAAGGCCGCCTGCCTGATTTCCTCAATCCTGAACTCAGCCTGAAAACGAATTATAAAGCCAATGCGCCTTTTATCGTCAAATTTCTCGGTATCCCCTTTGACACTCAGGGCGAAACTCAAGGAGAGGGAACGCTGGCCAAGAATGCGGAAGGTCTTTCGTTTAAGGGAGATTTCTCAAGCTCCAATATCATCTTGAATAGAGTCCCGATGGGGGAGGTTAGGGGAAGAATCGACCTTAAGCAGAGCGGCTTCCAGGTTGTCGAATTCAACATCCAGAAAAAATCATTGCCGGCCGAGCAAGTCAGGATTCGTATCGGAGGAGGCAAAATTGAGGGAGCCGTTCAAGGATTTTATCTTGACCCGATGATAAATTTAACTTCACTCCCTTGGCCAGTGGCCTCTCCGGCATGGGGAAATTTTACTTTTGACAGTGATGGTCTTCGAGGAGGAGGAGAATTCAGGGAAGCTGGCTTAAAGATTGAGCCGGGTCGATATCCTTTCCGCGGCCCGTTCAAATTCAGCTGGGACAAAAAGAGCAAATGGACCTTCTCTTCTCAAGAGCTTATCTCGTCTTTTGCCCGGGTCGAGCTCGATGGCAAGGTGAATGTTTCGAAAACTCTCGACCTGCAAATAAAAGGCGAGGTCATCGACCTCAACCAAGCACGGCAATTTACTTCTCTCCTCCTGAGCAAGAAATTTGAGTTTCCCGAGATTAGAGGAAAAGGCTCGGCAGACCTTCGAATCTTTGGCGAATACGATTCTCCTCAGATTAAGGCGAAATTTTCCTTATCTCCTGGAGGATTTGGCAAATTCGACGTAAACTCGGCCGAGGGAGAGTTCGAAATCATCAAGAATAACTTTCTTGGCAGGTTCGACATCAATGACCCCTTTATAAAAGGAAAAATCAGCCTGATATCAAACCCGGAGGGGGTTGATGCCGACATCCGGCTCGAAAGAGGCTTTGCCGAAAAAATTCTTCCTAATCTGGGAATAATTTTCCCTCTTCAAGGAGAGGCTTCAGGAAATTTTGAAGTCAAACAAAAAAAGGACGTCCAAGTCAAGGGCTCTTTCTCCGGCCCGCGGCTTCAGTTGTCTGACCAGAATCTCAGTAATGCCAGTGCCAAATTGGAATGGCAGGCGGGAGTCCTTTCTCTCTCCGAGCTTCAATTCATCTGGCATCAAGGCTTGATAAAAGGGTCCACTCTTGTCAGGCCTTTGACCCAGAAATTTGACATTGATGTTCAGGGGGAGGGAGTTGACGTCTCCTTCCTCTACGAGGGTCTCAAGGGAGCTCTTAGCTTTAGCCTTAAAGGAAAGGATGTTTCCGGCCAGGAAAAAGCCAAAGGGCCTTTTGAGGTCAAAGACTTGCAGCATCCTCTTCTTCAAAGGACAGAAGCAAGGGGAGAGGCAGAGCTTGGCTATTCAGAAGGAAAGTTTGCATTGGAGCTAAAAGGGAATTTTCTTCCTGGCGAGAATGAATTTAACGCCTTCATCATCCTTCCTATATTTGAAGATAGAATTTCAGTTGACTTCAAAGGCCGTTTCAACAATCTCAATCTTCTCCTTCCTTGGAAAGGCGCGCTGGGAAGCGTCAATTATCTGGCTGAACTCAGAGGTCCAAAAGCCTCTCCTCAGGTTAAGGCCGCCATTGATTTTCAGGGCTCTGTTTTCCGCCTGCCAAAATTCGCCCACGCTTTACAAGACTACTCAGGCCTGATGTTTGTTGAAAATAGCCACGTTTCTCTTCGCTCCTTCCAGGCGAAATTGGGAGGCGGCAATGTCCAGGGGTCTGGCGAACTCCTTTTAGGCAGAAATCAGGTTGAGAATATGGACCTTAAATTTGAAGGAAAGAACCTGATGCTTTCCCCCTTGGAAAGGACAAGGGCATTGGCTGATGGCTTTTTGAATCTCATCAAAGATTCCAAGCGTTTTGTCGCGGCTGGAGATTTTTCAATTCAAAAGCTTTCCTGGCGAAGAGAGGTTAACGAAAAATTCGTTTTTTCCTCAAGCCCTTACTATCAATCTGAGAGAGTGCCGAGCTTCTTTGATGACCTCAACTTAAACATACGGCTTAAAGCTGATGACAACGCCTGGCTGGAGAATTCCTTGGGTCGAATCAAAGGCAGGTTTGATTTGACTGTGACTGGAAATGTCAACGCTCCAGTCATCATGGGCGATATCGAGGCCCTGGACGGAGATGTTTATTTCCAGGATAGAAAATTCAAGGTCTTAAGTGGTCGTTTGACCTTCTCCAATCCTTCGACTGTTCAGCCATACATAAGTTTTAAAGGAGAGACGTACGTCAAGGATTATCGGGTGACCTTTTCGCTCGATGGCTTTTTAGAGCATCTCAATCCGGAATTCACCTCTTCTCCTCCTCTGCCGCCGGAAGATGTCCTGGCGCTTCTAGCATTGGGCGAGTCTTTCCAGAGGACCTATTCCTATGATAAGAGCACGCAGCTGAGCACGGCCTCCCTTGTTTCTTTCCAGCTTTCCGAGGAAGCGAAGAAGCGCGCTGAAGGTCTGTTCATCATCGACCGCTTCAGGATTGACCCTTTTGTCCTGGGGTCTTCGGCAGAGATGTCAGCCCGGTTGACTGTCGGAAAGAAACTGTCGCGGAACTTTTTTATTCTTTACTCCACCAACCTGACAAGCCAGAGGGCGGAGATCGCGCGGCTGGAGTGGGAGATGTCCGGCGATATGTCCATTGTCGGCACCCGAGACGAAAAAGGGCAGCTAAGTTTCGATGTCAAAATTCATAAGCGATTTTAATCCAAAGGCAAAAAAGATAATCTTCTCATCAGGTCTTTTTCTATGCTTCTTTCTTCTTCTCTTGCCCTTTGGCTCCATTTTGCAAGCCCAGGAATCGTCTCCCCTTGTGGCGAAAATTTCGGTTGATGTTGACGGCCAACCTGCAGCTCAAGACATGCGGAATTTAGTTCCGCTAAAGGAGGGAGAGGCCTTCTCTCTGGAGAAGATAACCAACAGCATCAGGCAGGTCTATAAGACAGGGCTTTTCTCTGATATTCAGGTTTTAAAGGAAGGAGAGCAAGAAATCCATCTGACTTTTCTGCTGACAAGCAGACTTTTTACCAGAAAGATTATTTTTCAGGGAAAAGAGAATGTCTCTCCAAAAAAGCTAAAAGGGGGCCTGTTCTCCCTGCGTGAAGGCAGCTTTTTCTCTGAAGAGAAGCTAACCAAGGCTGTTGAAGAACTGAAGGAAGTCCTTGAGGACGAAGGCTATTATCATCCCGAAATCAAGGCTTTTGCCGAAAAGAATCTCAAGACTTCCTCGGTTAATGTCTTTTTTGAGATTCAATCAGCAAAGAGATTTGTCATCAGGAAAATCGCTTTTGACGGAGAAGTAATTCTCAATAAGGCGGAGCTGAAGAAAAAAATGAGGAGCAGGGAGGGAGATTTTTACCTCCCCTCTGTTTTGGAGGAGGATATCACCAGGCTCAAAGAAATCTATAGCTCACTGGGTTACCAGCGGGCTGAGATTTGGCTGGAGGCAAGAAAGTCTGATGAAAAACAGGGAGATATTTTCCTTTCTCTCAAGATCATCTCTCATCAGAAGATAGAGGTCGAGGTCAAGGGCGCTCAGGTTCCTTTGAGTCTTCTGAAGCCCATTTGGGAAGCGGAAGTCTTTGAAGAGTGGGGACTGTCTGAGGGAAAGGCTAAGATTATCCATTACATGAGGGAGAAAGGTTATCTTTTTTCTTCTGTCAAGTCCTTCATTCAAAGAGTCGATAACACGATGCGTGTGGTTTATCAGGTTACGCCAGGAGAGAAGTTTAAGATTGAGGATATTTCTTTTGAAGACTTAAATTATCTTACCCCTTCCCAGTTAAAGAATGAGCTGGGCATTGGGGAGGAGGTCGCTTTTCTCAGCCGGATTAGCGGGGCAAGGCTCTTTGAGCTTCCTGCAGAAATAGAACTGATTTATAAGACAAAAGGCTTCTCTCAGACAAGAGTCGACTTGAATTTTGCCCGGCATGGAAAAGCAGTCAAGGCTCTTTTCTATGTCAACGAGGGGCCCCAGGAGAGGATTGAGAAGATATCTTTTGAAGGCGCTCAGCTTGCCAGCCCGAAGACTCTCCTTGAACAGATAAGCAGTTTCGAGGGAGGCCCTTTCTTCAATCCCAATATCCAGAAAGATATTGAAAAGCTTGAGAATTTCTATTTGAACCAGGGTATCAGAGGAACAGAGATTTTTGCCAGGATTGAAAAAGTCGAAGAAAATCTCTTTTCTGTATTTTTTACAATCAGAGAAGGGAAAAGAGTCAAAATCGAGAGAATTATCATCACCGGGAATGTTGCGACAAGGAAAAGAACTATTCTCCGAGAACTCAGAGTCAAAGAGGAGGATTATGCCTTTTATGACAGGATAAGAGAGTCGAAGAGCAGGCTGGAGAGGCTGGGCATTTTTACTAAAATGTCAATCGAGGAAATACCTCTTTCTGAAGAGAGAGAAAACTTGGTTATCAGCCTCAGAGAGGGCGAGCGAAATTATGCCAGCCTTGGTGTCGGTTTGCAGACCAGGAATGAGCCTCTAACCTTTGAAGTCTGGGATATTCCGGTGAGACTGAGAGGGACTGCCGAAGTCATAAGAAACAACATCTTGGGTTCAGCAGCTCAGCTCAGCTTGGTCGGGCAGGCAAGCCTTAATGAAAAAAGAGCAGTCCTTTCCTGGGAACAGCCCTACTTATTTGGAATTCCGATGCAGACCTATTTGAATGCCTTCTGGGAGAGCGAAGACCGGGATAGTTTCAGCTATGAACGGAAAGGTGTCAGCTTGACGGGCATCAAGTCTTTTGCGAAAAACATTCTCTTATCGACGACTTTCAGATGGACAACCACAACTCTTTTTAACCTGCAGATTGAAGAATCAGAAGTTGACCGTGAGCATTCTCCTTTTTCTGCCACATCTCTTTCTGGAAGTTTCATCTGGGACAGACGCGATGACCCCTTCAACCCTGGCAAAGGAAATTTTTTCAGCTTTGTCCTGGAGCAGGCCTATCCTCTATTCGAGGCCAAGTCCAATTATTTAAAGAGCTTCATCAAGTATCAGCATTTTATTCCTCTTTTTTCCCGGGTCACCTTCAGTGCCACTTCTCGGCTTGGGTTGGGCGGGGGGAAATTGTCTATTCCGATTCATGAAAGGTTTTTTGCGGGCGGCAGCAATTCATTCCGTGGAGAAAGGTTCGATGAACTGGGCCCCAAAGACCCGGTTTCAGGCAGACCCGTTGGCGGAGAAGCATTATTCCTTTTAAACTTTGAGCTTACCTTTCCTCTGGTTTCGTCGATCAAGGACTTGTCAGGAACTCTTTTTTACGATAAGGGGAATGTTTTTGATATGCCGAAGCATTTTAATCTCCCGGCTCTTCAGGATGCCGTGGGATGCGGAGTCCGCTACCGGACTCCCCTGGGGCCAGTTCGTTTTGAAATTGGCTGGAACCTGGATGTGCCGAGTGAACGGAGAAAGCCCTTAGCTTTTATTACCATCGGCAATGTTTTCTAAGATGTCGCCTGAGATGAGGAATAGAGGAAGAGAGCAGGCTGGGTGTTTCGAAAACACGCAGGCTAATTGTATTTTTATAGGGCGAGGGCGAAGTGGTGAGAAAGCCGTGTGAAAGGCTGAGCGGGCATGGTTCCTCGACCGAAGGTCGAGGAGAGCGAAGTCTTGAACCGAGACGCTTTTGCCTCGCTGGGGCAAAAGCGTCGTGCTTTCGAACCACTTCGCCCGAGCCCCTCAAACGGTTTTCTCAATCACCCAGCCTGAACTATTTTTCTATTAGAAAAGTGAAAGTGGTTCCATATTTTATTAATTGTCTCAAGGTTTATTTATTGCTATTTATTGTTATTTATCCGTTACATTTCTCTTATGGAAGTTTTCCTGAAATAATCGACCGGATCGTGGCTGTGGTCAACGACAAAGTCATAACCTTGACTGATTTGAGGATTGTCAAGGAGCTTGGCCTTTATGACAAGGAGGTCCGGGAGAGCGACCAAAATCTCGATCGACTCATCCTGGAAAAGATGATTGATCAAAAATTGGTTGTTCAATTAGCCGGAGAACAAGTCTCTGCTGGGAAAGAGGAGCTTGACTCTTTTCTCAAGAAACTTGCCGAAGAGATGGGTTCTGAAAAACTCCGCATAAGGCTCGAAGAATTTGGCATGGATTGGGACGCGCTAAAAGATTATGTCGAGGAGAGAGTTGAATACCAGAAAATCATCTTGCAGAGATTTGGGCAGAGGAATATCGTGAGTCTGAAGGATATGGAAGATTATTACCAACGGGTTTATGTCCCTTCTCAACAGAAGAAAGGGCTTGAGCCTCGACCAATGATGGATATTCTCGCTGAGATTGAATTTTCCATCAAGCAGGATAAGATTAACGCTCAAGTCGAAGCCTGGATAAAAAGTCTAAGGAAGAGGGCTGATATCCAGGTCCAATATGAGGGCAATTCTTCTCAAGAAAAGGGACTGTTTTCGTCTTGAAATTATAGATTAAACGGAGTTGAGATGCTTCGAACAGCTTTTCTCTTTCCCGGACAGGGCTCCCAAGCGGTGGGCATGGGAAAAGATTTTTATGACCTTTCGCCTCACGCCCGTGAAATTTTTTTAAGTGCCGATGAGACTCTCGGCTTCAAGATTTCCAAGCTTTGCTTTGAAGGGCCGGAGGAAGAACTTAAGCTGACCCACAACACCCAGCCTGCTTTGCTGACCGTTAGCTTCATCGCTTACACCCTTCTGGGGAAAGAGCCTCAAATTGCCGCCGGTCACAGCCTGGGAGAATATTCGGCTCTTGTTGCTGCAGGCTCTTTGAGTTTTGAGGATGCCATCCTTCTTGTTCATAAAAGAGGGAAGTATATGCAGGAGGCCGTTCCAGTGGGCGAGGGGGCGATGGCTGCGGTACTGGGCACTGGCTACATGGAAATAGAGTTGGCTCTGAAAAAAATCGAGAAGGGTACTGTCGAGATTGCAAACTGGAACAGCCAAGAACAGGTCGTCATTGCTGGAGATCGAGAAACGGTCAAAGAAGCCTTAACCCTGATCAATCCGCTTCGCTCTGTCATCCTTCCAGTGAGTGCTCCCTTTCACTGCAGGCTGATGAAGAGTGCTGAGGAGAAGCTTTCCTATGATTTGGACCAGGTGGAATTTAAAGACTTGAAGTTTCCAATAATTACCAATGTCGATGCAAAAATAATCCATAAAGGAGAGCAAGCCAAGGATGCTCTGAAAAGGCAGGTTACGCGGCCTGTGCTCTGGTTCAGCTCGATGGAGAAGCTGGGCGAGGAGAAGATGGATCTTTTCGTCGAGTTGGGACCAGGAAGGGTTTTATCTGGATTGGCAAAAAGAATTTGCCGAGAATGGACATCTCCGCCGCGTCTCGTGAATGCTGAAGACCCATCTGGCCTGGAAAAAGTCAGGGAGGCTCTTTCAGGATTGTTTTGACAGGACTTTGGGCCCGAATCTTAAATAGTATTCTGCGGCAGAGACAACAGCAGTGATAATGACCAGCCAAAGACCGACTTGAGAGAGAAAGTTGAGGGGACCCAAATATTTCTTCCCCAAGATTAAGAGACATATCGTTATTGTTTCAAATATCATTTTGAATTTACCCAGCCTGGAAGCAGGGATGTTGATTCCTTTTGTGGAGGCAATAGCCCTGAATCCTGTAATAGCTATTTCTCTTCCGATGATGATGACGACCATCCAGGACGCAACAGTACCAAGCCCGACAAGACAGATGAAGACCGAGGCAACAAGCAGCTTGTCGGCCACCGGGTCCAAGAGTTGACCTAAGACTGTTTCCTGTTTTTTTCTTCTTGCCAGAAGCCCGTCAAACGAATCCGTCAAGACCGCCAGAAGAAAGACTATAAAAGCAACCAGTTCCTTTCCATTGAACTGAATGAGGAGAATGACAACCAAGACTGGGATGAAAAGTATTCTTAATACGGTCAGGCTGATCGGCAAATTCATTTTTTTGGAGATATACTATAGCCTGCTCATGTTGTCAAATGGAAAAAAGAATGGCTCGGGCTAAGTAGCTCGAAGACACGCAGCTTTTGCCTGATGAAGAATTGCATTTTTCTTGAAAAAAGCAGGAGCCACAAGTATAGTTGATTTAAAG
>CAZYBE010000037.1:0-30503 GCA_964645765.1 uncultured Eubacteriales bacterium
AAAAAGAAACTCGCTAATGACCAGGACACAAATTGCCGCCCGTCCCGCTTTTTTGTGAAGAATTGAAAAAAAGCTGCCTATTCCGATCAGGATCAGGAACACGATGGGAATTATCATCGGGAAAAGATGCCTTCCTTGAGGAAGGATCTTATTTGCTCCGTAATATCCCCATAGTCCGGCAACCTGACCGAAGACCGCTACGGCGGAAAAAATGACCAAAGAAATGGTGTTTTGCTTTTTCTGGCTTATCCCGGATATCCATCGGACGAAATATCGAATCGCATAAACAAATATTCCCAACCCGGCGAGCACGATCAGTCCCCTCCAGATCCAGTAGAAAATTTTGCCGGCGCTAAAGGCCATCCAGCCGAATTTAAGCAGGAAACTGTCCGTAAGAAAAAGATAAAACTCCAGGTTGAAACCTGACATCGAAAAAATCTTGGGAATTTCCCGGACGGTCCGCTGCCAGTTCTGGCTGATTAGCCTTGTGCTGTTATCAATTTCACGTGGAAAGATCGTAACGAGAAAGTGGGCAGCGAGAATAAAGATGATGACGAATACGATGGTTCCGGCAATATAATTCTGATAATTTTTTCTGTTGATCTTAATGCAGAAAAAAAGAGAGAAGGCGGCGAGGAAGATCAAAGAAAACACGGACCTGTCTGTGATGAGGCCGAGGAGCGCGCTTCCCCAGAGGGCAATTAAAGGCCCTGCTCTGAACTTCTCGCCGATCAAAGAAAAAGCCGAGAAGAAAAAAAGGCTTCCCAGGAAAATAGCTGGGACATCAGAACTGACAGATATAGACAGGACAGCATACTGCGGCAAGAGGAGGATAAAAAAAGGCGCTAAGAAAAAGAAATTGCTCCATTTTGCGGCTATCTTCCGGAAGGCAAACCAGGCCAGAAACAGAGAGGCCAGAACGAAAAGAAACGAGACTAATCGACAGCAATAATAGGCCAAACCGACATTCTCGATGCCTGTCAACGCGAGCGCCCTCCCCAGGAGGAAATGGTAAAAGGCCATGTTTTCAAGCCTTTTCCGAAAATCGCTGATAGGGTAATATCCCATGAGATAAGGAATTTCTGACAATCGTGAAGGCAAAGGCTCAGGCCGCCCCATCCCGACGAATTTCCACCAGTCATTCTTGTCCATCAGTCGGAGGATTTCTTTCTCGACGAAATCCTTTTTATCTTCGCCGAGAGTATAAATCATGATCGTTCCGAAGTGATGGGGTTCGTCCGGGCTTTGAAAAGGGGGGATGATGAAATTAAGGAGCAACCCCGCCGCAGCAAAGAACAAAAGAAAAAGAATTTTGGGGAATTGTTTTCCCGTCAAAAATTTCAATTCTGTTCTCAATCCCTTTGAGAATTAAGGTTGACCGGTCCTGCGCCGAAGATTTTCTGCGCTGTTTTCAGCAGGACCCGCAGGTCGAGCGTTAGGGACATGTGCGCCACATAATACAAGTCATACTTCAGCTTTTCGCCCGACGCCTCGAGAGACGAAGCATAGGGATAATGGACTTGGGCCCAGCCCGTCAGCCCCGGTTTAACCAGATGACGGAGCGAATAATGAGGAATCTGCCGCTCCAGTTCCCGGACGAATTCCGGCCGCTCCGGCCTCGGCCCGATGAAGGACATCTCGCCCCTGAGGACGTGGAGGAGCTGGGGAAGCTCGTCCACATGGAGCCGCCGCAGGAGACGGCCGACCGCCGTCACTCTTTCATCGTTCTCGTTCGCCCAGAGGGCGCCCTCCTCCTCGGCCCGCTCGATCATCGACCTGAATTTGCTCAGGGCGAAAACCTTTTCTCCTTTCCCGACCCTCATCTGGGTGTAAAAGACTGGCCCGCGCGAATTCAGTTTAATGGCGAGGGCGATCACCGGCCAGAGCGGAAGGGTGACCATCAGGATGGTGGAAGAAATCGCGATGTCCATCAGCCGCTTCGCCTTCCCGGATGAATAGCGATGGGCTAAGGCAAGCTTCCACCGTTCGTGGAACCAGGATTCATTGTTGATGTTTCGGAGCTCCATTTTTCACTTTGGTGATAGCATAACCCAGATCTTTAATTCAAGCATTTGTTCTTTTTCAGAGAGCCTCCTCCGATAAACACCGCACCGAGAATGATTTTGGGGAGGAAGGCGACAAGGTGGAGAATTATGGCATAGCCCAGCGCAGCGCTGCGGGGCACGGTGAAAACAGAAAGGGCGAGGATGACCGCATACTCGAAGACGCCTATTTTGCCCGGGATAGAGGGAGGAATCAACCCCACCTGGATGGCGAGCAGGACAAAAAGCCCCGCCCAGAAAGGGAGGCTGAGGTGCAAGGAATTGAAGAGGAGGAAATTAGTCAGGGCCTGGTTTAAGATGAGCCCGAGAGTCCAGGCTGTCAGGAGAGCGAAGGTTTTTGTGCTTTTGAGGGCGACAAAGGGTTCGACTCCCTGGGCGACGAAATTAAGAAGCTTTTTTCTGAGTTTTTGGGGGAGGAGCCTTGAAAGAGTGGCGGTTAATTTGACGAAATTTTCAGGCCGCAGGGCAAGGAGGAGGAGAAGGAAGGCAGCGAGAGTGCAAAGAAAAAGCGCTGCTCGGTAGCCTTTAAATTTTAAAGCTCCCTTGAGGGCGAAGAGGACGGGAGCGAATATCCAGAGTGCGAGAAAGATGGAGAAGTCGAAAATTTTTTCTATAGCCACGGTTCCCATAACAAAGCCAACAGACATAGTCTCTGATGCTTCCGATTCTCCCGGTTCTATTGGCACCCTGGGCACAAGGTAAGCGCGGACGATCTCCCCCAGGCGAGCCGGCATCAGAATGTTCGCATACTGGGAGATGATATTCAGGCGGAAAAGCGTTGCCAAGGGGATTTTCGCCTTTGGCTGGAGGAGAATTCGCCACCGGCAGCCGAGGAGGTAGACGCCGAGAAGGCTGTTTGCCGTCGCTAAGGCCACCCAGAAGAGGTTGATTTCCCTTAACGCAGCTTCGAGCGCCTGCCAGTCAATCCGCCTTAAGCTCAGCCAGAGCGCCAGGCCGGTGACAGCGATCCCGGCCGATATTTTGAGGACAGCCTTAGAACCGCCGCCCATCCTATTTCTCCGCCGCAGCAAAGCTCGAGGTTCGCCCCCGCTCTTCACTTCCGAAAGATCAGATATTTCCAGAACCCGAGCCCCCAGCAGGTATGCATAATCATCCAGGCAGCCGCCATCAATAGCCTTACGGAGAGCTTGGGCCCAGTCTCGTCTTTACGCACGCTCCAAAATAATGCACATCCTAACACGCTCGCGATGTATGCCCCTGGCGCCAGCAGAAAAGCGGGCATCCAGATGCTCAACACCAGCGCCGCCGCAAGTCCTGCAACCAGAGCCACCGGCGCTGCCTGCCGCCAGGACGTCATCTTCCGGTGTTTAATGGACGTGTAGCACCTACCTTTTCCGTAGCTGAAATACTGCCGCGCCAGCGCGCTGAGCGACTCGCGGGGGAAATAGACGACCTCGATCGAGCTATCGAGATAGATCATTTTTCCAGCCTTCCGAATCCGCAGGTTCAACTCTCCATCCTCGTTTGGGGACGCGGCCGGGTCATAGAAGCCGATTTCGTCAAAGAGCTTTTTCCAGAATGTTCCGTAGTAAGCGCCCTCAGCCTCCCCTGTGTAATTCCCCAATTGAAACTTGGCATCGCCGACGCCCATCGGATGCCTGACAGCCAGGGCAATCGCTGTTATGACTTTTCCCGGCCCTGCCGGCCTGGGTATCCTTGTCCCGCCTGCATTAGCCGCCTTAGTCATCTCCAGCAGCTCAACACACCGCCTTACATACTCCGGCGGATAGATGCAGTGGGCATCAGCCCTGCAGATGATCTCGCCATGCGCCTCGCGGATGCCCATGTTCATCCCGTAACTCTGGACTTTTTTCGGGTTCTCGAGGAGCCTCACCCGTCCCCGTATTCCGAGCTCATCAGCCTTTTCGCCTTCCGCGTAGCTCCGGACGATCTCGCGCGTCCGGTCAGTGCTCCCGCCATCGACGACAATCAGCTCCCAATCCAGAAAATGAGATCTAGCCGCATTTTTTTTCGGCGCTTGGCCCCGATCAGAAACCGTATTTGTCATTGCGAGGCGCTCTTGCGGCGAAGCAATCTCGATTCCCACCAGGCTCTCGATCGCCCGGCCGATAAACCTCTCTTCATTCAGGCAGGGCATGATGATAGAAACCTTCGGCGCCGTCTCTTTCATCCTTGCGTCCCAATAATCCTTATCAACAACACCAGCAATAAAAACGCCGTAAAAAATTGGGGTCTGATCCCATTTTTTCCCGAATTTCAACCGATCATCCATTTCCACGCCGGCACAACCGCAATATGGATCCCTTTCTCCTCCAAATCCTCTTCATCATCGTAGGTGAGAATCATCCCCCGTTTGATTCCGAACCGTTGACAGGCTTCGACAAGTCCCTCCAGCTCTCTTTTCCTGTTCTTTTCATTCAATTCATAGCAGACCTGCACGGGAAGGAATTCTCTCCCGTCCGTTTTCACGATAAAATCACACTCTCTTTTCTCTTCATGATAGAAGATCTCACAGCCTCTTCTCTTGAATTCCAATAAAACCGCATTCTCCAACAGCCTTCCTCTATCTTCAGAAGCGACCCTCCTGCACAATCCCGTATCGATGAGATAAATCTTCGCCGGATTTCGAACACGGGCATAGGTAGATTTGGATAACTTCCGCACTTCACAGACCAGCAAGCTTTCCTGGAAATGCTTATAGTATCTGAAGAGCAAATCCTTCGAGAACGGCAATCTCTCCTTGTATTGTTTATAGAATGCGGTCAGGGAGAACTTCATCGCGAAGGAAGAGAAGAGTTTATCAAGCAGGGTTTCGAGGAGCGCCACGTTTGTGATGTCGTACCGCTCAACAAGATCCCTGAAATACATCGCATTCAGGTATTCCTTGATGAGCTTCCTTTTTTCAAGCTCGGATGACAGGAAAGAGACTTCGGGGAATCCGCCCCACTTCAGGTATTCGGCAAAATATTTTTTCGCGTGCGCCTTCTTTTCTCCATGGAAAACGTCCTTCCCGGATACATCGAACGCCCCGGCCTTGAGGAATTCCCGGTAGGAGAACGGAAATATTTCCATGCTCCATGACCTGCCCCTCAAGGCCGTATGGATTTCGGAAGGAGAGACCTGCGACGAGGAACCGCTCACGTAAACTTTCGTATTTTCGCGTTCAACCGCCCGCCTGCAGAACATCTCCCAACCTCTCACATTTTGAATTTCGTCAAACAAAAAAACTTTTTCTTTCCCGATGAGATGCGGTTTCAATTCGTTGACGGCATCCTTGAACCTCTCGAAATCCCCGACATCAAATCCCCTCAGGCGGTCATCCTCGAAATCCAGGTAAAACGCCCGTTCCCTGTGTTTGAGAAACAGGTCATACAGGATGAATGTCTTTCCGCTTCTCCTCACCCCGTAAAAAACGACCGTCTTGCGGAGTGTGTCGGGCGGGCGGACTCCTTCCCGCGGCACGATATGGCGCACATTCTTCAAAATGAATTCTTCATTGGAAACGAGCGTTTCACTGAGGATGCTTTGCGATAACATATATTTATCCTTGCTACAAGGACACTTTAGTGCAATTTTGGTCTTCTGTCAAGGACAACAATTTAAAAATATCTAAATCGAAATCTGAACCTAAATCTCCCCTTTAATCCAATACCACCCAATGGCAGCCGCCTCACGAAGCGCTTCAAAGAAATAACCGGTCCTCCACCGCAGCCTGATCAACACGTCATCATACGTTTTCCCGCTCGGCTGGAAAGACTCGAACCGGGACCTCCTGAGCTGCCTCACAACGGCCGGATCCTGTCTCCTCGAGATGTAATCTCCCACCACCTGGAAATTCCGGAAACCCGCCTTCTTAAAACACAGCGCTACTCTCCGCGAATGGATGGGCGACGTGACGATGTTCAACAAACTCTCTCTGCTTACCCCCAGCTCCTCGCTCTTCAAGAGACTCTCCGGATGATCGGCAGTACTTCCGGCTCCCGGTTCGAAGGCGACGGAATGTTCCGGACACCCCAGCCATATCGCTGCCTCCGCATACACCTCGGCCTCGCTCACTCCACTCGAGCCGCCTCCCGAAAAGATGATCTTTTTCCCGTATCCATCCAGATAAATCTGGACGGCCGTGTATATCCGGTTCCAGCCCGCATCAGTGGGAAGGTTGTTGCCGTTAAGCCCGCTCGCAATACACACCACATAATCAGCCTTCATCGGTTGCTCTGATTTCACGAGCCAGCGGTCAAAGACGATCGGCCAGCCTGCTGCCATCCAGACGATAAAGACGGTGGCGACAATCCCCGCCGCCAGCAGGTAAACCTTGATGACTTTCTTGATTTTCATCTCTTAATTATTTATTCTGTGGATCTTCATCCCACTAATCCAGACGTTTCTGTCTCCGGCTCTCTCGTCTCCACCATCATTAAAAAATTGGATTCTGATTTTTCCTACAGTTTCCTTCTCGACTTCAAATTTGAGGCTGTATGTTTTCATTGTTTCTGATAATTCTTTAGTTTCAAACAATTTTTGCATGGCAAGCATTCTTTTTTTTAGGGCAACTAAAAATACAAAGATTTTGGCGAATTCATTGTCTGCTCTTGACCCCCTGGCTTCAAACTCGATTATATAATTTCCTTTATGCAATTTTATAAACGGCGTTCCCACATAGCCATTCCATGGCATGACGATAAGCCCATTCTCAATAGGATATTGAAGGTTATCCCCGGCGGGGTTTTTCGTGTTCATCTCCATTTCATTATTTGTGAAATTTATTGATTCGGAGAATTCAACGGGTTTAATTTTTTCCGAATCAAAAACATTGTAATCAATGAAGAAAAATTTTGATGAAGTTTGCCCTCCTGAACTAATTGGGGAGAAAAAAAGTCCAAGAGCAATGAGAGTTAGACCCAATATAGAATATTTTTTGAATGAAGATGCCATTAATATGTTCCAGAATTTTATCTTCTTTTGGGATGCCAGAAACTCGTGATAGCTCAAAGTGATTAAAATTATGGCCGCACCAAGAATCCAGAGAAAATTAGCGGAAATAAGCCGCCAGTCAACGACAACAAATTCGATAAACATTTGGCTTTATGCCCCTTCTAATCTCTTGACATAATTGTAAATTGCTGCGATCAATGCCAGCGAAAGCCAAAAAAATATTCCTGTTTTTGCGCCTATAGGGATTGAATCTGCAAACCCGAAAATAAAATGGGCCAGTTGCCCCCACCCGAGCCCCAAAATTCCCAGGCGCATCCACGGAATATTGGACTCTTTCAATACCTTGAAACACATAATCCCGGCGCCGATCAAAATAGCTAAAAAAGAAAAAAGCGCCGGAATGCCGAGCTCTGCTCCTGTATGAATAAGATGATTGTGGACGTGGGCTGTT
The DNA here is from genome assembly GCA_964645765.1 of uncultured Eubacteriales bacterium. Classification (GTDB taxonomy): domain Bacteria; phylum Acidobacteriota; class Aminicenantia; order Aminicenantales; family Aminicenantaceae; genus CAZGMN01. The sequence continues at coordinate 7,432 of CAZYBE010000037.1, forward strand.
TCATACCCTATCTTGGAATTAAATCGAATGCGGTTCATCCCGATTCCGGTGAAAGGATGTTGTTTTATCGTTTCTATTCCGACTGACCACACAAAGGTTCTTCCACCTATAGTGGAACCGATTTCCGCTGCACTCTTTGGCAATTTTTGTTTGCCCACAAAGAGTGTGTAAACAACCATGCTGACAATGAGAACCGCCGGGAGGAAAAGAAAAATAAAGGCCCTTTTGATTTTGTTGTTTCCAAAGAGGACAAAGAAGGGAAGGCTGCTGCTGAGAATTAAAGCAAGCCAGCTTCCTCGGGATTGGGTTAAGATCAAGATTCCTAATGTAATTAGCAGGCCCAAGAAAAGTCCGGTCTTAAAAACTCTGCTTCTGAGAAATAAATCTTTCTGATTTTTCAATTTGATAAAGGAATAAGTCAGAATAATAAAGATCGGGATGAAAAGGACTAATGTACCGCCAACAGCATTAGGATGGAATCCTTCTTCTGCCCCGGGAAGACGAAAATCTACTCGAGGGAGCATGTCCTTAATGTGTGCCAATAGATCCAGATATTTGATTCTGAAAGTGAACATTCCCAAAAGCCCTAAGATAGAGAAAGAGAGGCTTCCTGCAAGAAAGAGAATAATTCCTGCTTTTATTAGCTTTTCCGTCTTCAATAGATTTACCGCCGCATAAAAAGAAACAATCCCGAACAAAGCTCCTGCGATTTTGGGCAGACTGAACCTTATATCGGGAACAACAGCGCACGTAATAAGAACCTGAACTGACAGCAAGAATATGGGCCAATCCAATATCGTTCTCTCTATGATTTGTTTTTTGACAAGTCCTCGCCCTATCAGCACTATTGGAATAATCAAAAATATCCAGATTCGCTCTAAAGTTGGAAATAAGAAAAAAGGAGCTAAAATTACGAGGCAGAAAGCCAACCCCCAGTCAATAAGGTCTTCTTTTTTTATGAGTACCTTAAGTGGCTCCATGACTATAAAAAAAACGTCCTCCCTTCGAGGACATTTTATCTTAAAATAAGATCTATAATTTTAACTTGCGAGTGATAGGTCAGGTTTTCAGCTTTTCTTCCGCTTTCTTGGCATCATCCAGGAACATCTGGACTGTTTCCTTGCTGTAAGGATGAACGATCATCCCTCTGAGAAGGTCAGGCACGACTGTAACAATATGAGCGCCGGCCTCGAGCCATTCTATAACGTTAAGGACTTCTCGGGTTGAGCCGATAATTATTTGGGCTTTCAACTTTTGATTATCGAGCACTTTTCGAGCCTTCTTTATTTCATCGATGCAATTATATCCCATGTTATTAACCCTTCCTCCAAAAAGCGAGACATAACTTGCCCCTGCCAGAGCGCCCAGGACGCACTGCTGCGCGCTCATCATGGCAGTCATGTTCACGCGAACGCTGTATTTTGTCTCGAGCGCATGAACAACCTCGAAGTTTTCCATTTCCCCATTCGGGCCATGGACGGTGATTTTTACGTTAATGTTGCCCGCCCACTGAGCAAACTCTCTTGCTTGTTCGATCATCTTTTGGGGGTCATTCGTCGTGACTTCAACGGAACAGGGATAGGGATTAATCAGATTGGCGATTTCGATAGACCTTTTCTTAATGGCTTCTTTCCCTCCCGTGACACCCGCTTTTAAAAGTATAGTCGGGTTTGTTGTCACGCCCCTGATGATTCCCATGTTCATGTATTTTTCGACCTCTTCAATCTTGCCGGTATCTAAAAAGATGGCCATTTTCCCTCCTCCCTTATTTTACAGATTCCCATTTCATCTCACACTTTTTTATCTCCGGGTGGCTGACAATCAAATGCCAGATGACTGCCTGGAAGGCTTCTGTGTGTGGCGTAACCGTATCAGAACTTATTGTTGGCACCAATACACATGCATCCGCACATTTGGCCGTAAAACCGCCGTCTCTGCCGACAATTCCCAGAATCTTAGCCCCGACGCTTTTTGCCTGCTCAATTGCCCGCACCAAATTGGCGCTGATGTTTTTTTCCAAATTGCCTCCGCCCACTGAAAATATAAATATCCCGTCGTTTTCATTGAGCTTGCTTTGCTTTAACCATTGAACAAAAAAATTCTCCCAGCCTTCGTCATTCACTCTGGCCGAGAGCTCGGAGACATTGTCCATTGGTGTATAGGCTTCAAATCCGCAGAGCTTTCTGAAATCATTCACCGCATGAGAGGCGTTTGCCGCTCCTCCGCCCACTCCGAGAAAGAATAGCCTGCCCCTTTTTTCTCTGATCTCCTTCAAACAACCTAACATGGTTTTTATCTGGTTTTTATCGACCTTATCGATAATTTCCTTTGCTTCATGAAAATATTTTTCTATGTATTTCATATAGCTCCTCTAAGTTATTCCTGCCGCCCGTGGCAAAACCCGCTTATTCCGTATGATTTCTCGAAGGGAATTTCTTTGAGAATCTCCTTCATGTACTTTTTCGCAGATTCAGTAATATGAAACGCTTCTGTATCGTAAAGCCTGTCATCAACAAACCTGTGGAGTTCATCCATGGACTTGAATTGCGATAGGGGAATATCTTTAGTGACAAGCCTGCCTTTCTCCCATTGAATAAACAGAAAGCGGGTTTCTTTTATCCCCTCAGCCAGCAGCCTGACAGCTTTTTCTCCCAGCTTTTGGCCCCAATATTGGTCAAGAGCATTGGGTGCCCCTGACCGATACAAGTAAGAAGGGTTTACTGCGTTAATATTTCTTGGGTTGAGATATTTCGCCAGGCCTCTTTTTAATTGCATTTTCAGGGCGTTTGCGACACCGCCGAACCGGGGATGGCTGAAATCTCCGGATTCATCTTTTTCAACATAGATATAAGAGCCATCTGCCCACTTTGCCCCCTCAGCCACAACGATAATGAGGTGTCTCTGGCGAGAATAGGTTTTAAGTACATCTTCTAAAAACCTCTCATAATCCAGAGGAAATTCAGGGATGATGATAAAATCAGGATATCCCAGGCCGGACGAGAGGGCGAGCCATCCAGTGTGCATTCCCATGGATTCTATAATTATTATCCTCTCGTGCGAATAGGCTGTTGTGCGCAAACCTTCCCTCAGACTAACAAAAGAGACAATTTTTTCTGCCGCCGTAGGAAAGCCAAGGGTGAAGAAATTTATAATTTTGTCTGGAGCGAACTCTTCTCCTTGAAAGCTGTCTTTAATGCTGCCCACATCATTATCGATTGTTTTAGAAATGAGAACCTGAGGAAAAGATTTTATGGAGAATGAATTAGATAGAGTATCTTCTCCTCCGATGGCAATCAGTCCTGAAATCCCCAGTTCCCCCAAGTTCTTCAGAACCTGCCGATCGCCGTTTTCAACTTTATTAATGTTAATCCTTGACGATTTTAAGAAGGTTCCGCCGATTGCTGGGTCCAAACTCTGGCCTGACAAGTCTAAAAAGTTACCTTCCAGGAGTCCCTTCCATCCTTTTATGAATCCGATTAGCTCTAAGTTTTGGGCCTGTGCTTCATTTTTGACCGAGGCGAGAACAGCATTAAGCGCCTGGACATCCCCACCGCCCGTTAAAATTCCAATCCTTTTTGTCATGACTTATATATTATTTAAGATTTTGCGGGCGAGAGAAGTCATATTTTTACAGGCTTATTTAGCTTTGCCGACTTATAGACGGCCTCAATCATCCTGTTTGCCATCAAGCCGTCATATCCTGAACCCAGAGGCTCCCTGTTTTCTTTTATAGCAGAGACGAACTCTTTCCATTCCTCTTGCCAGGAAATATCCGGGCCCGGAAATTCTATGAATTCTTCATGAGGCGGAGCGCCTTTGTATTTGAAAGAGCGCTCGTTTTTGGATAATGGATCAACGGCTGCTACTTTTCGTCTTCCAATAATGAGTCTTTCAACTCCATAGCTTCCGCCCAATCCGTCTATAGCTAAATACCCTTTTTCTCCGAATATCTCAAAGATGAATTTGTTCTTCCACTGGGTCCAGCTCGTATGCATCGTTGCAATTTGCCCTTTTTTTGTTTTGAAAATTGCAAAAGCATTATCCTCTACTTCCATATTCCAGTAATAGGTGTTAATCTGGCCAAAGACCTCTTCAAATTCACCGATAAACCACCTAAATAAATCCACTACATGAACACCCTGATCCAGTAGTTCTCCGCCCCCGCACAGATCTTTATCAGCTCTCCATTCTTTCTCATAACCAGGCCGCCCGCCGTGCCCATAAATGCATCTTATGTAGTAGGGATCACCAATCTCGCTATTTTCAACTAGTTGCCTGGCTTTAAGAATAGCGGGGTGATGCCGGTGATTAAAACCGGTTTTAAGGATTCTTCCCTTCTTTTTTGCCTTAAGATAGATTTCTTTGGCTTCTTTTATATTCTTACCCAACGGCTTTTCACACAAGACATTTTTATTGTTCTCCAGAGCGGCAATGGAAATTTCTTTCAGGCATTTGTTAGGCGTGGCTACAACCACGCTGTTTATATGGCTTTTTGTAATTAAACTTTCCCAATTCTTATAAGCTTTTCCTCCGCACTCTCCGGCAAGCTCTCGAGCCTTTTGAAGATCAATATCACAAATTCCGACAATTTCGCTCTCCTCAGCGAATATCCGTATCGAATCTGCGCGTTTTCTTCCTATGAAGCCCGCTCCGACGATTCCAACTTTGATCATCTATTTATCTTTATAAAATTTTTTCCGTCTATTCTTCTAAGCACATATAAATCTTTATCAATTTCAACAGGGCCTATGTCCTTCCAGTCCCTCCACGGATCCCACACAGCGCTTATGACTTTACCAGTGATCCAGTCTGCATCATCAGAGGCAAGATAACAGATGAGTTCGGCAGCTAAATCAGGCGAGTCAAAACTCCCGTTCAGTTTTTCTTTGATTTTATCATATTCATCGCCAACCTTTTCTGCGCCTGCTTCTATTATCTCGTCAATCATCTTTGTCTTGATAACTCCGGGAGAAATTGCGTTAACTTGAATATTAAAATTTTTTAATTCATCGGCCAGAATTTCGGTCAATCTTACCACTCCAGCTTTAGAGACGCTATAAGCAGAAAAATTAGGTCGCGGAAAATTGGCTCCTCCCCCTGCGAAGTTGATAATCTTTCCTTTTTTTCTGTTCACCATGACCGGGAGAACTGTTTTGCAACATATGACGGTTCCGATGAGATTTATCTTTATATTATTCACCCAATCTTGAATATTGCCCTCTGTGAATGGCCCTATAGGGCCTTGTATCCCGGCTGCATTAACCAGGATGTCAATTGATTCGTAACGCCTTAAAACTTGTCTCACAGCTTCCTGGATTTCTTCGACTTTAGAGACATTAACAGGGATTCCTAAAATTTCATGATCCCGGCTTAGACCGCGGAGGAAATCACCTAAAGCTTTCCTGTCGAAATCGAAGATAGCGACGCGTGCTCCTTCTAAAATGAATTTTTTGGCTACAGCCTTTCCGATTCCTCCGCAACCGCCTGTGAGTATGGCGACTTTATCTTTAAGAATCATTCTTTGGCACCAAAAGCTATGTATACCGCTTACTTTACACCATTCATGAAATTTATTAATACCTTTGTCCCTTCTAAGTCAAACCTGTAGCGCATTTCCCGCAAATTGGCTTTTTTCATTGCCTCTCGCAATTTGGAATGATTTTTTTCCACATAAAAAAGGAAAAAACCGCCTCCACCCGCCCCAGAAATTTTCCCTCCCAAGGCACCATTTTTTAAAGCAATCTCATAGATCTCATCCAACCAGGGATTAGACATTTCTGAAGAAATACTTTTTTTATACTTCCAGTGCTTGTCAAATAGCGGTCCCACATCGGAGATATTACCGCTTTCCACAGCCTCGAGTATTTTGTACCCGATCCCTTTTATATAATGCATGTTCTCCACAACATTTATTTTCTCCTCTTTTGCACCTTTGCTTTGCTCAGAAAGTATCTTGTCAGCGCTTCGCGAAATCCCTGTATAAAATATCAGAAGGTTTCTGTTCAGGTCATCGATGGTTGAGTCATCCACTTTGGCTGACCTCACATTCACTGTTCCATCTTTTTGAATGTCCAGAACTCTTAGGCCGCCAAAAGCTGCCATGTATTGATCCTGTTTGCCGATAGGCTTGCTGAGTCTGTTGATTTCAAGGTCACACGCCTCTTCAGCCAGGGCATGAAGCGAAACATATTCTCTTTTCATGCTGTGCAGCGCATTGAGGAGCCCCACAGCGTAACAACTTGAAGAACCCAATCCTGTTCCGGCCGGCACATCAGCCATGGAAACAATTTCCAGGGAATCCTCTATCTCCATCATCCGCATGGCCTCTTTGGCGATATCATGCTGAAGCTCCTCCCTGTGCGTTACGATTTCCGACTTTGCATACTTAACCCTTACCAGATTATCGACAATGGGAATGTTGATGTTGATAAACATGTATTTATTTATTCCCGCTGCAAAAATAATGCCTCCATACTTAGAATAATAGGAAGGAAGGTCAGTCCCCCCTCCTCCCAGAGTAAACCGAAAAGGCGTCCTTGTTATAATCATTTCACCCACCTGCTTTTTTATTCTTTTTTCTTCCTCAATTCTTCGAGGAGCTCAAAACTGTCAATACCCCAGACTTTTTTTTTCAATTTATAAGCATAGAGCTTTTCTCTTTTTTTGAGAACCAGCGGCAGGACATCAAACCCGAAATCTGAATATGAGCGCGGAATAAAGTCAAAAATTTTTTTGCTAAAATAATAAATGCCCGCACTTACCCAGTGGCTGAAGACTTCTGAAGGCTTCGGCTTTTCGACAAAGCGCGAAATTTCATCACCGTCCCTGATCTCTAAAATTCCGCTCCCGCTGACATCTTCCTTCTCAAAAACAACCACAGTTCCTATTCCATTTTTTCTTTTTGAATATTGAATTAAGTCTTTATAATCTATTTCCAGAAAGTTATCGCCATACACCACAAGAAAAGGCTCGCTTCCCAGCTCGTTTTCAAGTTTCTTTACAGCTCCGGCTGTTCCCAGAATTTCAGGCTCATAAGAATAATTTACATTAATGCCCCACTTTTTGCCGTCTCCCACGAATTCTTTTATTTTTTCAGGCAAATGATGGAGGTTGATAAAAATATTGCTAATTCCCGCTCGGACTAATTGTTCAAGATGATATTCTATGAGGGGCTTCCCGTTTATAGGAATCACGACTTTGGGAATGTTGGCCGTTAAGGGTCTTAGCCTCGTTCCTTTTCCCGCTGCGAGTAATATCGCTTTCATGGTCAGATCCGGCCCAGGGCGATTTCATTTTTTATATATTCAATTGCCCGGATAAGCCCTGTTTTGATGTCAGTTTTTGGCTCCCATCCTAGCTTTTTCGCCTCAGTGATATCAGCCAATGTCTGCTGTGCTTCTCCAGGTAAATCAGCCAAAAAGATGGGTTCAATTCTAATTCCCAAAAGTTCAGAAATGAGCTCATAAATCTCCAATACAGAAAAATTAGTTCCTGAGCCTATATTGAATGTTTTATTTTCCGTTCTTGAATCTGTTAAACATTTGATATGGAAATCATTGACATCGTCAATATAGACAAAGTCTCTTCGCTTTTCCCCGGTGCCATAAATAACCGGCCTTTCACCTTTCAGTAGCTTGATGATAAATGCACTCATAACAGGAGGAATGGTTCGACGGTAATCCTGGGCAGGGCCATAAACACAGAAATAACGCAAGGCCGTGAATCTTAAATTATAAAATCTCTCATAAGCTCTGGCTAAGTGCATAGAGGCTAATTTGCTCACAGCATAAAAACTTTCAGGTTTGATTTCCGTTTCAGGCGTGGGAAAGATTTCAGAGCCTTCATAAAGGGCTGAGGATTCCGCATAAATAACCCTTCTAACTTTGGCTTTCCTTGCGGCTTCAAAGACATTCACAGTCCCAGTCACATTAATATCAACAGTTTCATAAGGATCTTGCTGGCAATCTTTAATGCAGTTCTTGGCCGCTAAATGAAAAACAAAATCCACTCTGTCAAAAAGGCTGTGTATTTTTTTATCTCTGATGTCGAGACAGTGGAACTCGACTCCTTCAGGCACATTTTCTTTTAATCCATAACTTAGGTTATCAATTCCTGAAACATCAAACCGGTTTCTGTTGCCAGGGTTTCCATTTTCATTTATCAGCCGAAGAGCAAGGTTGCTCCCTATAAAACCTGCCACTCCAGTGATAAGTATTTTCATTCTTGCACTTTATCTTCTCGGTATGCTACACTCCGGTTCCAGCAAATATTGCGGGGATTGTTTTTAAAAGTATTTTTATATCAAGCCATAACGACCAGCTCTCGATATATTGAAGGTCTAATTTGACCCACTCATTGAAATCTCTGATTCTATTCCTTCCGCTGACCTGCCAAAGACATGTAATTCCCGGCTTAATGCTTAATTTTCTTCTTTGCCAGCTTTCATATCTTGCCAATTCGTGAGGCCCTGCCGGTCTTGGTCCCACTAAACTCATATCTCCTTTCATTACACTCCATAATTGAGGAAGCTCATCCAGACTGAATTTCCTTAAAATTCTTCCTATGGGTGTTATCCTTGGGTCATTTTTAATCTTGAAAACAGGCCCTTGCATCTCATTCTTTTCCATCAACTTATCTTTTATGTCGTCAGCATTAGGAATCATTGTCCTGAATTTCCAGCTTTTGAAAGGTTTTTTATTCAAGCCAACCACATTCCATTGATAAAGCACGGGGCCTTTTGATGTCATTTTTATTAATATTGCGATGATAAGGAGAATCGGAGAAAGCAATAAAAGCAGGATTCCTGAAACAAGAATATCTATCACCCGCTTTACAAATAGTGAAAATTCATTGTCAGGGGTGGTGATAAAACTGATAATGGGCAATCCGTAGATATAATCAACGCTAACCTTCTTAGCAATTTTCCCAAAAAAATCAGAGTTGAGCCGAACCTGGAGTCCCTCACGTTCGCAACAATCAAGCAGCTCTCTAATTTGATCAAACCGCTTTGTAGAAACGCAGATGATGACTTCATCAACTTGATTTTGATGAAGGATATTTTCGATTTCTTCATTACTTCCTAAAACACTATGCCCATAGAAGTTCATCCCGGTTTTGTTTTTATCTCCGGAGACCATCCCTATGATATCCAATCCCCAGCCAAGGTTTTTTTCGACCGTTTCAATAAACTTCTTGGCTCTTTTTCCGGTTCCGACAACCAATATTTTCTTTCTATTTACTCCCCTTTTCCGAATGATTTTAGCAATATGAAAGAGCAATAGCTTCTCAAAGCATAAGAACAGAAAATTTACTCCAGCAAAAATAACAATATATGTTCTGGGAATATATCCGAAGCGAAAAAGAAAATGGAGGGCAAAGAAAGCAAGAATGCCGAGAAGTGTTGTCTTAGTAACTATTTTAAATTCCGTTTTTAAAGAAGTGAATCTCTGGTAAGAATAAGCGTTCTGTTTGGTAAAAATAATTACCCAGATTATCGAAAGGCCTAATATTATCCATAACAGATTCCACATAATCTGAATGGGCAGGGCGATGTTTGTCAGGGCTCTAAACTTATCCCAAACAAAGTAAGCCAAGACGAAAGTCGCGGCAGTTGTCAAAAGGTCAGCTAACTGTGCTATTCTTTTATGATAAGTTGGGCGCCATAACATCGGTTATTTGAACCCTTTTCTTATAATTTTTTTTCTTAATATCCACCAGAAAAACTTGGGGTCTTGGATTAAGTATCTCTTCCAAACGTAGCTAGGCTGTTCAAAGAGACGGTAGAGCCATTCTAATCCAATATTTGTCATCCATAATGGCGGCTCCTTTCTCACCCCAGCCAAAATATCAAATGTCCCTCCAACTTCAATAGCAATTGAAACCTGAAGCTTCTCTTTATTTTGAAATATCCACTTCTTCCCTTTTGGAGAACCCAAACCAACAAATAGAATATCAATGCTTTTATGATTAATATCTTGAAGAATTCTGCTACACTCATCCGCATCTGTCATAATATTCACCGAAGGAGAGTAAGCCCCGACAACATACACTCCGGGAAATTTTTTTTCTAATGCATCCTTTGCAAGATTCGCTACATTATTTTTCGAACCAAATAGATAAATTCTCCACTTTTTGCTGGCACCCATTCCACAAATGATAGGCACCAACCTTCTCCCGCCCACCATCTCACGAAATGGAGAGCCTAATAGATATGAACCAATTACAACTCCCATCCCATCCGGGATATTTAAGTCAGCACTATTTAATACATTCAGAAATTTATTATCTTTCGATGCTTTAATAATGTCATCAACATTTGGCGTAAAAATTATGTGGAATTGTTTGGTCTTGATATATTTATCAATTTTTTTCAAGATTTCATTTAATGTTATATTATGAATCTTAACTCCAAAAATCTTTATTATTCCTCCCTCAGGTAATGAAGTATTTCCAAAATTATTATTTTTAATCATCTTACCAAGGTTAGCTTTCTATCTCTTAATAACTTTAGGCATGTTTTTAACACTCTTTTAACTGTAATGTACTCCATGCAATTGTATTCTTTATTGGTACAAATTGGAGAATAGAAACATTTGCATTTGCGGGCCGGTTCAATAATTTTCCCTATTCCATAAAGTTCAAATTCATCCCGATTAAAAACATTATTTAAAAGAATAATTTTTTTTTGTAGCCCAATAGCGATATGAGCTGCCATAGTAACAGCAGTGATAATTAAATCACATTGATATACTAAGTTGATAAATTGTTTCAAGGGAAAATATCCAAGATACATTGCACCACTATACCTAGCAATTTTTAAATTCTTCTTGTGTTCCAGTGGACCGCCAAGAAGAAGAGGTTCAAACCCTTCTTTTTTTAATTGTTTTGCTAACTCAGACCACTTTTTTGCAGGCCAAAGCCGTGAAGTCCATCTATCGCCGCAACCAGTGTTTAATCCAATAATCCCTTTTGATCTTTTAAGATTCCATTGGTATCTCTCAGAAGAATAATTGTTGAGAATGTATTTCTCCCCGGAAAAATTGAAACCGCAAATTTCGAAGATTTCCTCTTGATAGGTTTTTTTATTTGTTTTGCTTAAGTCATCAAACACGCCAGTCATAAATTTGTGTTCAGCATCTTTATCAATTGGCGAACACTTACCTCCTTTCAGTTCGAACCCTTTTTTTATATCTGCTGACATGAGATTAGTTAAGGCACAAGCTTCTTTATCTTTATCAAGATTATAAATAATTTCAAAATGTGTTGCCAGAAGAATTAAAATACTTTTTATACTAAAATCTAAAATAACGTCCACAACATCCGGGAGAACTTCAGGAGTCATTGTAATCCACCAAACCTGCATATCAGGAAATGATCTTTTAATTTTTCTTATTAGTGGAGTTGTTCGAATAACATCACCAATGGCACTTAGTTTTATTATAAGTACCTTCTTTTTTGTTGGATTATAATAGCCACAGCTCTCCCTCTTAATATTAAGGCAATGAACAGCATACTGTTTGTGTGGTTTACATGGAATGTCTCCTTTGAACGAGCGACAATTCGTTTTAATATCTTCGAATTTCATCGTAGACCCGCCGAAAAACAACCCATCTAAGTCCATAAATCCTGGCATAATTGCGTACACATTGGTAAGGCGCCCCTTTTGAGAGCATTCAAATGAAATACCGGGTAGTGTAAACTTTTATGTGTGAAATAGGAGAGAGGTAGAAAAAAGGCTCTTTTCCTTCATAAGGATTGAAACCGAAACTCTTATGAAAGGAGAAAGAACCCAAGAAAATCTCTCTTAGCGTAACAGAGTTAAAGAAGGTCTTCAAGAAGATGCAAGCGCAGCAGCAACGGATCTTTTAGATGATGCGGGCGGAAATGAACCAAGGCATCGGAGAGTATCTGTCGGAGCTGATGCGGACCGAACTGAGCCATGTTTTGGGTCGGGAACCCTATGAGCGCAAGCCCGGCGAAACAAACCATCCCAATGGATCCTATGAACGGCACTTTGCCATGAAAAGATTCGGCGAGGCGACGGTGGAAGTCCCCCGGGACCGGGAGGGCGAGTTTCGAAGCGAGGTCCTTCCCCGGAGCAAGCGATACAATGGCGAACTGCGGAAAGACATCTGCCTAATGTACCTGACGGGCGCGAGCACCCGGACGCTGTCGATGTTATCGAAACAGTTGTTGGGACGGAAGATCTCAGCGGGGGAAGTAAGTCGGGCAAACCAGGAGATGGAGGATGCCGTGGAGAGGTGGTGGACGCGCAGCTTGGCGGAGGAGAAGATCAAGTATCTGATGCTGGACGCGGTGAATTTTTCGATGCGGGTTGGGAGGAGTGTAAAGACAGTGCCGGTCTTGGTGGCAATCGGGGTGAGAGAGAACGGCACGCGCTTGACGCTGGGTCTGCAGCTCGGCGACAAGGAATCGGCCACCTGCTGGCGGAAGTTCTTCAAGGACCTCAAGAGTCGGGGGCTTCGCGCCGAGAACCTAAGGCTAGGCGTAATGGACGGATTGGCAGGGACGGAAATGGTGTTCAAAGAGGAATTTGCGAATGCCGACGTCCAGCGCTGCCAGGCCCATGTAGCACGTAACGTTCTGGCCGAAGTGCCGCAGAAGCTAAAACAAGGCGTGGCGGACGGCATGCGGTCTATCTTCTATGCTTCCTCTAAGGAAAAGGCCAAAGAGTTTTTTGCGCAGTTCAAGGAGCATTGGGAGAAGGAGGTTCCTTCGGCGGTGAAATGTTTGGAGAACTCGTTGGACGCGTGTTTGACGTTCTTCAAGTTTCCCGCGGAGGAATGGCAGGCGTTGCGGATGACGAACGTCATTGAGCGGTTCAATAAGGAGTTCAAACGCAGCACCAAAACCTGGGAGATCGTCGCCGGCGAGAATGCCTGTTATCGTCTCCTGACATTCATCAGCCTAAAGATGGAGTTGTATTGGAAAAAGAATCCTATAGAAAAAGCAGCCCATAATCTTCCGATCTTCCAAAAAGCATCTTTGCCCGAATTCACACAAAATGCTTGACAGTACCTGGACTTCTTTCTGCGGTCATCTGTTCCATTCGCTCGACAGCCTCCGCACATGTAATATTGTGAAACTGCACCCCCAAAATATTGACGCGTGGAACACCAACGGCACAAGTTATCGCCGTCATTTCTGGCAACATGTCTTATAGACCTCCAGAGTCTCTACAGCCGTCCGTTGCCAGGAAAAAACACGTGCCTGCTCATACCCTCGAGCAATTAGCTCTGCCCGATACCGGGGATCCAGCACTGCCTGGATTCCCTTGGCAATGTCTTGAACATCAAGCGGATCAATGTAGTGCGCCGCCCTTCCTCCCACCTCAGGCATACTTGAAACATCCGATGTCAGTACAGCACATCCGCTCACCATCGCTTCGAGGATCGGCAAACCAAATCCTTCGTAGAGAGAAGGGTAAAGCAAAACATCCGCCAAATGATAGATGCAAGCCAGGTCGTCATCTGGCAGAGAGCCTGTAAAACACACAGCCCCACCCAATTCTAATTCGGCGATCCGCCTGAGAACCGAATCGTAAAGCCACCCCTGTCTGCCCACAAAAACGAGGGGAACCAAGACTGTGCCTTTCCCGCGCAACAAAGCATATGCCTCAAGTAGACGCAAGTGATTCTTGCGAGGTTCCAATGTGCCCACAACCAAAAAGAACCGGGATGGCAACGCATATTTTCGTGCGACGGAATCTAGTTGTGACCGCGTTCTTGGCTCAAGAAACCGTGGGCTGGGCGCCAATGGTACCGTGGTGATCTTTTCTTTCGGCATGATTAACAGGCGGCTGATGTCTGCCCGCGAATGTTCCGATATTGTAATGATAGTGGTACGCCGTCTCAACGCCAGTGGTAGCAACCACCGCCAATACAATGCTTGACTAAACGTCATGGTTTCGGGGTACAGAAACTGATTCATGTCACACACGGTCGCGATTGCCAGTCCAGCATAACCAAGTGGTCCAGCAAATCCAGTCAGATGAAATACATCCAAACGTGCCTGATGCGCCGCTTGCCATAACCATGTTTGTTCGCACAATACTTGATGCTTAACAGGCGATACTACCATTTCAGCGCGGAGATCTTCCAACTCCGCTCGTGCCTCCCCACGGAAAAACAGCACGTAATCATTGTCAGCATCCAATTCAAGCAATGCTCGCGTTAACTCAATCGCATAGCGTTGAATACCGCCATTGCGTTGATATGCGTGAGTTAGATCTATGCCAATACGCATCTTGGACATCCGATTAGATATTTATCGCCAAGGTTGGCGCGATTTTGGACTGACTGTCCATTCCGCCTAATGATACAACGATAGCCACAAGTATCCAGAACAGCGGATCGATCTGCTGATAATACCCCCCCACGCCCAAGAGCGAGACGTAATAGACAATGATGCTCGCGAAAAGCGCAGACGCTAGCAACTTGGCTTGGCGCAACTTTGTTGACCAGGCAACTCTCCAACCGAATCGAATCACAGCAAATTCTAAAAGCAACCAAGCAGCAGCGCCGAAAATACCCAAATCAACAAAATAAACCAAGTATTGGTTTTCTAATGCGCCTATTTGTGACCGCAATTCGCTAAACGGTGAATTTGGATCCCATAATGTCTTGGAAATAGACAGCCCATATCCAAACACAGGACGCGCCTGAACAACCTCAATTGCGCTAGCAGCCAACGCAAGCCTCCCGACAGCCGATTGATTCAATCCTTCTCCAGAAGAGGCGACGTTTAGACTTTCGATCAACACCTGCGCGACACTCATTTGACCGCTTCCAGAAGTGACCGGAATGGGAACTAGACTCAGAGCAAGAACAATAATCGCAGCAATTCCCTTTTTCTTCAACGACAGGTTGTTGGACACAAACACGCCGACTATGGCGGAAATCCATGCCAGACGGGACACCGTAGCCAAGAGACAAACTGACATGGCCGCCAACAGAAACAGCAATATCCACCGGACGCGACCTCGTGCCGTTTGAACGGACCACAGAACTAGCGGAATCACCATTGCCAATGTCACGCCAAAGGCAATGGGATGTTCAAATGGGCCTAGGGCTCTACTCAAACTAGTGCCGGGAACAAATTGTCCAGCAGACCAATCCCAAAGGGCACATTTCGAAACAAAGATAATGTCCCGGTACAAATTTTGCCCGGAGAATATCTCAATTACCCCGATCAAGGTCACAATTCCGACTATGGCAAGCAATCCACCAATAACGCGTTGAATCTTGGGAAGCGTACGCAAATTGTCAAGGACGAGATAGAATAACAACCAGTATTCGAGCAACTGCCCAATAAACCGAGGCACACTGACATACAAACCAAGCGAAAAAGGCAACGTGACCAGGGTCGCACCAATCACAAGGGCTACCCACTTGTCGAGCGGTGTTCTGCGAGCGCCGAGTCTTCCGCGTATAAGCCTGGTTATTCGAGGAAGTGCCAGTGCGATGAGCAACACGCGCGATGGAGACAAGGTGGAAAATAACAAGCCCGGGATTGGAAGTTCAAAAACTTTAGGAACTAGCATCACCAAACCAATATATAGAATCAAGCCGCTTGAGAAATCGATCCACGATATGAAAAATACAGCAGCGGCTAGTGCCAGGATTATCAACCACCAAGCATTTTCCTGCAAAAGAGTCACCAAAGTGCCTATCGCTGCGACTATGACAAGACAGGCTAAAAGAGGAAATATTGATTTGCTTCCACGTTGTCCAATGGATACAGGCAAAAGGAAATTCATCGTCTTACTCAACTGAATTAATATAACTTGGGCCAGCCGCCAAGAGCCACTTGAGAGGCGATATCCATTGTGAACGTTTCTGCAAGGCTTGCTGATGACGTGAGCGAGAAACCCAGCCTATCACTGAGGATGCAATGACACGCAAGGTGAGTCCAATGGTCATTGAAATCCACGCTAACAACGCTTGCGTATATCCAAAGTGTTTTAGATAGTACTGCAGGCGGCTGCGCACATAGAGCACCTTGATACGCCCTATGTTGCCGTCAGCCGAACCACTGCCAAAGTGGACTATGACAGATTGTGGAATGTGCCAAATTTCCCAACCGGCTTGTCGTACTCGCCAGCACCAATCTGTCTCCTCAAGAAACATAAAAAAACTTTCATCTAAATAACCAACTTGATCAATGACTTGGCGGCGTACTAGAATAGATGCGCCTACGAGCGAGTCAACCGGGAATGGCAAATCTTTCCAAACCTGCGGATACAAAGGTCCTGCCAAAAAAGAATAATGCCGAAAAATCTGGGAAACAAACAGATCTTGAAGAAAATCTGTAGCTAAACTCGGAAAGCGACAACAAGAGAGTGGCTCAATACTGCCATTCGCGTTTAGATAGCGCGGGCCTACCATACCGGCCCGGGGATGCTTTGCCATGAAACCCAGCAATGTCTCACATGTCCCTGGTTGGACAAGTGTATCCGGATTTAACAACCAAACAAAACGTCCATTAGTTAGTTTCATTCCCATATTGGTGTTTTGAGCAAATCCTTGAGGGTTTTGATTGTCTACAAAACGAACATGAGAGAAACGCTCTGCAACCATCTGCGAACTGCCGTCAGATGGGGTGTTATTCACCACTAAGACTTCATAATCAACTAACGGCATGGTGTTAAGGAGAGAACTTAGACAATTCTCAAGAAATGCCTTGGTATTATGATTTACAATGACAACAGATAGGACCATACCCATTTCCCACGCCCGGCAATTTTGCGCCTCATTGCCTCAGTAGGTTGAGAAGATCGGCCAACTTGTTCCAGCGATTCAACCAAGGATCACTTGGCAATACTGAAACTAGGATCTATAGACAGCGATTTCTGAAAAGCAGCAATTGCCCCTTCGATTTGCTCATTGAGCAATGCAGGCCGCCCCTCTTCAAAAACGCGGCGAGCCGAGTTAGATTGATCAAGTGCCAAAATCTCCTTCGCCATCCTAGTGAAATCTTCCGGGCGCCACTCCGCCCAGTAAATTCCGGTCAAGGCGTAGTAGGCATCTATATACTTTGTATCTGCTTCCAAAGTGTATCTGAAGTAATTCTCAGCACACAGAAAATCTCCTCGCTGCTCGCACTCTGCACCCGTGAGATAAAAACGCCTGGAAACTGAATGAATTAATCCCGCTTGTTTCCATGCCGAGATAGCAAGGTGCATCTGATTGCTATTCTCGTACAATTGCGCCAATCTGAGCCAAATTAGTACGTCGTTAGAATCCACCGCTGCGGCTTGCCGAAATGCATTTATTGCGTTCTCCGAATCTTTGTCAAGTCTCGCCAGCTCGCCCCGTGCTTTATACACGTGAGCGTTTGGGCCAATGCGACTCCCCTGCGCTTTCTCTAGCCAGAACTGTCCTTTTGTCAGAATCGCATAAGATGGAAGGGAATCTTTCTTCTCTTGTGCCACATAAGCGTAGCACGTGTAATACTCACACTTCCCAAATTGAGGAAAATCGAACTCGCAAGCGAAGTAAGTTCTGATGCCAAAAGCACGGCCCAAAATAACCCAATTAGCAAGTTCCTTAGAAATGCGAGTCTGAATAGCTTGACTATTCGCGAGAAAATGCTCCGAGTATATAATACCGCAACACGAGAATTCCCTCCCTACTTCTCGGGGGTACTGGCAATGGCATACAATTGGTTCCGCAGGCTTGGTACCCAAGCCATTGCCGTGGAATATAGAGATCTAATAACATGACCTTTATTGGCAGCGCCAATTCTGTAGTTCATCATCACATATTCTACTCGCTGCTTTGCGAAACCGCTCTTTTGTAACAAATAGATTAACTCCGCGCGCGTATATTCTCGCGAATGAATTGAATACGAGGGACGCGTAAGGAACTCGTCCAAATCAAGATAAACACTACCTCGCCCCAAGATCACACGCAGGCGATTGCCCAAGCGAAAACTGTTTTGCGTGGTCAAAAATAGCAGCTACCGGTTTCAATTCCGTCTTTATATCTATTAAAACGGGTAGGCGAGAGAAATTGAGGTGTTCTAGAACTTCGGTGATGGTAACAGCATCGAAAAACGCGTCAGAATAGGGAATCTAATCCGACGGGAGAGCACACACGTAACTCGATGTCCTATTTAAACGCCCGCTGACGGATTTTGTCGTCTTTTACGAAATTTTCGATATTAATACGATGGCCGGAGAACCCAAGTGCGGAAATAGCCATGAGCATATAAAGAAAATAAGCTCCTACATCTGGAATCCTTCTTCCCTTGCTGACCAATTGGCCGAGATCTTGCAAGATCCGATCATAATTCTCGTAGGACATATGGCACCCATATGGCATACCCCGAGACCATGGCGATGATCAAGAAATAGCGAGGAGTGACGGTGTCTCCCGAGAATTCCAACTAGCGCCCATTCCCACCCCAGATCAATTCCAGAAGTAGTATCGTCACACCCCATTTCGGGTATTTTAGGAAAACGAAAAAGCCAGTCAAGGCTAGTATGAACGCAATCACCACCATCCACCCTCTTGGCAAAACAACGGTAGTCACTACTAAAATTATGACGAAACATGTGAATAAAAAGCATATCCAAGACACAGCCTTTTTTTGCTGACTCAATTGGAAGGCTTTCGCCTTTTAACATTCTATTGAATCCGACAATTGAACAAAGAATTCTTTTGCCCAGATTGCTATCGAGGGCAGATTAGCTCTTATAGGGAAGATAGGCAGCGACCACTTCCTTCATAATTGTTCTAGCTTAATGCACTGACAACAACGCCCGCCCATTTTTTAGGCTTTCTCCGCTATTTTTTTTAAAAGTTTTTCCTAATCTGTATGACCGAATCCATCATTTCGTCGCAATCAACACAAGCTCTTCACCTACGGTTTTGCGCCGAAGTGCAGCTATTTGTTCCCTGAGATGGAACATCAATCCCCGCAAGTGCTCAGCCCAGCTCATATTCTCCGAGCAGCCGCCTGGTAGCTTGCCATATTTTTGGATTGATTTGCTGGCGCGCCATATTAGTGCGCTCGTGCGTGTTGTAGTGCGTAGCCCGACGATGGAAAGCCCTGCCCTTTCAGAACAGGCCTTCAACGATCTGTGTGAGAACAAGAAAAAATGCCTTGGTAGTTCAAGGTTACGGCATGATTCTTGAAAGACCATATGTGCTAAGCTGTCAAGGTTAGGGGTCACCACTACAAGTCGTCCTTGCCTTTTAAGCACCCGTCGGCACTCCTTCAACAAATCAATAGGGTCAGACGCATGCTCGATCACATGGCTCATTGTAATAGCGTCAAACCGATCATCTGGAAAGCCTGCTTCATGTAGTGTTCCTTCATAAATTTCAAGTCTAAATTCCTTCCGACCTACATTAACGGCTTGCCCATCAGGCTCCACACCAACAACGTCCCATCCAAGCCCCCGCATCTTGGCCAGCAATTGGCCGTTGCCGCAACCCACGTCAAGGAGCTTCCCTCTTTTTTGTCCATTGAGGGTCATCACTCCTAGCTCTACGTTCTCTCTGACCGGCCCTACGAATGAAAGTATCTTCATTAAGCCTCTTTGCAATCGGTTGTTGCCCGAGCTGTTATACCCGAGTAAGCTAGCCTGGGCAGCGTTTCGAATCGCTTTACGAAGGCCAGCAAACTTAGGAACTGGACGAACTATATTATGAGTGGGGTATGTGTCATAAAGCTTTTTAATGTCTGCAAGGATAGGACGGGGATTAAGC
Source organism: uncultured Eubacteriales bacterium (assembly GCA_964645765.1). Classification (GTDB taxonomy): domain Bacteria; phylum Acidobacteriota; class Aminicenantia; order Aminicenantales; family Aminicenantaceae; genus CAZGMN01. The sequence continues at coordinate 27,168 of CAZYBE010000037.1, forward strand.
CACGCTAATCTGCAATCTGAGCAGTGTAGAAATTCCCAAGTGCCAGGCGCATTAAAAATGCTATCCCGAAGGTTGGCGTAGAGCATCGTCCCTTCGCTATTGCAGAGCAAACAGGAGCGTACTTCTTGTACGCGTATCCCTTCGTTGAACTTTATAGCGTGCTCTCGGATTTCTTCCATAACTTCACCATCCTGAAAGCTGTTCCTCGATCTAAATCGTCTAAGACGTTTCTCCAGACTACCCAGCCAAACAGAGCGAAGAGGGCAACAAAAAGGAATGATTGGATAAATAATGGAAGATGCCCGGCTAGGCTTTTCAGGCAATAAGCTATCCCTGTTAGGAGCAAAAAGACAAGGCTGGCGAGCGTTAGGCCATTAATCGCCAATAAACGTGGCGAGAGCTTACAAACCTTGAATGCAAACAAGAATAGCAAAAGAGCATCCAATACCACACGCAGAGTCCAAGCCGTTGCCGCACCAATAATACCCCTTTGACTGACCAAGAGCCAAGCAATTCCGATGTAAATAGGAAGCTCAAGAAGGTGAAACTTGGCAGGAATATCAGGCCGTCCCACACCTTGAAGAAGCGCAAAGGGTATCTGGGCAAGAGAGTTGACTAACACGCCTAAAGCAAGGATTTGGAATACTCTTGTGCTTTCTTTGGCAAACTCAGGCCCCAGCCACATTTGTAGGATATCCTTGGCAAATAACCCTATTACAAGAATACACGGTCCTAATACCAAGAGAATATATTTTATAGAACGGGCGAAAAAGGAGCCAAGTTTTTCACTATTTCCAGCTCCTTCCAGGGAGCTGAAAGCTGGGAATAGGGTCATTGTTAAGCTTGAAGCGATGAGACTTAGACGAGTAACAGTTTCATATGGCGCTGAGTAAAAAGCCACAGCCGCCATTGAGAGCAGCGACCCAATCAGGAAACGATCTAAGTACACAAGGATGGGACCAACTATGCTAGTTACAGTGGCCCATCCTCCAAAAGCAAGGAGACGAGGGAAAACACCAAAGGATCCTGAATATACCTTTAACTGAGGAGCGACGCGAAAGTTCATCACAATAAGGGTGGCTAAGGCTCCAATTCTGGCTGCTAAAATCAGTGCCACTATGCCGGGTAGATAAAAGTCCAACAGGAGCCCAACTAGAGCGAGAATATAAGTCAAGATACTTGAGGGAATCATCACGGCGTTAACCAAGTCAAAGCGCTGGGCTGCTTCGAACACGCCTCGGAACGAGGAGGAAGCCAAGACTACAGGAATAGCAATCGCGAGCAAGTAGAACGTAGCTTTGGCCTCTGCTGATAGCTCCGTAGGGATATTTAATATGTGGTCCACAAGCACAGGCGCGATGCCGACCAAAATAAGAGAGCCTAAAACACCTAAAACTACTTGAACCGTGACAGCTGTCCAGAAAATCCGCCGCAATTGCCCTTGTTCACCCTTGCCTAAAGCTTCAGCAACATACTTGGTGGTGGCTCGTCCTAATCCCAGGTCAAAGATAGAGAAATATCCTAATATTATCCAAGCTAGAGATAAAAGTCCGAAGCGGGCAGTTCCCAAGCCTCGGATGATAAATGGGATTGTGACAATGCCCACAGCCAACGGCAGAGCCTGACCGAATAGATTCAACAGGGTATTGCGTGCAAGAATATCTCCACTAATCTCGATTTTGTTATCTATTTTTAGCATCTCTTTGGCACAGATAATGACGATGGAGACCTAGAGTCATCATCTCTCCCAGGAAAACCTGCAGGCATTCATCAAGACTTCACCACTCGGACTCGCTGTCTTTATGATTTCGGAGTAAAGCTGAGATTTTTTTATTTATTTATTCGCAAGCTTTTGTTTTTTGATGTATTCAAGGAAAAATGCCAGCAACGTGAATGCGAATACCCCCAAAATGCCTCCGATCAGAACGATAATTTTTCTTGGCGGAACAGGATTTAGCGACGATGTCGGCTCCTTGACTAGCAGAGCGTGATCTATTCTTGCCTTTCTATCTCCTAACAGCGAAATTTCAGTATGCAATTTGTTAATAGCATTTTTGATTTTCTCGATTTCGTTCTTCACGGTTTCTATCTCATTCCCAATTTTTTGAATCTCGGTTTTTATCACAGCAATTGAAGTCAACACGTTGTCAATTTCTGTTTTTATGGAGTCCGTCATGGTGCTGATCTGCTTAATCTGGTTGTCGATTTGTCGGAGTTGCTGTTGTTTATCTCGAATGGAGAGCCTAAGATTTTCCTGAGTAATTTTTTCGGTGCTCAATTTTTCGTCCAAAGTGTTATAGTAACGAAGATTCTGCTGTATTTCATTTGAGTAAAGGAGAAGGCTAACAGCATCGCCTCCCTGTTTTTTTTCAGCGATGGCCTTTGTAAGCTGTTCTTCTATGTTATCAACCCTTTGCTTGACAGATTTCATTTCTTCTATGATACTTTCGACTCTTTCTTCTGAAATTTTGAGTTTGTTCTGGTCGGTCTCAATTTCCTTTTCGATTCTTTCTTTTTCGATCTCTCTGGACTGGACTTCGAGATCTTTTAATTTAATCTCATTATTTCTTTTCTTTATTTCATTTTCTCTCGTTTTGATTTCATTCTCTTTATCCATAATCTGAAGTTTTTTCAGGGCTATCTGATTCTCCAAGTTTTTGATGACGATTTCGTTCTCTTTTATTGATATTTCCCTTAGAACTATCTCGGTATCAATGGCTCTCATCTCGACTTGGATTCTTTTGTCCATATCTGTTTTTAGATGGATGAAAAGCGAAGAGACGATTTTCTTGGCTTTGTCGATATTTCTATCTCGCACAGTGATTCTAACAAGGTTCGTATCGCGCAGGTTTACTGCCTTTAGCTTGGGGAATTTTCTTATATCAAGGTTTAATTCAGCGGCAATCAGGTTATTGTAAGATTTTTGATTGATCTGGCCGGCGATCTGTCTCGGGTCAGTGACGACGACCTCGGTGAATTCTCCCTGTTCAGTCTGGACAAAGAATTTGCTGGGGAGCATGATAGCGTCAACTTCCCACTTGGGAGGAATTAAAAAGCTTATGACTCCTACGGCAAAGGCTATAAGGAAAGTAGGAATGATTATCAGCCATTTCCTTTTCCAGATGACATTCAAGTAATCCATCAATTCGATTTCATTTTCATATGTTTCCATGGAATCCTCTTTTCTTCTTTTAGGTCTATTTTAAATTCTAAATTCCCCCGTATCAATCCACTCCTTCTTCAGCACTGACCAGAAGTCCTCGGCAAGTCCCTTCAGGATATACTCATACGGCAGCCAGCCATAGCCTTTCTCGCCCCAGTCTTTTCCCCAGGAGT